>CASFHP010000001.1 GCA_949294555.1 uncultured Eubacteriales bacterium
GGAATTGATTTAGGACAAATTTTAGAGGTAAAAACAGATAAAAACACACATTATTTTGAAGTTGGAAATATTATTGAAAATATAAAAGCTACAACACCAAAAGAACAAGAAGAAATTAAAAATATGATAATAAAAATAGACTTTTATAATGGAGATGTAGTTGATTATTTCAAACATTTAGTACAGGCATTAGCACAAAATTATGAGCAACAAATGGAAAAAGAAAACAGTAATGAAGAAATAGATTTATTAGACAGAGTTTTGAGAAAACACAAAATATATGATATAGAAATTAAAATTGATGATAAAGGTGTGCTAATTGCAAGGGACAATTATAATAATCAATGGGTGGACAAACAATTCTATGATTTCTTATTTAATGAAGTATTTAATTATAATGATAATGGAAAAGTAGATTTAATTGATGATGAAGATTTTGAAAAATTAACAGAATATAGAAAAAAATATTCAGAAGAGATTATAGAAGATAATATTAGTCCTCAAATAATAAAGAAAAATAAAAACATTGAATATTTTGACTTACACCCAGAAATACCACCTGAAGAAAGAAACAATTTCAAGATTACAGATGATAATTTAGGGGTAGGAACATTAAAAGAAAAATATCAAAATAATATAGAGGCAATAAAAGTATTAAAACTATGTGAAGAACAAAACAGATATGCTACGCCAGAAGAACAAGAAATACTATCAAAATATGTAGGTTGGGGAGGTTTAAAATCAGCATTTGAAGAACAAAATGAAAACTGGTCAAACGAATATGCAGAATTAAAAGAATTACTAACAGAAGATGAATACAAAAATGCAAGAGCGTCTAGTGTAACAGCATATTATACACCACCAATAGTTATAAGAAATATATATAAAGCACTACAAAATATGGGATTAAAACAAGCAAATATTTTAGAGCCAGCGTGTGGTATTGGTAACTTTTTTGGTATGTTACCAGAAGAATTAAATAACTGTCAGATGTATGGTGTAGAATTAGATAGTGTTTCTGGAAGAATAGCACAGCAATTATATCAAAAATCTACAATAGCAGTTCAAGCATATGAGAAAACAAATATACCAGACAATTTCTTTGATGTAGCAGTTGGAAACGTGCCATTTGATGACTTCAAACCTAATGATAGAAGATATAACAAAAATAAATTTGTATTACACGATTACTTTTTTGCAAAAACATTAGATAAAGTTCGCCCACGGTGGAATTGTTGCTTTTGTAACGAGTAAAGGAACAATGGATAAGGAAAATACGAGTGTTAGAAGATATTTATCACAGAGAGCAGAACTAATTGGAGCAATAAGATTACCAGATAATACATTTAAAAGTAATGCAGGAACAGAAGTAACATCAGACATTATATTCTTAAAGAAAAGAGATAAAATAACAGATATTGAAGATGATTGGGTAAACCTTGATACAACAGAAAATGGAATAAAAATGAATAAATATTTTGTAGATAATCCTAATATGATTATGGGACAAATGGTAATGGAAAGTGCCAGATTTGGAGAAAGTTCAGCTTGTAAAATGATAGAAGGTAGTGATTTAGACTATATGCTTTCAAATGCTATTTCAAATATACAAGCTGAAATAGAAGAATATGATTTAGACGAATTGATAGAAGATGAAGAAAATTCAATACCAGCAGACCCAACAGTTAAAAATTATTCTTATACGGTTATAGACAATAAAGTTTATTACAGAGAAAATAGTAGAATGTTTGAAAAAGACCTACCAGAAACCAAATTAAATCGTATAAAAGGTATGGTAGAGATACGAGAGAGTGTTAGAAGACTTATAGAATTACAAGTAGAAGATGGAGCAGATAGTGAAATAAAGTTAGAACAAGAAAGATTAAACAGCATATATGATAATTTTGTAAAAAAATATGGAATAATTAACAGTAGAGGGAATAATCAAGCATTTTCCGAAGATAGTAGTTATTATCTATTATGCTCATTAGAAATATTAGATTCAAAAGGTAACTTTATAAAAAAAGCTGATATGTTTTCAAAAAGAACAATAAAAGCTAAAAAAGAAATAACAAAAGTAGATACAGCAAATGAAGCTCTTATTGTTTCGCTAACAGAAAAAGCAAGAATTGATATGGAATTTATGCAATCAATTACAGACAAAACAGAAGAAGAACTTGTAAAAGAATTAGAAGGGCAAATATTTAGATTACCAGACACACCACCTGAAGAAAGAAAGTATGTAACAGCAGATGAATATCTTTCTGGAAATGTTAGAGAAAAATTGAATATAGCAAGAAGAATAGCAGAGCATAATCCAGAGTTTGAAATAAATGTTAGAGAACTTGAAAAAGTAATACCAGAAGATATAAAAGCAAGTGAAATAGTTGCTAAACTAGGTGCTACTTGGATACCAGAAAAATATATAGAACAGTTTATATATGAGTTGTTGGATACAGAAGATTATAAAAAAAGAGAAATTAAAGTACATTATTCTGAATGCACTTCGCAATGGAATGTCACAGGAAAGTCAGTAGATAAAGGTGTAAAGGCTACAAAAACCTATGGTGTAAAAAAGGCAAGTGCATATAAAATTATAGAAACAACATTAAACTTAAATGATATAAAAATATACAAAAAAATAAATGAAGGAACACCAGAAGAAAAAAGTATAATAGATAAACAACAAACAGCAATAGCACAAGCAAAACAAGATGAAATAAGAATGAAATTTGAAGAATGGATATTTAAAGACCCTGATAGAAGGGAAGAACTTGTAAAATTATATAATGAAAAATTTAATAGCATAAGAAACAGGGAATATGATGGAAGTCATTTGAAATTTTATGGTATGAATCCAGAAATAAAATTAAGACCACATCAATTAAATGCCATTGCAAGAATACTTTATAAAGGTAACACATTACTTGCCCACGAAGTAGGAGCAGGAAAGACGTTTGAAATGGTGGCAAGTTCAATGGAAAGTAAAAGATTAGGTTTATGTAATAAAAGTCTTTTTGTAGTACCCAACCATCTAATAGAGCAATTCTCAAACGAATTTTTACAACTATATCCTAGTGCAAATGTACTTGTAACAACTAAAAAGGAATTTTCAAAAAATAATAGAAAAAGATTTTGTTCCAAAATAGCAACAGGCGATTTTGATGCTATTGTAATGGGACACTCACAATTTGAAAAAATACCTATGTCAATAGAAAGGCAAAGGTATTTTTTAGAGCAACAAATAGAAGAAATAATACAAGGTATAGAAGAAACAAAAGCATTAAATGGCGAAAAATTCACAATAAGAGAATTAGAAAAAACAAGAAAATCACTAGAGGCAAAACTAGAAAAATTAAATAATGCAGATAAAAAAGATGATGTAATCACATTTGAACAATTACGGAATAGACAGGCTTTTTGTAGATGAAGCACACTATTATAAAAACCTATTTTTACAAAGTAAAATGAAAAGAATAGCAGGGGTACAAAGTGGAGATGCACAAAAGAGTTTTGATATGTTTATGAAAACACAGTATATGGATGAAATAACACGGTGGCAAAGGCGTTATATTTACAACTGGAACACCTTTATCAAATAGTATGACAGAATTATATACTATGCAAAGATATTTACAATACAATACATTAGTTAAAAATCATTTACAACATTTTGATAGTTGGGCAAGCACATTTGGAGAAACAGTAACAGCAATAGAACTTGCACCAGAACGGAGATAAATTTAAAGTGAAAACAAGATTTTCAAAGTTTAATAATATCCCTGAACTTATGACAATGTTTCGTGAAATAGCAGATATTCAAACATCAGAAACATTGGACTTACCAACACCACAAGCTGAAAAGCATAATATAGCAGTAGAGCCGACACAAATACAAATAGATATGGTATCAGAGCTAGGAGAAAGAGCAGAGGCAATTAGAGCAGGATTAGTTCCAGTATGGGAAGATAATATGCTTGCTATAACTAATGAAGGAAGAAAACTAGCATTAGACCAAAGGCTAATCAATAGTAACCTGCCAGATAATGAAAATAGCAAGGTAAATGTTTGTGTTAAAAATATATATGATATATGGGAAAAAACAAAAGAAAAAAGGTCGACACAACTTGTTTTTTGTGATTTATCAACACCCAAATCACTTGGTGCAGACGATAATCCCTATGAATTAGAATTAGTAAATGGTGTATGGAAATGTAAAGAAAGAGAATTTACAGATGTTTATACAGATATGAAAAGAAAACTAATAGAAAAAGGAATACCAGAAGATGAAATTGCTTTCATTCACGAGGCAACAACAGAGGCAAAAAAGGAAGAATTATTTGATAAAGTTCGTACTGGAGAAATAAGAGTTTTAATGGGTAGTACATCTAAAATGGGTGCAGGCACAAACGTACAAGATAAAATTATAGCACTTCACAATTTAGACTGTCCGTGGACAAGTGCTAATTTAATACAAAGAATTGGAAGAATATTAAGGCAAGGAAATGAAAATGAACTTGTGCATATATATAACTATGTAACACAAAGAACATTTGACGCATATATGTATCAGCTAATAGAACAAAAACAATCATTTACTAGCCAAATAATGACATCAAAAACACCAATTAGAAGTATGGAAGATATTGATGAAAGAGCATTAGATTATGCAGAGATAAAAGCACTTGCAACAGGAAATGAGCATATAAAAGAAAAAACAGAATTAGAGGCAAAAACAACAAAGTTAAAAATGTTAAAACAAAGCTATTTAAATCAAAAATATGAATTAGAAGAATTGATAAATAGAAAATACCCACAACAAATAAAAGAGTGTAATGAAACAATAGATAATTTAAAAGAAGATAAAAAACAACTAACTGAAAATACAAAAATAAATGAAGATAATTTTTCATCAATGGTAATAGATAATCAAATATACAATGAAAGAGCAAAAGCAGGAGAAAAAATATTAGAACTATGTAAAAAGGTTACTGACTTAAAAGGAATATATATAGGAGAATATAGAGGTTTTAAAATGTATTTGGAATTTAATAGCTTTTCAAAAATATTTCAAGTAGCATTAAAAAATAAGCAGACTTATAGAGCTGTACTTGGAGCTGATAAAGTAGGTGTAATAACTCGTATAAATAATGCGTTAGAGTCAATGGATAAACAATTAGAAAGTACAACACAAAAATTACAAAATATAGAATTACAATGTAAAAATGCAAAAGAAAATTTATCTGTACCATTTGCACAAGAACAGGAATTACAAGAAAGTTTGGCAAGATTAAAAGAGGTAAATAAATTACTAAAAATAGGAGATACAAAAGAAAGAGAAGTTATTGATATTGATGATGAGCAGGAAGAAATTGAAGAATATTCTAATGAAAAAGTAAGAGAATATGTTAGATGATGTCAAATAGGTAAAAGATAGAACTAGAGAGATATTGAGAAAAATCAGTATTTCTCTTTTTTCAATTTAAGGAGGGAAAAAAATTGAAATTAATTTTAACAACTAAAAAAGAAAAAAATAATTTAAGAGAGATAACAGATTTAATGAACTTAATTTTCTTTGATTATGATGTAATAGTAGAAAATAAAAAGCCACCAGAAAAGAAAAAAGAAACTAAAAAAATAGTTCAAAAAAAGGAAAGAAAGTTTATAGAAAAAGATTTAGAAAATCAAAAGAAAGAAAGGGAATGGCTAGAAGATGTTTATTACAGTCAAAACAGAGATAGAGAAGAAATTAGCAAGCTAGTTAATTATTATTCAAGAAATAGATACTATTAAAGAAAAAAATCAATGGAAAGGTAGGTGTGAAAAATGCCATATATACCACCAGAAATAGTTGCAGAGGCAAGACAAATAGACCTACTCACTTATTTAAAAAATTATGAGCCATATGAATTAGTAGAAGTATGTAGAAATACATATACAACAAAATCACACGATAGTTTAAAAATTAGCAATGGATTATGGTATTGGTTTACCAAAGGGGTAGGTGGAAAAAGTGCAATAGATTATTTAATGAAAGTAAGAAATTTTACTTTTATAAATGCAGTTCAAACTGTATTAGGAAATATAAGAACACAAACACCAGTTAAGTATGAACAGAAAGAAAAAAACAAAGAAAAACATTTAAAAATACCAGTAAAAGCAATAAATAATGATAGGGCAATAAATTATTTATTATCACGAGGAATTGATAAAGAAATTATAAAATATTGTATTGAAAATAAATTACTTTATCAAGAAGAAAAGACAAATAATGTAGTATTTATGGGCTATAATAATGACAATATTCCAAGCTATGCTTTTTGCAGAGCAACTAATCAAGAAAGATTTATGAGAGAGGCAACAGGTAGTAACAAAAGATATTCTTTTAAAATAAAAGCTGATGAAAAAAGTAATATAGTTCATCTTTTTGAGAGTAGTATAGATTTATTATCTTATGCTACTCTTTTAAGTTTGGAAAATAAAAATTGGAGAGCAGAAAATCTATTATCTTTAGGAGGGATTTATTCTTCAAAATATGATGTAGAAAAAACAAAAATTCCAGTTTCATTAACAGAATTTTTGGAGAAAAATCCAAATGTAAGCGAAATTCATTTGCATTTAGATAGAGATTTAGCAGGAAGAAATGCAAGTAGTTTTTTTCAGCAAGTATTGAATAAAAAATATAAAGTTTTTAATCACACAATACCGTTTGGAAAAGATGTAAATGAATATTTATGTTTAAAAACAGGTATTAAAAAAATTGAAAAAGAAAGGTCGAGATAATTATGAAAAAATATAAATTTTTAATTAAAAAAACAAAAGAAATGGAGATAGAACTTTGTGCAGAAAATCATTCAGAGGCAATGTTTGAATTATTACAAAAAGCAGTAAAAGGAGATAAAAATTTCTTTACAGAAGATACAAAAGATAAGAAAGATTTATTTATAAATATTGAAGAAATTATTGATGAAAATGGAAAAGAAAATTTAAAAGATTATGAAGATTTTATTAGAGAAAATAAATTTTTTATAAGTAATGCAGATGAAAATATTGTAGAAGAAAATGATGAAGAAATAGAGGATGATTTGCCACGAGAATATACAGAAATCGTTTGTGAAAATTGTGGACATTGTATTCTAATGGATGAAATTATACACCAATTAGAATCCTAACAAGCAATGAATTTTTCCTCCCAAGTCAAAATTCGACTTTGTGGGGCAATGCCCCAATCCCCATTAAAAAATAAAAATAATGAAAGGAAAAGTTATGAGAAAAAGAAGAATAAAAAAGAATTTTTGGTTTGACGAAGATGAAGATAATTCACTAAAGAATTTGAGTAAATTATCAGGAAAAACAGAAGTACAAGTTATAAGAAAATTGATAACAGGAGCAACTATAAAAGAAAAGCCACCACAAGAATTCTATGAAATTATGAAAGAACTTTTACATTTTAGAAAAGATATAAAAACTATAAAAGATTTAAGCAGATATACAAAAGAACTTGATACTAGAAGAGTTGAAAAGACTCTAAAAGGAATAGATGATTTAAGATTAAGAATAACAGAAAAATATATAAAATAGTTTGGAGGAATATAATGGCAACAACAAAAATTTGGAAGATAGATAAAAGATTAGATAATGTGGTTGATTATGTAGTAAATGAAAAGAAAACAGACAGCAGTAGTTATTATAATTTGCATAAAGTAGCAGAATATGTGAAAGCCTCATATAAAACTGAAAAACAATTATATGTTACAGCCATAAATTGTAGTGAAGATAATATCGTACAAGAAATGATGGAAACAAAAAGGTTATTTGACAAGGAAGATGGCATTTTAGGTTATCACGCATTTCAATCATTTTGTGAAGGCGAAGTAACACCAGAATTAGCACATAAAATTGGAATAAAACTCGCAGAAGAATTATGGGGAGATAGATTTCAAGTAGTAGTAACAACTCACTTGAATACAAACCATATACACAATCATTTTTTATTAAATTCAGTATCATTTGTTGATGGATTAAAATATTATAACAAGCTAGAAACTTATGCTTTAATGAGGCAAACATCAGATAATTTATGCAGAGAATATGGATTATCAGTTCTAAATGAAAAGCCTACTGGAAAATATAATGTGGATTATACATTATTTTATAAAAACTATATCAAAAAATCTAATTATCATACACAAGCAAAACAAGATATAGATTATGCAATCACACAATCAAATACTTATAGGGAATTTGAAAATCTATTAAAAGCAATGGATTATGAACTAATTTATAGAGCAGGAAAATTAAGTGTTAGAAAAGAGCCATACAAGAAAAATATAAGAATATTAAGAGCATTTGGAGATGACTATGCAATAGATAAAATTAAGTCAAGAATTAAAACAGAAAAAGCTGTAAAATTACCATTTCCAGAAATGCGTTCAAAGAAAATATATAGAAGTAAATTTAAAATAAAAAATAGAAAAAAGGCAACAGGAATAAAAGCGTTATATCTATATTATTGTTACTTATTAAAAATATATCCAAAAACAGAAAGGAAAAAGAAAACACCAATTTCAATTAAGGCTGATGTGCAAAAAATGGAAAGAATATCAGAGGAAGCAAGGCTTTTATGTAGTAAGGATATCAAAACTACAAAAGAGCTTTATTCATATATAGAAACATTACAAGGAGAACTAAAAAATCTCGAAGAAGAACGAGATAAATTATACTATCAAAATACCAAACTGAAGAAAGAAGAAAAACAAGAAAATTACGATAAACTCTCTTTAATTGCAGGAAAAATTCAATATCTAAAAAAGGAGGTCAAAAAGTGTAAAGAAATTGAAGAAAGGATACCAAAGATAAAAGAAAATATCAAAGAATTAAATGAAGAAAAAGAGATACAAAAAGGAAAGGAGAGGAAAGACTATGAGTGCGTCAAGTGATAGTGCAGAAGAAATTGTAAGATTAAGTTTAGAAGGATTTGAAGTTGTTGCAAGACTAACAGGAAGTATGGCAAAAGAAATGGCAGTAATGCTAGTTGCATTATCTAAAGAAAAATCTACAAAAACAAAAGGTCAAACTAGACTTAATAATATGTTAAAAAGTAATAGCAATTTAAGAATATTTACAATAAAAAAAGATGATTATCAAGATTTTAAAAAGCAAGCTAAAAGATATGGCGTTTTATATACGGCATTAGGTAAGAAAAGTGAAATAAGTAAAGATGGAAATATTGATATTTTAGTAAAAGAAGAAGACGCTGTAAGAGTAAATAGAATAGTAGAAAGATTCAAACTAACAACAGTAGACCAAACAAAAATTGAAACAGCATTAGAAAAAGCAGAGATAGAAAAAACAATGCCAACAGGAAAAGAAAAAACAGAAATTGCAAAAGAAATTCAAGAAAAAAACACATCAGAGGATTTATTAAATAAATTATTGAAAAAACAAAATATCAAGGAGGAGAATGAGAATACCAATCCCAGTAACATTCCAAATACGGAGAAAGAAATTCAATCAGAGAATTCATCGAAAATGAACGCAAAAATGGAAGGGACTAAAAAAGAAGAAAAACCATCCATAAGAGAAAAATTAGATACAATAAAAAAGGAAAATGAAGAAAAAGAAAAGCTAAAGGCAAAAGAAGAAATAAAAGAAACACCAAAACAAGAAAAAATACAAGAAACAAAGCACACGCAACCAAAGAAGAAAAGTAGAAAAAAGGAAAGGAGCAAATAATTTATGAGTATGATAAATGATATTCTAAAAAGTGCAGTTAATAATGTGCAAAAAGAAAAAGAAGAATTTGATGTCGGTAAATGGGCAGAAGAAAAAAATACTGAAAGACAATGGGCATATCAAACACAAGATGAGATGGCAATAAAAATAACAGAAGATAGCAAACTATATCAAACTTATTTAGATGTGCAAAGCAAATTTCCAACTTATTCGGTAGGAAATGCTTTACTTGTAACAGCACAAAATCCAAAAGCAACACAACTAAAAGATGTGAAAACTTGGAAAAAAGAAAAAATTAGTTTTGCAGGCAAACCAAATAAAATAATTATATTAGAGCAAGGAAATATTTATACAAGAGAAGATGGAACAGAAGCACAAGGCTATGACCCAAAAAGAGTTTATGATATTTCGGATATGAGAGTAAGCAGACAATTAAATACATTGCCATATACAAATGAGCAGATATTAAAAGCTGTGCTTTCTATGTCACCAGTAGAAGTTCAAATTGTACCAAATGTCCCTAATAACAAAGTTGCAAATTTTAATGTCAAAAATAGAGTAATAGAAGTTACAGAAAATGCAGAAATAAATTCTATAATACAAGGTTTAGTAAGAGAAATTGCAAGTATTCATATGCTAACTTTTGCAGATTCAGAATTAAATACATTTGAAAATGAAAGTGTTTCATATATGGTAAGTAAAAGATATGGAATGCCAACAAACAATTTTAATTTTGATAAGATACCAGATTCATTACAAGCAATGACACCACAAGAAATTAAGCAAGAATTAGGAAAAGGAGCAGAATGTTTTGAAATATTGACAGAGGGAATGGATAGAACACTAGGAATGAATAATAGAGCAAAAGCAAATAGAGAATATGAAAGGTAGGAATTTCTATGGAAGATGATAAAAAAGTTATGGAAGTGGATAGAGTTGCCTATGCAATCATTTTAAATTCACTAATCAATATGAAGAATGAAATGCGAGAGCAAGAAAAAGAAACAGATTTAATTGATAAGGTTATAGTAAAAATTATAAAAGCACCATCTAAACAAAAAAAGGGTATTTTCAAAAGAAAAGAGGCAAGAAATGAAACAAGATAATAGAATTTATATAATATTATCTATTATTGGAATTATAGCAGTTATTTGGTTAGCACTTTTAATTGCACCATTAACAAGTGGTGGACTTGCTACAATAATAAATCAATTACCAAAGAAATTACAAAATCCATTTAATATAGAAATTTGCGAGAATAGTATAAAAACTGTTCTTATTTTTTTGCTTTCTTATTTAATAGGAATAGGAGCATATTTTTCAACAAGAAAAAACTATAAAAAAGGAAAGGAACACGGCTCGGCAAAATGGGGAAATACGAAAGAAATCAATAAAAAATATAAACAAATGCCAGAAAGTGAAAATAGAATTCTAACTCAAGATGTAAGATTAGGTTTAAATGCTAAAAAACACAGAAGAAATCTTAATACATTAGTAATCGGTGGTAGTGGAGCAGGAAAAACATTGTTTTATGCAAAACCAAACTTATTACAAGCCTCAAATAATTCATACATTATATTAGACCCAAAGGCAGAGATTTTGCGAGATACAGGATTTATGCTAGAACAAAATGGATTTGAAGTAAGAGTATTAGATTTAATCAATATGAATTTGAGTTTTGGATATAATCCATTTGCATATTTAGAAACTGATAATGATATTCAAAAATTGGTTACAAACTTATTTAAGAGTACAACACCAAAACGGAAGTCAAAGTAATGACCCATTCTGGGATACTGCAGCGTCAATGTTACTGATGTCTTTAATCTTCCTATTAAAATATGAAGCACCAGAGTATGAGCAAAATTTTGATATGGTATTGGAACTATTGAGGGCAGGAGATGTAAAAGAAGATGATGATGAATATGAAAGTCCATTAGATACTTTATTCAATATGATAGAAGAAATAAATCCACAGCATATAGCATTGAAATATTATAGAAGTTATCACTCAGGCTCTGCAAAAACACTAAAATCAATTCAAGTAACACTTGCGTCTAGGTTAGAAAAGTTTAATTTAAAAGATTTAGCAAATTTAACAATGGATGATGAATTAGATTTAGGTAGTATAGGAGAAAAGAAAGTAGCATTATTTGCTTTAATACCAGATAATGACACATCTTTTAATTTTATTGTATCAATGTTATATACACAATTATTTCAACAACTATTTTATGTTGCAGACCATAAATATAAAGGGGCATTACCTGTAAATGTGCATTTTATAATGGATGAATTTGCAAATGTAAGCCTGCCAGATGACTTTGATAAGATACTTGCTACTATGCGTTCAAGACGGAATTTCTGTGAGCATTATACTACAAAATCTCGCACAACTTAAGACGCTGTTTGAAAAACAATGGGAAAGCATTGTACGGAAATTGTGATGAACTTTTATATTTAGGTGGAAATATTTAGGTGGAAATGAGCAATCAACACACAAATATATAAGTGAACTTCTAGGAAAAGAAACAATAGATACAAATACTTATGGAAAATCAACTGGACATAGTGGAAGTTACTCAACTAATTATCAAATTGCAGGAAGAGAACTAATGACACCTGATGAAGTTAGAATGCTCGATAACCAATATGCTTTACTATTTATTCGTGGAGAAAGACCAATAATAGATAAAAAATATAATACTTTTAAACACCCTAATATTAAACTAACAGAAGATGGAGGCTATAAACCTTATATTCACGGAAAAATTGAAAATTCCGTAGCAACTATATCAATAGATACCAATGTAAAGGGTATTAAAGACAAAAAGTATCAAGATATAGCAGATGAAATTTTAATTGATGAAGAAATAGATAATTATTTATTGGAAAAACAAGATAATTAAAAAGAAAACATTATGAGAAAAAATCTCTCTCGGAAAGAGAGGTTTTTGAAAATGAAAAATAAATTAAACAAAAAAAGATTATTAGGTATAGGACTAAAAGTAATGACAGTTGTAACTGTATTGGTGGTAGGAAATAATACAGTATTTGCAACAGACAATCCATTAGTAGTTATAGATAATTTGAAAGAATTTATGTATCAAATTATAGGAGCAATAGGAGCAATTTTGTTGTTATGGGGAATTGTGCAAATAGGTATGGCTATTAAATCACACGACCCATCTCAAAGAGCAAATCGGTTTTATGACTCTTGCTGGTGGTGTAATAATAGCTTTTGCAAAACAAATATTAGAACTAATATTAGGTTAAGTTTTTAAGAAAAACAGATAAAGAATTGCCTTCTCATAAAAGGAGGCGATAAATTTTGAGCGATAATTGGATTGTAGGAAACCTACAAAATGCAATAGATACTTGGAATGGAAAATTAAGTGAAATATGGCAATTAGTAACGCAAACACCAGAAAACTTTAAAGGTGGAGGTATTTGGGAAGTAATTGTAAATATACACGGTGCATTGCAAGCAATACGGTTTGGCATTACTTGTTATTTTCTTTTTAGTAGGTGTTATTAAAACTTGTAATTCATTTTCAGAGGTAAAAAAGCCAGAACACGCTTTTAAACTATTTTTACGTTTTGCAATAGCATATACAATAGTTGTTTATGGATTAGATTTAATGCTAGCAATATTTGAAATAGTACAAGGAATAATATCAACGATTATGACTTCAGCAGGTTTTGGAGAAAGTAGTAATACAGTATTACCACAAGAACTAATAACAACGATAGAGAGTTGTCGGATTTTTCGAGAGCATACCTTTATGGGCAGTTACACTAATACGGAGGATTACTTGTAACAGTTCTTTCGTTTGTAATGATAATGACAGTATATGGAAGATTCTTCAAACTTTATTTATATACAGCAATAGCACCAATTCCTTTATCAGCGTTTGCAGGAGAGCCATCACAAAATGTTGGAAAAAGTTTTATAAAATCCTATGTTTCAGTATGTATGGAGGGAGCAATAATTGTACTTGCTTGCATAATTTTTTCATTGTTTGCTTCAAACCCACCAGCAGTTAATACAAGTTTACCTGCTACAACACAAGTATGGAGCTATATAGGGGAACTTGTTTTCAATATGTTAGTATTAGTTGGAACAGTAAAAATGAGTGATAGAGTAGTTCGTGAAATGATGGGATTATAGGAAAGGAGAGATAGTTAATTATGGAAGTTAAGATAAATAAAGAAATAAGGCAATATAGTGAAAAAATATTTTTTGGCTTATCTTTAAGACAATTTATATGTTCAGGACTTGCTTGTGGTGTAGCAGTAGGAATATACTTTATATTCAAACCAATATTAAATAATACAGGAACTGTATCGTGGTTATGTATGGCAGGTGCAGTTCCTTTTGCATTATTAGGATTTGTAAAATACAATGGAATGACAGCAGAACAATTTTTGGTAGCTTGGATTAAATCAGAGATATTAACACCTAAAAAATTAGTATTTAAACCCAATAATTACTATTTAGATATGTATAAACAATGTGAAAAAAATGTTAAAAATAGTAGAAGAAAAAAGCTATTTAAGAAAAATAAAAAACAAGAGAAATAAGAAAAACAAATTAACGAGATTTTGCCCTCATTTTAAGTATGGGAGGTAAAATTTATGTTTTTTAATAAATTATTTAAGAGAGATAAAGAGAAATTTATTATTCCAAAAGGCGTGCAAGATGTTATTCCAATAAAAAGAATTTGGAAAGATGGAATATTTTTAGTAGGAAATAATAAATATTCAAAAACTTTCAAATTTACAGATATAAATTATATCGTGGCAAGTGAAGATGATAAAGAGGCAATGTTTTTAGATTATATGCAAATACTCAATTCTTTTGAAAGTGATATGCTTGTAAAGATTAGCATATTAAATAGCAAAATGAATGAGCAAAACATTGAAGAAAATGTAAAGATAGACAATGAAAAAGATAAACTTGATAGATTAAGACAAGAATACAATATGTTAATAGATGAAGGAGCAAAAAGTTCTAATGGAATTGTGCAAGAAAAATATATAACCATAACTATAAAGAAGAAAAGTTTAGAAGAGGCTCGAACAGCTTTTAGAAGGATTACAATAGAATTAAACAAACATTTTAAAAAGTTAAATTCTATTTGTATGGAATTAGATTCAAATGAAAAATTGAAAATGTTACACAACTTTTATAGAATAGGCGAAGAAAATAACTTCTATTTTGATATGATAGATAATATGAGAAAAGGACACAGTTTTAAAGATTATATATGTCCAGACAGTTTTGAATTTAAAAAAGATTATTTTAGGATGGGAGATAAGTTCGGAAGAGTAATATTTTTAAAAGAATATGCTAATTTCATAAAAGACAGTATGATTTCAGAGATAACAGATATTAGTAAAAATCTAATCTTAACAATAGATATTTCTCCAGTTTCAACAGATGAAGCAATAAAAGACGCAGAGCGAATATTGTTAGGTGTAGAAACCAATAAAGCTAATTATATGAGAAAGCAAAATGAAAACAATAATTTTCTTGCCTCAATACCTTATGATATGGAACAACAAGAACAAGAGGCAAGAGATTTTTTAAATGACCTTATGACTCGTGACCAAAGAATGTTTTTAGGTTTAATTACAGCCGTCATTACTGCAGATACAGAAAAAGAACTTGAAGATACAACAGAGGCAATACTAACTACTGCTAGAAAAAATTTGTGTCAATTTGGACTATTAAAATTTCAGCAACTTGATGGACTAAATACAACATTACCTATTGGGGTAGAAAGAATAGAAAATGTAAGAACATTAACAACAGAAAGTTTAGCAGTATTTATGCCATTTAAAGTACAAGAAGTTCAGCACCCACAAGGTATATACTATGGACAAAATGCAATATCTAAAAATATGATTTTATTAGATAGAAAGCAACTATTAAATGGAAATAGTTTTATATTAGGTGTTTCTGGAAGTGGAAAAAGTTTTACAGCAAAGCAAGAAATAACTTCAATAATGTTAAAAGAGAAAGACGCAGATATAATTATAATTGACCCTGAAAATGAATTTGCAGGACTTGTAAAAGAGTTAGGAGGAGAACTTGTAGAAATATCTTCAACAAGTAAAAATCATATAAATGCAATGGATATGAATAAATTTTATGGAGATAATTCAAATCCAATAATATTAAAATCAGAATTTGTGCTTTCATTGTGTGAACAGCTTATGGGTAAAGCATTAGAGCCACAGCAACGCTCAATAATTGATAGATGTACGGCAAATGTTTATAAAGAATATCAAAAACGAGATTATGAAGGACAGCCACCAACATTAAAAGATTTTAGAGAAGAACTATTAAAGCAAGATGAAAAAGAGGCAAAAGATGTAGCATTGGCAATAGAATTATTTAGTAATGGAAGTCTTAACACATTTGCAAAACAGACAAATGTAAATATTCATAATAGATTAGTTTGTTACAATATATTAGAACTAAAAAAACAACTACAACCTATTGCAATGCTAGTTATACTTGACAGTATTTTTAATAGAATAACAGCAAATAGACAAAAAGGAAGAAATACCTATATTTATATTGATGAAATATATTTACTTTTTCAATATGAATATTCGGCAAACTTCCTTTTTACTTTATGGAAAAGAGTGAGAAAGTATCGGAGCGTGTTGTACTCGGAATTACTCAAAATGTGGAAGACATATTACGAAGTGATTTAGCAAGAACAATGTTAGCAAATAGTGAACTAATAATAATGTTAAATCAAGCAAGCACAGACAGAGCAGAACTTGCAAAACTATTAAATATATCAGACCAACAATTAAGTTTTATAACAAATGTAGAGGCGGGACACGGATTATTAAAAGTAGGAAATTCATTGATTCCATTTGTAAATAAATTTCCAAAAAATACTGAACTTTATAGGTTAATGAGTACAAAATTAAATGAAGTATTCTAAAAGACAGTAAAATTCTGTGTGAATTTGTCTAAAACTATGGAAAAATCCAAGATTTATGGTATAATTGTAAAAAGTTACAATAAAGGAGAAATTTTAGTGAAGGAAGTATATTTAGCTTGTTTGAAAAAACTTAAAGAATTTAGAAAGTCATTATTGTCAGATATAGATATAAAAAGAGGAAAACTATATTTTTCGTGGTTAAAAACAAAGACAGAAAAAATAGAGAAAGAAAAAGACAATAATTATATCTATAAAAATATTGTAAAATATACATTGCCTAATTTTAAAATAGATGACTTTAGCTACAAAAAAGCAAATAAAATATTAAAAAAGGTAATCGATAATAATTATATTGTAAAAAAGAATTATCGTGTTTTTAATAATCCTAATATTTCATATGATGAAGCAATGTTAATAACAAGAAGTGTTTTATTAAAAAGAGGAAATGTTGTTTGGATAGATTTTGGATTTAATATAGGAAACGAATTTGGAGGAATGCATCCAGCAGTTATATTAAAAAATTTTGATAAGGATTTGTTTGTTTTGCCCGTATCATCTAAAAAACCAATAGAATATGAAAGAATAGAAAAAGATTTGGACAATAAAAATGTAACGAAAGAAGAATGCAATAAAAGAAAAGATAAAATTACAGAAATTGTGCAATTAGATAATATAGTTGGTTTTAAAGCAATGACTAGATGGGCAAATATTACAAGAATGAGAAAAGTTAGTATATTAAGACTAAACTTTTCAGGAACAATAGGAAGGATAGACGGAAAATATATGAGTGAAATATCTAAAAAAATTAGTGAAGAATTTTAGGTATAAATCGTTGACTTTTAGCATAAAATATAGTATCATAGTATTAGAAAGTAATTGAAAGATTGCTATGTTTGGAACGAAAGTTCCAGTTAATTGCTATGTTTGGTGGCTAACTAGAAATAGTTAGTCATCAGTTCGTTTTATAAGAAATAAATATGAAATTTGCAAAGTGCTATATGTGTTTATATAGTGCTTTTTTTTCGTGTAAAGGAAGTGGAAAATTTGAAAAAGTGGCTAACTAGAATAATAATAGTTACTTTTATAATAAGTTTACTAATATCAGTAATTTATATTATAAAAAATAAAATGCAAGATAAAAAGCAAAATGAAATATTTGAAGAACTAGAAAACATTGTTACGGAAAAACAAGATGAAAATAGAGAACAGCAAGAAGAAAGTATAAATTTACAAGAGTTATATGAGTTAAACAATGATTTTGTAGGTTGGATAAAAATAGAAGATACAAATATAAGTTATCCAGTTATGCAAACAGACAGTAATAGAAAAGATTATTATTTGCGAAAAAACTTTTATAAAGAATATTCACAACTAGGAACACCATATATTGCAGAATATTGTAATGTGCAAACAAGTGATAATGTAATTATATATGGTCATCATATTACAAATTATCAAGTTTTTGGAGAACTAGAAAAATATAAAAGAAAAGAATTTTATGATAATCATAAAATAATAAATTTTAATACAATATATGGCAATGCAGATTATGAAATAATATCAGTATTCAAAACAGTTGCTTATACAGGTTTTAAATATTATGAATTTATAGATAGTAGTTCACAAGATGAGTTCGATACATTTATAAAAAAATGTAAAGAACTTTCTTTTTATGAGATAGAAAAAACAGCGAAATATGGGGACAAGCTTTTGACATTATCTACTTGCGAATATTCTGCTAAAAATGGAAGATTAGTTGTTGTTGCAAGAAAAATTACTAGCGAATTGGAGGAATAAGAATGGCAGATATAAAAACAAAGAAAAAGCAAGAATTTAATATCAAAAAATTTGATAGAGCAACAATAATGGGTAAAAATTTAAAAGGAAATATTGTCAATGTAAAAGACAAAACAAAAGAAAGTTATGAAGATAATAGAGAAACAGCACAAGAGTATGCAGAAAATAAAGTAAATAAATCAATAGAAGATACAATTTACTACATACCAAGATTAAACAATAAAGGAAAGCAAAATTTTGAAAAAACAAAAGAAAATATTTCAAAAGGTAAAGTTCAAATAAAAAAAGTACAAAAAGGAATAAAAAATATAAAACGAAAAGGAAAAATAACAATAAAGAAAACAAAAAGAAATGTGAAAAAATTTCAAAATGGTATAAAATCAGCACAAAATAAAATAAAAACTGCTAAAAGAACAGTAAAAACAACAAAGCAAGTGGCTAAAACAAGTGTAAAAGTGTTACAAAAAACGGCTCAAATGACAAAGCAAGCAGTAAAGACTACAATAAAAGCTATTCAAGTAGCAATAAAAACAACAATAGCAATTATAAAAGCAATAATTTTAGCAACAAAAGCACTTATTTCAGCAATTATTGCAGGTGGATGGGTGGCAATTGTAATAATTATAGTTATTTGTTTAATTGCAATGTTGTGTACCTCTATTTTTGGCATATTTTTTTCCAATGAAGATGAAGTAGGCGAAATGAATATGAGTTCTGTTATAAGAGAACTAAACACAGAATTTACAAATAGAATAACAGAAATTCAAAAAAATACAGGACACGACGAATTTGAAATAAATTCAAATAAAGCACAATGGAAAGATATACTTTCACTATATACAGTTATTATAAGCAATGGAGAGGAACAGACAGAAGTTGTTACATTAGATGACAATAAAATTAACAAACTGAAGGAAATATTTTGGCAAATGAATACAATAAATTCTAGAGTAGATGAAATAGAAAAAGAGTATGAAATAACAGACGAAAACGGAAATACAAAAATAGAAAAGAAGAAAATAAAAATGTTACATATTGATGTAACAAGTAAAGCATTACAAGAGATGATTGAATTATATAATTTGAATCCGAAACAAAAAGAACAGTTAGCAGAACTTCAAAAAGAAGAATATAACTCAATGTGGTCATATATGCTAGCAGGAGCAACAGGAGGTAGTAATGATATTGTAGAAGTAGCAAAACAATATATAGGAAATGTAGGAGGACAGACATTTTGGTCTTGGTATGGTTTTAGTAATAGAGTTGAATGGTGTGCTTGTTTTGTAAGTTTCTGTGCTAATGAATGTGGATATATTGAGGCAGGAATAATACCAAAATTCGCTAACTGTCAAAGTGAGGGTGTGGCTTGGTTTCAAACTTGTGGATTATGGCAAGATAGAAGTTATACACCAAAAGCACGGAGATATAATATTTTTCGATTGGGCAGATAGTAATGATGGAAAAGCAGACCATGTAGGAATTGTAGATAGAGTAGAAAATAACAAAGTTTATACTATTGAGGGTAATACAAGTGGAGATATGTGTAAACAAAATGTGTATGATATTGGAAGTAGTGTGATTTTAGGATACGGAACACCTGCATATCAGTAAAGGAATGATATAGTATGAAAATAGATAAATTTTATGTAGTAAAATTAAAAGATAATAACAAAGCTATTATTTTAACAAAAGATAAAAGAAATCGATATTTAGCTGAAATAATAGACAAAAAAGGGATGACAGTAGATAAACGAATAATCACAAAAGATGAAATAAATAGAGTTATTTATAGTAAAAAAGAAAAAATGAAATAAAAAATGGTACTAGCTATAAATTGTTAGTACCATTTCTGACAATTATGTGAAGGTTTTAGAAAAACTAGAAAATATTAGATTCCATTAATGAGAGTATAGAAAAAGTTGTGTAAATAAATCCTTCCGTGATAAAATAAAAATATCAAGGAGGGATTTTTCTATGGGTAAAAAAGTAGAAAAAGAAAAAAATGAATTAGTAGAGGAATTTTTTAGAAGGAATGATCCAAAGAACATTAAATCCATGAGCGATATGTATGCTGCATGGAAGGATTTCTTTGCTCCTGCTTTTCAACAATTGCTAGACGCAGAAATGGAGGCTAAAATTGGTTATTCGAAAAATGAAAGAACGGACAACAATAATTATCGAAATGGATATTATCCAGAAAGAACTGTAGCAACAGAAATGGGAGACATTCCAGTAAAAGTACCTAGAGATAGAAATGGAGAAATTGACTCTGACTTAGTTCCTAAATACTCACGAACGGCTAATGGATTTGATGAAAAAGTAATATCCATGTATGCATTAGGAATGTCTGATAAAGACATTCAAGAACAAATACAAGAAATATTTGGATGCAATCTTTCATCAGATATGATAAGCGATATAACAGATAAAATCATACCAGAAATACAAGAATGGCAAAAAAGAAAATTGGATAGTGTTTATCCTATCATATTCATTGATGCAACACATTTTCATGTAAGAGATAATGGGCAAATAGTAAAGAAAGCAGCCTATGTAGTGCTAGGAATAGATAAAGACGGTATGAAAAAAGTTTTAACAATAACAATAGGAGAAAATGAAAGTGCAAAATATTGGATGACAGTGCGCCACGAATGTACAACAAGTAAGATAAAATTACTTGAAAGATACAGTAATTGTATAGATGATGGTAGTAGGTCTACCGAAAACGTCATACAGGTGGAGTTTTCAAACCACTCTAAGGTGCTGTATTCAAAAGATATGGTATTGAGCGTTAGAGAAAAGGCAACAAAAGTTGTCAGGTGGGTATTAAGGAGATGAATGAGCAAGTGAACCACTTACGAAAGCATCGAAAAGTATAGATTTCATCAAAACCAGGGGGTTGTCGTTAATCTGGGATAAGTCTAGTGGAAACCTGTTTACTGACTAGATGGTGAACGGTGCAGAGGTGGCATGAACTTAATACAGGCATTTATACGAAACGTGGGAACCTACGGGCTAATGATAAGGGAGAATATCAAGTGGAAGAACCATAAGATAAGAGTACCAATGTAGTCATAGGGGCAGATTAAATCGTAGTAGTGAAGAAGCTTCTGTAATGGAAGTGGAGCGAAGGGTTTAAAATTACTAGTTTAAGAAATAAGTCAACTTTGAAAGGAGGAGGAGCTTATGGAAGAAACAAAGCCGTTTAAAATTTCAAAACAAATAGTCAAAATATCATTCGAAAGAGTAAGAGCAAACAAAGGAACATATGGAATTGATGAACAGTCAATAACAGATTTTGAAATAAATTTGAAAGATAATTTATATAAAATATGGAACAGAATGTCATCAGGAACATATTTTCCAAAACCAGTAAAAGCAGTAGCAATACCTAAGAAGAATGGTGGAACTAGAATACTAGGAATACCAACGGTTGAAGATAGGGTAGCGCAGATGGTAGCTAAAATATACTTTGAGCCAAATGTGGAGAAAATATTCTATGAAGATTCTTGTGGCTATAGACCAAATAAGTCAGCAATACAGGCAGTTGGAGTATTAAGAGAAAGATGCTGGCGAAAAGATTGGGTGGTTGATTTTGATATCAAAGGATTGTTTGATAATATAAGGCACGATTACTTAATTGAAATGGTTAAAAGACATACAAATGAGCAATGGATAATTCTATACATAGAAAGATGGCTAAAAACACCATTTAAAATGCAAGATGGAACAATAGTTGAAAGACCAGCAGGAACACCGCAAGGAGGAGTAATAAGTCCAGTATTGGCAAATTTATTTATGCACTATGTATTTGATGACTTTATGAGTAAAAAGTTTCCTAATATACCTTGGGTAAGATATGCAGATGACGGAGTTTTAAATTGTGTGTCAATTAAGCAAGCAAAATATATAATTAAAGTTTTAGATAAAAGATTTAAACTTTTCGGCTTAGAATTAAATTTAGACAAAACTAAAATTGTGTACTGCAAGGATGAAGATAGACAGGGAGATTATGAAAATACGAGTTTTGACTTTCTAGGATATACATTTAAAACAAGAGGAGCAAAGAACAAATATGGAAGATTATTTAGAAATTTCTTACCAGCAATGAGTGATAAAGCACAAAAAGAGATAATAAAAGAGATAAGAAGTTGGAAACTACAATTAAAGTCAGATAAAACAATAAATGACATAGCGAATATGTTTAATAGCAAAATACAAGGGTGGATAAATTATTACACACATTATTATAAATCTGGAATAACCAAAGTATTAAGATATATAAATAGATGTTTAATAAAATGGGCAAGAAGAAAGTATAAGAAGCTAAAATCAAACAAAAGAGCAGTAAACTGGTTAATGACAATAGCACAAAGAGAACCAAAATTATTTGCACATTGGAAATTTGGAATTATGCCAACGGTATGGTAATTGGGAGCTGTATGATGGGAGACTATCACGTACAGTTCTGAGAGAGGCTTGAGGGGAGGTTCCTCTTGCCTACTCACTGTATTAAATGAACTAAAAAATCGAGGAGTACAAGATATCTTAGTATTATGTGCTGATGGATTAACAGGGCTAAAGGATGCAATATCTGCAATTTATCCTAAAACAGAATATCAAAGATGTATTGTACATCAAATAAGAAACTCTTTAAAGTATGTTCCATACACAGACAGAAAAGAATTAGCCAATGATTTAAAAACTGTTTACAAAGCAAATACAGAAGAATTAGGCTATACAAATTTATTAGAGTTAGAAGAGAAATGGAAAAACAAATATCCTGGTGCAATACAAAGTTGGATAGACAATTGGGATGTATTGTCCGTATTTTTCAAATTTTCACCAGAGATAAGAAAAATCATGTATACAACGAATGCAATAGAAAGCTTAAATAGTACATACAAAAGGATTAATAGAAATAGAAATGTTTTTCCAACAGACATGTCTTTATTAAAAGTTCTTTATCTATCAACAATAAAAGCAGAGAAAAAATGGTCTAGAATGGTAGATAAATGGGATTTATGTTTATCGCAATTTAAGATTATGTATGAAGGAAGAATATAAATAAAAGCCTAAAAATAATAGGCTTAAGAAGCAGTTTTCTTAAGTCCTATTAAATTTACACAACTTTTTCTAAAGTATTGATTTTTTAGAAAAGTTCAATTAAAATAAAATTAATTATAAAATTATTAATTTTTTCTAAGTTATCAATCGGAAGGAAATCCGATTTACACAACTTTTACGATAGTCTCCCATTAATATTTTTTATAAAGTCTTTTAATAAATCATCTGTTTTAACACCAAGAGATATTGCAATGGAAGATAATTCATAATCTCTAACAGACCTTTTATTTTGTTCTATTCTATATAAAGATTGTTTTGAAATATCAACCCCCATCAGCATTAGTTTATTTGATAAAGCAGATAGGGAGATATTTTTATTTTTTCTTAATTCTTTTAAATTATCAGCAATAACATTTAATTTATTTTCATATTTTTTATGCAAACTCATAATTAACCATCCTTTTTTTTATTGTATAATAGTTTGAAAAATAACTTGTAAACACCGTAATGTTTACAATAATAAGAAAAAATTATTGAAATGTTTTATTCAGTGTGTTATAATAGAAAACAGTAATTATTAAACTGATGAATAACCTAATAATAAGAATCACATAAGAGAATGAGAATAGAACTATATGGAATGGAGAATATAAAATTATGATAAGACTAAACGAAACAGAGGAAATAATAAGGTTAATTCATAAAGGATTTGATTTAGAACTATTGTCTTTTGAATTAGATGTTCCAATTGAACAGTTAGAAGAAGATAAAAAAAGATTAGAACTTCGACAATTTGCAAAGGAATCAATAAATAATGGCAAAATTGCAGAAGCTGTCAATAGATTAAATGATTTTGTTAAGAATACAGACAATGGCATTATAGAAAAAACAATGTTATTAAAGTTAGAGGCATATGCTAATAGGACAAATATTAGTGAAGAAAATTTGCAAAAGATAGAAGAAGAAAGAAAAAGATTAGGGTTGTTTAGTAATATAGATAAAGTATTAGAAGAATTACAAGTACAAATTCCTAAAAGGAAAAGAAGTAATATTAGAAAAAAAGAGAAACAGAATATGGGGGAACAACCAAGCCAAGAAGAATATGTAGAAGAAGTACAAGAAGAAACAGTTAAGCCAGATTATGAAGAAATAATAAATAAATATAAGACTGAAATCGAGTCTAATTCACAGAATACACAAGAAAAAAGAAATTTATTAGCATTTGCATATTTTAGAGCAGGAAGAATAGATGAAGCAAGAGATGAATTGATGACCTTAATAGAAGAAACAAATAGTTATATGGCATATAGACAGTTAGTACATATTGAAAAGGTAGAAGGAAATTTTGAAGACGCAAAATTATGGGCTTATGAAGCACTTGATAAATTTCCTAATAGTATTGAGATTCGAGAGCAACTAATATCAATAGCAAGAATAGAAAAAGATGACCAAGAAATAATAAAACAATTAAAAGATATTATTAGTATAGAACCAGAGAGTGAAAAAAACAGAAAGAGATTACAATCAATGATAGATAAAGGGGAAAGATAGTTATAATAGTGTGATTATAGCTATCTTTTAACATATGTTGAAAATTATGTAAAATTATAGTATAATATAAGATGTATTGGAATATTTCCAAGTATTTATTGTATTTTAGCAATTCTTTTAATTTGCTAAATATCAAAAAATTGTGGAAATACCAAGATACATTTGTACCTATTAAACTTTTTAACAATGAAAGGAGAAACATGATGAGTAAGTTTTGGGCAAAGGTAAAGTTTAAACAGGAAAAAAATGCTGAACACTTAATTAGGGCATTTTTCCAGAACTTTAATCCTGAAAGTAGTATTGTAGTAAGAGGCACGGAGGCAAAACTGGAAATTATTTTTCGGGAGCCTCCTATGGCAATTGTCGATGCAATAAACCATTGCGAAATCATTGAGCTGAACTACGGTAAGAACTTAAAAGAGTACGAAGAAGATGAAACCGTGCAGGTTGAAACTGAATTTGACTCTGAACAGGAAAGTGAAGAGAATGAAAACTCTGAGCAGACCGAACAGGAAAGCGAAGAGAATGAAAATTCTGAACAGACCGAACAGGAAAGTGAAGAGATTGAAAACTCTGAACAGACCGAACAGGAAAGTGAAGAGAATGAAAACTCTGAGCAGACCGAACAGGAAAGCGAAGAGAATGAAAATTCTGAACAGACCGAACAGGAAAGTGAAGAGAATGAAAACTCTGAGCAGACCGAACAGGAAAGTGAAGAGAGTGAAAACTCTGAACAGACCGAACAGGAAAGTGAAGAGAATGAAAACTCTGAGCAGACCGAACAGGAAAGCGAAGAGATTGAAAACTCTGAACAGACTGAAAAAACTAGAAAGAAAAATGGCAGACCAGCTACCAAAAAGAAAGAAGCTACAAAGACAGAAAGTAAAATTATTAACATTCCAGAATTAAAAGAAATTGCTGAAAAAGCAACTTCATTTGATAATTTTGCAGAATTGATAGCAAAATGGCTGGAAATGGATAAAAGGCAGGAATTCTTTAAAAATTTAATAATCGTATCAGCTGATGTTGATAAGATTACATGGAAAGAATTAGAAAAGGCTTTAAAGAATAATAATATTGCTTATACACAGTGGGATAAAATTTGGTCTGGTCAGCAGGTTTCTGAAAAACTTAAAGAAAAATCTGTAACAATGTTGCCTCTTTTGAATGCAATCGTAGAGTATAAAGGGTATTCTTTTAAACAAAAAGAAGAACAATCCGAAAAAGAAAAATCTACTGAACAATCTACAGAAGAAGCAACAGAAAATGCTGAAGAAAATTCAGAAGAGGCTAATGAAACCGTTTTTTCAAGACCAAGAGTAAAAATGGAATGTATGCCTGAGATTAAGGATTTTGAGGAAACTTTAGCAAGTGTTGATAAGACACAGCCTGTTGAAGAAAGAGTTCGATATGTTCTGGAAGCTATGGGATTAAGCGAGTTGCCTGCTAAAGAGCAAAAACAGATTATTGAAATCGCAAGTACAGCTGTTAGAAAGGGAAGAATGGCTTTTGACATTATTTTTGTTGAGGCAAAGATTCCTATTGAACAGACAATGACAGCTCGTATGACATTCTCGAAGTTTGTCAATGATTTTGTGCAGAAATATGAAAGTGATAGAAAAGTAAAACTTTTGACATTCCTTTCAGAATTGCAGAAAATTATTATGTTTGAGAGTGAAATAGAAAATTTCTCAGACTTTACCGACTGATGTTAAAAAATCTTGGTATTAAGGCAAAACACCACTAGATGTATCTGGTGGTGTTTTGCCGTTTTACATAACTTTACAAAATTGTAAATAAATGATATAATAAATGTATTGTTTATATATATAAAGATGAAGAATTTATTTCTTAATTTGAACATACACAGAATTTTGTATGTAAACAATTTAGAATATTCTTCTACTTAATGTACTATAAACAAAAAAATAAACAGGAGGAAAAGTACAATGTCAGATGAAACAGGAGTAGCAAGACGGGAAAACAATGTCATAACAAGACGAGAGGAAAACTCACTTACAGAAAAACTTTTTAGTGAGTTTAACAAAGTATTTGTTAGTGGCAGGATTGAGGCTGAATTTGATTTCAGTCATGAGGTACTGTGGGAAAAATTCTATCGGACAAGAGTCAGAGTAGAAAGATTAAGTGGGACAGAAGATTTAGTTCCAATAGTAGTATCTGATTTACTGATAGGACGAGAAAGGATGAAGACATCACTCGAAGGTAAATGGGTGGAAGTAGCAGGACAGTTCAGGTCTTATAACAAATTAGGTGAAGATGGTCGAAAACATTTAGATTTATTTTTGTTTGTAACGGCAATTAACATCTATGATGATGAAGATGAACTGGAAGAAGTTACAAATGCAAACTTAATTTATCTTGATGGATATCTTTGCAAACCACCAGTATTTAGAAAGACACCTTTAGGAAGACAGATAACAGATTTGCTTATTGCAGTCAACAGACCGTATGGAAAATCGGATTATATTCCGTGTATTGCATGGGGAAGGGTTGCTCAATGGGCAAGCGAATTTGAAGTAGGAAACCGAGTGAAACTCTATGGAAGAGTCCAAAGCAGAGAGTATTTTAAAAGATTTTCGAAAGATACAGAGGCAGGAGAATACAGAGATGCCTATGAGATTTCAGTAATGAGAATGCAAAAAGTAGAGGACTTGAGATTAGAGGGATAAAATCTGACGGTAGAAGAAATTTTCTAAAGAGAAAGAGGGGAGCAAATGCCAATGCTCCCCTCTTTCAAAAAATAGAGAAGATTATATTTATATCATAAACATTATAATGTTTATGACAAGATATTGAAAAATCAATAAGTTTATGCTATAATTTCAATAAATTTATGATATTAACAAAAGATATATTCTAAATGCACATAGATAAAATTTGATAAAAAAGCAAAAAATAAGGAAAAGTGGTAATATGATGAAACTTAATGAAATAGAAGAAGTTAAAAAATTGATAAAAAACGGATTTAATTTAGAATTGATATCTTTTGAATTAGATATACCAATTGAAGAAATTAAACAGTGTAAGTTGGAATTAGAAACGATGAAACAACCTAATTCAACTAGAACTTATAGTGCTAAAGAAATAATTGATAGTGAAAACAAACAGGCTCATTCAAAAATGCAACAAATGAAAGAAAGATATAGAAAATTGTATTTTACAAGCAATAAAATTGAAGTTAAGCAACCAAAAGAATTACCAAGACAAAAGGTTGAACAAATAAATTTAGTTATAGCAGAAATTGAAGAAATAGTAGAAAGTATTAAAGAACTACCTAAAAAAGAAAGGAGAAAAGAAGTTAATGCAATTTTAAGCAAACTAAAACAAATAGAAGAATATCAATTGACTATTGAGCAAGCAGAAAAGTTGCATTATATATTGCAGTCAGAAGAATTAAAAAAATTGAATTCGAGTATAACAGATAAAATTGATTTTTACATGAATAGAAGTAGAAAAATAGTAATTAAAAAATTAGCAGAAGCTATTGATATAGCACAAGCTCAAAGTGATGAATTAGAAGAATTAAAAGGATTAGAGAGAAAACTAACGATGGGAATGCAACAAAATAATCAAATAGTTGTAGGAGCAGTAAAAAGTAGAATAGGAAATAAAATATCAAAAATAATTCAACAGAAAGCAATTGATAGAATTAGAAACGATGTTCCTGAAGATATAGAATTTATAATAAGAGAGATAGCAAATGGTACATTAAATATTCAAATAGCAAATAAAATTATTGATAAAGAAGCTAAAAAAAGAGTACAGAAAAAACCAAAAACCAGATTTAGTTTAACAGAAGAACAAGAAAAAAGGCAAATTTTAATACAAATAAGAACGGTGTTAATAGAAAAGTCAGAACAATATCATATAGATAATCCAGAAAAAACTATTCTGCAAATACAAGAGTTATGTGATGGGGAATTAGAACAAGCAATAAGGACAGTAGTAAAAAATTTGACTAATGTAAAAGATTTTGAAAGAGCAAAAGAAGTTTGTAATAAATTTTCTAGCAAAGATAATGAAAGTTCACTTTCAGCTTATATAAGAAAATTAAGGAAACAAATAAGAAACGAGGAGATTAGTGATATTGTATTGAAAGGATTAAATATGAATGGAACTGAAAGAGAAGAAAGGACATATTTTGAGTTAATAGAAAAAGGAATAAAAATGGGAAATATTAAATTAGGTGCAGTATCTTTAGGAAAAAGTCAAGACGGATTAAGAAATATAACTTTAGCTGATATATGGGTAGATGAAAATCAAAAGGAAAAATCACGATAAAGTATATAAAAAATATAGGTGTTTCGATAGTATGAACCACCTATATTTAATCATTTACTTCAACATCATCAAATAATTTATCATCAAAAAAATCTTTTAAAGAAATATTAAGAGCCTGACAAATTAAAGTAATAGTTTCTATTTTGATAGACTTATTTTGACCTCTTAAAAATCTATTTATAGTAGCACGGTCTATACCAGAAGATAGTGCTAACTTATTACCATTAACTTTATTTTCAGTCATTAAATTTTTTATTCTTAATCTCATTGCTTTTGATAAATCCATTGTATTCTCCAATCAAAAAAATATTTATAATAAATATAGCAAATAACGAAATAAAACAAGGGGATTACAAACAACAAAAATTGGCAAAAGTATTGAATTCCAAAAAGAAAAGTGCTATCATATATAAAAATATGAAAGGAAGAAAGATATGAAACAAGAAAAGCTAATAAATCCAGAGTTTGACATTCCATATTATATATTTGATGAAATAGTGGAATATATAGAAAAAACAGCACAAGGGAGATGTAAAACAATGAAATGGGAAAATATAAAATCGTTATTAAAATGTGCTGTGATAAATGAAAGACTAACTGAAAGACAGGCAGAATATATTGAAGAAAAGTATTCTAGAGAGAAAGAAGATAAAGAAAAGTAGTTTATTTTTTTTACCTGCAATGTTACTATAAGCAACAATTTTGTTCAAACGTATTTATTCTAAAATTATGTCAAAAATAATATTATATAACTATTATTAGAATAAATGAGGTAATATTATGGAGAACAATGTAGGTAAAAGAATTTTAGAAGTAAGAAATAAAAGAAATTTAACACAAGAAGAATTAGCAGAGAAGGTGGGTAGTGTACCAAGTTATATATCAAACATAGAAAGAAAAAACAAATGCCCATCATTATCATTATTAAGAAAAATAGTAAAGGAATTAGATACATCTTATGATTATCTTTTAATGGATGATTTTGATATGGATAAAAAGTTGGAAATTAAATATAAAGAAATGTTTAAAGAAATTAAAAAACTTGATAAAAAAACACAAGAAGAATTTTTTAACGTAGCAAATAATATTATCAAGAGTTTTAAAAGTATTGAGAATAATAGTAAAAATAAATAGAAAATGCAAATAATAAAATCTTTAAATATATAAAAATGTCAAAAAAAGACTTTTTTATATATTTTTTTTGCGTTTTCACAAAATACAACAAATTTCGACAAAGACATTATGATAAAATTCTACCAGATATTTACACCCAAAAACAAAAGATAAAAAAATTAAAATATAAACTGTTTTAATTGTGAATCAAAAATTGACGAAAAAGTTTTATAATTTTAAATTTTAAGTTTTAAGTTTTAAGTTTGGCTAGTTACACCAACTTATAATACTTTTTCTTCCACTATAACAGGTGTTACTTACCATAGTGGGAGAGTGTGAATGAATTGGTGGACAATAGATAAAAGTTCTTCAATTAAATATGTATGCCTAAAAAAAGAGGTTGCGATTATTTCTATAAGTTTTAGAGGTAATCGTGACCTCTTTTTTTGTCCAATTAGAAAGACTACTCTAACTTTTTGTAGTGGTTGTCGCAGTCCTCCCGAGTTCGATTTAAAAAATTTTAAATCGAATGGAGGAAATAAAATGGACAAAAGACCAAAAAGAAGTAGGGATAAATATAATCCATATACTTTACATAGTGATAAATCAAAAAACATATATAAAGTTACTTTCTCAAACTTAAACAAAATAGCAAAAGTAAAAATCTCTAAAAAGATATTTGAACAATTAGATGAATTTGAGAAAGAAGACGCAAGACAAATACAGGAAATAAAAAGACATTATGAACAAAATGAAGTAACAGAAATTACTTTAAATAAAAGGGCATTTGATAAGCCAGAAGATGTTGATGAAATAGTTATAAAAAACATATATAGCGAAAAGCTAGAACAAGCAATGAAAACACTAACCAAAGAACAGAGAAGGAGAATTCTTTTATATTACGATTATCAATTAACAATGGAAGAAATAGCCAAAATAGAAGGTTGTGCAAAACAATCGGTACAAGAGAGTATTGAATGGGGAATTAAAAAATTAAAGAAATTTTTTGAAAAATTTTAAAAATATACCCTGACAAAATTCAATTTTCTGCACAAACAAGTGAGAGGGTAATTCTCGTGATGTTTTTCTTAAAAGAAATTTATAAGTAGTACATTGAAAATTGAATATCAATTCATTAGATACAGTCCTTTGATTACTTGAGCTAGTAATAATTATATTACTTAAATATTAGCTTGCAACTAATAAGGCGAAGAAAAGTGTAAAAGGAAAGAAACTTTTGTATAGTCATAGAACGAGCGTTAAAAGCGTCCTACGCAATGAGTACAAGTCGGTTAGAAACGGACAGGGGTATGCCGAATACCACCTATGAAGATGTCTGCAAAACATCTGTCTAATGAATTATGAAAAGGTATAAATGAAAAAGAAAGAACTCTAAAATATGGTATAGCAATGTTTATCAATATACCCTCAAACATTTTTAGAGTTCTTATAACATATAAGAAAGGAAACGAAACAATGATATTAAAAATTTTATTGATAGATATGATAATTGTTGCTGTTCTTATGTATTTAGTGCTATTAGGAGCGAATATGTCTAAAACAGCAGAAGAAAGAGAAATGGAAGATAAAGAACAAATAAAATACTTGAAAAAATATAATAGCAGGAGGAAAAAGAATGGTAAATAAAATTAGAAGAAATGAAATATATTTAGCAAATTTAGGACATACAGTAGGAAGTGAAGAAAGAGGAAAAAGACCAGTTTTAATCATCCAAAATAATTTAGGAAATAGGTACAGTCCAACAACAATAGTTATTCCAATAACAAAAAGAGTAGAAAAAGGGTATCACATACCAACACATATAAAAATAAAGCCATTTGGAAAGATGAAATATGAAGCAACAATAATGGCAGAACAAATAAAAATTATAGATAAAAGAAGATTGATAAGTTTTATGGATAAATTGCCTAAAAAATATATAAAGTCAGTAAACAATGCTTTAAAAATAGCAATTGATTTACAAGAAAGGAAACGATATGGAATTTATAGATGATGAACACGAAAAATTCTGGGATGAAAAAAGTTTTATATTGCTGAAGCATAAAAAAACAGATGTATATTATAAATCAATAGTTTATACATTAGGAATATGCGAAACAACAAGAAGTAACTTTGACAAGATATTTAATATAGAAAAAGGAGAAATAAATATTGATTCTATAAATAGTGCTTTTCAAACAGGAACAAGTGAAAAGGTTACTAGAATGGCATTTTCATTATGGAATAGATGTAATTATGATAGTGCTAAAGATAGACAAAAAGGAAAAGTATCAATATATTATAATCCAAGTGAAATATTTTGTTGCAGTTATGCTCCATACTTTGTTGAGGCTCTAAAGATAAGATATCCAGAATATTTTAGAGAATATCAAAATAGTAAAACAATAGAAATTAGTAATGCTGAAGAAAAGAACAATTGTAAAAAATATGGAATATATTCCAGAAGTAGTGTGAAAAATAAATGTTTAGCTGATATAGAAGTGAATGAAAGCGTAAAAGATTTGTTAGATTTAGCAAGAAAAAACGAATATAACGTAGTAGAAATTTATGTAGACGAAGGCTTTTCAGGTAGAATAAATGGAAGAACATCATTACATAAACTTTTAAATGATATAGATAATAGTAAAATAGATGGTGTTATAACACAGAATTTAGAGCAACTTGTAAGAGATGATTTTACAAATACTCAAATGTTGCTACATAAGATAAAAAATAAAGGAGCAGAAATTATAGTAACACAAGACGAAAAACTACAAAATTTGTTTGAGTTATATGAAAAAAGCAATAAAGAAATAGAACAAGAAATAAAGAAATCCACACAATCTGAAAAGAAAAAAACAAAAAGGAAAGATGACAAGTCCAGATAGGGCTTGTTTTTAGTTAGGAGGAAAATCAATGAAAAAGAATATTAGAAATAAGGAATATACAATGGAGGAGGCAGTAGCATACTTTATTTTAGGTTATAAAAGATGTAATGAAAATAATCAGAAAAGAGGACTAGAAGATATATTAAAAAATATATTAGAAATTGCAAAAGAAAATATTGATACAAACGAAATACAAGGTGTTAATACTAACTTACTGAAAAGAATAAATTTTAGTTGGACATTAACAAGTGATGATTTTGTATCTTATGCAACTTGTATCTTTTATGTGCTTATAAATAGAGAACAAAAAATAACAGATGAAAAAATAGTTAAAGAATTTTTGAGAGAATTACATTCACACCACCCTAGAAGGACAATGAAAGAAGCAGAACTAATACTTACAAAAATGTTTCCAGATTTGTTATAAAAATACATTGAAACTATTTAACAAAAATTATTCATAATTTTGGACTTGCAAAAATATTTTTAAATAGACAAGGAGGATAAGATTATGGAGAATACAGAAAATGAAAAAAATACCGTAAAAAAGATATATGGAACTGAAAATTTAAAAGATATATTAACTGATTTACTTGAAAAAATGTTTATAAAAGAAATTAAAAATGTGGAAAAATCAAAAAATAATTAAATTTGCACATTTTACTGAATAATAAAAACAAAATAGAATGGAATAGCAAAATGGTTATTTATTCTAGGGGAGGAGGGAAAATGTTAAGAATAAATAATTATAAAGTAGCCAAATATTTGCGTTTATCAAGAGATGACGGAGATGATAGAGAAAGTGAAAGTATAGAAAATCAAAGAGACATAGTAGACAGTTATATAAAAGAACACGAAGAATTAGAGGACTGTGGAGAATATGTTGATGATGGTTATACTGGAACAAACTTTAATAGACCTGGATTCAAAAAAATGCTAGAAGATATAGAAAATGGAAAAATAGATTGCATTATAACAAAGGATTTATCAAGGTTTGGCAGAGACCATATAGATACAGGATATTACCTTGAAAGATATTTACCAACTAACAATATAAGATATATAGCAATAGGAGATAATGTTGATACAGCAAAGCCTGATGGATTACAATTTTTGACTTTCAAATTGAGTTTTAATGACTATTATGCACAAGATATATCAAACAAAATAAAAAGTGTAAAAAACAGAAAAATAGAAAAAGGAGAATTTCAAGGAGGAATTGCACCTTATGGTTATAAAAAAGATTCAGAAATAAAAAATCACTTAATAATAGATGAATATGCTTCTGAAATTGTGAAAGAGATATTTGATATGTATGTAAATAAAGGAATGTCTACGATAAAAATAGCTGAAAAGTTAAATGAAAGAAAAATTGAAGCACCAGCAGTCTATTTAAAAATACCTGTGTGTATGAAAAGAAAAAGCAAAAATCCAGAAGGTTATATATGGCAGAGTCCACAAATTGCTAAAATGTTAAAAAATGAAGTTTATATAGGTAATATAGTGGGAAGAAAATTTCAAAAGATAAGTCATAAAGTCGAAAAAGTAAGAGCAACACAAAAAGATGAATATGTTATTGTAAAAAATATGCACGAGCCTATTATAGATGAACTAACTTGGAGAAAAGCACAAGACAAATTAAATAAAAGAGGCACAACAATAATAAGAACAAATAATGAGCCATTAAAAGAATTTGTATATTGTGCAGAATGTGGAGGAAAAGCAACATACAGAATAAGAAAAAGTGTTAGAAAAAGTGGTTATATATGGGAACAAAGAACTTTTATATGTTCAAACAAAAATATTCATAAAAATAATTGTACTTGCAAACCAATAGAAGAAAATATAATAGTAAATAAAGTAAAAGAGGCAATTAAAGAAGAAATTGAGCAAGTAGGATATACAGAAGATGAAATAATAAATATTTTCAAACTAGCTGAAGAAAAGGTTGAAAGTAAAAAGAATATTTTGAAAAAGCAGGAAATGCAATTACAGGAAAAAGTAGAACAAAATGAAAAAGCTATGGAAGAGGTATATACTGATAAAATAAAAAAGATTATATCAGCAGATGATTTTGGAATATTCTATAATAAGTTACAAAAGGAAAAAAAGGAATTGCTTGCAAAAATTCATCAGATAGAAACAGAGCTAATAGAACTGCAAAAAGATAATAATGAAGAAAAATATTTAAACAGTATAAAGTTAGCCAAAAAATTATTAACACTTGAAAATCCCACCAAAGAAATATATTCAAATTTAATAAAGAAAATCGAATTTGATAGCAAGAAAAATGTTAGAGTTACACTCACTTTCGGAAAAGTACAATTACAAGAACAACTTAAGGAAGTAATATAAATTGATAAATACAAAGTATAAAGTAGCAAAATATATACGATTATCAGATGAAGACAGAGATAAAAAGGAAAGTGAAAGTGTAGAAAATCAAAGAGATATAATAGATAACTTTATAAAAAAGAATATTGATTTAGAAGAATTTGATGAATATGTTGATGACGGATATACAGGAGGAAATTTTGAAAGACCAAGATTTAAACAAATGTTAAAAGATATTGAAGATGGAAAAGTAAATTGTATAATCACAAAAGATTTATCAAGGTTTGGTAGAGACCATATAGATACTGGATATTACCTTGAAAGATATTTTCCAAGAATGAATATAAGATATATAGCAATTGGAGATGGAATAGATACAAAAGACGCAAAGGGGTTACAATTTCTATCTTTCAAATTAAGTTTTAATGACTATTATATACAAGATATTTCAAATAAAATTAAAAGTGTAAAAAACAAAAAAATGAAAGCAGGAGAATATCAAGCAGGAATTGCTCCTTATGGATATAAAAAGGATACAGAAATAAAAAATCATTTAATAATAGATGAAAATGTAGCATATATAGTAAAAGAAATATTTGAAATGTATGCAAATAATGGAATGTCTACTATAAAGATTGCTGACTATTTAAACGAAAAAAATGTAACACCACCACGGTGTTTATATGAAAATGGCAAATACAAGAAATCTAAACAGTAAAAATCCTGATGGTAGGTATGTATGGTTAAGAACTCAAATAGGGAAAATTTTAAGGAATGAAGTGTATATAGGAAATGTAGTAAGTGGAAAGACAGAGCAGAAAAGTCCAAAAATAAAAAAGAAGTTTAGCAAAGAAAAGAGTGAATATATAGTAAAAGAAAATATGCACGAGCCTATTATTAGCAAAGAATTATGGGAAAAAGTGCAAAATAAGTTGAACTCATACCATACAGACAATAGAAAAAAATATGAATATCCCCTAAAAGATTTAGTATATTGTGGAGAATGTGGAAACAAAGTTAGATTCCAACACAATAGCAGTAAAAATAAGTCAGGAGAAATTTATTGGGAAGGAAACACAGCAGTATGTGGAAAGAGAGCAGACTATAAGAGTTTATGTGATAATGTAGTTATTGGGGAAAAGATACTAATAAAAGCAGTAAAAGACACAATATCAGAAGAAATAAATAAAATTGAATATACATCAAAAGAATTAAAAGAAATATATAATAAAGCACAAAAGAAAATAAAGAAAGTATTAAATGGTACACAAAATGAGATAGAAATAAAAAATAAAGAACTAAACAAAATAACAGACGAAATTTCAAAGCTATATGAAAGAAAGTTATTAAAAGAAATAGATGTTGAGGAATTTACAGAAATTTATCAAAAAGCTACTGAAAAAAAGAAAAAAATTCAAAAAGAAATTGAAGAACTTAATAATAAAGAAAACAAGTTAGAAAAGAAATCTAAAAGTAAAAATGCAGAGGATAAAAAGATAATAAAATTAGCAAAAGAATTTTTGAAGATGGAAAATCCAGACAATGAAATATTAAAAAAGTTAGTCAAAAGAATTGAATTTGATAAAAACAAAAATATAAAAGTAGAATTAACTTTTGCAAAAAAAGTATAAAATATGGAACAAAAGAGTATACATAACAACAAGAAATTTAAATATAACAATCTAGTAATTTCAAGGGTTACAGAGAAAAAGTGGTACATAGCGATAACTGGAAATCATACAGTTAATCATAAAAGTATGCCAAGTTTGACAGAAGAAGAAATCAAAAAAGAAGTAATGGATTTACACCAAAGTGTATATGAAAAATTTGGATATGAAATGAAATATATAAGACCGCCAAAAGGAGAATTTAGTGAAAAGTCAATAACAGTTACAAACGCATTAGGTTATAAGACAGTTATGTGGTCATTTGCATATGAGGACTGGAATGAGGATAAACAACCAGATGAAGCAACAGCTAAACAAAAAATATTAAATAATCTTCACAATGGGGAAATCATGTTATTGCATGGGAATTCTAAAACCAATACTAATATTTTAGATAGTGTTATAAAGGAAGTTAAGGAGATGGGATATGAATTTAAATCTCTTGATGAATTTGAAAAGTGATGATTTTGGGGACGGAGCAAAAAATCATCATTAAAAAATATGTTATTCAAAAATTTTTCTTAAATAAAATGATGATTTTTTGCTCCGTCCCCAAAATCATCACATGAAAGGAATGCAGTGACTATGAAAAAAAATCGAATGCGTAAATTGAATAAAATACTAGAAATTCCAGAAGAGGTATATTCAGATGTTCCCAAAATTTCTTTAATTGGATTTGATGAAATGATTATCGAAAATTATAAAGGCATTGTTGAATATGAAGAATTTTTTATCAGAATTAGCACCTATAAAGGAATGATTAGCATTAATGGATATAACTTAAATTTAGAAACTATGACAAATGATGATATACGTGTAACAGGAAAAATTGAGAGTTTTGAGTTTGAAAGAATTACAGATTAAAGTAAGGAGAGATAAATGTTCATTAAAAGACTGATGAATTATATCAATGGCTATTTAAGGATAGTAGTAGAAGGCTATTATATAGAAAGATTTATTAATATTTGTAGAAGCAAACAATATATGATGTGGAATATCAAAAAGGATAATGATATTCATTTGACATTAAATATAGAAATAAAAAATTTCAAAGAAATCTGTAGAATTGCTAAAAAAACGCAATGTAAAATCAAAATTAAATCCAAAAGAGGATTACCTTTTCTTCTTAATAAATATAAAAAGAGAAAAGTATTTGCATTGTGCTTAGTGGTAATTTTATTTGCAATTATTTTTAGTTCTAACTTTGTATGGAATATAGAAATCATAGAAGAAAATGGAGCGACAATTGAAAACATTATGGGAGACATTCAAGAAGCTGGACTAACCATTGGAGAATTAAAAAGTAAGATAGACACAAAAGAAATTATCAATAAGGTAAGGTTAGAAAGAGATGATATTGCATGGATGGGGATTGAGTTAAAAGGAACGAATGCAATTGTAAGATTAGTAAAAGCAGATGAGAAACCAGAAATCATTGATGAAGATGAGTATTGTAATATTGTTTCTAATAAAAATGGTGTAATTACCAAAATTAATGCACAGGATGGAACAGCAAATGTCAAAGTGGGAGATACCGTAAGTGTTGGCGATGTTTTAATTAATGGATGGATGGAAGGAAAATATACAGGAATACGCTATGTCCACGCAAAAGGCGAAATTGAGGCAAGGGTATGGTATACGATGAACAAGACTATTCCATACAATGTTACGGAAAAGCAGGTTACAGGAAATACAGAAGAACATTATGCACTAAAATTTAACAATTTTAAAATAAATTTTCCGAAAGGGGTTTCAAATTTTAAATTTTATGATACAATAGAGACTGAAAACAAAATAAGGTTATTTTCTAATTTCTATTTACCAATTTCGATTGTAAAAACGACCTACCAAGAGTATGAAGAAGTGCAAAAAACATATTCTGTTGAAGAAGCTAAAAACTTAGGGATACAGGAGATAGAGACGGAATTGGAAAGCCAAATTGAAAATAAAGAAAACATTGTTAACAAAAATATAAATACATATGAGAATGAAAATGGTATTGATATTTATGTTACATATGAAGTGCTAGAGACGATAGGGACAAATGAGAAAATTGTGTTTTGAAGGGATGATATAAATGGAAGAAAAAAGCTTGAAAATTACAGGAACAGATAAAACATTTTTTAATAGAATTACAAAAACATTAACTAAAATGCTAATACCAACCAAAATTGGGATAAATGGTATGCTAATTTCTATAAAAAGAAATGCAGTCTTAAAAGCATTTGAAGCATATCAAAATAGTAATGAAAATTATAATCAGAAAGAAACAGAAGAAAAATACAATACAGCCTATGAAGCTTATTTAGAGGCTTTAGACAAATATGTTATGGATTCAATTTATAAGAAAGTTAAAAACAATACAGCTTCAGAATTTGAAAAGGAAGCATTATCTAAATATTATGAAATTACCAGTCTAAAAGAAAATGAATATATTGAATATAAAAATAGAAAACAAAAATATTTGTTAGAATTAGATAATGATGGTATACAAATTTCAGAAAAAGAAAAATTAATTGTACGTTATAATGCTTTTTACATTTCTAAAATGGATATGTTATATAAAGCAATTTTAAAAAATTATTCTATCAAACTTGCAGATACAACAAACGGATATGAATCATCAAAAGAATGGATTTACACCAAAATCTTTTATACACTAGAAGAATATATACAAAAAATATTATCATTAAAAATCAGAATCAAAAAAGATAACAACATCAATGATGTTATGAAAGAATATGAGAACTACGAAACATATACAGTTGGAAAATTAGACGCAAAAGACACCATAGAAAAAAATGTTTTGTTATTAAGTATTAGTAGAAAGTTATTTACCCATAGTTTACCATTGATTGTTGCTATTCAATGTTATGAAAAATTGTTAAAAGACGCAAGAATTCTTGTACAAGACACAAAAATTGCAGTAAAAAGAGAAAAAGCATATAGTATGTTAATTAACTTGTTTGAAGATTATAATGTAAAATTATTATCAACAAAAGTATATTGGGAAAATACAAAAGAAAGAGAAGAATTCAAAGCTTTCTGGAAACAATATAAAGAAATTTGCAAATTAAAAGAAACCAACTTTATAGAATATGTTAGACAAAAAGAAATTCTATTTATCAAAAATGATATGAAAAAAATTAGTCAACCAGGTGAAAAAACAGATTATAGTAAATTAATAACATATTATAGAAGAAAACTAATTGATTATGGAGCAATCAGAGAATTAAAAAATTCTTATATATCAGAAGGAAAGTATGTGAAAAAGGCAAAACAAGTTGCATAAATAAAGTAACCATAGGAAGGAATTAAAACATGCAAAATTACGAAATTATATATGAAGATATTACAGAAGAGCCAAAGTATGAAGAAATTGTGGACAAAGTTTTTGCAAAATGTTTTGAAGAAGAACAATTGCAAAATACCAAGCTATATATAACGGTTACATTTACCAGTCCTCAAAATATTCAAAAAATAAATCAAGAATATAGGAATATTGATAAAGCAACAGATGTGCTTTCTTTTCCTATGTTTGAAAGACAGGAAATAGAAGAAAATATAAAAGGAAAGAGCTTACAACATGAAGATATATTGGGCGATATTGTGATTTCTATACCAAAAGTAGAGGAACAGGCAAAGGAATATGGGCATAGTTTTGAACGTGAACTTAGCTATATGTTGGTACATGGATTTTATCATCTGATGGGATATGACCATATGGAAGAAGAGGATAAAAAAGAGATGAGAGCAAAAGAAGAAAAAATTTTAGGTACATTAAATATATCAAGATAATTACGTGAAAGGAGACACATATGCAAAAAGGTGGAATAAAAGTTTTAATTGTTATATTAGTTATTTTAATTATTGTAGCGGGTGGTGTACTAGCATATAAAATTATGCAAGATAAAAATAATACAGAAACAATATCTGGTTCAGAAGAAGAAAATAATGAATTAGTAGCGACAATAGAACAAAAAGAAGTTCAAATATATAATGGAAATGATAGACCAATTGCCGTTATGATTGATAACCATAATGGTGCTTGGCCACAAGCAGGATTACAACAGGCATATATGGTATATGAAATTATCGTTGAAGGTGGAGAAACCAGATTAATGGCACTATTTAAAGGAGCAGACTTAGAAAAAATCGGTCCGGTTAGAAGTGCAAGACATTATTTCATAGATTATGCAATGGAAAATGACGCTATATATGTACATTTTGGACAAAGTCCACAAGCGCAAAGTGATATTAAAAAATTTAGTATAAATGATATTAATGGAATTTCAGAAGACGGAACAACTTTCTGGAGAGTAAAAGATAAATATGCACCACATAATGCTGTTACAAGCACAGAAAAATTGTTGGAGTCAGCAAAAAGCAAAAATTATAGAACCACATCAACAGAAGAAAGCGTGTTAAATTATGTAACAGATGAGGTAAATCTAGAAGATGGGCAAGTAGCAGAAACCATTACAATACCACATTCAGATTTACAAACTGTAACATATGAATATGATACAGAAAATCAAGTTTATGTAAGATATGCAAGAGGAGAAGAACAGGTAGACTGGGATACAGAAGAACCAGTAAAAACAAAAAATATAATTATTACCTTCTGTGATAATTACACACTAACAGACTCAGAAAACAAAGGTAGACAAGGCTTAAAAAATATAGGAACTTTTGATGGCTATTACATTACAAATGGAAAAGCGATAAAAATTCAATGTATAAAAGAAGCTAGAGATGAAAAAACAATCTATCAAGACATGAATGGTAATGAAATTGAAGTAAATGATGGAAATACATTTGTACATATCTGTCCAACAGATGCAGATGTAACAATTGAGGGACCAGAAGAAACTACAGCTACAAATACAGTAAGTGAATAGATATAAATGGAGGAAATAATAATGAATGTATATGATACAGCCAATCGATTGGCAACAGAAATTAAACAATCAGAAGAATATATGAATTATAAAATGGCAAGAGAAGCATTAGCCTTAAATCCAGATTTAAAAAAGAAAATTGGCGAATTTGAAATGGCAAGATATGATGCACAATTAACACAAATGCAAACAGGAAAAGAAGACGAAGAAAAGTCTAATAAAATGAAAACTCTATATGCAGAGCTAATTCAAATAGAAGATGCTAAAAAGTATTTTGATGCAGAAATGAAATTTAATATTGTGTTGGCAGATGTAAATAAAATTATTGGGGAAGCTGTAAGAGATGTTATGCAATAAAACTTTAGAAAAATATATCATCTAACAACGTAAATAAAGCTAATATGTATAAGATTTTGTAAAGTTTTATATGTGTTAGCTTTTATTTTGAAAATAAAATAGTAATATCTATTTTCACTTTAAGACAAGTGGCTTAAAGTTTCATACTGATAAAAACATGAAAAATTCTAATCTAGAAAGGAATGAAATAAAAAATGGAATATGGAATCGTAATTATTTGTTTGATTTGTATGATAATTATTTTAAGAATATTGTTTGGAAGTCGTAAAAAACAAATTGAAGCAATTGCTGAAAATAAGAAATTAGACGAATTGGCTTCAAAATATCCAGATAATATCGACATGTGTAAAGAATACTTAAAAATGCTAAATAATGAAACAGTAGCAATTGAAGAGGATAAACAAGCAACCAATTCTTTATACATAGCAATCTCTAATAAAATTATTATAGCAGGTGTAAAGGAGAGTTTTACAAGAATTCAAACCATTGCACATGAATGTTTACATTCCATTCAAAATAGAAAAATCTTACTGTTTAATTTTTTCTATTCTAACATATATATAGTATATTTTTTGCTGATATCTGTATTGGCATTATTTCAAGTATTACCAGTGAAAATGGTGCTTTTATCTATTTTAATTATAGGTGGATTTGCATATTATTTTGTAAGAAGTTATTTAGAAAATGATGCAATGATAAAGGCTAGATTTTTGGCCAAAGAATATATGGAGAAGAAAAAGATTTCTTCTAAAGAAGAGATTGAAGAGATAGTATATGCTTTTGATAAATTAAATGATGTGGGAATAAAAACTGTGAATTTTGCATTGTTTTTGCAGATTGCACTTGAAATCATTGTTTTTTGCATGATATGTTTAGTTAGATAAAAATCTAGAATAGATAGTCCAAATGTATTGCAATATTTTAGGTTTAAAGATATAATATAACCATTGGTAGAACTTATTGAAAGGATGTTTAAAAATGAATAAAACAAAAAGAAAAATTTTTGAAACATCAATGAAATTATTTGCAGAAAAAGGATATGATGCTACTAGTATTGAGGAAATTACTGCAACAGTAGGTGTGGCAAAAGGTACATTATATTATCATTTTTCAAGCAAAGAGGAAATTTTTAATTTTTTAATTGAAGAAGGTATGAAACTATTACAAAATAGTATAGATATCAAAACGGCAAAATATGATAATTATATAGATAAAATAAAGGCGATTGTGTTAATACAAATTAAAATTGTTATGAAGTATGAAGACTTGATAACCATTTTATTAAGCCAATTTTGGGGAAATGAAGCAAGAAATCAAAAATGCAAAAAACATGTTTATGATTATATCAAAAAGATAGAAGAGATTGTTAAAGAAGGAATTGATAAAAAACAGATAAAAGCAGGAAATCCGAAAGTGATTGCTTCTGAAATATATGGATTGATTTGTTCAACACTGGTATATAAATTGAGAAATGAACAGGAAGTTGATATTACAAAATTGTATAAAGAGTTTGAAAATACAGTAATTGAAGGGCTAGCTGAAAAAGAAGGGGGAAGAAAATGAGAAAACCAATACATGAATTTATGAAATTCACAGATTTAAGAGATATGTTAGAAAAATCAGGAGAGCTTTATGGGAATAGACCAGCTTATGTATTTAAGACGGAAGAAGAAGGAAAATTTAGAGAAATTACGCATAAAGAATTTAGAGATGATGTAAAAGCTTTAGGTACCAAATTTGTAAATATGGGATTAAAAGATAAAAGAGTTGCAGTTATCTCAGAAAATAGATATGAATGGGGAATTGTTTATTTAGCAGTAGTTAATGGAACAGGTGTTATTGTTCCATTAGACAAATCTTTGCCAGAAAATGAAATAGAAAGTCTAATTATTCGTTCAGAAGTAGAAGCTATTGTGTATTCTGAAAAATACAACGATGTCATGAATAAAATAAAGAAAGAAAACAATACAAACGTAAAATACTTTATTTCAATGGATTTAGAAAAAGAAGAAAATGGTATATACTCTGAACATGAATTAATTAAACAAGGAAAAGAATTGCTAGAAGCAGGAAATAGAGAATTTTTAGATGCAAAAATAGACCCAAAAAAAATGGCAATTATGTTATTTACATCAGGAACAACTGCTATGTCAAAAGCAGTTATGCTATCACATAAAAATATATGTGCAAACATCATGGATATCACATCTGTTTTGAGAATTTATGATACAGATAGATTTTTGTCTTTCTTGCCATTACATCACACATTTGAATGTACAACTGGATTTCTATATCCATTATCAAGAGGCTCTTCAATTGCATTTTGTGAAGGTATTAGACACATAGCAGATAACTTAAAAGAATATAAAGCAAGTGTCATGGTTTCTGTTCCAATTTTATTTGAAGCTATGTATAAAAAAGTAATGAAAACGATAGAAAAGAAAGGCAAACTAGAAACTGTACAAAAAGGGATTAAAATTAGTCAATTTTTATTAAAATTTGGAATAGATATTAGAAAAAAATTGTTTAAAGAAATTCATGATACTTTGGGCGGAAATATAAGAGTATTTGTTGCAGGAGGAGCCGCACTTGACCCAGAAGCAGAAAAAGGATTTAATGAATTAGGATTTACATTGCGTCAAGGATATGGATTAACAGAAAGCTCACCAGTTATTTCTGTAGAAGATGATAAGTATCAAAGACTAGGCTCTATCGGAAAAGCATTTCCAAGTTTAGATGTAAAAATAGAAGACCCAAATGAAGAAGGCATTGGAGAATTACTTGTAAAAGGTCCATCTGTTATGCTTGGATATTACAATAATGAAGAAGCAACAAAAGAAACAATAACAGAAGATGGATGGCTACATACAGGAGATTTAGCAAGAATTGATAAAGATGGATTTATCTTTATTTCTGGAAGAAAGAAATTTGTAATAGTCCTAAAAAACGGAAAAAATATTTATCCAGAAGAAATTGAAACACTAATTAATAAGATAGAAGGTGTAAAAGAATCTTTTGTCTATGGAAAACCAGAAGATGATGGGGATTATAAAATTTGTGCCAAAGTTGTGTATGACGAAGAATTAGTAGAAGAAGTATTTGGAACAAAAAATCCAGAAGAGTTAAAAGAAAAAATCTGGCAAGAAGTTAAGAAAATGAATAAAACAATGCCAGCATATAAATATGTAAGAGAAATTAGTGTAACAAATAAAGAACTAATCAAAACAACAACACAAAAGGTAAAAAGATTTGAAGAAATAAAGACAGTACTATAAAAACAAAATGTTCATTTGGAGACGTTTCCAATGGACATTTTGTTCTTGTATAGGAAAAATCAAGTTTTTCCTATACAAGAACATCGCTTCGCTCTAACGATTGCACACAAATTTTACTAACGTAAAATTTGGCGCCGAACAATAACGCGGGATTTAAAATGTCATAAACAGATAAAATATAAAAAAAAGCCCGCTATTGTTCTTGTATAGAAAAAATGAAGTTTTTCCTATTAAAAAAGCTATCATTTTTCTCTTACGGAATAAAGAAAATTAAAATAAAAATCAAAAAAGAAACAATGTAACAAAAATGTAACAATTCTGTAACAAAAACTTAAAGAAAAAATCTTCCGTTAGGCTTGTAGTTTTTTGTAGGTTAATGTATAATTATAAATGTATAAAATCATATGCTTAAGATAAAAGGAGGTAATTTACATGTCTAGGTCTGGCATAGTAAATGTGAGAATGGTTATCACTGAGGAGAAAATATTATCAAATATAGATAAAGTACATAAGCTAATTAATCCAAACAGTAAAAAACAAATTGTACAATTAGAAGATGATTCATATTTTAAAGATTTAATTGAATCTATCAAAACATATTTAATTGAATATCCAAAAAAGAAAAACTTTCCAGCAAGTGTTTATAAAGCAGCTTATGGATTAGTTGAATATGCAACAAATCAATTTGAAGAAAATACCAAAAAAATTGAAGAATTAATTAGACAAAGAGAACAAAATATTGCTTTATCAGGAAGATTAAAAGAATTAATTGATGTTGTGGACAACAAAGAAAAAGATTGGAAAGATCAAGTAAAAAATGCAGAAGATGAATTTCCAGAAGATATTATTGATACACTAAATATTGTTGGGAAATCAAAAGGAAAAAAATCTCAAAATTACTTAGACGCAATGAAATTATTAAATGCTAGAGTAACCAATCTTGAATCAAACTTACATATAGAAATTGATATGGAAAGAATAGAAGATAGGTCAAAAGCATTAAGCTATATAGGAATTGAAGTAGCAGACGCATTGAAATCTATACCAACACCAGTAGAAGAAGTAACACCAGTTGTAGAACAAGTTCAAGCAGAACAAAATGTAGAGCAAGTAAATGTAGCACAGCAACAATATGAACAATCAGTAACCTTTGAAAAGAAACCAAGTTTATGGCAAAGATTTAAAAATAGTAAACTTGTAAGAGCAATTAGATATATTACAAAAATCAGAATTGTTATACAATACCCAGCATTACCAGAAGGAAAAGGTTCAGATAATTTTTAGAAAGAAACTTGATAAAGTAGGAGTTAGTATAAAAACTAACTCCTTATTAGATTATATAAATCTTTTTTTAAAAATGTCTTGACAACTGCATAAAAATAGTTTATACTGTATCTTGCGTCAAGGAAAAAAACTTTATATATGCTCCCTTAGCTCAGTTGGTCAGAGCAACCGGCTCATAACCGGTGGGTCCAAGGTTCGAATCCTTGAGGGAGCACCATTTTAAAAAATATATATGGGTAGGTGGCCGAGTGGCTAAAGGCGGCAGACTGTAAATCTGTTCTCATTTGAGTACGAAGGTTCGAATCCTTCCCTGCCCACCAAGACGAGTTTTTGTCGAACTCTATGTAATACTTGATATAACTTGATTTCAAGATTATGAGAATTTGACAACACAAAAACTTTAAACCGTTTCAAAAAAGAAGCGGTCTTTTTTTGACCAAAAATATTGAAAAAAGGAGGTTTTTGTGGTATTATGTTACAAATAACAAAAAAAGAAATCAATATGAGTAAGTAATTACTCTCTAAAATCGAATGGGCGTGCCGTTTAAAATTTAAAGGAAAAGAACAGCCACAAATAATAAATGGTTGTTTAAGAATTATTGACCATAGCAATTTAGCGTATGTAGAGCCCCATAGAGTAATTATTAAAGATAGCTTGTACCTATTCTTTAATGAACACGATTATTTCTATGTAAATGATTTAAGTACAAAGTATCCGTTATCCAAATTACAAGAACATATCAGCGGAAATACATAACATAGAACGGCAAAGCATTTTAGAGTTTTTAAAAAATTATACTATATTGGTTTATTTGTGTTATTAAAAAAGAAAATTAAAGAGATAGTAATAATAAATATAAAAACTCTAAAAGTGCTAATAGCTAAAACTATGCTATGTGGCACTTTTTTAGTTGCATTTCTATTCATAAAATTTGGAAGGAGGATATGTAAAAATGAATGAAGAAAGGAAAGTAGCAGGAATTTATATTCGTGTTAGTACAGAAGATCAAGTAAGGGAAGGATTTAGTTTAGGAGAACAGGAGGAAAAGTTAAGAGGGCTTTGTGAATATAAAGATTATAAAATCTATAAAATTTACAAAGATGCAGGAATTAGTGCAAAAAATATGTCTGGCAGACCTGCATTTCAACAAATGCTGGAAGATATGAGAGCAGGTAAAATTAATTATATTATTGCCTATAAACTAGATAGAATTACAAGGTCTGTTAGAGATTTAGAAGTATTAATTTCAGAACTAGAAGAATATCATTGCTATTTGGTATGTGATAGAGATGATGTAAATACTTCAACTGCTAATGGGAGATTTTTTGTTAGAATGCTAACAGTTTTATCTCAGTTAGAGATTGAAATAGTATCAGAAAGAACAAAATTTGGTCTAACAGGTGCAATAAAATCTGGACATCTTCCACGGAACTTGCCCACTAGGTTATAAACGAGACGAAACAAAGAAAGTTATAATTGATGAAACAACAAAAGATATTATTATTAGAATATTTAATTTATATTTACAAGGTAAAAGTTATCAAACGATAGCCAATATTTTAAACGAAGAAAAGGTTTTAGAGCCTAAAAAATGGGATGATTCTGCCATAGAAAAAATAATAAATAACAAAATTTATGTAGGAGATTATGAACGATTTAAAAGAGTAGCAAAAGAACAAGGAAAAGAGCCTGTAATATATCCTAATGTAGTAGATCCTATTATTACTAGAGCAATGTTTGAAGATGTACAAATACAAAAAGAGAAAAATCAAAGAGCTTATTGCAGAGATAGAGTTTATATCTTTATGAAAAAAATGAAATGTCCTAAATGTGGCAAATTGATGGGCAGTAAAGGAACTGGTGGTAAAAAGAAAAAATATATGTATTACCATTGTTCAGAATGCAAAATATATCTTCGTGAAGATTTAATAGAAGAACAAGTTATGCCAATGATAATGGATTTAATAGAATATGATATGACAGTAAAAAAATACTTTTATCCTGTTTTAGCAGATAAAAAAGAGAAAAATACAGATAAACTTGATAAAGAAATAAACACATTAAAAAATCAAAAGAACAGAATAAAAGAAGCATACTTGAAAGAAATAGTTGATGTAGAAGAATTTTCAAAAGAATATAAAATAATTGATGAAAAATTAGAATTGTTAGAACAAAAACGAATTGAAACAATTGACTTAAATAAGCAATCCTTTAGCCCACAACATTTAATGGCAGATAGAGATGTAGAAAAAGAAAAGCTAATTCGTTCTAATAAATTTTACGATATGTTAATGGCAGAATGGAAAAACAAAGATAAAGAAGAAAAACAAGAATTTATATCAAAGTTTTTAGAAAGTATTACAGTTAAAAAAGATAATAAAGGCAATTATAAGCTAGTAAATATGAAACTAAGAAAAACATTTATTAATCAGATATACAAGTTAATGCAAAACGGAATGTTTGATATGACTATTGCAGATGAAAAAGATAAAGAAATTAGAACAACAGTTATGATGGACAAGAAAGAACTACAAGAATATATTGATAGGCTTAATGAATATTACGAAGTTTCATATTATGAAGTGGCGAGACTAGATGAGCCAAAGAAAGGCTACCAGAAAAAATATTTAACAATAGATGAAACAAATGATAATGGAGAAAAACTTTTTAAATTAGTTGAATTAATAATTGAAGACAAAAAATATCCGCAGAAAAAAGTAAATAGAATTGTAGGAGCAATTAGAGTAAAAGAACGAGAAAAAGTTAGTTGAAAAAATTTAATAAATGGAGGAATTGAAAATGGAAAATAAAGAATTAAAAGAAAACAAAATCGAAAATAAATATGGAATTGAATACACAAAAGTTGGAGATTATTTTATGCCTAATTTAGTTTTAGAGAAAGAAGAAAAAATTATATTAAATAAATATGGAAGAATGAGATTAAAATTTTTAAAAGAAAACAGGAAAGCAGAGTACACAATAATGTTTATGAATGGAACTTTGAATAGACATTTAAAAGAGATTCAAGAAATAGCAGACAATAGAATTAATCTTATAGTTGAACAATTAAAAAAGAAAAATAATTTAACAGAAGAAATGAAAAATACAGAACAATTATATTGGTTTAGTATGATGAATAATTTTAAGAATATAGCAGAAGAAATTATATTAAAAGAACTAATATATGCATAAGAAATTACTGGTAGGAGCAAATAGGCAAATGTATTGCCAAATTTAATGTCTATAAGTGTAGCGAGCATAGGTTTTGTATTGCCACAAAACCGACAGCTTATGCTGAAAGGGGAAAATCTTCCCCTATAACCCCTACCTTATGAAACAAAAAAATAGAAATTAAAATTGAATAAGAAATTAAAAATTTTTTAAAAGATTTTATAAAAAATAGAATGGGAATTTATAAAAAGGAAGTGAAAAATTATGAGAAATAGAACAATAGGAATTAATGTTAGAGTGAGTGAAAATGAGAAGAAAAAATTACAAAGAAATGCTAAAAAAAGTAACTTGAATTTGTCAGCTTATTTAAGAAAATCAGGATTGCAAAAAGAAATTTATTCAATACCAGATGAAGAACTTCGTAAAATTTACAATGGAATTGTTGAATTAAAAAATGAGTTTTCTTATATGAGTGATGAAGAAATAAAAGACAAGATAACAAAAATGCAAAGTGATTTTTTAGACATTTACAATTACAAAAAAGATGGAGATGATGTGAGTGGCAACAACGAAAATATGGGCAATTAAAGATAGTATCTCTCGAGTAATAAGCTATGCAAAAAATCCAGAAAAGACAACATTTTCTGATTTAAAACAAGTATTAAAATATGCAGAAAATGATGAGAAAACCATAGATAAAAATGAGAAGACTATGTATGTAACAGGAGTAAATTGTAAAGCCAAAACAGCTTATGAAGAAATGACAGTAATACAAAATAGATTTGATAAAATTACAGGAAATGTTGCATATCACGCATACCAAAGTTTTAAAACAGGAGAAGTTTCGCCAGAATTAGCACACAAAATCGGAGTAGAATTAGCAGAAAAGATGTGGAGTGAATATCAAGTAGTAGTTGCAACACACTTTAATACTGGCACATATCATAATCATTTTGTGGTAAATTCAGTAAATATGTTTACAGGAAAGAAGTTTAATTGTAACAAAGAAGCATATTATCATTTCAGAGAGTTATCAGATGAACTATGTAGAGAATATGGACTAACAATTATTGAAAAGCCAAAAGGAAAAACACCAAGAAATATATACTTTGCAGAAAAACGAGGAGAGCCAACGAAATATAATCTAATGAGACAAGCTATGGATGAAGCAATGGGAATGTGTGTAACTTATTCACAATTTAAAAAGATAATGTATAAAAAAGGCTATATTATAAATGATGATAATAATCGAAAGTATCCTACAATTCGTTCAATGAATGATAAAAAAGCAGTAAGAATGTATCAGTTAGGAGAAAAGTATTTGCCGAAAAATATTGCAGAAAGAGTTTTTCAAAATCCATATTATGTGCAAGATGAATATTATAAATTGATAAAACCAAAAAAGAATTATACAAAATATAAAGTTTATAAATATAAAGGAAATTTAAAAGATATTAGTAAAATGAGTGGAATTGATGTACTTTTTATATTACTATTTCATTTATTAGGCTTAATACCAAAACGAGAAAATTACAAACCACTATCTCCAGAAATGAAACAAGAAGTCAGAAAAATGCAACGATATACTAATGAAATTAGACTTATTGTGACAGGAAAATTAAAAACATTTGATGATGTAAAAAACTATATTTCACAAACTGAAAAAGATATAGAAAGTGTTATCAATTTAAGACAAAAATATAGAAATAAGCTAAGAAATTGTACAGATGATATTCTAATAAAAGAATACAAAACAAAGCGAGATGAATGTACTACTATGCTAGATAAATATAGAAAAAATCTAAAAATAGCAAATTATATTTTAGAAGATACACCAAAAGTTAAAGAAGTTATAAAAATTGAAACACAAATGAAGAGAACTCAAGAAGATATTACCAAAACAGAGAAAAAGGATAGGAATTTAAACAGATAATAATACAAAGAGGTTGTTATATATAAAAGTGGCAATCTCTTTTATATTAATTTCTGGAAATAATTGTTTTTATACGGATTTTATGATATAAATAAGGAAAATACGAAATTTGCGACGTTTTTATAGCAAGTTTTAAAACGGAGGAAAATAAGAATGGATAAAAAAACTATTATGATTGATATGGATGAAGTTATTGTAGTAGGGAATTTCTCAAATTATTTAATAGAATTTTTAGGAAAAGTAGATTTTGACAAACTACATAGTCAATATAGACAAGATTTAATAAAAGGAAAAGAGGAAGAATTTAAGACAATATATAAATATAAAAATTTATATAAAAATAATAATGGAGACTATATTGAGCCATTACCTAATTGTATAGAAGTAATCAAAGAATTAAATGAAAAATATGATGTTTATATTGCTACAACTTATATTTGGAAAGAAGATGTAATTGATGCAGCTACTAATTTAAAAAATAAATTTGAGTATTTACATTATTGGCTTCCTTTTATTGATACAAATAATTTTATATTTATGACAGACAAAACAAAAATAAAATATGACATAGGAATTGATGATAGAGTATCAAATTTAGAAAATTGTGATAAAAAGTTATTATTTACAGAATTTAGAAATAAAAAATTAACTGATAACGAACTTAAAGCTAAAGGAATAGTAAGAGTAAACAATTGGTTAGATGTAAAAGAAGAATTGATATAATTAAAGATATAAGGGATTCAGAATATATATAGGATTGGAGAGAAATATTATGGACAAGCCAATAAGAAAGGCAGTACGATGCTATTTAATAAAAGACAATGAAGTAGTAGTAACAAAATATAAAAAAGGTAATAAAAAAGAAGGATATTACGATATACCTGGAGGCAAAATTGAGGAAGGAGAAAGCCCAAAACAAACAGCAATAAGAGAAATGAAAGAAGAAACAGGAATAGAAATACAAAATTTAAAATATAAAGGAATTATGATAATAGAATATCCAAATAGAATGTTTATATTTGACACATTTATCTCTAAGGAATATGAAGGAGAACCACAGGAGTTTGAGGAAAATACGTCAGAGTGGATAGATATAGATGAATTATTGAAAAAAGAAAAAATATTGTCGAATATAATATTATTAGATAAATTTCTTATAAAAGGATTAATAGATGATAATCGCGATTTTAACTTACATATAAAAGTAGATGAACAAGAGAATATTTTAGAAATAGACTATAAATTAGAAAAAAATAATAATTAAAAATAAAATAGAATGGAGGTCATAAAAAAATGAAAATAGCAGTTATTTCAGATATACATGGGAATTTAGAAGCATTAAAAGCAACTCTAAACGATATAGAAAAAAGAAAAGTAGATAAAATCATATGTTTAGGAGATATAATAGCAAAAGGAGTACATCCTAAAGAATGTATATCATTAATAAGAACAAACTGCGAAATAGTATTACAAGGGAACTGTGATGTCCATTTTTCAACAGAGCATAAGAATATTGAGGAAATGAATGAGCAAGAGAAAAAAAGAATAAAATGGAATCAATCATTAATAGATAAAGAGGATAGAGAATATTTATTAAATTTACCGTTTTGCTATGAACTATATATGAGTGGTAGTTTAATAAGATTATTTCATGCAACACCTACTGTTAATAATAAAGCAATATTAAATGTTGATAGTATTGAAACAAAATATCAAATGTTTTTACCAAGTGAAAAAACACTATCTCAAGATATTGCAGATGTTGTAATATATGGTCATATTCATCATCCATATATGGACAGAATATACAATAAAACTATAATAAATGTAGGAAGTGTAGGAAATTCTTTCGATGTTATAAGGAATAAAAATAAAGATAGCGACGTGTTAGAAACTACGAAAAGTAATTATCTAATAATTGAAGGAGAATACGGAAGTAGAGAATATTCGTCCGATATTTCTTTTCAGTTTATAAAAGTGCCTTATGATATTGACATGGAATTGGAAGATGAAAATTTGAATATTGAAAAAGAAAACTATAGATTTGAGTTAAAACAAGGTATGTATAGAGATATGACTAAAATTAACGAAAATTTTAAAAAATTAGGAATAGATGTGGATAAAATTTAAGGAGGAAAATTGCAATGGAAATTATTGTAGGAGGAATCATTGAAAAAGACAATAAAATATTAATGGTAAAAGAGGCAAAAAAGAAATGTTATGGAAAATGGAATGTGCCTGCAGGACATTTAGAAGATGGAGAAACAATATTCGAAGGAGCTATTAGAGAAATATTTGAAGAAACAGGATGTAAAGTTAGATTGAAAAATGTACTTCCAATAATAAATAAAGAATTGGAAAATGTTAAATTTTTATTAATAACTTTTACAACAGAATTATTAGAAGAGAATATATCTTTTAACAAAGAAGAAATTTTAGATGTAAAATGGATTTTAAAAGAAGAGTTAAAAAATATGACAAGTGAAAACTTAAGAGATGAGAAATTAATAAAAAGTACATTAAAAATGCTTGAAGAAAATAAATTATATCCTTTAGATGTAATAGAAGTATTATAATATATCAATTTATGGAAATAACTAAAACGAGATGATTGATTTTAGAAAAGCAGAGGAAAGCTTCGAAGAATATTAAAAAGATTATGATTTAGAAAATAGCAGTTAAAAAATATACATAGAAAAACTAAAATGGTATGAAAATTGAAAGTGAGGCAAGTAAAAAATATGTCAAATGAAATTAAGTTATTAGATGATGATTTTATAAAAATTGTGAAAGCTATTGAACAAGATATATTAGAGACTAGATTTAACATCATAGCTAAAGCTAATAAAGAGGTCATAGATTTTTATTTGAGATTGGGAAAAATTATTAGTGATAATGCTAAATATGGTAATAATTTTATAAACAAATTATCAATAGCATTAAAATTAGATTTTCCTGGAGAAACAGGATTTTCTCCTCGTAATTTAGCAAGAATGAGAAAAGTTTATGAATCATATAAAGATTTAGATGAATTTCCAAAGGAATTAGAAATGATTTCGTGGTCTCAAAATTGTATATTAGTTGATAAAACTAAAGAGTTAGATAAAAGACTCTGGTATGCTAAACAAGTTTTAGAAAATGGTTGGTCTAAAACTGTGTTAAGTCATCAAATTGATTTAGAATTATATGAAAGACAAGCTATTCCTGACAAGTTAACAAACTTTGATAATAAACTACCTATTGCACAAAGTGAATTTGCTAGAGATATGATAAAAGACCCTTATATTTTTGAATTGGCTAATATAAGTAAAAAGGCAACAGAAAGAGACATTGAAAATGCTATGATAGAAAGAATAAAAAATGTATTACTTGAATTAGGAAAAGGTTTTAGCTTTGTTGGAAATCAATATAAAGTTTCAACAAACAATAATGACTATTATATAGATTTATTATTTTATCATTTAGATTTAAGATGTTTTATAGTTGTCGAATTGAAAAATACTGAATTTAAGCCAGAGTTTATTGGACAACTAGGATTTTATGTAACAGCCGTTGACGAAACATTGAAGAAAGAAACTGATAATGACACAATAGGATTATTGCTTTGTGAAGATAAAGACAAATTAACTGTAGAATGGTCATTAAAAAATGTCAATGCTCCAATAGGAGTAGCTTCATATAAAGTAAAGAATGCAATTCCTAAAGAAATAATGGAAAAATTACCTACTGAAGAAGAATTGAATTTGTATATAAATAGGTTACCAAATGAAGAAAATGAATAAGAAAATGATTGGTATTTTGAAATTTGCCACTGGTGGCAAATTTCATATATAAATATTATTACATATGGTTGTAGTATGAAGGAGTAATTATGACCGAGATAGAAATGGATAAAATAGATATCACTAGAGAAAAAGCAAAAGAATTTGTTGGTGCTGGAAATACAATTAAAGCAGAGGAAATATTAGAACAATTATGGACAAATTCTAGCAAGAAAGATGTATATTTATTATATGAATATGGAAATGTACTTCGATCTAATAACAAGCAAATAGTATTTATAAATATTTGTAGAGAGTGTTATAAGAACAAAAGTATTATTAATAATACATACATTAAAAATTTATTATGTTGGTGTATTTATGAAGTTTATATTAAAGATTTTGTAAAAGATGAAGATAGTGATTTTAATGAATTTATAAAAGAAGCAAATTTTATAAAAGACAATATAATGCAATTACCTAAAGAACAAGAACATTATAATCCATATGTATTAACAATCTTTAAAGTGATTAGAGTTTATATGAAAAGTGCCAAAATTAACTATAAGGAGATATTAAAGTGGCTTAATTGTCTAAATCCGAACGAATTACCAGAAGAAGTGTTTAAATTTCAAGATGTTAAAGGAAAAGAAAGAGAAAAAGCTTCAAAAAAAGAATTCTTTTATCAATACAAAACAAAAGCATTAGAAAAATTACATAGATATGAGGAATGTATAAATATATGCGAAGAAGCACTAAAAAGCATTGAAAGATTTCATTATAGAAATGATGTATGGATTAAAGCAAGATTGTATTTTAGTAAATGCATGGAAGCTAATGATAATAACTTGGAATGTGAAATCAGAGAATATAAAAATCTAGCTTTAGAAGAAAATCATTGGTTTATGTATCATAAAATATCATCGATGTATTGGAGATATGGAAAAATGGAAGAAGCCTTGCTATATGCAAACAAAGCATTAAGTTGTAATTTTAAATATGAAATGATGAATAGACTTTTGCAAGATATAGCACTTTTGTGGGAATATAAAGGAAATTTAGTTAATGCCAAAATCTATTATGAAGCAAGTGCTTATTATAGAAATAGAGAAGGATGGAAATTAACAGAAGAATTGGAATTTGCAATAAAAAATTATAATTTGAATGTGAAAAATAAACCTAATGTCAAGTTACTACAAGAAATAGCTTCGAAGCATATTCAAAGTATTGAAGGAACTAAAAAAATTCACATAGGTAAAATATGTAATTTAGATAGAAATTTTGGCTTTATAAATTCACATGAATTTAAAGAAAATATATATTTTAAATTAAATGATATAAGGAATGATAAATTTTTAAGATTAAATAAAATAGTCGAATTTGAAATTATTGAAGCATCTAAAGGAAAACGAGCTATAAATATAGTAATTAGGGGGAATAAAAATGGCAGAAATATGTATCAATGAAAAAGATATAAAATCACTTATCGAATCATATAAAAAGGAAAATAATACTTTTAACTTATACTCTTATTCTGAATTAAAGGGAAACAAAAGGGTGTGTAAATTTTTTATAAATAACCAAGAGTGTAGGATAGATATATGGATTAAAAAAAGTAGTGTAAAAGTGATTCCTACAAAAAATCCAAATTATGCAAATAAGTTAATAGAATTTATTACCAAAAACACTCAGAATGCGAATATCAGTGGAACACAAAGTGTTTTTCAATTTAGTAGGAGTATGCTAGATTATTTACTAAATAAGATTGATGATGAATATTATGGTTTAATAACATATACAAGAAATGAAAATATAATTAGATTTAAAGGATATAATGGAGATATAGTAACATTTACCTATTATGAAAATAAAAACAAAGCAATGATTCAAGCTAAACCGTTAGTAACTTTTGGAATAATTGTTAATATCTTAACAGAAATAACGGATATATCTATTGATGAAATAATAGATATAAATAAAGCACTAGCAAATGTTAATATGCCAACTGATAAGATTAGAGAGAAAATGAAAAATATATTGAAAAATTCATATACCTATTTAGATGAAGCTATATTGAAATCAATCTCAGGATCAATGACTTTGTTGGAGCAAAATGATTATAGTGAAGATTATACTGGGCATATTACGGGAATTTTTAAAGCTCTAGAGGGATATTTAAAGAAAGTTTTAAGTAAAGAATTTAATTATAAAATTAAAAAGAAGCAAAGTTTTTCTATGTTCTATAAGGATAAAGGAAATAAAAGTGAAATAGATTTGGATAATAATTTGACACAAGATGAAAAAGATGCTTTAAACAGACTGTATTCAATTTATAGTGATAAAAGAAATGTTTATTTACATAGTACAGTTGATCCATCTCAAATGAGAATAATTGAAAAAATAAGTGAAGCAAGAAATTTAGCAGATGAAATATTAAACAAAATTGAAAGTTCATATGATGTTTTTTTTAATAAATGAGGAGATTAAAATGGGAGAATATGAGATATTTGAATTTGAAGAAGATATTAATGAAAAAGTGGTATTTTTAAATACCACTGAAGATTTATATTTTTTACAAGATGAAATAATGGAAAAGGTATCTAGTAAAAATAAAACTGTATTGGTAGATTTATTTTTAAGAAATGGATTCACCTTTAATAGATATGTACTGTTAAAAATGGATTCAAATAATAAATTTAAAAGCTTTATTATAAATCCAAGAGAAGTTTCAGAAAAAATAAAAAAGAAAGTTGAAAATTATTTAAAAGAGCATAATGAATTATTATATTCAAGTTCCCTTACTCAAAATGAAATTGAATTTATTATTAATAGATAAAAATATTTATTAAAATTATAAAGTATATAGTTGCAATTTATAAAAAGTTATGTTAAATTAAAAACATAGTAATAGACAAAAAAATGCCAATGTGGGTATACATGTCCTTGAAACTATTGCTATAACTAATTTTGAAACGGATAATAAGGTGCTTCTATGCGTGACGTTTTTCGAATACGTCCTTCGCTAAGGCACCATAAAATACAAGTTTAACTTGTATTTTATTTTACAAGCAATAACGAACAAATGTTTAAAAGAAGAGATTATGCATTTTAATACTAATAAAGAAAAAGGAAATTCTGGATTAGGAATGGCAATAGCATATTTAAAATTTTATTATGTTGAAATTTTACAAAGATATGAATTATTAATAATCATAAAAATTTGATAATCTTTTATAAATATAATTGATAATATATGAAAGAGAGAATAAAATTAGTGATAGATGAAAAATTAACATATATCGATAAAAATACATTAGAAAATTATTACCTTACTTTAAAATTTTACTTTGTTCGCTTGTTTTTAATTGTAAAATATTGTATAGTAGATAACATAGAAAATGAGATAGTAGATATGTGTTGCCACTTTACTAGATAGCATTTGCTATCAGAAAGTGAGGTGGTGTTTATGAGTTTTATATTATTTTTAATAATTACTGTAATGGTATCATTAACCATAAACGTAGCCTTATTAGCGATTATATACATACAATATGTAAATACAATTATAGATAAGGAATAAAAATAACGGCACATTCTACTTTTTGACCGAAGGGAATGTGTCGTTATTACTTGTATAAGTGGTAACCACAAACATCTGTGGTTCTCATTTTCTATCTTTATTATACATACTTTATTATAAAATGTCAAATAATTTTATTTCAAAATATTGTTAAATCACACCTCCTATGATAAAACTGATTATATAAAATATAATAAGGAGAATAATTTATATGGAAGAAAAGAAAGTAATAAAATTAAAATTGAATATTATAATAGCTATAATATTAGTTGCTTTAATAATTGTTGGAATGATACTATTTTGGATATTTTGGAAAAAAAAAGAAATCCCAATATCAAATAGTGAAATAAAGAAGATTGCAAATGACTATCAATATGAAATAGAGGATGAACAATTAAAAAAATTTTATAATGATTTGTTAGGAGAAGGAACGTTAATTGTCTCAAAAGAAAGTGCTAGTACATTAGATGAGGCTAAAAATCTTTCACTTGAATATAAAGACAAATTGAATGAAGGAATATCTAATGAGCTAAATACAAGTAGTTACGAATCTTATACAGAATTTGAATATATTGACTTGATAGAAACAACATACTATTATAAATATATAGGAGAATATACATATAAATATAGAAGAACAAGCACTCTTATAGAAGATCATTCGCAAAAATATACATTTTTAGTTTTTAAATCAGATTATTTTGATTTTCCTTATTTGAAAAAATATAGTGATTCATATGAAATAAAAGAGTTTGGAGATATTTTGGCAGTTATAAATTATGGAAATAAAAAGATTATAAAATCGGAAGTAGAAGATAATGGGGAAAGTTTTACTTATAATTTATATTATATTTCAAAATCATATAGTGGACCTAAGCCAGATAGCTCAGGACTAGCTCCAGCTGTTATAACAGGAGAACATTATTCTTTAGAAAGAGCTAGCTTTACAATAGATAAATCAACAGGAAAGTCAGATTTATCCATTAAACAAAGTTCTTATCAAGGATATCTGGACTATAAAAATTCCTATTACCCTTATATGAATATTGAAATTATAGAAGCCTTTAGTGAGTGAGGACAAGTAAATCATAAAATTTTTATTTTTGAGGTAAAAACATCAATAGAATTAGGTGAAGTTGAATTTGGAATATTTATAAATTCTAATAAATTTAAAGAGTGGAACGATTTGATAAAGCTTATAAAAGAATATTTTAAAAAATAAAAAAGACACTACATTTAGCTTTGATAAGCAATGTAGTGTTTTAATGTAATCTAATGTTTATATTTTTTTTATATTTAAAGCAACTGCATATACATAGTATTTATCCCATAGATAAATATTATAAATATCATAGTTCTCAATATTGCTATAGTCAATAATATATTGCTTCAAGCCTTTTATCATTTCACAAGCATTTGCTAGATTTGTTTTTTTCCTTTGGATGATATCATCAAATAAAATTATAATTGCCATAATTGCTAAAATAAAGGAAATAGTTATTGCAATTGGTGCCCACATAAGAAATAGAGTATTTAGAAAAAATGAAGTTATGACAATAGAAGTAAGATAGGAACTACCACCTAGTATAGAAGATTTTATAAATGTTATTGCTATAATAAATAAGAAGAACGCTAGAATACTTTCAAAAAATATAGGTAATATTAGATTAGTAGTTGTAGAAATTCCTTCCATATCTATTAGTAAGGCAAAGATTGCGATAAGAAATAAAATATAACATAATGCAATGTTTTTAGTATTAGTACTTTTAGTAATTTTCTTTATTTCTTGCTTGTTATCAAAATATTCTCTTATTTCGCTATTAAAACCTCTTTTTATTCTTCCATATTGTCCCCAAATTTTTTCTGTTTTCATTATTTTTTTGAATTGATTTAAGCTTTGACTATAACCAACTTCTAAAAATTGACTATTAAAAAATATTTGTAATGCTTTTCCTTCAAGTGCGGTAGCCTTAATTTTTTTGATTATAGTAAATATATAATCTGTTTCACTTTTATTCTTTTCTACTCTTATATATCCTTGACGTGCAAAATCTAATGCTGTGGCAATGAAATGTTCTTCCTTGATTGTTTTATTATTTAAAAAACCAACTACTATTGTAGGGTATTTTACATTTTCGAAATCTCTAAAATATTGCAAAGTATATTCTGGTTTTTCTATTCCAGAGTATTTTACAATTAAATAGATAAAGTATATTAGTAAAAATACAATTATACCATAAATTATAAGCATTTTCATCACCGAAATCATTTTACCATAGGTTGATTATTTTTTCAATTTATATTAGAATATATTTGGTGATTTAGATGATATTAGTTATTTTATATGTTATATGTTTATGGATTGAAATAAAATCATTAAGAAGAAAAAAAATAAATATTTTCTATAAAGAAAATCTATTATTGGTATTAATGACTTCTGTAAGATTTCCTTTAGCAGTACTTACATTATTCTTTGGATGTAATGCAATTAAAGATTTCTATAAAGATGACATTGCTGCTGTGGGGTACTTTTTTACTTTTGCATTTGGGGCGTTGGCGTATATTTTTCTTTATATTAAAAAACAAATCTATACGTTTATTCCGGATAAAAATAAATTAAGTTTTTTAGGAATTGGAACTATATATGATAGAGAAGACTAATAAGAAAATATAGTATAATCATTTTAAATAACCATTAAGAGGTGCAAAAATGAGAAGAAAAAATAGTAAAAAACAAATGAAACAATTTTTAGGAATTATCATTGTTATAATTTGCTTAGCAATTGGTGCTGTGTATGGAAATGATTTTTTAGAAGTAGCAAATGAAACAAATCAGGTATCTGCAAATCAAACAAGTACATATGTGAATTTAGCAGATATTCCAGAATATACGGATGAAATCTATGTTGAAATTAACAACAATATACCATATTTTGAAGAAAGTGAGTATACAACAGAAAGCTTTGAGAATTATAGTGAATTAGATAGCTTGGGAAGATGTGGGGTAGCATATGCGAATATTTGTAAAGAAACCATGCCAGCTGATGGAGACGAAAGAGAAAGTATTAGCAGTATGAAGCCAACTGGCTGGGTGCAAGCACAGTATGATGGCGAATATCTATATAATAGATGTCATTTAATAGGCTACCAATTGTCAAATGAAAATGCAAATGAATTAAATTTAATTACAGGTACAAGGTATTTTAATGTAGAAGGTATGTTGCCATTTGAAAATATGGTGGCAGATTATATTGATGAAAATTCCAATAACCATGTACTTTATAGAGTGACACCAGTATTCCAAAATGACAATCTTTTAGCAAGTGGTGTCGAAATAGAAGCATATTCTGTAGAAGATAATGGACAAGGAATTTGCTTTAATGTATTTGTATATAATGTACAACCAGGAATTACCATAGATTATAAAACTGGAGAAAGTTCCAAATAAAGAAATTTTAATTTGTATTATAACAGGGTTAGCCATGGTTTGCGAACTTTTTATAATATGAATTAAAAAAATGATTGACATAAATCGTTTTATCATATATAATGGTCCTAGTTTTATTCGTTTTGTTACAATTCTTAGTAACAAGTATTTCCCATAATAAACAAAAAATAAAATTAGGAAGGATGATGTTTATTGAATTTAGACTTTTTTAATGATTTATTCAACAAAGTAAAAGAAAGTGACTTTGCACAAAAATTTACGGAGGAATTATCAAATTATTTAGAAAAAGCAAATGAGGAAGGGAGAGGACAGTTAGAGGTGCAAGAAAATAACAAAAATTTAGATACATATAGAGAAGAAAATGCACTGTATCAAGTAGTAGATTTTAGCTCCAAGGGTGTTTTTTTGCAAAATACAAATACGGGTGTGACTTTTGAAGAAACAGATATATCACAAGACATTTTAGACAAAATAGGAAATGATTATATTTTACGATATACAGATGGAAAATATGTCGTTGAGCAAGAATTAACAGAAGATTTTATGAATAGCATGGTAGGAATACAAGAATATAGAAAGATAAAAGAGCAATTTGAAAAAGAAAGCAACATATTACATATTGATGCAAATACAAGGTTTAATGTTTTATCACGAGATAATGACTATACAATGTTAAGTTATGGAGAAAAAGATACACTAAAAGTACCAAATGCATTAGTACCATTTTTTGCAAATGAACAATCTATTTTGTGTTATAAAAATGGAAAATTTGAAAAAGTTTAAAAAAGAGATTAAAATTGTAACAGGAGGTGAACAAAACCATGTTCACCTCCTGTTACTTACCAGACAGACTTTGTCGCATCAACGTCCGCATAGTATCCAGCTCTGCTGGAATTTTCGCGGTTGTATCGACACTTGGGGTTAGTTGCATCAAAGCAACTTTTCCCACAGGCCCGAGTATTCATGCAGAATGCATGAAATGCTCCGTGTTCGTCTGTAGTGCCATAGTATCCATATACATGGCACCCATTATTCAGCAGGATATCCATACACATATCCCATGAGGGCTGGATTTCTCCAACCTTTTGTCTGGTCCCGGCGAGGAAAACGTCGGATCCAAAAAACTCAATCTTCCTCATCATGAGTTCTCCCTCCTTATTTCAGGAAGAAAGTCCATTGCTGGACTTGTTACACCACACAAATAAGTTGTGGCTAAGTTACAAAAGGCGAAAGCCTTATTCAATTTATTATACCATAAAAAAGTAGATTTTTCAACGCATAAAAGCTAGTATTTAAAAACTATGTTCGTGAAATATAAGAAGATGAAGATTTATAAAATAAATAAAAGGCTATGATTAGCCTTAAATTTAATAAGAATATAGAACATCTTCAATAATATCCGCAATTTCAGAAACAGAATGATCGGATTGAATTAAAAAATTTGGATGTCCTTTAAATTCTCCATTGTAAATAGAAATAGTGATTTGACCAGTCATATTACCAACAACTCTACTATCTTTATCATGCAATTTTACAACATTCATGGAATTACCCCCTTTTCATTGGTTCATAATTCCTATTATAGCAAAACAAAAAGTAAAAAAATGTCGAAACTTGTCATTAATGTAAAAAAATATAAAAAATTTTATAAACTATGGCAAAAAAAAGAAAATATGCGGTATAATAAAATAAAAACTTTAGGAGAAGAATGCCAATGAAAAAATTAGTCGTCATCATTATTGTTTTATTAATCATATTTATCGGAATGTACATATATAGGCAAAATCAAATTACGATCAACAGGAACAATGAAATAACGGTTGATGAAATTAATAAAATTGAAACATACTTACAAAAAATATATATGTGGAAAGAAATTACAGGAGAAGCATTGCCGACTTTTGATAATATTAATAATGCACCAGATGTATGGCTATGGGAAGTTGTTAAGAAAAACTTAGAAGAATATGAATTATCTTATGAACAATTGCAAGATAAAGCAAAAGAAATTTTTGGAAATGACTTACAAAAAGAATTTCCAAAAGAAGGCTATGAATACATGGAATATAATGAAGAAACAGATACCTATTATGCGATAGGAAGTGGTTTAGATAATCAAGAAGACGTCTTTTTATTAGATACGATACAAAGAAAAGAAAATGGATATACTGTTCAAATTGTAGAATATTTAGAAGATTATTCAGAAGGAATTGAGACAACAAATACAGAATACAATATTCAAATAAAAAATTTGAATGATGAAATAATTGGTACAGTAAAAAACACAGAAGATGAAACTAATATACAACAAATTGTAAAAGATAATATAGATAGATTTAGCAAAAAAGAAGTAACTTTAAAAACAGATGAAAGCGGAAATATATATGTAACAAGTGTGCAGAATGTTTAAGAAAAATTGAAAGACTTTATAGATATAGACATTGTAGTTAACCAGATTTGTGACTTATAAATGGAAAGGAAGAAAAAATGGATTTAACAAAATGCGAAATATGTCCACATAAATGTGGTGTAAATAGAACGAAAAATGAAATTGGTAGATGTAAAAGTACAGACAAAATAAAAATTGCATTATATTCGTTACATCATTTTGAAGAACCTTGTATTAGTGGAAAACACGGCTCAGGAACTGTGTTTTTTTCAAATTGTAATTTAAATTGTATCTATTGTCAAAACTATGAAATCAGTCAACAAGGAAAGGGAAGAGAAATCTCAATAGAACAATTAGCAGATATCATGATAGAACAACAAAATAGACAAGCAGAAAATATCAATCTGGTGACACCTACAAGTTATGCACTTCAAATTATAGAAGCAATTAAAATTGCAAAGAAAAGCGGATTAACAATTCCCATTATCTATAACACAAATGGATATGAAAATGTAGAAACTTTAAAATTGCTAGAAGGATATGTTGATGTTTATTTACCAGATTTAAAATATTATGATAATGCAATTGGCAAAAAATATTCTAAAATTGATAATTATTTTGAAATTGCAACAAAGGCAATTCAAGAAATGTATAGACAAGTTGGAAGTCCTAAATTTGATGAACAGGGTATGATACAAAAAGGTTTGATGATAAGGCATTTGGTATTACCCAATAATATTGAAAACAGTAAGAAAATTTTGAAATGGTTAAAAGATAACATAGATGAAGATGTGTATATCGATATCATGGCACAATATTTTCCTACATATAAAGCAAAAGAATCAGAAGATTTGAATAGAAAGTTGACAAAAGAAGAATATGAGGAGATTGAAGAATTTGTGTATGTATTAGATATTAAAAATGGATATATGCAAGATTTGGGTGAGCATGAGGAAAAATTTGTTCCTAAATGGGAGGACTGAAGTGCTTGAAACATAATTGCGTTTTGGCGTCGTTAAGCTTCATTTTGAATAAATTCAACGTGCAAAAAGCACGCCTCATTTATTCAAAATTCGCTTGCCAGCTATGCATACTGACCTTGTAACAGGCAAAGCCTTAACAAGCTCAGCATAGCCAAAATCACAATTCTTTTTCAAGCAAATTGTGATTTGAGAAGGGAATGCAAAAATGAATATAAAAAATTATATAGAGAACTTAACAAATGGAAAAGCGGATAATTTGTCAGTGAAAAAGATGAAAAGAATAATGGGACTATTGGGAAATCCACAGGATAAATTGAAATTCGTTCATGTAACGGGAACCAATGGAAAGGGCAGTATTATTGAAATGTTAAATAGCATTTTAGTAAATGCAAATTTAAAAGTGGGAAAATTTATTTCGCCACATTTAGTTAAATATAATGAAAGAATTAGTATAAATTATCAAAATATACAAGATGAAGAAATACAAGAACTATATAAAGAATTAGAAAAAGTGCTAGAAAAAGAAAATATAGAAATCAGTTTTTTTGAGTTTTTTACAGTAATAGCGTTTATGTATTTTTATAAGCAAAAAGTAGATATTGTTTTAATGGAAGTAGGATTAGGTGGTTTATATGATAGTACAAATGTAATTTATCCAATGATTTCTGTCATCAGTTCTATTGGATATGACCATATGCAAGTTTTAGGAAATACATTAGAAGAAATTGCAAAACAAAAAGCAGGGATAATCAAAGAACATTCTATAACTGTATACATGGAGCAAAAACCAGAAATAGACAAAATTATGATAGAAACTTCTAAAGAAAAACAGAATACTTTGCATTTGATACAAAAAGAAGAAATAAAAAATCCGAGATTAGAAAATAGCTTTGAAAAATTTGATTATAAACAATATCATGATGTAGAGGTAAATTTAAAGGGAAAAAGACAAATCCAAAATGCAACAATTGTGTTAGAATGTTGTGATATTTTGAAACAGAAGGGATATCCTATTACAGAAGAAGCCATCAGGCATGGATTAAAAACAGCTATCCATAAAGCTAGATTTGAAATCATACACGAAAATCCAACAATTATATTTGATGGAGGACATAATGAACAAGCTATTCAAAATTTGAAAGAAACCATCAATCTGTATTACAAAAAAGAAAAGAAAATTTATGTGATTTCAGTATTGAAGTCTAAAGATTATAAAACAATTTTAGATGAGATGATAGAAGAGGAAAACATATATATTTTTACAAATGGAAATGATAAAAAGAGATATACAGATAATCATTTGATGTATGATTATACAAAACAAATTAATCAAAGTGTGGAAATATATCAGATGGAATTAGAAGAGGCTATCCAATTTTGCAAAGAAAAGACAGACTATGTTTCTTTTATTATTGGTTCATTTTATATTTATGAGGATGTGAAAAAAATAGTATAATGTTAGCAATATTTAGTAATAGATATTGAATTGTAAAATTTGGACAAAAGAACTTGTAAAAAAATATAAAGTTTGATATATTGAAAAAAATAAAATAATAGGAGGAATTAAAAATGACACAGGCAGACGAACAATTTATAAAAACTTGCAAAGAAATCATAAAAAATGGGTATTCATCAAAAGGAACAAATGTAAGAACAAGATGGGATGATGGAGAAGAAGCCAATTATTATTCAATTGTAGGTGTACAAAATAAATATGATGTTGGAAAAGAATTTCCAATGATAACATTAAGAAACAATACAAAAACATATAAAAATGCTATAGATGAAATTTTATGGATATGGCAAAAAAAATCTAATAAAATCAGTGAATTACATTCTCATATATGGGATCAATGGGCAAATGAAGAAGGAACAATTGGAAAAGCATATGGATATCAATTAGGAAAAAAATATGAATTTAAAACAAAAGAAGGTATAAAAGTCATGGACCAAGTAGATTATGTTTTATATCTATTAAAACATGACCAATCAAGTAGAAGAATAATGACAAACCTATTTAACCATGAAGAATTAAAAGATATGGAATTAGAACCATGTGCTTATGGAACGCAATGGTTAGTAAAAGAAGGAAAATTACATTTAATATTAAACCAACGTTCACAAGATATGTTAACAGCAAATGGCTGGAATTTAATGCAATATGCAGCTTTACAATATATGTTTGCACAAGTATCTGGTTTAGAAGTAGGAACATTAACACACAACATTGGAGATTGTCACATTTATGATAGACATATCCCATTAGTTGAAAAATTATTAGAAGCAGAACCAATGGATGTAACACCAAAATTAGTTATCAAAAATCCAACAAAAGATTTCTATGAATTCAAAGTAGAAGATTTTGAAGTAGAAGGATATGATTATAATAAAGAAGTAAAAATTGGTAAAATACCAGTTGCTATTTAATTTATAAAAAATAGAAAGGGATTAGACGAAAGGAAAAGTAAAATGTTAAGTATCATAGTAGCAAAAGCAAAAAACAATGTAATAGGAAAAGACAACAAATTAATATGGCATTTATCAGATGATTTAAAAAGATTTAAAAAATTAACAACAGGACATACTATTATCATGGGGAGAAAAACATTTGAATCACTAGGAAGAGTACTACCAAATAGAAAACACATTGTATTTACACAAAATCCAGATTTTAAAGTAAATGATGAAAATGTAGAAATTGTACATTCCATGTTACAAATACAAGAATATATCGAAAATGAAGAAGAAGCATTTGTGATAGGTGGGGCAGTCATTTATAATTTATTAATGCCATATGTGAAAAAAATGTATGTAACAGAAATTGATGAAGAATTTGACGGAGACGCTTTCTTTCCAAGAATAGATGAAACAAAATGGAAAGAGGTTAGCAGAGAAAAAGGTCCAGAAGATGAAGAAAATAAATTTACATATGAATATGTAACTTATTGTCCAATTGGGGACGTTTCTTTTTGAGACATTTTTATGTAAAGTTACAGCTGAGTCTAGATCAAAATTGAGGCTGAATAAATTCTAAAATAGAAAAATAAAAAATGAAATAATTTTATATAAGTTGAATTTTTTAGATTAAATTTATATATATAAAATTATTTCATTTTTTGTGTTATATATTCTTTAATAATTTTTAGCAGAAAGAGTCAATTAAATAATTTCAGAGTGCAACTTTACATAAAAATGTCTCAAAAAGAAACGTCCCCAATTGGACAGATTAAAAAGTCCGTTTTTTGGTTAAACTAAGTCCTGAAAGGATGATTTAGATGTTTAAACCAAAAGCGATTTATTTTGAAAAAGATATTGTGAATTATGAACTAGGAAAAGAGTTAATGGAAAAATATAAAGAAGTTCCAAAAGTAGAAATTGAAAACCATAATAATATAGAAGAGATGAGAAAAAAATCGAATAAAGAATTTATGGATATGAAACGTAATTTAATTATTGGTGTTAGAAAAACACATAAATTTGTTCCTAATCATAAAACTTCAGATTTTTTAGTTCCATATACTTCTTCAGGCTGTACAGCTGCTTGTATGTATTGCTACCTAGTGTGTAATTATAATAAATGTGCATACTTAAGATTATTTGTTAATAGAGAAAAAATGCTAGAAAAAATTATTAAGACAAGTGAAACTTCGGAAAAAGAATTAACTTTTGAAATTGGCAGTAATAGTGATTTGATATTAGAAAATACAATTACAAATAATTTAGTTTGGACAATAGAAAATTTTAAAGCTACGAAAAAAGGATTTTTAACATTGCCAACCAAGTTTTCTATGGTAGATGATATATTGGATTTAGACCATAGAGGAAAAGTCATTATTAGAATGAGTGTAAATCCTAAAGAAATTATTAATCGTGTCGAGTTTGGAACTTCAAGATTAGATGAAAGAATAGAGGCAATTAATAAATTAAGTGAAGCAGGATATAAAGTGGGAATTTTAATTGCACCTGTTATTATGGTGGAAAATTGGAAAGAATTATATAAAGAATTAATTATAGAATTAGATAATAAACTTTCTAAAAAAGCAAAGCAACAAGTATTTTTTGAGATTATTTTTATGACATATAGTTTTGTGCATACAAAGATTAATGAAGAAGCTTTTCCAAGTGCCATTCAAATATATGATAAAGAAAAAATGCAGGGAAGAGGAAAAGGAAAGTATATGTATAAAACAGAGTTAAGAGAAGAGGGAAAAAAGTTCTTACTAGAAGAAATGCAAAAGTATTTTAAAGATAATACAATTGAATATATGGTGTAGGTTGGACTGTTAGGGCTGACGTGTCAAAATGAACAAAAGGTGACTTTGGGGCGGAACGATGATTTTTGCTCAGTCCCCAAATCATCGTTCCGCCCCAAAGTCACCTTTTTAATTTTCAAATACTGGGTATCCGTTATTTTCATTTTTAATATCTTGCTTCCATACAGTGGATTCATTCAATGTATTTAATAAGTCTATAAAATCCGGTCCTTTCATAAAATCCTCATCCGCTGATTCGGCTTGATTTTCTATGTCTTCTCCGTTTATTCCACCATTATAAGTTCCTTGTAAATAGTAGCAATTTTTTACAGTTCCAGCATTTGTTCCTGCAATGGATCCTCCATTTGAATTAGCCGTTACTGTTCCGATGTTATAACTATAATACAATTCTCCTCCTGAGCCATTCCATATTTCAATACTTCCTGAAATTCCACCTATTGAGGATTCTCCCTTTATATTTCCAACGTTATAGCAATTTCTTACTATAACACCAGAATTATAATACATTCTTCCAATGACACCGCCAATTTTGGTATTTCCATTTATTTCTCCGTAGTTTACTGATTTTTCTACTATTCCATAAGAAAGTCTACCTATGATTCCTCCAACTTCTGAGTTACCTGATATATTTCCATAATTTTTATTGCTTGAAGAAGGATGATAAGAACCCCAAGTGTTTCCTACGATACCACCTACAAGAGTATTTCCTGTAACTGTTGCATAATTTATATTGTTAGCATTTAGAGCATCTAGTCTACCCGCAATTCCTCCAACTTGATTATTACCAGTTATGTAGCCAGAAACAGAACAATCAGTTACAGGAACATATCCTGAAGCTTGTCCTATTATTCCGCCAACATAATTATTACCTTTTATTTGTACATCTTCTAAATTCAAATGTTCTATTCTACTACTATATGAATTTATATAACCAAAAAATCCAATATAATCATTTGAAGAATTTATAAAAAGATGGCCTATGGAATGACCATTTCCTAAAAAAGAACCTTGAAAATAATTAGTAGTATTTCCAATTGAAACAAATCCTACATTTTCTGTCAATTCTTCCATTAATTCTTCTATTGATGATTTACTTTCTATTTGACCAGCGACTGTAATACTGCCATTGATATATGAAAATGATGAGAGAAAATCTAAATCAATTGTTAATTCTATATATTTTTCAAAATAGCTTTCACCAGAGTTTACAGCATTAGAAAATGCACATAGATCTTCTATACAGTTTATTTGGTATGGTTCATCGATAGTTCCAGCTAATGTTGCTCCTGTTGAACTTTTTGTTATATCTCCAGGATATTCATCTGTTACTTTACTGATTTCTACTGGTCCTGTTACATTTCCGTCAGTATCCACGTTATAAAATCTATTTGTTTCCTTAAAGTATACTATTAAATCATCGATATTTTTTACTACTTCTGTTACATTTGATCCAGTGTTGGAATCTAAGAAATTTTGTAAATCTTCTTTAGTTATATTTCCAAACTTATTTTGTCCCATAGCCTGTACTGTTGCAGTGTTTACAATTTCTTTTTCATCTGCAATTTCTGCTTCTTCTTTTGCATTTCCTGCATTATTTATAATTCCATTGTCTCCAGTTATAGCACCAATAGTGATTCCTGCTAGAATTAATAAAACAATTATTGTTATAACAAGAGAAATCATTGTAATACCAGTTTTATTGTATTTTAAATCATTAACAAATTTTCTCATAATCCATCTATTCCTTTCATTTTTCTTTTGATTTTTTGTGATATAAAAAATTGCTTTTACATATATCAGAACATCGCTTAGCTCTAATACTTGTTCAGTAGATATAACTAGTTTGGCGAATTGAAGTAATTACATTGTAACACATCAAAATTTTCAATGCAACAAACTAGTTCGATAAATTGAAAATATTTTATATTTTTTTCAATGTGCCAAAGTAGTAGACAATTTCATTTATATATAATTTTATTGATTTTTAAGTTGTTTAAAGGAGAATTAATAAAATGAAATTGTCAGATGCAATTCGAAAAAGAATTCAATTTTATTTGAAGGAAAAAAACATGAATGTATGGAAATTATGCAAAATGTCTGGGATACCATGTTCTACAATTTCAACTTTTATGAGTGGTAAAACAGAATTAATAAAATTAGATACGTTATTACATATGTGTGAAGGATTTGGTATTACATTAGGAGAATTTTTTACAGAGCCAATGTTTGATACTGCTGAACAAGATGAACAAAAAGACTAACATATAAAATTACAATATGTTAGCCTTATTTTTTTATTATTTTTATTTTGTTCGCTTGAATTCTATTTTCGTAATATTGTATAGTAATATTCATAGGAAATGAAAAAGTAGATGTGTTCGTGTTACCACCTACATACACAGTTTTACTGTGAGAACGGAGGTGGTGTCTATGATAGAATCAACAATAAAAACGGCACATTTGCTTGGCAGAGCGATGTGTCGTTTATCCTTTTTATGTGGTAACCGCATTTCTGCGATTGTCATTTCCTATATTTATTATATTTAAATATCAAATGTTTGTCAAATTTTTTCAGAATATTTAACTACTAAAAGATAAAATAATAAAACTTGTTTTTAATAAAAGGTAATCTTAAAGTTCACTCAAAATTTACAAACAAAATGGAAAAAATTTCTTCTACTTTTTATTTCAATATGATATAATGTCATTAGAAAAATGTACAGAAATTTTTCTATACAATATATTTGTTAATCAATAGAAAATTTAATAGCAAAATCTCTTAGAGAAGGGAGAAAAAATATGGCATATATAGAATTTAAAAATGTTTGTAAAGAATATAAAATGGGAGAAATCATTATAAAAGCATTAGACAACACAAACTTTTCAATAGAAAAGGGAGAATTAGTTGTTGTTGTAGGACCATCAGGAGCAGGAAAAACGACAGCCTTAAATATATTAGGCGGTATGGATAGTGTAACTTCAGGAGATGTCATTGTTGATGGAAAAAATGTATCAAAATTAAAAAATAAAGCATTAATCAAATATAGAAGAGAAGATATTGGATTTGTATTTCAATTCTATAATTTAGTACAAAATTTAACTGCAATTGAAAATGTAGAATTGGCAACGCAAATTTGTAAAGATTCTTTAAGTCCAGATGAGGTCATGGAAAAAGTAGGATTAGCAGATAGAAAAAAGAATTTTCCATCTCAATTATCAGGAGGAGAACAGCAAAGAGTAGCAATTGCAAGAGCGATTGCAAAGAATCCAAAATTATTATTATGTGATGAACCAACAGGTGCTTTGGATTATAAAACAGGTAAACAAATTCTAAAATTGTTGCAAGATACAGCAAGAAAAGAAAATATGACAGTTATTATCATAACCCATAATGCAGCAATTGCACCAATGGCAGATAAAATTATTAGATTTAAAAATGGAACTGCAGAGAGTATTGAAACCAATAAAAATCCAATTCCAGTAGAAAACATAGAATGGTAGCATGTCCATTTGGGAAAAGTGATGATTTTGGGGACGGAGCAAAAAATCATCACTTGTTGAAAATAAATTTATAATATAATTTTAAGAATTATAAAATGATGATTTTTTGCTCCGTCCCCAAAATCATCACTTTTCCTAAATGAGCAAAACAGTAACAAATGAACTTTGGAGGTGATGCAGGTGAAAATAAAAAAAGCATTACTAAAAGATACTTTTAAAGAAATCAAGAAATCATATAAACGATTTATCTCCATTTTGCTAATGGCTTTATTAGGTGTAGGCTTTTTTGCAGGATTAAGGGCTTCTTCGCCAGATATGGTAGATTCTATTGATACATATTATAAAAATCAGAATGTCTATGATATAGAAGTCATGTCAACCTTAGGACTAACAGATAGTGACATAGAAGCTTTATCTAATATAGAAAATGTTGAAAATGTTTATGGTACATATAGTAGAGATGGGCTAATTAAAACAAATGACAAAGAAATCGTTTCCAAAATCTTATGTGTAGATGATGTAAATAAACCAATTTTGATAGAAGGAAGCATGCCGGAAAATATTGATGAATGCGTTGTAGAAGAAAGCTTTTTAGAAGGAACAGATAAAAACATTGGCGACTATATTGATATTGAACCTGAAGCAACAGAGAGTACAGGAGCAACAGATGAAGAGGAGACGGAATATCTAAAAAATAAGACACTGAAGATTGTAGGTGTTGTTGAAAGTCCTTTGTATATATCAAGAGAAAGAGGAAGTACAAAATTAGGGACAGGTGTCATCAATTACTATATCTATGTTAATAGAGAAAATATTAATTCAGAAGTGTATACAGAAATTTATATCACTTTAGAAAATAGGGATAAATATCAGACAGGAAGTAACAAGTATGAAGATTATGTAGAAGAGACAAAGGACAAGATAGAAGAAATCAAGGAAGAAAGAGAAAATGCAAGATATCAAGAATTAATTGATGAAGCAAATGCAGAAATTGCAAAAGCAGAAGAAGAGTTTAATACAGAAAAACAAAACGGAGAAACACAACTTCAAGAAGCAGAAAATGAAATTAATGAAGGAAAGGCACAAATCGAATCTGGGGAATCAGAAATTAATAGTAATGAACGTACAGCAAATCAACAATTTGCAAATGCTGAGGCACAAATTGAAGCTGCAAAAACAGAAGTAGCTCAAAATGCCCTTAGATTAAATAATCAAAAAATTGAAGCTGAAAAAGGATTTGAAGAAGCAGAAACACAAAAGGCAGGTTTGCAAAGTACATTAGATAATATTAATAATGCAATTAAAATTACAGATAATTCCATAGCAGAAAAACAAGCACAATTAGAAATAGCTGAAACGGAAGAAGAAATAGCAACAATTAATCAAGAGATAGCTGAGTTGCAAGCCACAAAACAAGTATATGAAACCAATAAACAATCAGTTGAAGCGGGAATTACAGAAATCGATAATCAAATTGCAAGTGGAAGACAAGAATTAGAAAATGCAGAAGCACAAATCAACAGTGCTAGAAATCAAATTACAAGTCAAGAAGCAACATTGGAGCAAACTAAAAATAGAACGTATGCACAAATTGCAAGTGCTAGAGCAGAATTAGAAAGTTCAAAAAATGAAATTGCAAGTGCAGAGGCAGAACTGGAAACGAGTAGGGCAGAATTTAATAGTAAAATAGAAGAAGCAGAAGGTAAATTAATTGACGCTAGAGAAAAGGTTTCTGAAATTGAAAAAGCAGAGTGGTATATTTTAGATAGACAACAAAATGCAGGATATAGTAGTTATATTCAAGATACAGAAAGTATAGAAAATTTAAGTATAGTATTCCCAATCGTATTTTTTGCCATTGCAGCTTTAGTTTCTTTAACATCTATGACAAGAATGGTAGAAGAAGAAAGACAAGAAATTGGAACATTGAAGGCGTTAGGATATAATAAATTCCATATCATGCTAAAATATTTGATTTATTCTAGCTTGGCATGTATCATTGGTGGTATTATTGGTATGAATATTGGTTTCCAATTATTACCTAGAATTATATGGGATATGTATTCTATGATGTATACATTACCAGAATTTATTGTATCATTTAATTATCAATATTCTTCAATCGGTTTAGGATTAATTTACATATGCATTGTAGGTGCAACTTTATATACTATTTTAAAAGAAGTCAAAGAAACACCAGCAACATTATTAAGACCAAAAGCACCAAAGTATGGAAAAAGAGTATTGCTAGAAAGAGTTACATTTATTTGGAAACGTTTAAAATTTTCACATAAAGTTACGGTTAGAAATATCTTTAGATACAAAAAGAGATTTTTAATGACAATTATCGGCATTATGGGATGTACTGCCTTAATATTAGCAGGATTTGGATTAAAAGATTCGATATCTTCAATTTTGCCAAATCAATATGAAGATATATTTAATTATGATATGTTGGTTAGTTTAAAAACATCTTTAACAGATGAACAAAGAAATGGTTATATTGAGGAACTAAGACAGAAAGATGAAATACAAGAAGTTTTAGAAACCTATATGGAATCTGGAACAGCTGGAAAAGATAATAACAGTGAAACGGTTCAAATTGTTATTCCAAATGATAAACAAGAAATTGACAAAATGATAAAATTAAGAGATGTCAACACAGGAGAACCATTTACTCTATCAGAAGATGGCATTATTATATCTGACAAATTGGCAGAATTAATTGGTGCAGAAGTAGGAGATACAATAACTGTTACAACTACTGATGATGTAGAAAAAGAAATAAAAGTTGCAGGCATAACTGAAAATTATATCAGTCATTATGTATATATGTCAAAAGAATTATATCAACAAGTATTTGGAGAAGAATATAGTACAAATGTATTACTAATTCAAGACAATAATTTGAGCGAAGAACAACAAGACACAGTTATGCAAGAAATGGTAGCTGAAAATGAAGTGTCAACAGTCACACTAACATATACAACAATGCAAACTTTAGATGATACAATGAACTCGTTAAATTATGTAGTAGTTGTGCTTATCGTATCAGCAGGATTACTAGCATTTGTTGTACTATATAATTTATCAAATATTAATATTAGCGAAAGAGTTAGAGAACTTGCAACAATAAAGGTTCTTGGCTTTTACGATAGAGAAGTTTATGACTATGTAACAAGAGAAACCATTATTTTAACAATAATAGGTATTATACTAGGATTGGTAGCAGGATATTTCTTGAATTTCTATATTTTAGGAACTTGCGAAATTAATATCTTACGATTTGAAAAAGTAATTCATCCAATCAGCTATGTATATGCAGTTGCGATAACACTTGTATTTTCAATTATTGTTAATATTGTTACCTATTTTGCCTTAAAGAAAATTGACATGATAGGAAGTTTAAAAAGTGTAGAATGAGACAATTTGGGCCAGGTTGGCTTTTGTCTCATTTTTGTCGAAAAATGGCGAATAATATGTTTCATTTAAAAAAATTTTCAGTTTAATAAGAAAGGCATGCATAACGAAATCAAAGATTTCTATACAATAAAAAATAAGAAAAAATGTATATAATATTTTATTCATTAAATGGCTAACTATTTCCGAATAAATAAATTCTAATATTACCAGGCGTAAAATTGCTGGCACACCGCAACTTTTACACTTGATAATATAAAAATTTATACGATTCTTTCATTTGCACATTTAATCTCATAAAATATTGCATACATTTTTTGTTTACTCTCAAATTTAATTAAAGATAAATCTCTAAAGAAAGAAACTTATTCGCCATTTTTCGACAAAAATGAGACAAAAAGCAACCTGGCCCAAATTGTCTCAAACTTTTTATGAATTTTTAATGAAAACCTATACAAAAAGAAAAGGAAAATGATATAATAGCAACAAAGTTAAATTGTACAGACAAAGGAGGAAAGGTTGAAAAATGGGAAACATCGTTTTATTAGATGATTTAACAATTAATAAAATTGCAGCTGGTGAAGTTATTGAAAGACCAGCTTCTGTTATAAAAGAAATGGTAGAGAATTCAATTGATGCGGGAGCAACCAATATTACTGTGGAGATTAAAAATGGAGGAATTTCTTTCATAAAGGTAAGTGATAACGGAAAAGGGATTGCTCAAGATGATTTGGAGATTGCTTTTGAAAGACATGCAACTAGTAAAATTAGAAGTGCAGATGATTTAAATACAGTTACTTCTATGGGGTTTAGAGGAGAAGCATTGGCGAGTATTGCAGCAATTGCAAATGTTGAAATGGTGTCTAAAACACAGGAACAAGATATTGGATATAGAGTAGTTGTAGAGGCAGGAAATGTCTTAGAGAAAGAAGAGGCAGGTTGTAAAACAGGAACAACCATTATTGTTAGAAATTTATTTTTTAATACGCCAGTTAGATATAAGTTTTTGAAAAAAGATTATACAGAATCAGGGTATATTGAAGATGTTATCACAAGAATTGCGTTAGTGAATCCAAATATTGCTATCAAATTGATCAATACAGGAAAAACAGTTATTCAAACAAATGGTAGTGGTGACATTAAAAGTGTTATATATAGCATTTATGGAAAAGATGTTGCAAATGGTGCAATGGAAGTTTCATATAATTATGAAGATATCCATATTCAAGGTGTGGTAGGAAAACCTGAGATTGCACGTTCTAATCGTTCCAACCAATTATTTTTTGTTAACAAACGATACATAAAAGATAAAACTTTAACAGCTGCGACAGAACAAGCATATAAAGGATTAATTCCTATTGGAAAATTTGGGTTTGTTATTTTAAATATTGAAATGAATCCAGCAAAAGTGGATGTCAATGTACATCCAGCAAAATTAGAAGTTCGATTTGAAGAAGAAAACAAAGTGTTTCAAGCAATTTATCATGCGATAAAAGATACTTTATTAAAAACAGAATTAGTAGCAAATTCTGAAAAAGCTTTACATGAAGAAAAAATGGAGACTGCAAGAGAATTAAGTTTTGAGGAAAGACTAAAAAAACTAAAAGAAGAAAAACAACAAAGAGAAGATGTTGGTGGACTATTTGCTTTTAGAAAACAAAATGAAAGGCAAATCGAAAACTATACTAATGAAGAAAGTAAAATAAAAACAAATGTAGCAGAAGATACGGAACACCAAGGTAGTTCTAATATTATAGAAGAAGTATTTCGTGCGAAGAACCACTTAGAAAATAAAGTAGATACAGTAGAAAATACGAAAATAAATGTTGGCGAACCAATTGACACATCTGATATATTAGCTAAATTGAAACAAATGAAGGAAAATTTAGAAAAAGAAATTAAAGAAAAAAATTTAAAAATGCCTACATCTACTGTAGAGACCCTAAAAGAAGAAAAGGAAGAATATGTTGTAACAAGTACTGCAGATAATAATGAAACAGAAACATCTAACTTGGAAAATCAAGAAGAAAAACAAAATGACAAAGCACAAGAAAATGAATTGCCAACAGTAGAAGAATTTTCTCATGAAGAAATAAAAAATGAACAAAATAGTGACAATCAAAAAGATGAACAACAAGAAAATCCTATGGCAGATAAAGAGGCAATACTTGATAATACAAATTTGCAAAAGGAAACAGCTGAAGGAAGCGAAAAGCAAGAACAAGAATCCACAATAAGTGACCAAACAGTGGATAACACAAATGAAATTATTGAAAATATAGAAAATCCAGAAATCAAACAAGAATTCAAAGAAATCAAAGAAAAAATGGAACAATTGAATGACAATCCAAAGGTGGTTTCAGATGATTTCAATGAAATGTATGCAAAGTTATTTGGTAGATTACCAATACAAGATGAGGAAGAAGTTAAACCAGAAGAAAAGAAAGAAGAAAAAGATATTGATATCTTAAAAGATAATGTATCTGTTTTTGAAGGCATAGAAGAATATCAAAAACCAACATATAAATTTATTGGAATTGTATTTAAAACCTATATCATTATTGAAATTGGACAAGAAATGTACATTTTAGATCAGCATGCAGCACATGAAAGAATTATGTATGAAAAAGTAAAAGAAAATTATTATAGTGATTCTAGTAAAGATTCTCAACTATTATTATTGCCAGATGTTATCACATTAACACATAAAGAAATGGATATTGCCAAAGACAATATGGATATGTTTAGAAAAGCAGGATTTACCCTAGAAGAATTTGGAGAAAACACCATTAAATTAACAGGTGTTCCAACCGTTTGTATTGACTTAGATACAAAAGAATTATTCTTAGAAACATTAGATGAAATCAATACAGTGGCAAGAACAGCAAAACAAGAAAAAGAAGAAAAATTTATTGCAACAGTTGCTTGTAAAGCAGCAGTAAAAGCCAATATGGCGTTAGATGAAAAAGAGGTAGAAAGTTTGATGGATAAATTGTTATCTTTACCAAATCCATTTACTTGTCCTCATGGTAGACCAACAGCTATCAAAATGACAAAATATGATATAGAAAGAAAATTTGCTAGAAAGTGAGAAATTTTCTATACATAGATGTGAAGAAATAAAATAGAAAATAAGGAGAAACAGGATGACTTTAATCATAATTGGTGTGATTTTAATATTTGTAATAAGCATTGTATGGACATGGCATAATTTAGGAAATATAGAAAAGCCAAGAAAAGTGGCGTTTATCATAATAGGATTACTAATAACTTATTTAGTAACAATGTTGTTATATAATCTTTCAAATCCAGATATTACATATCCAAGTGAAGAAATTCAAAAAACAGTATCTAATACACTTACATGGGTTTTTACAGGACTAAATGCATTAATATTTTTACCATTGATAGCAAATGTTTTAGATAAAATACTAGAAGAAGAAATTGAGAATACACAAGCAAAGAAAAGGATAATAATCATACTTGTTATATTTGTAGTATGTATATTTATAGAAAAAGGATATATAGAAAGTACACAAGAAGGAATTATGAATATATATAATGAGGTGCAAAATGCAGAAACATAAAGTAATTGTAATATGTGGTCCAACCGCATCAGGAAAAACGGCATTATCAATTGAACTAGCAAAAAAAATAAATGGAGAAATTGTGTCTTGTGATTCTATGCAAATCTATAAAGATATGGATATAGGAACGGCAAAGCCAACAATTGAAGAAATGCAAGGAATTAAACATTACTTGATAGGACATGTATCTCCAGAACAACGATATAGTGTAGCAGATTACAAAAAAGATGCCAAAAAAGCCATAAAAGAAATTATTGAAAAAGGAAAAATGCCAATAATTGTCGGCGGTACAGGACTATATTTAGATAGTTTGATATATGAAATTGAATATCAGGATATAGAATTTGATGAAGATTACAGAAATCAATTAGAAAAGGAAGTTGAAGAAAAAGGGCTAGAGGTTTTATACGAAAAAGCAAAAGCAATTGATGAAGAAGCAGTAAAAAAAATAAGTCCGACAGATAAAAAAAGAATATTGCGCATATTAGAAATATATCATGCAACAGGAAAAACAAAAACAGAGCAAGAAATAGAATCTAGGAAAAAAGAAGTAGAATATGATTACAATGTCTTTGCATTAGATTGGGATAGACAAAAATTGTATGAAAGAATCAACAAAAGAGTAGATATCATGATAGAACAAGGACTAATTGAAGAGGTAAAACAGATTTTAAAAAAATATGACACATTTCCAACAGCTATGCAAGGATTGGGATATAAAGAAGTGGTAGATTATCTAAAAGGAAATTTAACCAAAGAGGAAATGATTGAAAAAATAAAAATGGAAACAAGGAGATATGCAAAAAGACAATTAACTTGGTTTAGAAAAAATAAACAAACAGTTTGGCTAGATGCAGAAGAAGGGATAGCTCAAAATATCAATAGAATTATAGAAAATTTAAGAGTGAGAAAAGAGGATATTGTTACAATTCACAGTTAAAAAATTATTTTATAGAATGTTGATATATAAATATTTTTTTCAAATTCTCGGCTCCCCTCCATTCCCGTTCAAAAAATATTTATATATCAACATTCTTATTAATACTCGTCTATAAGCTGTGAATTGTAACAGGATATTTAATAGAAGACCAGTTAAATGCTATACAATAGAAAAAATCAACCTTATAAAAGGAAGGTGAAAAAATGGAAGAACTAAAAAATGAAGATTTAGAAAAAAATCAGAATGAACCGAAGATAACCAAAAGAAAACGACAATTCAATAAAAAAATGATTATTTATTTTGTTATATTTTTAGTTGTACTGTATCTGATTTATACCATATATTTATTAGTAAAGCAACCAACAGATATTTTTACTTTAGAGGAAGGAACGCTATATTCAGAAGAAACAGACATTGGTTATATTATAAGGGATGAAGTTGTTATTCAAGGCGAAAATTATAAAAATGGTATGGAAAAAATCAAAGCAGAAGGAGAAAAAGTTGCTGTAAATGAAGCGGTGTTTCGTTATTATACAAGAAATGAAGATACGCTAAAAGAAAAAATAGCAGAATTGGATACAAAAATCCAAGAAGCGATGGCAAGTGAAACAAATGTAATTCCTGCTGCAGATATAAGATCTTTGGAAACACAAATAGATGAGAAACTATTAGAAATTAGTAGTATTAATGATACAACAAAACTAGAAGAATATAAAAAAGAAATTAATGAATTAATTACAAAAAAAGCAAATATTGCAGGAGACTTAAGTCCACAAGGTTCATATTTGAAAGAGTTAATTGAAGAAAGAAGAAACTATGAAAGCGAGTTAAATTCTGGAGCAGAATATATAAATTCTAGTAAAAGTGGTGTGGTTTCATATAAAGTAGATGGATTAGAAGAAGTATTGAAACCAACAGAAGAATGTTTATCTACATTAAGTAAAGAATATCTAGAACAACTTGATTTGCAAACGGGAAAAACAATTCCAACAAGTGAAGAATGTGGAAAAATTGTTGATAATACATATTGTTATATAGCAACTATCAGTAACACAGAAGAAGCAAAAAATGCTAAAGTGAATGACAGTGTCAATGTTCGATTGCCAAGTGGAGAAGAGGTTTCAGCAGAAATCATATATACATTACAAGAAGATAGTGGCGATATGGTATTGGTTTTAAGAATTGAAAAAGGTGTTGAAGAACTAATCAATTATAGAAAAATTTCTTTTGATTTGATTTGGTGGAGTGAAACAGGTTTAAAAATACCAAATCAGGCAATTGTAAAAGAAGATGATTTGGCATATGTTGTACGAAATAGAGCTGGCTATTTGAATAAAATTTTAGTAAAAGTAAAAAGAGAAGGAGAAAAATATTCTATTGTGGAAGCCTACGATACAGAGGAATTACAAGAGTTAGGGTTTACAAGTGAAGAGATTATGTCTTATAAAAAGATTAATTTGTATGATGAGGTTATATTGAATCCTGATTTAAGCAAAGTTGATGGTTGAAAAATTTAATTCTTTTTCAACCAAATTCATGATTTAATGATGAGATATTAAAATAAATAAATATTACAAAAATGTTACAGAAATATTAAAATAATATTACATTTTGTAAAACTATTGACAATATCGAAAAAAAAGTAGATACTTAGTACAAATGAATACAAATGAAATGTTTTAGGAGGTTTTTTTATGTCAGGAGCATTAATGGATAAAGTTTGGGGACTATTTGGAATGGACTCAGCTGAACCAGATGAATATGAAGATGAGGACATCTATGATTATGATAATGAACAAGAGGAAGAAGAAGAGAAAAAAGTATTTAATAGAAAAAATAATAAAGTTGTAAACATGCAACAAGGACAACCAAATGCAATAAAAATGGTTATATCACAACCAACAACATTTGAACAATCAGATGAGATTTGCAGTTTCTTAAAAGAAAGAAAATCTGTTATTGTAAATTTAGAATATGTAAATAAAGATGTCGCAAGAAGAATTGTTGACTTTATTAGTGGTGGGGTATATGCATTAGATGGATATATTCAAAAAGTATCAAATTCTATTTTCTTAGTGGCACCATCAAATTATGAAATTACAAATGAAATGGCTAGAGAAGAAATTAAAAGTAAATTATCCGTTTCATGGCTAAAAAATAACGGAGTCAACTAGTAGGGAAATATCAAGGGGTCTTTGTGCCTATTTATAAGGAGGAAATATGATTACACCATTAGATATTGAAAATAAAAAATTCTCTAAACAGATGATGAATGGATATAATGTTGAAGAAGTAGATGATTTTTTAGATGACTTAACAGCTGATTATGGTAAAAATTATAAAGAAATTACGGAATTAAGAACAAAAGTTGAAGAATTAAATAAAAGTCTAGAACATTATAAAACAATAGAAAAAACATTACAAGATACATTAATTATGGCACAAACAACGGCAGAAGATATAAAAAATGTTGCAAAACAACAAGCAGATCAAATTATTAATGACGCAAAAAGTTCAGCAAAACAACAAGCAGATGATTTAGAAAATCAAATCACATTAAAAACAAAAGAATTAGATGATGTAAAAAAACAATTTGATATATATAAAGCAAAAATGGAATCTTTGTTGATTTCTCAATTAGAATTATTAAAAGATGTTAATAAAGATGATTAAAAATATATTTTACAAAAGACTATCTTATAAAGGATAGTCTTTTTGTATTATAAAAAAAGAAACAAAAACCTGAAATAGATTGAAAGAAAAAGAAATACAAAGGAAAAAGAAGGATTTGAAAGAAAAATATTACAAAATGGGAAATATGTTACAGAACTGTTAAATGTATATTACAATTCTATGAATAGTATTGACTTTAATGGAAAAAGGTTTAAAATGATAATAGTATAGAAAGGTTAAAATATGAGGATTATAGCTGGAAAAGCAAGAGGAACAAAATTATATACATTAGAAGGCGAAAATACGAGACCCACTTTAGATAGAGTAAAAGAATCACTATTTAATATTATTCAAAACAAAGTACAAGACGCAACTTTTTTGGATTTATTTTCTGGAAGTGGTGCAATCGGATTAGAAGCAGTCAGCCGAGGTGCAAAGAAGGCTATACTCTGTGATAAAACAAAAGAAGCCTGTGAAATTATTAACAAAAATATACAAAAGACACATTTTGAACAATATGTAGAATTATATAACTTAGACTTTAGAACCGTTTTAAAAAATAAAATAAATGAAAAAATGGATATTATATATTTAGATCCACCATATCAATCAAACTTTGCAATAGAAGCAGTGAAAATTATTTTAGAAAAAGATTGTATAAATCAAGATGGAATGATTATTATAGAAACAGATAATCAAGAAACAATGATAAAAGCATTAGAAATGATGAAATGTGAAATTCAGGATATTCGAAAATATGGGAGAGCATATCTTATATTCTTAACAGGAATATAACAAGTAGAAAGGGGCAAAACCATGGAAATATTTACATTATTAGAAACATTAGAGGATTTGTTAGAAAAAAGTAGGAATTTACCTTTTTCTTCTAAAAGTGTTATTGATAAAGAAGAAATGTTAGATTTAATAAAAGAAATTCGTTTAAAATTGCCAGATGAATTAAAACAAGCTAAATGGATAAAAGAAGAAAGACAAAGAATATTGGTAGAAGCTCAAAAAGAAGCAGACGGAATAGTAAAAGAAGCAGAAAATAGAATTATTGCTATGATAGATGAACACGAAATTACAAGAAAAGCATATGATCAAAAAACAGAAATTATTGAAACAGCAAATGAAATGTCAAGAGAAATATCAAAAGGTACAAAAGAATATGCAGACAGCTTATTAGGAAATACAGAAGATGTTATGAAAGAAACATTAGAAAAACTAGAAACAAATATGACAGAAGCATTGAATTTAATGGAAATTTCATTGCAAGATACCATTAAAACAATTCAAAATAGTAGAAAAGAATTAAAATAGTAATCAGAAGTCAGATTCAGAAGTCAAAAAAACTGTGACTTTTGATTTCTGACTTTATTAATTAAAAGAAAATTATATTTTCTTTTAATTAATAAAGATTAAATTGCACAGAAAAATTGCTTTATGAGAAGGGATGGTAGAAATGGCAAAAAAGAGAAGATATAAAAAAAGCAAAAAAACAGCCTCTAAATTAGATTTAGCAGTTGTTGTTATCATCATGCTAAGCATTTTACTAGCTGTTTTAATATATACAAAATCTGGTGTTGTTGGAATTAAATTAAATGAAATATTAGGAGGAATGTTTGGAATCATGCAATACATTCTTCCTATTGGTGGATTTGCAATTGGCATAAAATTGGCAACAGATGGAAGAGATACCATTACATCGAAATTACTACAATATGCTATTTTTATTGTGAGCTTATGTGTGCTATTTAGTGTATTTCAAATTTCTAGTGGAGAATTGCAATCAAATAAGGAATTATCAGAAGTTGTAAAAGACGCCTATACGTTAGGAGAACAAAGCAAGGGCGGAGGAGCTATAGGAGCAGTGGCAGCTGTTCCACTTGCGAAACTACTAGGAGATATTGGTGCAGTTATACTTTGCATTGGGGTTGCTGTGGTATTTTTGGTATTTACATTTGGAATTAATGCATCTGATTTAATCAATATGTTTGTAGAAAAGATGGAAGATAAACGAGAAGAAAGGCTAGAGGAAAAAGAAGAAAGAAATAAACAAGAAATAAAAGAAACAGCAGCAGAAAGACGAAAAAGAGAACGTGAAGAGCGTATGGAAGAAAGAGCAAGAATAAAAGCAGAAAAGATTGCCAATGCCAAAGCTGAGAAAGAAAAAGACTTAATGAATAATCAAATAAAAATTAATTTTGGTGGTAGAATATTAGAAGAATCAGAAAGTCCAAGAGGACTAAAAAAATATGACCATTCAAATGATGATTTAGAGCCATTAACAAAAAATAGCAAAAAAGAAATGCAACCAGATGTCATTGAAAACAATTTGTTTAAACAAGAAGAAGAAAAGAAAGAAGATAAGAAAAAAGAAGTACTTCAATTAGAACATGCAATGGTAGTAGAAGATGAACATTATGAATATCCACCACTAGAATTATTAAGTAAAGCAAAAGCAAAGGCGTTAAAAGGCGGAGCAAAGCTATTGACAGATACTGCAACCAAATTACAAAAAACACTATATAGTTTTGGTGTATCTGCAAAAGTAGAAAATGTTTCAGTAGGACCTGCCATTACAAGATATGAATTAAAGCCAGCTGAAGGGGTAAGGGTTAGCAAAATTGCCAATTTAGCAGATGATATTGCTTTGAATTTAGCAGCAGAAACCATAAGAATTGAAGCACCAATTCCAGGAAAACAAGCTGTTGGTATAGAAGTACCAAATAAAGAAAAAGAAACCGTTCACTTAAGAGAAATCTTAGAAAGCAAAGAATTCCAAGAAAATAAATCAAAACTAACCATTGCTTTAGGAAAAGATGTAGCAGGAAATCCACAATTGGCAGATATTGCAAAAATGCCACATGTATTAATCGCAGGAAGCACAGGTTCAGGTAAGAGTGTGTGTATCAACACAATAATAACGAGTATCATATATAATGCAAAACCAAGTGAAGTAAAATTAGTAATGGTAGACCCAAAAGTTGTTGAACTATCTGTATATAATGGTATACCACATCTATTAATTCCTGTTGTAACAGACCCTAAAAAGGCAGCAGGTGCTTTGGCATGGGCAGTTCAGGAAATGGATGATCGATATAACAAATTTGCTAGTAAAGGAGTAAGAGATTTAAAAGGATATAATAAAGCAATCGAAAAAGAAGGCGGAATCGGAAAACTTCCTCAAATTGTGATTATAGTTGATGAGTTAGCAGACTTAATGATGGTAGCCGCAAAAGATGTAGAAGAAGCAATTTGTAGACTAGCACAAAAAGCAAGAGCAGCTGGAATGCACCTAGTAATTGCAACACAAAGACCATCTGTAGATGTTATCACAGGATTAATCAAAGCCAATATTCCATCAAGAATTGCATTTGCAGTATCTTCACAAGTAGACTCTAGAACGATTCTAGACACAGTTGGTGCAGAAAAATTGCTAGGAAAGGGAGATATGTTATTCTTCCCATCAGGTGCACCAAAACCATCAAGAGTACAAGGAACATTTGTATCAGATGAAGAAGTCGAAAAAATTGTTGACTTTGTGAAATCAAATGGAACAGCAACATATAGTGAAGACATCTTAGAAAGTATAGAAAATAATAATAAAACAGATAAAGAATTAGCACAAGAACAAGCAACAGATGATGATACAGATCCATTTTTAATGGACGCAATTCAAACAGTTGTAGAAACAGGACAAGCTTCAACTTCATTTATTCAAAGAAGATTTAAGGTAGGATATGCGAGAGCAGGAAGAATTATTGACCAAATGGAAGAAAGAGGCGTTATTTCTGGCTATCAAGGAAGTAAACCAAGAGAAGTATTAATGACATTGGAAAAATTAAATGAATTAAAAATGGGGAAAGAAGAAGCAAAACAAGAAGCATAAAAAATTGAAAATATGTGTGAAAGGAGAAGAATATGCCAAAGAAAAAAGAGAAGCTTTTAGATAAAATCGTAAAAAAAGATTATAACAACGAACTTGAAATGATATTAGAAAAAAAAGCCTTTGATGAAAGTGCAAAAAATCTTCTCCTAAGTATACTATATAAAATAGAGGCCTCTTATAAAGACTATGAAAAAGTAAAACGACATGTAAAAACAAAAGAAAAATATATACAAGATTTCATAAAGATGATAGAAGAAAATTGTGACAATATTACGATATGTAAAATTCATTCCAAAGAAAGTGAAATATTAGGTAACAAATCATTTTTGGTGGAAAAAGATACCAAAAGAATTATTTGCTATCCAATAGAAAGAAAATTACTATATTGTATTGCTAAAATTAGTAAACATGATGAAATTATAAAAGATAACTATCCAATTATCTATAAAACATTATCAAATACAATTAATATTGGAAACAATATTGATACGGTAGAACCTTTAAGAGATTTTAATGGATATTCATGGACAACCATTAGAAATGAAATAGAAAGTATAGATTATAATTTGATTTATCAAAATCTAAGAATAGTATTAGGATATGATTTTTTAGAAAAGTGGATAAATAATAGAGAATTTATTATAGACTATATGGAAGTATTAAAAAATAGACTAGAAGAAGCATATGGCGTAAAAAATCAAAAAGATATTTTAAAAGTAATAGAGATATTATCTGTTTTATTAGAATTAAAATATAATCCAAATGAAAAGAGAATATTAGAAAAAGAAAAAGCGGAAATAGAAGAAAAATTAAGTAAAATAGATGATAAAGAAAAATTTATTGAAATGCTTACCAAACAGAAAAGAGATTTAACAAAAGAAATTAAACTAATAGATGAAACAATCAATAATAAAGACATGTTACAAAAAGAATATATAAAGAGAAATGAAAAATTGCCATTAAAGAAAAAAATTTTTAGTGTTAGAATTTTATCAAAACAAATGATTCAAGAAAGAGAAGAAAAATTAAACGAAATTGAAAAATTAAATGGATTGCTTAATCCCAAAAATTTTATTGCATATAAAAAAGAATTGGAAGAAAAGTATGAATATTTAAAATTAGTAGAAATCAAAGATCTAGTTAAAGAAATCGAAAAAGAAATGATAAAATTACAAAAAATTGTTTTACGCTGTTATAAAGTGAAAATAAAGCAGATTGAAAATAAATCTGAAATTATAGATATGCTATACGAATTTCGTTATTATATGACATTACCATTTGATCAAAATAACAATATAAATGAAATTAAGGAAATACAAAAAGAAATAACAGAAACAAGAAAAGCATTATTGGACAAAGCACAAGCATTAAAAATATTTATTGAACTTTCAAAAAATAAAGAGATTACAGATGGAATATTAAAAAACATATTTGATACACGAATTATTTCATTAGAAGATATTTATATAAAACTAACAAAAGAAAAAGACAAATTTTATGTACAATTATTTGATGAGGATGTATTTGAGGAAAAGATAGAACTCGAAAATTTTGGAAACATAAATAAAAAAGATCTGGAAATCAAACTAAACAAAAAGATAAAAATATTTGAATAATGGAGGTTTATATGAAAATTACATTTTTAGGAGCAGCTAGAACAGTAACAGGTTCCAATTTTTTAGTAGAAGGAGCAGGAAAAAAATTTTTAGTAGACTGTGGAATGTGGCAAGGAAAAGCAGAACAAGAAATGGAAAATAGTCAAGATTTTGAATTTAGTCCATCAGAAATTGACTTTATGCTATTAACACATGCACACATAGACCATTCTGGAAGGATCCCTAAATTATATAATGAAGGATTTCGAAACAAAGTATATGCACACAAAGCAACTTGTGACTTATGTGCCTTAATGTTACCAGATAGTGGACATATTCAAGAAACAGAAGCAGAATGGAAAAATAAAAAAAGGAAAAGAAAAGGGGAAGACCCAATAGACCCAATCTATACAGCAGAAGATGCAGCAAGATGTTTGGAAATTTTTGAGCCAGTTCAATATGATCAAATTATAGAAATCACACCAGAAATTCATGTAAGATTTAATGACGCAGGACATATGTTGGGGTCAAGCATTATAGAAGTATGGGTAAAAGAAGGAGAACAGGAAACAAAAACAGTCTTTACAGGAGATATTGGAAATAATGATATACCATTATTAAGTCCACCAACTATGATAGAAGATACAGATTTTCTTGTTATGGAATCAACATATGGAAGCAGATTACATATGAGAAATGATGAAAAAGCACAAATATTCCTTGATGTGGTATCAGAAACATTGGATAATGGAGGTACAGTTGTTATTCCATCATTTGCAGTAGGAAGAACACAAGAAATTCTATATGAAATCAATAAATTAAAAGATGAATATGGTGATGATGAAGAATTTAGAAGAAAATATAAAACATTGATGAAAGTACCAGTATATGTCGATAGCCCACTTGCTATATCCGCAACAGAAGTATTTAGAGAAAATACAGAATTATTTGATGAAGAAACAAAAGAAGAAATTATGAGAGGAGATAATCCTTTAGAATTTCCAGGTTTAAAATTTACAAGAACAGCAGATGAATCAAAAGCATTAAATGAAGACCCAATGCCAAGTATTATTATATCTGCAAGTGGTATGTGTGAAGTAGGAAGAATAAAACATCATTTAAAACATAATCTATGGAATCCAAAAAGCACAATCTTATTTGTAGGATATCAAGCACCAGGAACATTGGGATATAGTATTGTCAATGGTGCTAAAACTGTTAAAATATTTGGAGAAGAAATTGCAGTAAATGCAAGAATAGAATATATAGAAGGATATTCTGGACATGCTGACCAAGAATTATTAATGAATACGATTTATTCGTATATTAAGAAGCCAAAACATATCTTTTTAGTACATGGAGAACCAGAATCACAAGATATATTAGCAAATAAAATTGAAACAGAAACCAATATTGGTGTGACCATTCCTGAATTTGGAGAAACATATGAATTAAATGATGAAATTGTGATGACACATAAGATAGAAAGAAAAGTAAATCCAACAATGAAATCAGAAATCTTACAAAGATTAGGAAAATTGAAAGATGAATTGAAAGATATGGAAGTTTGTGTACATGAAGATTTACAAGATGAAACTTTAAGAGATGAGGATATCTTTAGAATTAATGAGAAGATTAAGGATTTGGAGAGGCAGATACTAAATGTCATTGAAGGGTAGCATTTGAAAAATAATTACAATTTTGGCTACGTCAAATTCTATTTAAAACGCGGTCACGTATACACATACGCTCCCTTGCCTTTTAAATAAAATTTTTCAGCTATGCATACTGACCTTGTAACAGGCAAAGCCTTAACAAGCTCAGCATTGCCAAAATTTAATTCTTTTCCAAATGAATTTATATGTTGGAAAATAATTTGAAAGTTACAAATAATTGATAAAAGGAGAAAATAAAAATGGAAAATAAATATTTGAATGAAGCAATTATTGGAAATAAAAAAATGCTTGCAACATATACTGCAAAAGGAGAATTGCAAAGATTATATTTTCCTTCAAAAGATAATAGACAATTTATCAATTTTTTTCATACAGGGATAAAAGTCAATAATTCTGATTTGATTTATTTGCATGATGATATTAATAATGTATATAAACAATATTATGATACAGATACCAATGTTTTAAATACAGAAATAACCAATACGTATTTTAATTTAACCATGCTTCAAACAGATTGTGCATTAATAAGAGAAGATAATGTACTATTAAAAAGATATACATTTATAAATGAAGGTAAAATCGATTTAGATATTGAATTCTTTATACATGCAGAATTATTATCTAGTGAAAATAACCATGTTAGTTGTAAAGTGATAGACAATGGTATGTATCAATATGCCCATGATTTTGTAGTTTCTACATTTGCCAAGGATTATAAAGTCCATAAACATCAAATTCATGGTAGTAAAGAAACAATAAAAAGAACAGAAATTTATGATAAAGATTATATTGGAATGTCAAAAGATTCAAGTATTAGTTTTGAAATAGGAGTAATTCATCCAAATGAAAAGAAAATAATAGAAATTTGTATGATGGTAGATGACAACAAAAATGTATCTGAAATAGAAGATGAAATTGATAGAATTACAAGAAAAGACTTAAATAAAGAATGTGTGCAAACCAGAAGTTATTGGAGAAAATATGTAAAAGCACATAATGGTTTGGAATTAAAAGAACCACAAAATAGTTATGAAGAAAGAATTTTTGAAATATATAAAAGAACCATTTTATTATTTCCTTTGTTAACCAATCAAGAAACAGGAGGTATCATTGCTTCTCCAGAAGTGGATGAATATTTTACGAAGTGTGGAAGGTATGCATATTGTTGGCCAAGAGATGCTGTATTTATTACAAAGGCAATGGATATTTTAAACATGCAAAAAGAAACAGAGAAATTTTATAAAAACTTCTGCAAAATAACACAAAGCAAAAATGGAATGTGGGAGCAAAGATTTTTTACAGATGGAAAACTAGCACCTTGCTGGGGATATCAAATAGATGAAACAGCAAGTGTGGTATATGGAGTCTATGAACATTATCAATATACAAAATCAGAGAAATTCTTAAAAGATAATTTGAAAATGTGTGAAAAAGCCGTTGATTTCTTAAAAAAATATACATATCAATGGTTAAAAATAAAAGACCAAAGCGGAGATATTGTAAAAGAAGAAATTGAAAAAAGTTTTTATGCTAGTAAAGATATGATACATATTAGTTATGATATATGGGAAATGCATGAAGGAATACACTTATATTCCTTAGCAAGTATCTATTCAGCATTTGAATGTATTATGAAAATGTATAGAATATTAGATAAAAATGTTTCTGAATTTGACAATAACAGATTAAAAGAAGAAAAAATATCAAAATCAGAAAAAGAACTACAATACCTACAAACAGAAATCAAAAAATTCATCAATGAAAATATGTATGAAAAAGAAACCAATTCTTACTTAAGAAATATAGAAGACAAAAAAATGGATATCAGTATGTTAGGAGCAGTAGAGCCATTCCATATGTTTGGACCAAAAGAAAGAAAAGTTCTTAATACAATTGAAAAAATAAACTTAAGCATTAGAACATATACAGGTGGATACCAAAGATTTGAGCAAGACCATTATATGAATGGAAACCCATGGCCAATAGCTAATTTGTGGATGACTTTATATTATTTAGATGCAGGAGAAAAACAAAAAGCAAAAGAAACATTTGACTTTGTCGTAAAGACAGCAGGAAAACATGATTTCTTAGGAGAACAAATTGATAACAATACTTTAAAACCAACATGGGTTATTGGACTTGGCTGGAGCCATGCAATGTTTATTATTGTATTGGAAAGATTGTATGGAAAAAAATAAAATTATGTATAAATATAGGTAGCTTTATTTTAAGCTACCTTGTGTTTTGGCAAGTTACTTTAGAAGGTTTTTATTTTAAAATTGCAACTTCACAGTTACTATTCACAGCTAAATAACTTGTAATATAGTTGTAATCAAAACTTAACACAAAAAAACGAATAATTTTTTTAAAAAATTTTGTAAATAAGAAAAA
>CASFHP010000002.1 GCA_949294555.1 uncultured Eubacteriales bacterium
TGGAATCCTAACGAAACAACAAAAGCTATATATTATGCAATAAAATATAATCCAGATGAAAACAAAGAAAAAGATGAATGGAGTATATTAGAATTGTTATTAAAAAATGGGGCAAATCCAGATGTGCAAATATTTGAAGAACCACAGGGAGTTAATACACCACTTACTTATACAACAGAATGTGGATATTATGGTGCAACAAAGTTATTACTCGAAAATGGTGCTGATCCAAATTATCAAGAATCTGATATGAATAAAAATGGATTACTTGCTTTAAAATTTTATGATAATGATAAGGCAGCAGAAACATTACAGCTATTATTAGACTATGGAACAGATTTAGATATAAGAACAAACGTTGGATATGGAGTAGATAAATCAGGTAGAGAAGAACTAAGAAATTTTGAAAAAGATTATAGTAAAGTCAAAGAAAATGTGCCAGATTATGATGATATAGTAAAAATAATAGATAGTTTAGAACTTTAAAATATAGGGGTGTTTTTATCATGGATTTAATAACATTTGGAATATCAGGAATATTAACAGTTGTTGTTAGTTTAATAAGTATTATATTAATTATACTTACAATAGTATTTGGAATAATAAGAGCTATAAAAAAGAAATTTAAAAAGACATTTATTATATTATTGATTATTACCATATTATTTGTAATTATAGATTTCTTTGCAATAAATAATTTGATAAAGAATTTTAATGAAATAGATATAAATAATGATAAGAGTATAAATATAAGACAAGAAGATGGTAAAATGATTTTGTCAAACAACCCTATTGAACAACTATTTATGTCAGATGATAAAAAAATAGAAGTTATCTGCAACGATATAATGAATAAAATAGAAACAGAAGATTATGAAACTATAAAAAATATTTTTTCAATAGATATGATAAATAATGTTCAAAATTTAGATGAAGGAATAAACAAACTAATAGAGATTTCAAATGAAAACATTACAGATTTTAAATCACAATCAAATGGTTCAGAAACACATTGGGATAATGGCAAACACAGAACCACTTATAGATTTAGTATAGACATAACAACAAATAGTGCAAAATATAGTATAGGATTTGAGTACGATTATGAAAATCCATTTAATAATAAAACATTAGGTGTAAATAGAATAGTAATTTTAGATGAAATTAAAGATATTTTGATTTTACTAGATAATGAAAATATAAATAAAGGTTATTAAAAAGTAGTATTTTTGGAGGTAAAAGTATGTTAAGTTTAGAAAAAGTAAAAAGTGAGTTAGAAAAATACAATTATACCTATGATAACAATATTCTATGTGGACATACAAAGTCAAAAATAAAATGGGTTTTGCCAACAGGGGTTGTAAATATATTGGCATTTGAACAGGCAACATCATATTTATTTGGATTTAGTAAGGAGGGAATTAATTTCTTTCCTATTCAAGGCGATTGGAATATAGCTGATAATTTATTTATTTCATGGAGCGAAATATCAAATTTTAAAATGAAAAATGGATTGTTAGAAAATGAAATGGTAATTGAAACGCAATCTATGAAAATAGAAATGAAAATAAATAAAATAGTTGCTAATAATAGTTGGATTAAAGATAATATAAATTATTTAAAAGATAACAATTATTTTTATAATAAGTAATGCAAATAGACTAACTATATGAATGTCAAGAGATTTTAAGAAAAAAATTAAAATATTTTTATAGTAAATAGATAATAAATAATTTGGAGGGAAAATATGTATAAAAAAATATCGAAAAATGAAAAAATAACAAGGGACATTAGTGAAGTACATTCAGCAGATAATTATTTGACAAAAGAAACAACAGAAAATGTAAGTTTAGCGATTACTAGATTAAACGGAAAATTGGATTCTAGTATAACAGCAAATGAAAGAGTTTATTACTTTATTAGTGCAGATGTTGATTTTATAATAGATAATGAAAAAATTCATTGTGAAAGTGGAGATGTATTGTATTTGGATAAAGATACTACTTACTCTGCTGAAGGAGATTTTGAAGCAATTACTATTAATGTGCCTGCATTTGGAGTTATAAAATAATATTCATAAAAAGTATAATTGGTAAAAGATAGTTTTTTATTGCATGACAAATAAGCATTCCGAAAAATGCTTTTAAAAACTATGTAATTATTGATATTAAGCCACTTTATCAGCTTGATATACATTATTTGTTTTTAATAAATAATAAATTACACGAACTAATTTCTTTGCAACATGTCCCATAGTAACCATATAATGCTTACCTTCAGCCATTTTCTTATTTTTAAACTCATTGAAGGTAGCATCATTTAAACAAACCATTCTAGCAGCAGTCATTAAAGCAAAACGAAGATATTTTGACCCACGTTTTACCATTACTGAATGAGTAGAGAAGAATTTGCCAGACTGATACATTGATGGGTCAAGTCCAGCAAAAGCTAGTAATTTAGCAGGAGAGTCAAACCTTGAAATATCTCCGATTTCAGCTAGAATTGAGCCAGCAGTTTTAAAAGATATTCCAGGAATTGATAATATAGGAGAATTGATTTCCTTTAGAATTTCTTTTATTCTTTTCTCGACATCATCAAGTTGGCCTTGTATAAATTGAATAATGCTAATAGTTTGCTTTAGCTCAAATGAAACAGAATTACTATTTAATCCTATTGATTTTTTTGCTAATTCTCGAATTTCAATAGCTTTATCTCTATCAAACTTTTGATTAGAATTTTCTGATAGAAGATGTGTTAAATGTTTAAGGTTACATTCAGCTATCTTTTTAGCAGTTGGTAATTCATATAGTAAAGCTAAGCTAGACTTTTGAGCAACAGATGAAACAATTTTTGGAAACTCTGGAAATATAATATCTACTAGTCTTACAAGAGAAGTTTTAAATTTAGAGTTTTCTTTAACTAAACGAAATCTATGTCTAGTTAGTGACTTTAATTCAGAAATATGATATGATACTGGTATGTAGGGTTTTAAGTTATCTGAAATAAGCATTGTAGCAATGATGTGAGCATCTAACTTATCTGTTTTAGTCTTTCTAAGGCTTTGACCTTTTACATAAAGATTAGTTTGTAATGGATTAATAAGATAGATATTAAATCCTTTTTCGTTCAGAAAGTTTAGAATATTATTACTGTAATGACCAGTAGCTTCAAGCCCTACTTTAATATTGTCTAATGAATCAGAAAAATTCATTAAAGAATTGTAGAGAGTTCAAAACCAACTAAATTGTTTGTTATGGTTAATTTTTCGATTAGTATTTCGCCATCAGAATTCATAGCGAAACAATCATGTTTATCTTTTGCAACATCGATTCCAACATAAATCATAGTAAAAACTCCTTTACAAAATATTTAGACAATGTGATCCACTAAATGCTTGTCGAAAGTAAACTCGTTCAATATTAAACGTCAAGCGTTATCTAACTAATTAACAATTAAACAAACATCTATGGTTAGAGTCTATTAATATAATCGTCAAAGCGATAGTAATTTGCACTAATCCACAGTGTCTACGTAGATATTATACAATGGATTTAAGAATAAAAAAATGTATAATGGACTACATGTTCATTATACGAGTAATTTGTATTTATAGTTAAAAAATGTATAAAGCAGACAAGTTATTAAAAAAATAAAGAATTCGCTGTTTGTGGGGTGTTAATTTTATAATAAAAATAGTATGATTTTTGTGAGGAGGAGATAAAAATGGATTTAGATAAAATAGGAAAATTTATCGCTTTGAATCGCAAAAATAAAGGATTAACGCAGGAACAATTAGCCGAAAAATTAGGAGTAACAAATAAAACTGTTTCAAGATGGGAAACTGGAAAGTATATGCCTGATTTATCTTTATTAAAACCATTAAGTGAGGAATTAGGCATAACATTAAATGAATTATTATCTGGTGAAAAAATAGAAGAACAAAAAATAGTTGAAAATATGGAGAAAAATATAATAAATACAATAGATTATTCGAACAAAAAAGTTGAAAATGAGCATAAAAAAATATCTATTATATTGATGATTCTAGGTGCAATTATAAGTATTTCAGCATTAACTATTTTTGACAAAGAAAGTAGTTGGTGTTCTATATATTCTATTATAGGTATTATTATATTTGTAATGGGATTAGTAAGAGAGTTAAAAAAGTTTAAGAAAATACAAAAAGTAGTTATTGGAGTTGTCTTATTTATAGGAATATTTGGAATATTCTATATAGCTGATTATTTTGGGGTAAAAACAAATAATAGACCACCAATTTATAACTATAAAATAGAAACAACATTTAGAGAAACAAAAGAAATTGCCTATTATAGTTTGTTCTATAATGTATATAGAATTAATGCAGATACAACAAACGAATATTATGTTATTGATGAGAAAAAAGAATATAATTTTGATACTATGCCAATTACACCATTTAATAGAAATAAAAGCGGTATAGATAATATTTTAAAATATCAAAACAAATATGTTGGAGATAATAGTAATACTGGAAACTTAATAAGTAATTTGCCACTTTCTGAATATGGATATGTGTTTGAAATAGACTCAAATAACTTAGGTTTAACGATAGATTATCATATTACAGATTGGTATATAAATGATGAAATGTATGTAGAAAGAGCATTGGTATATAATTCTGTTGCATTATTTTCTTTAATAGATAATTTACAATATGTAACCTATAATTTTACAGGAAATAGTTACACAATTAAAAGAGAAAAAGTTCAAGAACTATATCCTAATTATAGCAATATAAATGAAAATGGCATAAATAAAGATAACTTTAATATTTATTTAGAGAATAAAATGAATGATGATGTATTTATAAAGGACATATTTAATAAACTTTTTGTATAAATTACAATTTAGTAGTTGTATGGGGTAAGATATGAAAGAATGTCTTGTATGTAATAATAATACATTTGTTGTAAAAACTAGAAAGATATATTTCGTTAAAAAATAGTAATAAATTGGAGAATAAAATGGATAAAAAAGAAAAATTGGATAAATTGATAAAAGAATGTAAAATTACACCAGTTGGAAATGGATATATAGATTTGATTTGCCCTAAAAAATGTATTGAAAAATTTATTAAAGGATTATCAAAATTAGAAATAAAAATAATGGGATTTACTTGGTGGTGTAATGTAACAAAAGGTCATAATCCTTGTGGAATGGGTGGACCAAAAAATAAGTATGGCAATGATTGGTACAGCGAAATCCAAATGGAAGAAGTAATAACTTTTAAAAATAATGAAGAATTTTTGAATTATTTAATTACAGAATGGAAAAATAGTTTAGATTATAAGGAATGTTATGTTCCAGGATTTTGGTTAAAAGTTCCAAAGGATTGGGTTTATAATTAATAATGTATAGACATCGATTCAACGTTTTATTAAAAATTTGAAAGTGAGATGATACTTATGTTTTATGAGGCTTTTCCAAAAGAATTGAATAATGATTTACAAGAAGTTTTAAAAATAATTCCAAAAGAAACTTATAATAACGTGAGTATTGGCTATTCTAAAAATGTAATTGATTATTGTTTAAATAATGTCATAATAAAAATTCCATATAGAATGTATTTTATTGATGTAGAATTTTTTAAAATAGATAATTTAACAGATATACAAAAAGAAATCTTATATTGCATTTATACCAGAAGTTGCAATGGTTATATTAGAGAAAAATACTTAAAAGAGTTGTTAGAACTTGATTTTGACTATTGGGCAATACCCTTTATTGTTAAACTTTCTGATGAATATATAGTAGAAATTTTGGAAGTTATATATGATAAATTAAAAATCAGAAATAATGATGATATAAAAGAATTTTGTCTTGAAAATAAAAATATTATAAATAAAAGTTATTCAAGAATGCTTAGTTATTGGAATGAATTTTATAGAAACAAAGAGCCTAGTTTTCATAAATATATTGGCAGAAAATTATTTAGAGAATGTCTTGGATACAATAGGACATTTGAAAGATAAATTACAATAAATCGCTAGGAATGGAGGAATAATAAATGAACTTTAAAGAATACGGAGACAACAATAAAGATACAATAATGCTATTACATGGTGGTGGTCTTTCTTGGTGGAATTATAGAGAAGAAGCAGAAAAACTAAAAAATAGTTATCATATTATTCTTCCAATATTAGATGGTCATTCGGAAAGTGATAGAAGTTTTACAAGTATAGAAGATAATGCACAAGAAATTGTAGAGTATATAACTAATAATTATAATGGTCATATTAGTTTCATAGGAGGATTATCTTTAGGAGGACAAATTCTTTTAGAAATTTTATCAAGAAAAGAAGATATTTGTGATTATGCTATTGTTGAAAGTGCATTAGCAATTCCTATGAAAGCAACATATAAAATGATTAGACCAACTTTTTCTATGAGTTATGGATTAATATCGAAAAAATGGTTTTCACAAATGCAATTTAAGTCTTTAAAAATAAGAGAAGATTTATTTAGTGAATATTATAGAGATACTTGTAAAATTAGTAAGGAAGATATGATTGCTTTTATGGAAGCAAATTCAAAATATGAAATTAAAGATTCTTTACAAAATGCAGAGGCAAAAGTTGTAGTTGCTGTTGGAGATAAAGAAAGACCAATAATGAAAAAATCAGCAAATAAAATTCATCAGATGATAAATGGTAGTAGATTGTTAATTTTGCCTAATTATTATCATGGAGATTTTAGCATAAATCATCCACAAGAATATGTTGATATGATTAACGAACTTGTTGTTGATAGAAATAAAGAAGCAGAAGGTAAAAAAATTACTGATATTGAAGTAAATATTGAAAATACAGGATTACCATTAAAGCATAAAAATAGAGATAATTCAAAATCTTTAGATGAAAGATAAATTACAAGTTATAAGAAAAATTAAATACTGATTTATAAGGAAAAATCTCAAATGTTAAAATGCATTGCTTGTAGCAACGGACAGTTCTTTATATAATAATTGCAGAAAGGAGCTGTTGTAAAATGTTAAAAGAAAATATTAAAACATTGAGAAAATCAAAAGGACTTTCACAAGAAGAATTGGCTATAAAATTAAATGTAGTTAGACAAACGATTTCAAAATGGGAACAAGGATTATCTGTTCCAGATGCAGAAATGCTAATCAAATTGGCAGAGGTTTTAGACACAACTGTAAGCACTTTACTTGGAGAAAAAGTTACTGAAAGTAAAATAGATGATTTAAAAGCAATTTCTGAAAAATTAGAAGTAATAAATTTACAACTATCACAAAGAAAAAATGAGAGAAGAAAAATAATTCATTGGTTGTTAATCTCATTATGTTTAATTATAGTTGGTATTTTTGTGGTTTTAATTTTATTAAATAGTCCATACTTAAATTGGAATTATAATGATCCAGAAAAAGCAGTTTTAGGAGTTGCTATACATTCTTTTGAGTGGATGTTTATTAGAATAGCACCAGTTATTTTTATTGGGTTACTTATTGGAATTTTCTTTACTAGAAAGAAAAACTAAAATATTCAATGAAAAAAGCTAGATTATAACCCATAATTTTACTATGTAAAATATATTTGATACTAATAATTCATAAATGTAAAATATATTTGGTAGAAAAAAATATAAGGAATATTATAATTATTGTGAAAGGAGGAAACTATGGATTTAGGTAAAAAAATAATGACAATGAGAAACGAAAAAAATCTTTCACAAGAACAATTAGCCGAAAAACTAAATGTAACAAGACAGACAATATCAAACTGGGAAAATGGTAAATTTTATCCAGATATAGATAGTTTAGTAAATTTAAGTAAATTCTTTAATGTATCATTAGATGTTTTGTTGAGTTATGATGACAAAGTTTTAGATTATTTAAAGGATAGTACAGATATTGTTAAAAGTAATAAGAATATTTTATATGCAGTTTTGTTAAATATCCTGTTGATAATAGCATTTATAATTGTAGGAATAATTTTTAATGAAAGTGCTTCCATAATAATTATTATTTTTACAGTATCCATTATTAGTTTTTCATTTTTATTTTACCAAATTATAAAAAAGATATAGGAGGATTTTATGAATTATATATTTATGGCTATATTTATAGCAATTTATTTAGTAGGTGCTGTTTCAATGGTTTATCAATTATACAAAATAACAATCATAGATGCAAAAGCAAGAGGTTTAAAACACCCTAAACTAATGGGATTACTTACGACAAGTGGACAAAGTTCTGAAGGTCTAATACTATATTTATTAAAAAGAAGAAAATATCCAATAAAAAATATAACAGATTCAGAAAAAGAAGAGATTTCTAAAAGAAAAAGAATAATATTAGTAGGTATTATATTTATGGTTATAGGTGCTATTGGTTTTGTTTATGTATTAATACCTAAGATTTAAAGAATAAAATTAAAATTTGACAAAATGTAAAAATGATATTATAATATCACAACGAAAGTGCAAAAGCACAATAAAACATCCCCTTTTATTTTATAGAGAGTCGCTAGAAATAGTGGCTCTCATTTGAGTTATCTTACAAAAATGTCATTTTAAAATTTTTAAAATATGTTATAATGTCTTTGGAGGTTATCACTATGGAAAAAATATTAATTGTAGAAGATGATAAAAAGTTAAGAAAAGAATTAGAAGAATTTTTGAATAAACACGGATATTTAGCAAAAGGATTAGAAAAATTTGATAATACAATCCAAGATATATTAGATGAAAATGCAGATTTGGTATTGCTAGATATTAATTTACCATACACAGATGGGGAATTTGTATGCAAAGAAGTAAGAAAAACATCTAATGTACCAATAATAATGGTAACAAGTAGAGATAACGAGATAGATGAATTAATGAGTTTGAATTATGGAGCAGATCAGTATGTAACAAAACCATATAATATACAAATTTTACTTGCAAAAATAAATGGTTTACTAAAAAGAAACAAGAAAACTGAAAAAGAAATACAAAAAATTGATTGTGATGGCTTTTTATTAAATATAGCAGAAAGAGTAATCGAAAAAGAAGAACAAAAAATAGAACTTACTAAAAATGAATATACTATTTTATATTATTTAGCCAAAAATAGAGGAAAGATAGTTTCAAGAGATGAAATAATGGATTATTTATGGGAAAGCGAAGAATTTATAGATGATAATACTTTAAGTGTAAATGTAAAAAGATTAAGAGGCAAATTAGAGGAACTAGGACTTATGGATAGAATAGAAACTAGGAGAGGACAAGGTTATATATTGAAATGAAATTTAGAGATTTTATAAAAGAAAAAATGATATTAATTGTTGGTACAATATTAGCTTTATCAAGTGTAGAAATTTTATTACTTGCTTACAATATTAGTACATTAATAAGATTATATTGTGCGTTTATAATTGTTTTTGTAGTAGCACTTGCTATACTAATTGAATATAAGAAGAAAAAAGATTACTACAATGAATTAATAAAGAATATGGAAGATTTAAAAGAAAAGTATTTAATATCTGAAATAGTTAAGACACCAAATTTTGTAGAAGGTAGAATATTAAAAGAAATCCTGCAAGATACAGGTAAATCAATGTTAGAAAATGTAAATTACTATAAAAACATTCAAGAAGATTATAAAGAATATATTGAATTATGGATTCACGAAGTTAAAATACCTATTGCAACAAGTAAAATGATTATAGAAAACAATAAAAATGAAGTAACAAAAACAAAAAGTATAGATGAGGAACTAGACAAAGTAGAAAACTACACAGAACAAGCCTTATTCTATGCAAGAAGTAATGCAGTAGAAAAAGATTACATTATAAATAAAACAAATCTAAAAGAAATAGTAAATGGAGCAATTTTAAAGAATAAAACTACACTTTTAAATGAAAAAGTATCAATAGAACTTTCAAATTTAAAAGAAGAAGTATATACAGATAGCAAATGGGTAGTATTTATAGTAAATCAAATTATACAAAATGCTATAAAATACTCTAAAAAGGAAAATAAAAAAATAGAAATTTCCTCACAAGAAAAAAATGATAAAGTAATTTTATATATTAAAGATAATGGAATAGGAATTAAAAAGGGAGAAATAACAAGAGTATTTGAAAGAGGATTTACTGGTGAAAATGGAAGAATTATAGGTCAAAAATCAACTGGAATTGGACTATATCTATGTAAAAAATTATGTGATAGACTAGGATTAGGAATAGAATTAAATTCAGAAAAAGATAAGGGAACAGAAGTTAGAATAATCTTTCCAAAGAATAGTTATACAAATTTTTAATAGCTCTTTTTATAGGGCTATTTTTTTCTTATCTTACAAAAATGTAAGACAAATGTAAGATTAAAAAATGGCAAGGAAATATTTAAAGTTTTATAATATAGTTAGAACATAGGAAAGGAGATTTTATAATGAGTAATGTATTAGAGGTAAAAAACATTGAAAAATACTATGGAAATAAATCAAATTTAACAAAGGCGATAGATGGTATTAGTTTTAATGTTGGAGAGGGAGAATTTGTTGGAATAATGGGAGCATCAGGATCAGGTAAAACAACATTATTAAATTGTATTTCGACAATAGACAGAGTAACAGCAGGAAAGATTATTATAAATAATCAAGACATTACAAAATTAAAAGGAAATAAGCTAAACAAATTTAGAAGGGAAGAATTAGGATTTATATTTCAAGATTTTAACTTGTTAGATACTCTAACAGCTTATGAAAATATCGCACTTGCTTTAACAATTCAAAAAGTAAATTCACACGAAATAGATAAGAAAGTAAAAGAAATAGCACAAAAACTTGAAATATCAGAAATACTAAATAAATATCCTTATCAAATTTCTGGAGGGCAAAAACAAAGAGTTGCAAGTGCAAGAGCAATTATAACAAATCCAAAAATGGTACTTGCAGACGAGCCAACTGGAGCATTAGATTCAAAGTCAGCAAGGCAACTATTAGAAACATTTGAACACTTAAATCAAAAATTAGGTGCTACAATTTTAATGGTAACACATGATGCTTTTACAGCTAGTTATGCAGAAAGAATTATATTTATTAAAGACGGAAAGATATTCAATGAATTAGTAAAAGGTGAGGACACAAGAAAACAATTCTTTGAAAAAATAATCGAGGTGCAAACACTTCTTGGAGGTGATTTGAACGATGTTATTTAAGTTATCTTTTAGAAATATGAAAAAGAGTTTTAAAGACTATGCAATATACTTTTTAACTTTAGTATTAGGTGTAGCGATATTCTATATGTTCAATAGTATAGACAGTCAACAAGCAATGATAGAAGTATCACAGTCAACCAGAGAGATGATACAATTATTAATTCAAATGCTTGGGATGGTTTCAGTATTTATTGCTATAGTTCTAGGATTTCTAATTGTATATGCAAATAACTTTTTAATAAATAGAAGAAAAAGAGAATTTGGTATATATATGTCGCTTGGTATGGGCAGAAGGCAAATATCTGGAATTATTTTACTTGAAACAATACTAATTGGAATTTTATCATTAGCAGTTGGACTATTTATAGGAATATTTGCATCACAGTTTATGTCTATATTAGTTGCAAAATTATTTGAAGCAGATATGAGTGAATTTACATTTGTATTTTCAAAAGATGCTTGTATAAAGACTTGTATATATTTTGCAGTAATGTATATTGCAGTAATAATATTTAACACATTAACTATTTCAAGATATAAACTAATCAATTTACTAACAGCAGTAAAGAAAAACGAAAAGGTTAAATTAAAAAATCCAATTATTTCAATACTTATATTTATAGCATCAAGTGTACTACTTGGATATGCCTATTATCTAGTAACTGGTGGAGTTTATGAATTAAGAACAGGTGAACAATTATTAAAGCCAATTCTAATGGGAGTAATTGGAACAGTTGGAGTATTCTGGTCATTATCAGGATTTATATTAAGACTTATACAAACAAGAAAAAGTGTTTATTTAAAAGGAACAAATATGTTTGTGTTAAGACAATTAAATAACAAAATAAATACTAATATAGTTAGTATGACAGTTATTTGTTTAATGTTATTTATGACAATTAGTGCATTATCAAGCAGTTTATCAATACAATCAGCATTGGATTCACAATTAGAAAAATTTACACCAGTAGATGTAAATTTATATAAAACAGCATATTTGCCAGAAAGTTATGTAAGCTCATATAGTGGAAAAACAATATATAATACAGAAGAACAAATAGAAGATTCAAGACATCCTGTAAGTTATACACTTGAAACAAATGGATATGATATTAATAATTTAAAAGATATTGTAGAAATACCTATATATGCAATACCAGAATGGACTATGAAAACAAGTTTAGGAGATTATTCAGAAAAAGCAATGCAACAATTTTCAATGTTAGCTTACGATACACCAGAAACTGTAATAAAGATTTCAGATTATAATAAAGTTGCAGCATTATATGGTAATGAACAATATAGTTTAAATGATGATGAATATATGGTTCTTTGTGATTTTGAACAAATGATGAATTTAAGAGATGAAGCATTAAAACAAAATCCTAATATAGAAATAAATGGAAAAACATATCATGCAAAATATAAAGAATGTAAAGATGGTTTTGTACTTATGAGTACTAGCAATATGAATGCAGGTATTATATTAGTACCAGATAGTTTTGAGGTAAAAGAAGAATATACAGAACAATACTTTTTAGCAGCTAATTATAATGCAGAAACAGAAGAAGAAAAAATTGAATTAAATAATGTTATTGCGGGTAATGTTGATAGTGAATTGCTTGACAATGTATCTGAAAAAGGAATAAATCTTGAAGGAATGACAAAGATTAGCCTAAAAGAAGCTAGTAAAGGTTTATCAACAATTATCATATTTATAGCAATTTATTTAGGTATTGTATTCCTTATTGCAAGTTCAGCTATTTTAGCATTAAAACAATTAACAGAAAGTTCTGACAACAAACAAAGATATACAATATTAAGAAAAATTGGTTGTGATGAAAAAATGATAAATCAAGCACTATTTAGACAAATATTCATATTCTTTATGATGCCACTTACTTTAGCAATAGTACATTCAATATTTGGAATTAAATTTATCTTATCAATGCTTGCAGCACTTGCATCACCAGACGAATTATTACCATCAATTATTGTAACGGCAGTAATTATTGGAGCAATTTATGGATTATATTTCCTAGCAACATATTTCGGAAGTAAAAACATAATTAAAGAGGAGGAATAGAGTAATGTTCGGTTTCTTTAAATTAATTATAGTATTTATAGTTGGACTAATAATTTTAGGAGCTAGTTTTTTTACAAGTATTTTTACGAATAGTGCAGTTTCAAAAGATAGTGCTATGAATACTTATAATAACTTTTTACAAGATGTTTCGAGTTTAGGAATTACAAGTGATAACAAAATACAAGGAGAAAGAACATTTGGACTTGATGAATATGTTGGAAAATACAAAGCAAACTATAATAATACAACAAAGGAAGAAACTATATTTGGTGGTACAGCTTTAAATAGAGAAAATGGAAATACAATAAAACTTAAAATAAAAGTAGATAAACAAAGCGGAAATATAGAAATTATAAACAAATTGGGAGCTGAAAATGAAATATTAATTAGTGATACTGGAGAAATAGAGAAAACTATTGATGTCAAAGAAAAAAGTTATTATTTAATAATTAAAACAAATAACTTTACTGGAAATGTCGATATATTATCAGAGTAGGAGGTATTGGAAATGGAAAGTTTTAAAGAAAAATTACCAATGATAATAGCAGTAATTATAGTGATAGCTTTAATAGTAGGAGCATACTACTTTTTAGTAATACATAAAGACTTATATTATACACAGATAGATAATACAAAAATACAAGAAATTACCGAATCAGGAGGTATGAAGTACGAATATACATTAACAGCATATAACAAAAACGGAAAAGAAAAAGAAATCAAATTTAAAACAAGTAGAGAATTAAGAGAAGATGCTTATTTAGAACTAGAAGTAATGCAAATTCGTGGAGTTGTAAATTGGAAAGAAGTACAAGAAAGTGAATTACCAGAAGATGTTAAAACAGCAATGAATGTAGAAGGATAAGAAAAAATAAATATAAAAAGAAATGAGGTGGTAAAAGATGAAAAAAATATTAAAAGTATTAATTTTCTTGTTACTAATTGGAATTAGTATAGCACTATTATTTATTGGTAATGGCTATAATATGTATAAAGAAGCAATAGAAAATATGCCTCTTGAAGAAAAAGTAGAAGAAATTAGGTCAAAAGAAAATTATGCAGAGTTTTCAGAATTACCACAAATGTATGTCAATGCAGTAATAAGTGTAGAAGATAAAAGATTTTATAAGCATAATGGAATAGATATAATCGCAATAGGTAGAGCAGCAATAAATGATATAAAAGCAATGTCTTATGTAGAAGGTGGAAGTACAATAACACAACAATTAGCAAAAAATATGTACTTTACACAAGAAAAGAAAATGGAAAGAAAAATTGCTGAAGTATTTATGGCTTGGAACATAGAATCACATTACTCAAAAGAAGATATATTTGAATTGTATGTAAATAACATTTTCTTTGGAGATGGCTATTACACAGTAAAAGAGGCTTGTAGAGGCTATTTTGATAAAGAGTTAGATGAAATGACTGACTACGAATGTATATTACTTGCAGGTATTCCAAATGCACCATCAGTTTATGCACCAACTAAAAATCCAGATTTAGCAAAACAAAGACAAAGGCAAGTAATGGAAAAGATGATAGAAAATAAATTTTTAACAGAAGATGAAGCAAATGAAATATTAAAACAAGCAGAATAGAATAACTGTGCTAATTATAGAGAAACAGTTAGCACAGACATCCTCTAAAAAAGAGGAAATATAAAATTGGAGGAATTAGATGAAAGAAGAAAGTAATGTAGAAAAATTATCAGGATTAATTTTGAAATTATTAAAAATATTTATTGTTTTTGTAATACTTGCTGTAATTGCAATAATAGGTTTAGGAATATATGCTTTGACTACAAAAGGAGATAAACAGGCAGAAAGTAAGGAAGTAGCAATATACCAATACAACGATATAGTATATCCAGTAGAAACACAAATAATCTAGTAAAATTTATAAAAAATTAAGAATTAATAAAAAGAATCATAAGAATTGTAATTTATAATAGATAAAGAGGAGAAAAAATTGGAGTATGGAAGAAACAAGCAATTCAATTATGATAGTAGATAAAGAAAGTATTATACAAAAACTAACAAAAATATTTTGGATATTTTTAATAGGTAGTATAATAGGCTATGGTTTAGAAATGATTGTTGGTTTAGTACAAAACGGACATTTTGTATCAAGACAGGGGTTATTATTTGGACCGTTCATACAAGTATATGGAGTAGGTCTTGTCGCTTATTATTTAGTTATTTCAAATATAAGAAAGAAAAGCTATATAAAAATATTTTTTATAACAATGTTGCTAGGAGGAATAGTAGAATATCTATTTTCTTATTTACAAGAAACTTGGTTTGGAACAATATCTTGGGATTATAGCAATTTATTATTCAATATACATGGAAGAACAAGTTTATTACATTGTTTATATTGGGGAATAGGTGGAGTTCTATTTGTAAGATTTATATTACCACTTGTCCGTAACTTAAATGAATGGTGTAAAAATACAAATTTTAGATATATAACAGCTTTTTTAGTATTATTCATAACTTTTGACATAGTAATGTCAGGTATGGCTGGATCAAGACAATTAGAAAGAAAAAATAATATTGCAGCTAATGGATATATAGATAATTTTTTTGATGAATATTATCCAGATGAAAAGTTAGAACAAATATATTCAAATGCAAAAACAGTAAATTAAAATAGTGCTAATTGTAGATCAAGCAATTAGCACACAAAACATCCCCTTTTATTTTCGAGAGAGAATCACTTCAAAATGTGGTTCTCTTTTTGAATTTTTTTACAAAACTCCACCAAAACTACACAATTAAGTTGTATAATCTTATTCGGAGGATAATCTATGAAAGAAATATTAGTGATAGAAGATGAAAAAGATATACAAAATATAATAAAAGCATTTTTAGAAAATGCTGGATATAAAGTAGAAACAGCAGATGATGGGTTAGATGGAATAAATATTATACAAAAGAACAAATTTGATTTAGTTTTATTAGATATTATGATGCCTAAAATTGATGGTTTTGTAGTATGTGAAATGATAAGAAAGAATAGTAATGTACCAATTATTATTTTAACAGCTCTAACAGATGAGGAAAGTCAACTAAAAGGATTTGACAAACTAGCAGATGATTATATAACAAAGCCCTTTTCAATGCCCATAGTATTAAAACATATAGAAGCCATTTTAAGAAGAACAGATAATAGTAAAGAAAGTGTTGATATTTTGAAATATAAAAATCTGGTTCTAAATACAGAAAATTACGAAGTATTTGTTGATAATAAAAAGATTCCATTAACATATAGAGAATATGAAATATTAAAGCTATTTTTGGAAAATCAAGGCAAAGTATTTACAAGAGATAACATTTTAAATTCAATATGGAACTATGATTATTATGGAGATGACAAGATAGTAAATACACACATTAAAAATATTCGCAAAAAACTAGGATATGATTATATAGAAACTGTTAGAGGGGTGGGATATAGAATTGTTAAAGAAGATAAAAAGTAGTTTAGCTATAAAAATATTTTTAATGATGACATGCGTATTTATACTTCTAGGAATCATTATGTATGCTATTGTTATGAAAGTCATGCCAAACAATTATAGAAGTGTTACACTTTCAAATTATACTGAAGAAATAAAAAATTTAGTATCTGAATTGGAAAATAAGAGTTTAGAAGAGGGAATCAATGAAATATATAATTTTTGTATAGATTATAGTGCAAATGCAGAATTAAAAGGAAATGATACAGTTTATCGTTTCGGAGAAGCAACAAATGAAGAAGGAACAACACAGACGATTTCAAGTGGAGTTACTTTTATAGATTCAAATGAAAACTATATATTATCCTTATCTGTTTCAGAAAGTACAGTAAATCAAATAATGGTAACATTTTTAAAGATTACACCTGCAATACTTTTACTAATATTCGTAATATCTATCATTTCTGCACAAATTATTTCAAGAGTAATTACTAAACCTGTTATAGATATAAGTAATATTTCTAAAAAATTAACAAAATTAGATATGACATGGAGATGTAATACATCTAGAACTGATGAAATAGGAATTTTAGCAAATAATTTGGATACAATGGCTAAAAGGTTAAATGAAACATTAAATGAGCTTACAGTCGCAAATAAACAGTTACAAAAAGATATTGAAAAAGAAAAGGAAAGAGAAAAATTACAAACGGAATTTTTTAGAGCAGTATCACATGAATTAAAAACACCTCTTACTATCATAAAAGGTGAGTTAGAAGGAATGATTTGTGAGGTTGGAGAATATAAAGATAAGAAAAAATATTTAAAGCATTCTCTAAAAGTTGCAAATGAAATGGAAAATTTAATAAAAGAGATTTTATCTGTTGCAATGATGAAAGATGAGAATTTTAAGTTAAACATGAAAAATCTTAATTTTACAAATATTATAAAAAAGGCTTATAGAAAATATCAAGGGATTGCTGAAGATAAAGGAATAGAAATAATAACAGATATTCAAGATAATTACGAATTTACAGGAGATGAAAGATTACTTGAAAATGCAATATCAAATATTATTTCAAATGCAGTAATATATTCTCCAAAAAAAGAAAAGGTATTTGTAGAATTCAAAGATAAGTATATAAAAATAGAAAACACAGGAGTTCATATAGCTGAAGAAAATTTGAAACAATTATTTGAACCATTTTTTAGAGTTGATAGATCACGAAGTAAAAATACTGGAGGAAGCGGATTAGGTCTATATATATCAAAAACAATTTTTGATTATCATAATATTTCGTACAAAGTTGAAAATACAAAAAGAGGAGTGTTATTTACAATAGTATTACCATAAATAGATAGAGTAAATCTATCTATTTTTTGTGCTTTATTAAAACTACATTTTAAATCCACCTTAAATCCATTTTACAAATATAAAAAATAAGGCGAAGGAGGAAAGAAAGATGGGTTTATTAAAAAGAAGTCTTTTATATCTATTTAGAAAGTGGAAAATCAGTATTTTACTGTTGTTAATTCTTTTTATGGTTGTAACACTTACTTTGTCTGGAATAGCAGTATTAAATGCTGAAGAACAAAAAACAGAAGAATTTAAAGAAGCAACAGGTACAAGTTTTTCAATAGAAAGAAACTATGGTTCAGGAGGAATGGGAACAGATGAAAAGGGTAATACATATCTGAAGTCAGATGCTATAACAGAAGACATGATAAAAGAAATTGGAGGTATTGAAGGAATAAGTGGTTATAATGCAACAGTTGAATCAATATCTTGTGTGTTAAAAGATGGAAAATATATACCACATTCAAAAGATGACCTTGTAGGTTGGGATGAGGTAGACTCTCATACTATGAGCATTACAAATATAAACTCAAAATATAGCAATTATTTTATTTCCAATATATTTGAATTAGTAGAAGGAGAACATATTACGCAAGACACAGAAAATTCAATTATTGTAAGTGATGCTTATGCTAAAAAGAATAATTTAAAAATAGGAGATACATTAACAGTTGTAAATGATCCACAAAATGACGATCCGTTTGTAGATGTCAAAATTATTGGTATATTTAGAGTAGTAACAGATGCAGTAGATGATAGTGATGGCAAGAAAATTTATGATTTAGCAGCATACTTTGAATATAATGACTATGTATTTTTAAGTAATGATTTATCAAATAAACTATATGTAAATTATGATGATTCAGGAAATGGAGTATATGATGTTGTTGACTTTTATGTATCAAATCCAGAAAATTTAGATAGCATTATTCAAGAAGTAAAAAGTATTAAAGATATAAATTGGAAAAACTTTAATATATATACAGATGATGAAGTTTATCAAAATACAGAGGAATCAGTAGATAATTCAAGTACACTAATTATAAGTTTAATTGTTATAGCTATTATTGTAAGTATTAGCATTATTAGTATTATTGTTTTTATGAGTATAAAGGAAAGAAGAAGAGAAATTGGAATATTACTTTCTATTGGAAAGTCAAAGGTAATAATAATGTTCCAATTCATAATAGAGATGATGATAATTGCTGGAATAGCTTTTACAGGTTCGTACTTCTTTAGCAAATTAATTGCAGGAAATCTAGGACAAGCCTTTGGAAAAGTAGCAGAAAGTGTAATTATACAAAATGGACAATTTATGATGGTTTCAGCAATAGGAATAAGTATTTTACTTGCAATTGTTATTCTATCTTGTATTCCTATTATGAAAAGAAAACCTAGAATTATTCTAACAAAAATGTAATAAGAGGTGATAGATATTGAATTTTGCAAAAAGAGCCTATTTATATATAACAAGGAAAAAGCTAAAAACAGCGTTACTATTTTCTATTATTTTAATCATGTCAACTTTACTAATAGTTTGCTTTTCAATCAACTCATCATCAAATGTGGCAAATGCAAATGTTAGGAAAGCTCTAAAATGTGGCTTTACAGTTAACGCTAAAACCATAGAAAACGGATTAAATGAAAACATAGTAAATCAAATATTAAATATAGAAGGAATAACAGATAGCTATAATTTAAGAAGTTATACAGTTGCATATTTTAGCGATATAAACAATAATAAGCTAAAAACAAGAGATGATACACGGATTAAAAGTATATGAAAATGCAGGTAGAGTTGTAGGAAATCGTTATTCTGAAAAAGATACATATTTTACCGATGAAGGTTTTAAATTAGTTAGTGGAAATCCAATTACTCCAGATGCAAAACAAGTTGCGTTAGTACATGAAGATTTTGCAAATACAAATGGTCTTAATATAGGAGATTATATAGTATTAAAAAATGTGGAAGGAAAAGGAGTAGAAGTAAAAGCTAAAATAATTGGAATCTTTACTAGTACAAGGAAAACAGATTCAGAAGAATATATGGATACAACAAATTTATTTGAAAATATTATTTTTACAGATTTAAATACATCTACTAGATTGATATATGAAACAGATAGTAAAAACAGCCAATATGGAGATTTTGAAGTAGAAGATCCAGAAAAATTAGATGATTTAATTGCAGAGATGAAAGAAATTGAAGATGTATCTTGGGATAATTGTAAAATTACAAAGAATGATAGTAATTATGAAAATACGAAAGAATCTTTAGAGGGATTAAGAAAAATAGTGTCAACAGCAATTGCTATTATCTTAATAATTAGTGTAATATTGATAGTTTTAATACTTAATCTTTGGACAAAACATAGAACTAATGAAGTAGGTATTTTGCTTTCTATTGGAATTAGTAAAAAAGATTTAATATGGCAACAAATATTAGAGGTGCTAATTATATCAGTACCTGCATTTATACTATCTTTTGTAACAAGTTCTATTGCAACAAAAGTAATAGGAAGTAAACTAATAAATAGTATTTCATCAAGTATAGATATAACTGTTAATATACATGATTGGTTAATAGTAAGTGGGATTGGATTGTTAATTATATTAGTATCTACAATAATATCTATTTACCAAATTACAAAGATAAAGCCAAGAGATATTTTTAGTAAAATAGATTAATAAGGAGGAATGAAAAATGTCTATATTAGAAGTAAAAGATTTAGAATATGCTTATTCAAGAGATAGTATTGTTTTTAAAAATATAAATGTCAATTTAGAGGAAGGAAAAATGTATGCGATATTAGGACATTCTGGATGTGGAAAAACTACATTTTTGTCTTTACTAGGTGGTCTTGATACACCGACAAAAGGAGAAATTTTATTTAATGGAGAAAACATTGAAAATTATGGATTAGCAAAGCATAGAAAAAACAATGTATCGTTTATTTTTCAAAGTTATAACTTGATAGATTATTTAACACCAGCAGAAAATGTTTCAATAGCATCTAAACTACCACCAAAACCAATATTAGAAAAGGTAGGTCTTAAAGATGAAGAAATAAAAAGAAATGTTTTAAAATTATCTGGAGGTCAGCAACAAAGAGTAGCAATAGCAAGGGCATTAGCTTCTGAAGCACCAGTATTACTTGCAGATGAACCTACTGGAAATCTTGATGAAGAAAATGCTAATAGTATTATAAATATTCTTAAAGACTGCTCTCATAAAATGAATAAATGTGTAGTTATTGTAACTCATTCAAAAGATTTAGCAAAACAGGCAGATGTGATTTTTAGATTATGGAAGGGAAAATTACAGATTGAGAATTAATAATTGTGATATAGAGGACTGCAACACATGTAGTTCTCTTTTAATTTAACTAAATTCATTGATAATAATTATTGATTATGATATTATTGAACAAATTAGCAATTAAAATGTAGAAAAATTTGTGATAAAAACAGGAAAACAAGGCAAAGGGCATTAGGAAAATACTGACAAATCTCTAAAAATGAATATTGTATAAGCTAAAATCAAAAGGGTATTTGAAGTTTTTTCAGATGCCCTTTAATTAAAGAGAATTTAACAAATTGAAAAGAACTAGAAAATAGTGTATAATGTTGGAAGCAAAACCTAGATGGGTATTTATATAAAGGTAACTAGAAACAAGTGATTCAAAAGTTATAGGAGGAAAAAACATGAGTTCTTTGGAGAAATTAGTACGGAAAAGTGAGAAAGTAAATAATGTATATGTAGTAGGAAAGGTATTTTTTAGACTTTCAGTGACATTTCTATTTATTTCATTTGGAATTTTCATAATAGGTTCAATAGAATTAAGAAATACCGAGCTTACAAGTACAAAAGGCATAATATTTATAACATTATGTGCAATTAGTATTTTGGAATTCCTAATATTTATAGTACTTGCTGCAATTATAGGAATTTACGGTATTTTTTTAGAAGCTATACAAAGCACCAAATCAAGTGTTATACGAAAAAAATCAATTAAACCAATTTTAGGAGATGATATGTTTATGTTTCGTATCGTTGGAATTATATGGTCAATAACAAATATTGGTATGATATGTTTTGTGTATTCATGTTTGGATTTTACTGACGAATTTGGTTCTATTTTAGCTATTTTATTTTCCATTTTATTTGTAATTTCATTCATTGCAGGACTTCCACTATCTATTTTTTTAGGTGAAAGGTTAGCTGACCATTTTAGGTAGTATTTAAAGAAATGTTTTATCCAAAGTCCCAGCACTTTTAATAGTGTTGGGACAAAATCATTAAAAAAATATAATTATAATCAAATATAGAACAATTAGCAAATAAAATGCTAGTTGTTTTTTTATACCAAAATATAACATTTATGGAAGAAATTTCTTAAAACTAATACACGAACAAGTGTTTACAATAAGAAAAAATGATGTTATAATCATTTTAAAGTTATCATTTAGGAAGTGAAATAAATGCAAAGATATTATCTATGTATAGATTTAAAGACTTTTTATGCTTCAGTCGAATGTGTAGAAAGAAGACTAGATCCGTTTAATACAAATTTAGTAGTAGCAGATGAATCAAGAGGAAAAGGAACAATTTGTTTAGCTATAACCCCAAAAATGAAGATGCTTGGGGTAAAAAATAGATGTAGGCTTTTTGAAATTCCACCAACAATAAAATATATTATTGCAATGCCTAGAATGAAGAAATATATAGAGTATTCTGCTAATATTTATACTATTTACTTAAAATATTTTTCAAAAGAGGATATACATGTATATTCAATAGATGAGGCTTTTATGGATGTTACGAATTATTTAAAAATGTATCAAATGAATCCAGTAGAACTTGCTAAAACGATTATTAAAGACATATTTAAAACTTATGGAATAACAGCAACAGCAGGTATTGGAACAAATATGTATTTAGCAAAAATTGCACTTGATATTACAGCAAAACATAGTGCTACTAACATTGGTTATTTAGATGAAGAAAAGTATAAAAAAGAATTATGGCATCATAAACCTCTTACAGATTTTTGGCAAATTGGGAAAGGCATAGAAAGGCGATTAAACAAAATGAGAGTCTTTACCATGTATGATGTTGCCCATACTGACCAAAAAAGGTTATATAAGGAATTTGGCGTTAATGCAGAGTACCTAATAGACCACTCTTGGGGAAAAGAAAGTTGTACGATTGCAGATATTAAAAAATATAAGCCAAAGACAAATTCTATAACTAACAGTCAAGTTTTATTTGAAGATTATTCATTTGAAAAAGCAAGATTAGTTTTAAAAGAAATGGTAGAGCTAGGAAGCCTAAAGCTAATAGAGAATAATTTAGTAACTAATACAGTAGGATTATATATAGGTTATTCAAAAGATATTATAAAAGCAACAAGTGAATCTAAAAAATTAGAAAATTATACAAATGTCTATTCAGAGCTTTTAAAAGTATTTTTAGAAATCTATGATAATAATATTAATAGAGGTGTTGCAATTAGAAGAATAGGTGTAAATTTTGCAAATGTAATTGAAACAGAAAATGTGCAGTTGACTTTATTTACAGACCAAGAAAAGATAGATAAAGAAAGAAAATTAGAACTAACAATATCTGGCATTAAAAATAAGATGGGTAAAAATACAATTTTAAGAGGAATGAATTTAGAAGAAGGAGCAACAACATTAGTTAGAAATAAATTGATAGGAGGTCATAATAGTGGTGAATAGAGTAGCAAGGGCAAAACAATTTCTTCCATTTGATGCACTAAAAGGATTACAAGAGGCTTTGAGGGAAAAAGAAATAGAATATGAAGCAAAGAAAGATTTATCTGAAGATACTTTGCATGAATTAAATAATAAATTTAATCAAATAGAAAATGGAAAATATATTAAGATAAAATATTATAAAAATGGAAGATATAGTGAAATCAAAGGAATATTAACGAATATTGATTATATAAAAAAGAAAATACAAATTAACAAAGTAGAAAATATAAATATTTGTGATATTATAGATATTTTAGTATAAGTTTATTTAATTAAATAAATCTTATTTTGTTCGCTTGAATAAGTTGATGAAATATTATAATATATTATCAACCTTTCTGGTCAAAAGGTAGTCTTTTACATAAGGACGGAGAGGGGGATAAATGATATGACACAAGCCGAACTTATTCGAGAATTGGTTGAGAAGCTATTAGCTGAAAGAGATAAGAACAACAAACTTCAATCAAAACTTGAAGAATACAAAAAGAGTAAAGACTAATAGTGTCATTACATAGTCGGAAGTAGGGAAGTATTACAGGTGCTTTCCTACTTTTTAAAATAAAAAAAGTATGTGCATTACAGGTACACATACGGATAAACAATATACACAAGCCGAACCAGAGTACATTGCTTAATGTATTTATATAATAGCATATTTTTTATACACTGTCAAATGTTACTCGAAGAAAAATCATCAAAATTTGCTAATATTGATAATATTTATTTTCTATGCTATTATTACTTTGAAATAACAAATATACAATTAGGAGATGTATTTTCATGTTAGAAATAAAAAGTAATAAAGATGAAGAATTTGATAAAATAATAAGGACCAATTTAAGAAAATTTAATAAAAGCAAATGCCAATGGATGAAAGATAATTTAGATGATATTCCAGAAGATGATTATTATAATTTTGCAGTATATGATGATGGAAAATTAGTAGGAGGAGCAACAGGAATAATTCAATTTGATTGGTATTTTTTAGAAGAACTATGGATAGATGAAAAATATAGAAATAAGCATATTGGAACAATGCTAATAGAAAAAATAGAAGAATTAGCTAAAAATAAAAATTTAACAGGTGTAAGAATGGAAACATGGAATTTTCAAGCAAGAGGATTTTATGAGAAAAACGGATATGAAGTATATGCTCAATTTGAAGACTGTCCTCCAGGTACAATAGAGTATTTCTTAAAGAAAAAATTAAAATAAAATTAAATTGAAATGAGGAAAATAAGTTTGAAATTATTAAACTTAAATTTAGGAATAAAACTAGATAATAATAAAGATGTAATAGAGCTAATTAAAAAAGAAGAATGTGATATTGTAGCATTTCAGGAAGTTATGAGAAAAAAGGATGATTCGGTTTATGATAGATATGATAGTAGTAATGTTATAAAGTCAAATACTAATTTTAAATATAGCTTTTTTGGACCTTTATGGTATGCAAAACATCATATTAAAAACAGCGAGATTAAAAGAGATTTTGGAGGAACAACAGAACAAGGAAATGAAATATTATCAAGATTTCCTATAATAAAGGCTGATAACGTTTTTTACTATAAAGAATATTTAGAATTTTCAGATACAACGAATTTTAGAAAAGAAGATCATCCAAGAGCGTTTATAGATGCAATTTTAGATATAGAAGGTACAAAGTTACAGATTATAAATATACATGGATGTTGGAATAAAGATAAAAAAGATGATGATAGAATTTTCATGCAAATGGAGAAAATACTATCACACATAAGATATGATATACCTAGCATTGTAGTAGGAGATTTTAATTTATTACCAAATACAAAAAGCATTGAAAAGCTATCCAAAGAAATGATAAATTTAATAGAAAAATATAATATTAAATCTACTAGACCTAAATTTGATGATGGATTAGATAAAGGAAATCTAGTGTGTGATTATATTTTTGTAAATGATAAAGTAAAAGTAAATGATTTTAGAGTTATAGATACTAATATTTCAGACCATTTACCATTGATTTTAGATTTTAGTATATAAAAAAGAGTTTGACCAGTAGCGACAAGCACTACTGGTCAATTTTTTACAAAACATATGATTTCTTTATTTTTTAAAATATTTATGATATTATGATGAAAATAATGTAAATTTGTCGGAGGAAGCAAATGAAATCAATTGCAAAATACAAAACAAAAAAAGAAGAAAATAAAGCAAAAAGACAAAACGCAAAATTATTTCCCATATATAAAATGTTTTCTTGGGATTTATTATTTTTCTACTCAACACAATACTTATTTTATACAAATATTAAAGGAATAACACCAGGAGAAATATTAAAATTAGACGCTTTTTTCCATTATTTATTATTATAATGCAGTTACCAGCAACAATTTGTGCCGATTTTTTAGGTAGAAGAAAAAGTTTAATAATAGGAAACGCATTTATGATAGCATATATTTTAATGCTCATATTATTACCTGGTATATGGGGAATTTTTATAGCTAATATTATATATGCTTTTGGATATAGTTTAAGGGGAATACAAGCAACAAACATATTATATGACTCAACTGCTACAAAAGGAGGAGAAGGATTATATCCAAAAATAAACGGAAAAGGAGCTACTGGATATTATATATTAGATGGAATAGCATCATTAACTGCTGGTTATTTATTTGTTATCAATGGATATTTACCAATGGTTATTTGTCTAGTATTTACAATTATAGCAACAATTATTTCGACAAGATTTAAAGATATTTATATAAATAAATTAGAAGAAAACGAAATTTCAAATAAAGTAAAAGAATATAAAGAAGATTTTAAAATATCAATAAAAAACATAATAACATCTAAAAGATTAAGAGCATTACTAATATTTATGGGAATATTTAATGCTTTAATTACTATAACTGGAACATATAAAGGAAATATACTAACAGAACTGAACGTTAAACCAGAAACTTTTTCAATGATAAATGCAATATTTACTCTCATAGCAGGTGTTGCGACAACGTTTCAGGACAAAATACATAAAAAATTTAGAAATAGAAGTTTTACCTTTTTAAGTATGGTATTTATAACGAGCTTTGTTTTGATTGGAATATTGCTATATACAGGAATAAATAATATATTACCAATTATATTGATATTACTAGCTATAAGAAATATAACAATGTCAAATTACTATGTCTTATCAGAAAGATATGCTAAAAATTTTTCAAATCCAAAGACAAGAACAAGAATTTCTTTTGCTACGGAATTTACAACAAATATAATTGAAGCAATTGCAGTATTTTTAGCAGGATGTTTATTAGATTCAACAAATATTCAGTTTGCAACATTGTTCATTGGGCTATTTTTCTTCTTATTATTTGTATTAATACTAGACTATATGAAAACAAGAGTAGGTTTAAAACCAGAAGAATATGATAAAAAGGATATTGAATTAGAATAAGTGAAATTTAAAAATAAAGATGAATAAGTATGTCGGAGGTAGTAATGAATATAGGAATAGATATTGATGGGGGCTTAACAGATATTGAACAATGGCAATTAGATTATGGAAGTAAAGTTGTATTTGAACAATACCATAAAGGAATTGTAAATTCAGAAGGATATGATATTAGAGAAATATTTGATGTAGATAAAAATTTAGATGATGAGTTTTGGAGAAAATATTTATACGATTATGCTAAAAATGAACCTGCAAGAAAATTTGCAAATGAAGTGACAAAAAAATTAAGTAATGATGGAAATAAAGTATATATCATAACTGCAAGATTTTTAACTGATAGAGATACGGCTAATTATAAAGATTATGCGTTATATGGATTTTAGACAGATTTAATGGAAACATATACCATTTGCAGATTTAGATATTTTAGCATATAGTGAAGATAACATTCTTGATAATAAGCAAAAAATCTAAAAGAAATAGAATAGAAATGCGGATATTTGTATATAATTAAATTGAAAAAAAGTGACGCAAATGTCAAAGAAATTCAACAACAATATTGATATATGTTTTAAAATATAGTATAATGCTACTGAAAAAAAGTGCCGTAAACGGCAAAAAAATTCAATGGGGGTCTGCTTATATGCAAGAAATAAAAAGAGATTTGTATTTAGAAAGATTAATTAATAGAAAAGAAAATGGTCTTATAAAAATAGTAACAGGAATAAGAAGATGTGGCAAATCTTATTTACTTGATCCAATATATAAAAATTATTTACTAGAAAATGAAGTAAAAGAAGACCATATAATCAAAATAGATTTAGATGAGAGAAAAAATAATAAATATCTAAATCCTGATGTATTAGATGAATATATTCGTTCTCTTATAGTAGACAAAGATATGTATTATATAATATTGGATGAAATACAAAAAGTAGAAGATTTTGAATCTGTACTAAATGGATTTTTGCATATAGACAATGTAGATATATATGTTACAGGAAGCAATTCAAAGTTTTTATCTTCTGATATTAGAACTGAATTTCGTGGCAGAGGAGATGAAGTTAAAGTACTTCCACTAACATTTGCGGAATTTGTTTCAGCGTATGAAGGTAGTAACGATGATGCTTGGAAAGAATATATAACTTATGGTGGATTACCAAGAATTTTATCACAAAAAACAGAAGAGCAAAAAAGCAAATATTTAAAGGATTTATTTGAAAGAACATATTTAAATGATATTATCGAGAGAAATAATATTCAAAGGATGGATGTTCTAGATACTCTTGTGAATATATTAGCATCTTCAGTTGGTTCATTGACTAATCCAAAAAAACTATCAGATACATTTATAAGTAGTTCTATGAAAGATGTATCCATAAACACAATAACATCATATATAAATTATTTACTAGAATCTTTTTTAATAGAAAAAGCTCAAAGATATGATGTAAAAGGAAAACAATATATATCAACTCCTTCAAAATATTATTTTTCAGATATAGGATTAAGAAATGCAAGACTAAATTTTAGACAACAAGAAGAAGATCATATTATGGAAAATATTATATATAATGAGTTATTGTACAGAGGTTATAATGTTGATGTTGGTGTTGTTGAAATTAGAGAAAATAATATGAGAAAGCAAACAGAGGTTGATTTTGTTTGCAATCAAACTGATAAAAGATATTATATTCAATGTGCGTTAAGTTTACCGACAAGAGAAAAAACATTACAAGAAGAAAGATCATTAATGAATATTAATGATAATTTCAAAAAAATAATTATTGTAAAAGATAATATTAAATCATGGATGACAGAGGAAGGTATTTCAGTTATAGGAATACAAGAATTTCTTTTAAATAAAGATAGTTTATTTATCTAATAATTTATGAAAGAAAGTTAGTTTAAGGAGAAAAAATGTTAAAAGCATATAGTATCATAAAAAATTTAGATAAAAAAGCGTGTGAAATAATTAGAAATATAAATACTTCAAGAGGAGAACTTGTAGACATGACTGAATTAATTAAGTATGCTGATGAGAATAAAACATTTAATGTTGGATTAGATATAGATGCTGAAAATTATAAAGATATTTTAAATGTAAAAAGAAATAATGTAATTGTAACACCTCACATAGCTGGTGTAACAAAGGAAGCAGTAGAAAGAATGGATGTAGAAGTGGTAAATAGATTAGTTGAATACATTAAAAAATAAAAATTTAGGAGCAGAAAATGAATATAAAGGAAATGAAACAAGCAGTAGAAATATTAGGCAAAGAATGGAATTTAGGAAAAAAAGAATCAGAAGCTGAAGGAAATATATGTGCTTGGATATATCTAATGGAGATATTAGAAGAAAGTGAAAAGATTATTACCTATAAAGAAAATGGTGAGCTTATAGGTTTTTGTGGATATGCTAAATGGAATTCTAAAGAGCATCTGCTAAGAAAAAAATTAGCAAAAATAATAAGAAAGAAACTTATGAATAGTAAAAAGATAAAAAATAAAGATGCTATAAAAAAATATGATGATAATTATGGATACTATGAGCCAAAGGAAATAGAAAAGAAATTTGATGGAGAAATATCCATATTAATTGTCAAAAAAGAATATCAAAATAAAGGGATAGGAACAAAGCTATTATTAGAAGTTTTTAAACTTGCCAAAGAAGATGGGTTAAAGAAAATTCAAATACTAACAGATGAATCTTGCAATCATGAGTTTTATGAAAAATGCAATTGTAAAATTGTGTATGAAACTAAAATACAAAATATTGAAAGTAATATTGTTGGAAATAAGAAATTTGAAACAGCATATGTTTATGGAAAAATACTATAATTTATAAATTTTGAAAGGAAATAATAAATGGAAGAAACACAGAGTATAAAAAAAGCAAAAAGAAGCATAAAAATATACCCAATATTTGCATCATTTACAGGAGATATGATTTTTTTCGTACCAATAGATACTTTATTCTTAACATTAGTAAAAGGCTTAACAGCAAGTCAAATAACAGCAATGACAATGGTTTCACTAATTATATGTATCTTATCTCAAAAAATAATATTATCTATTGTAAAGAAAATAGGAAATGTAAATTCATTAAGATTAGGTTCATTTATGCTTTTAATAGCATCTCTATGCTTAACATTTGGAAATAGTTTTCCTTTGATGTTATTATATAAAACTATACTTGAACTCGCATATATATTTTTAAATATGGATGAAATTGTACTTAAAAACAATCTAAATGCAGTAGACAGATCAGACGATTATTATAAGATTAGAAATAAAACAAAAATAATATATTCCTCAATTACTCTATTTACAGCATTAGTAGCAGGAAGTTTATTTAATATAAATAATTATTTACCAATGTATTTATCAATTGGAATATATATAATATTATTTAGTGTTTCATTTTTATATTACGAAGCAAAAACAAAAATAAATCTAAATACACAAACTGATAATAAAAAACTAAAAATAACAAATATCATTTTTTTAGTAATTCTAGCTAATGCAGTATTCTACTCTATTATTAAAATGGGGCAAAATAATAGTAAATTGTTTATGCAATATGATTTTCAAAATTTCTTATCCATTGAGATGGTTACATACTATATAACAGCAATTGTATTTATTTCAAGAATTGCAAGACTATTAGGAAATATTATATTTGGAAAGGTATATAAAAAAATAAAAGATAAAATGAGTATTGCATTATCAATATGTTTAGCTTTATCATTTACTTTATTGTTATTGGGACATTTTATAAATATGTCATTTGCAATAAAAGTATTGTTAATGTCACTAGGATTTTTCTTGATTTTAGCAATTAGAGATTCTTTCCAAGTATATATAGAAGATGTGGCACTAGGTATTGCATATAAAGATGAACAACAAAAAATAATAATAAAAATAGAAGTAAGTAGAAGAATTGGAACATTGATTTTAAGCACATTATTTACACTTATACTAATGAGATATGAGTTAGTTGTAGTTGAATTTATATTATTAATTTTGTCAATAGTTGAAATATTTATTAGTAAGCAATTATGCAATAAATTAATTAAAATGAGAAGGGAGAAATTAGCTTGAAAAATATAGTAATAATAGGAATAGGTAGAGCAGGAAAAACAACATTAAGTAATATGATATTTGAAAGCAGAATGCCCTAAATATGGAATTGAATATATAGATACACATATTGATAGAGAAGAAACATTAAATAAAATCATGAAAAAGATAGAAAAAGAAATGGAATAAAAAATGAATAGATTATTGAGAATAAGTTTTGATACTTTACTAACATCATTAACACCAATACTTGGGTGGTTTTTACTTGGAATATTAGTAGATAAAAATTTAATAAATATATTTTCTCTTATATATCCAATACAATTTATAATATGCACAATCAAAAGTATTTTTGGAACAGGTGCAAATGTTAGCAGTATAAGAGATAATAATAAAAATAGTGTATATTCTGGAATACTAATTGGAAGTATTGTTGGTGCAATTATATTAGGAATTATTGTTGTAAATATAGATAAATATATATCATTTATGAATATGGATATAGATACATATAAAATATTTGGAACATATGGCGTTATTCAAATGTTTTTGCAGTTGTTACTAAATTTAGCACTTTGTAAATTGTATTTTGAAGATGAGAATAAGAGAGCTAATAAATATAGTTTTTTATTTAATATAATAAATTTTTCTAGCCTTATTTTATTAAGTATTATAACAAAAGAACAGATAATAATAGCAGGGATTACAACAATTATTTCTAGTATATTTGTTGCAATCATGCTATTTAGATTGGTAAAAAGGACAAAAATACAAATAAATATATTAAATTGTATAAAATATGATGCAGTAGAGTTATTTCACGAAATAAGTATGTTTATTATATATTTATTTGGATTTAAAACAGCATTTAATTTTGGAGAAAAATATATTTTAGCAATATCATTTTCAGATTTAATAACAGATACTCAATGGGATGTTGCTTATTCTATAAAGATATTAGCACAAATAGATATTACTAAAAAGGTATTTTCTTATAAAGAACATATTACGAATAGTAGAAAATTGATATATATACTAATCGCATCAGTTGTTGTAATGGGAACAATATTATATCCATTTTACAAAACAGATATTCCTGTTACTTTAATCATTACAATAATTGGATTGATTTGTTTATGTATGTATCCAGTGTATGTAACTAAAATGACATTTTTACAAATGGAATATTCTGCAATGAAAGCAACAATAAGTAAGCAAATAGCAAATGTATTAAGAATAATATGCTCATTTTTACCAACACCTTTTTGTACTACAATTGGACTAATGATTTCTGCTACATATCAATTATTATCAACAAATTATTATATTACTAAAAATAAGTTGAATATGGAGATGAAAGAAGAAAGAGAAGCAAAAACATAGGAAGTTTACAATAATTGAAAAAAGTCTTCATATGTGTTATAATAATACTTGAAAACATTGATATTGTGGGGCTGTATCAATAAGCAATAGGAGGGAATAACACATGATTGTACCACAACATATTTGGGATTATATCCAAAGAATGGAGGATGAGCTTCAACGGAGATATGAGAAAACCAAGAAGGCAGAAATAAAGAAAGCATTAAAAGATTTAAAATCAGACAAAGATTTTTTAAAATTTCATCAAAATAGTTCTGAAACGCACTCTGGTGAAAATCTAACACAAACTAGTTTTTTAATGCTTAATGCGTTAAAAAGAATTTATCTAAAAGGTGAATATCTTATATATCCTGGTTTATCAAATGTTTCCTGCGAAGTTTTCATCGAGCCAGAATTGGAAATGGCATTAAATAAAACTGCATTGCAGTTCAATGATGACCAACTACAAAAAGAGGCTAGACACATTAAACGATTTCTTTCCAGTGGCACACCTAATGAGGTATGGACACCGTATGATGAATTTGCCGATTATCGTGTATTCAAATACATATCTACACCTAGAAAATGGAGATATTTATTTGAAAAAAATCCAAAGGTTTATAACATGACATGTGATTTTAAGCGAATAAAAATTGCATGTTTAAGAACTGAAATTGAATTGTCAGAGAGAATTCATTTTCTTGGAATTGACGATATGAGGGAATTTTGGAAATTGTTTGATGATGACGATTTTGAAAAAGTTGCTAAAAAGTGGTTGAGAGCAGGAATAACCTGCACTTACTATATCTATGTACCTGAAAAATAAAATTTGAAATTAAGCCCCAAAGGACGCAGTAAATTTTGCTGTGTCCTTTAATATGGCATTTATTAAACTTTTACTTGGTGGTAATTGTAAAAAATAAAGTGTTATGATAGAATGAAAATGCTTAATCAAGTTTAATTGGAGGATTTTAATGAGAATTGGAATAGATATAGATGATACACTAACAGATGTAAAGAATGAACTAATTAAGGCAGGAGAAAACTATGCTAGAAGTTTAGGAAAAGATATAAAAGTAGATAAAAACTTTGAAGATAAAAACAATAATGGCAACAAATGGCAAGAGATATTTCAATTTAACTATGAAGAATTAAAATATTTCTTAAAAGACATACAAGAAAGTATAACAAATAAAGCTAAACCAAGAGAGAATGTAGTTGAAGTTATAAATAAATTAAAAAATGACGGAAATGAAATTATAATTATTACTGCTAGAGATTCAGAATTTCATGATAATCCATATAAATATAGCAAAGATTGGTTAGATAAAAATAATATATATTATGATAAACTAGTTGTAAATGCAAGAAATAAAGAAGATGCGTGTATTGAAGAAAAGATTGATTTATTTATTGATGATAGTGAAAGTAATTGTTTAAATGTAAAAAAAGCTGGGATAAAAACGATAAGAGTTTGTAATAAGATAGAAGAAAACAATTCTAATTTAATATGCTTTAACAATTGGAATGATATTTATAGCTATATTCAAACTATAAAATAATCAAGAAAGAAGGATAAAAATGAAATACATAAAAGAAGAAGAAAATCCAAATATAAAATATAGAAAAAGACCAGGAGCTTATGCAATTATGACAAGAAACGAAGATGACAAAGTAGGTATCGTAACAGATGGTAGAGATTTATTTTATTTAGGTGGTGGAATAGAAGAAGGAGAAACGAAGTTACAGGCATTAAAGAGAGAATTTATTGAAGAAACAGGATACACCATAAAAAATATAAAACCATTTGATGAAGTTAGGTCATATATAGATGGAGAAGAAAAAGGGCATCTAGAAGTAGAAGCATATGTGTATACAGCAGAATTTGATGAAAAGGTAGCTGAACCAATAGAAAAAGACCATAAAGTATTATGGGTAAATCCAGAAGAATATAAGGACAAGTTATATAGAGAATGGCAAAAATATATATTAAAAGAATATGTTGAAAGGAATTGTAATAAATGAAAATAGTTATTTTTTCAGACATACATTATTCTGATAATTATAAATATGAAAATGAACCTATCAAGTCAAGAAAATGTAGTAAGAATATGAAAATAGAGGTACAAATATGAGAATTGGAATCGATATAGATAATTGTATATCAAATTTTGATGATGTATTATTAGAAGAATATATAAAACATGATAAAGAATTAAGAAATACAGGGATTGTAGATGAAAATCCTGTATACATATCCATAGGTATGTTTGATTGGTCAAAAGAGGAAAATGACGACTTTTATTACAATAATATACAAAGAATAGCAATGAGTTTAAAGCCGTTAAATAATGCAAAAGAAGTAATAGACAAATTAAAAGCAGATGGAAATGAAATCTATATTATAACATCTAGAGATAACGGCGAATATATAAATCCAGAGAAAATGACAAGAGAATGGCTAGAAAAATATGATATATATTTTGATAAATTAATCCTTACTGGAAGACACGAAAAAGGACCAGTATGTAAAGAAAATAATATAGATATTATGATAGAAGATAGCATAAAAAATTGCGAAGATATAGAGAATAATGGTGTAAAATGCTATATAATGGATACGAGATATAATAAGCAAGAAACAAGATTTGAAAGAGTAAAAAGTTGGAATGAAATATATTCAAAGTTAGCAAAACTATATAAAAAAGATGAAAAACAAGAAAGAATAAATGTTATATTAGACACAGATACATATAATGAATGTGATGATCAGTTTGCTCTATCATATATGCTTTTATCACAAGATAGATTTAATATAGAAGCTATTACAGTAGCACCATATCATCATGATAATAATATTAGCGTAGAAGAAGGACAGGAAAAGAGTTATCAAGAAATATTAAAAATTTGCAATTGGTTAAATTTTAATGTAAAAAATAAAGTATTTAAAGGTAGTAACGGTTATATAGAAAACGGATATGACGAAACAAATGAAGCAGTAGAAAAAATAATAGAGATTGCAAAGAAAAATGAGAAAACATATATTATGGCGATTGGAGCAATAACAAATGTTGCATTAGCTATTAAAAAAGCTCCAGATATTATAAGTAAAATTGAAATTATTTGGCTTGGAGGACATAGTCCAATATGTGATAACAACAAAGAATTTAATTTTAAACAAGATGTAAAAGCTATAAAGGAAATCTTTGAATCAAAAGTAGACTTAACAATCATTCCTTGTAAAGGTGTCGCATCCAACTTAAAAATATCAATATATGAATTAGAGCATTATTTAAAAGGAAAAAGTGAACTTTGCAATTATCTATGTAGCAGATTTTATGATGATGGAATACATGGAATTCAAACAAGAAGGGTAATTTGGGATATTAGTGTTATAGCTTACTTAATCAATAAAGATTGGTTTGAAGAAAAGAAAATGGATTGCCCAGAAATTAATAAAGATTTAAGTTATACTTTTAATAAAAATGATATAAAAATAAAGTTTATAACTTATTTAGATTCTGATAAGATATATAATGATTTATTTAATAAATTAGTAAAGGATAATTAATATGAAAATATATGTAATTAGACATGGAGAAACAGACAGTAATTTGAAAAATATCGTTGGAGGAATTAAAGAAGATTTAAACGAAAATGGTATTAAACAAGCAGAAAAAGCTAGTGAAAAAATAGCGAATTTGAATATAGATTTGATTATTTGTTCTCCAGCAGATAGAACTAAACACACTTGCAATATTATAAATAAAGATAATATTCCAATTATATTTGATGAAAGGCTAATCGAAAGAGATGTTGGCATTTATGAAAATAAAGATTGGAATAATATAGATAGAAAAGTGTTTTGGAATTATTATTCTACAAAATATACAGGATTGGAAACAATGAAAAGTGTATATAAACGAGTAGCAGAATGTTTAGATGAAGTAAAAGAAAAATATAAAGATAAAACAATTTTATTAGTAACACATGGAGGAACATTAAGAGCTATCTATTGGTATTTTAATGGTATACCTGAAGATGGAAATGTTGGTTATGATATGCACGCAAATTGTGAGATAAAAGAATATGAATTATAATAATCATAAGAAATGGAAGTGAGAAAATTGAATCAAAAATATTTAACAGAATTACATTTACATACAAAAGAATCAAGTTCCTGTTCAAATATTCTTGCAAAAGAAATGATAGAAGCATATAAAGAAAAAGGATATTCAACAATTGTTATTACTGATCATTGCAGTAAAGGCAAAATGGAAAGACTAGGGAATATTAGTTGGAAACAAAAAATGGATTATGTGTTTACTGGATTTGATATTGCAAAAGAATATGGAGAAAGTTTAGGATTAAATATTTTATTAGGTGTAGAAATAACTTTATATCAAACAGATAGTGATTATCTAGTATATGGAATAGACAAAGATTTTTTATATAACAATGAAAAGATTTACGAATATTCACTTCCAGAATTGTATGATTTATGCCATGGAAAAGATTATATATTAGTACAAGCTCATCCTTTTAGAGATAATATAGAACTTGCACCATTGGAATATGTTGATGGAATTGAAATATTTAATGGTTGTCATGATGAAGTACCAAGAAATGAAAAAGCAGAAAAATATGGTATGAGTACAAATAAAATATTAACATCTGGTTCAGATTTTCATGATTTAGAAGATTTAGCAAGAGGAGGAATAGTAACGACAGAAGAAATAAAAGACATCAATCAATTAGTAAAAGTATTAAAAAATAGAGAATACAAAGTAATAAAAGATGGGAAACAGTAAAAATGGAAGAACTAAAAATAGATTATAAATTCAATTTAGAAGATTTTGAAATAATGGAAGATATTGAACATTCATATTTTCCAAATGACAATATAACACCAGCTGAAGAAGTATTAAAGTGGTATCAAAGAAATGACTTAACTTGTATAGGTGTTAGAAACAGCAATAATGAAGTAATTGCAAGTGTTAATATACTACCTTTAAATGAGAGAACTTTTTATGATATTTATAACAATAAAATGAATGAAGCTGATGTAGTAAGTTCACAAATAGAAAGATATGAAAATAGCAAAGAATATTACTTATACTTATCTTCAATATCAATAAATCAAAATTACAGAAATAATTATCGTGTAATAGCAACATTATTAAAAGGATGTATTGATTTATATAAATTACTTACAAATAGAAACATCACGATAATAAAAATAATGGCAGATGCAAGTACAGAGCATGGAGAAAAAATATGTAAGAAATTATTAAAAATGGATTATATAAGAGATACAAGCCATAATTCTAAAATTTATTGTATAGATGGTAATGATTTTATAAATTCATTTGATAAAATTATAAAATTTTTAAGTGAATAAAATTTATTGGAGGAAAAAGTGAAAATATTATATACAGCCTTTAACGGACAAGATAATTCATCAAAAATATTGTTAGATAAAATAACAGCAGAAAATATAGATAAGTTGTATTTAAGAAATAGTTTTGATACAAGTGTTAAACAATTAATAAATAAAATAAAAAATTATGAATTGATAATTTCATTTGGACAAGCTCCATTAGATAAAGATTTAATAAAAATTGAAGTTATTGGCAAAAAGGAGAATACTTTATATAAAACAGATTTTAATTATTTAAAAATAAAAGAAGACATAGAAAATACAGGATTTAAAGTATATATTTCTGAAGATGCTGGTAATTTTCTATGCAACAATTTATATTATCATGGACTAAAATATATAAAAGAAAATAATATAAATTGTAAAATGATATTTATTCATATTCCAAAAATAGAAAATTTAAGTGATGTAGATTTATTAGCGAATTTATTTTAATTTAAAAGGAGTTTTAATATGTTAGCAAATAAATTAAAGATAGGGGATACAATAGGAGTTATTGCTCCAGATAAAGCATTAAAAAGTACAGATAAAATATATTTGGATAATGCGACAAAATATTTTGAAAGTATAGGATTAAAAGTAAAATATGGAAAATATTTATTTTCTGATAAAGAATATTGTGCAGGAACACCTAAACAAAGAGCAGGAGACTTAAATGATATGTTTAGCGATAAAGATGTTAAAGCAATATTTACTGTAAAAGGTGGCGACATGGCAAATGGAATACTACCATTCATAGACTTTGAAAAAATACAGAGTAACCCAAAAATATTTTTAGGTATGAGTGACATTACAGTATTATTATGTGCTATTAATAAAATGACAGGATTAGTAACTTTTCATTGTCAAGATTATATTTGGTTTGGAAAAGATGAAGTAACTGAATATGATAAAAATGAAATTATAAATAAATTATTTAATGCAAATAAAACTATAATTCCATATACAGAAAGAGAATTTAGTAATTTTAATAGTAATACAATTAAAGGAAGAATATATGGAACAAATGTAAGATGCTTATTAAAATTATTAGGAACACCATACATGCCAAATTTAAAGGATTCAGTATTATTTTTAGAAGGATATCGTTCAGATATTATACAATGGAATTCAATGCTAGAACAATATAATCAAATAGGAGCTTTTAACAAAGCAGTTGTGTTTGGATATATTTATCAATTACAGTATGAAGAAGAAAATAAATATAATATTATAGATGAATTAAGAAAGATAAATCAAAATATTCCAATAGTGAAGACAAATGATTTTGGGCATAAACATGCAAACAGTATAATTCCTATTGGTGCAAAAGTAAGTATAGATGGAAAAAACATTATAGTGGAAGAATTTTTAAAGTAATGTTTATTTAGGAGCAACAAATGAAAGAATATTTTTACAAACAAGAATATAAATATATGTATTTAGCAAATGTATCATATAGTTTTGCAAATGCACTAAGTGAAACATTTGGAACAGTAATGTTATATAAAAGTGGAATACCAATATGGCTTATTTTACTTATATACGGATTGAGATTTGGAATAACAGGACTTTGCACACCATTATTTGTTAGCATATCTTCAAGATTTGGTATTGCTAAATGTATACTAATTTCCAATATTTTTAGCATTATTAGTGCTTATATGATGTTAGATGGGACAAATATATATAGAAATATTGTAATCTTTATATTAGCAATGGGATTTATGGGGATTTCAAATCCATCTACTGATTCATTATCAAGTAAATATGTTGAAACAGAGCATAGGGGAAGATATAATAGTTTAATAAGCATATCTAAAATTGTAGCAGTAGCTTTAGCTAGTTGTTTAGTTGCTTGGGGAGTAATTTCAGATAATAATATAATTTTATTTACTGTGATTGCTATATTCTTTTTACTACAATATATATTTATAAGAAAAATAGATTATAAAGTTGAAAATAAAACAAATGCTTTCAAAGCATCAATGAAATATATAATAAAATCAAAAAGTAGATATAAAATTATTTATGCTTTAAGAACTAGCCATATAATAGAAAGGCAATACGTTCCTTTATATTTATTTATTGCTGTCAAAGACTTTTCAGTATTTTCCTCAATAACAATAATATCATTATTATTACAAATCATTACCGTATCATTAATTGGAAAATATACTGATAAAAATATTGTTAAAGCAAATTCTCTAGTAACAATTATAAAAGTCATTATAACGAGTGTATTTTTATTTGCAAAAAATAAAGTAACAATTGCGTTTAATAAAGTATTAAATGACAATTTTGAAAAGGTATATGAAACTTCAATTAATACTTCAATACAAAATATTATAATAGAATCCAAAGAGGATAATGACCTATTATCAGCAGTAGGACAAATGAGTTTATGCTTTACTGAAGTAATAGTTTTTGCTTTACTTGCAATAATAAGTTCTTTTATTGGAGAAAAAGTATTTATTATAATTTTCATACTTTCTATACTTTCTTCAATTTTTATAAATATAAATATTAAGAATAGTAAATATATAGAAAAAAACTAAAAGGCTAAGTGAATTCTCACTAGGACTCAAAGAAAATATAATAAATAATAGGATGAGAGGTAATAATAATGGATTCTTTATATGGATTAACATACATTCCAGTAGATATGGATAATTTAGAAATAGCATTTAAAATGCAAAAAGAAATATGGACATCAGATCCAGATTATAACGATTTACTTGATAAAGCCAAAAATAGAACTGATAATAATTGTTCGTTTTTAGTTTATCATGAGAATACTTTAATTGGAATAACTGGAGTCGACTTTTATGAACAATATAAAGATACGATATGGCTTGACTGGTTTGCAATTTTACCAGAATTTCGTAGACAAGGTTATGGTAAGAAAGTATTATTAGATACTATTGAATATTGTAAAAGTTTAAAAAAATATGATTACTTTAGACTAGATACCACATATTATGAAAATAGACCAGCATTATATTTGTATGATGATGTAATGGACTTAAGAGAAGAATATACTGTCGAAGACACTGATACAATTAAAAATAATTTTTTAGTATATACATATGGTCTAAATAAAAAAGCTGAATACTGGAATAATAAATATTTAGGATTAAGAGAATATTATGATAATTGCAAATAGATATGAAAAATAAGAGATAATTTATAGTATTTTTTTGTAAAATATGCTATACTTATATTGAAATTAAAGGTAGGTGATTAAAATGCCAAATATTCCAAAGAAAATTAATAGTATATTAGAAGAATTTATAGAAGGGGCAAAGGATATTCTTGGCGACAGAATGAAAAAAATAATCCTTTATGGTTCATATGCAAGAGGGGATTATAAAAAGGATTCTGATATAGATATAATGATATTAACAGACCTAAAAGATGATGAAATATCAGAATATAGAGATAAAATATGGGAATTTGCTTATAATATTGAATTTGATAACAATTTTGATATTACTTTATCACCTTTAATTAAAAATATAGATAAGTTTAATTATTGGTTAGAAGCATTACCTTTTTATATTAATGTTCAAAATGAAGGAGTGGTATTAAGTGAGTCCTAAAATTTCAAAAGAATTATCTAAACATAGACTAGAACAAGCAAAAGAAGATTTAAAAGCAAGTAAAGTATTATATGACATGAAATTATTTAAATCTGCTAATAATAGAGCATATTATTCGATATTTCATAGTATGAAAGCAGTTTTAGCATTAGAACCAATAGACTTTAAAAGACATAAAGATGTGATAGCTTATTTTAATAAAAATTATATTCATGCAGAAATCTTTCCTAAAAGTATGGGAAGAAGAATATCAGATGCAAGTAGAATAAGAGAAGATAGCGATTATGATGATGAATTTGTAGTCAGATCAGAAGATACATTAGCTCAAATAGAAACAGCTGAAGAAATGATAAAATTAACAGAGAAATATATAAATACTAAAAAAATATAGTAATAAATTAAGTATCCTTATGGGTACTTTTATTTTTTTAATGTTTATGATATTATGTCGAAAGAATAAAGATATGGGAGAAAATAGAATGTGTGAAAATATGCTAGAAAAAATAGAAATAAAAAAAATAGAGTGCGTTACAAATAATAATATCCACTATTCAACTTATTAATTGTTGAATAAGATCAGATATAGAGGATGAAACTTTAATAAGGAGCATCCTCTATATATTTAAATGATGATTTGGGGACGGAGCAAAAATCATCGCTCCGTTCCTCATTGACATTAAAATTATAATTCTATAAATTAAAGAACTATACATATTTGAAAGTTATACAATATCATAGAAAAATGATAAAGTAGCAGACAGAACAAATCTATCTGCTACTTGGAGATTATTAATGGTTATACTAGGACATGAGAACTTCTGATTTAAGGACATAAGCTAGAGTTATCTTAACAAATTAAACCAACTAGAAAATATCTTTGTACTCATAGTAGTAAGATTAATTTTGCCAACAGAAATTTGTGAAACTAAATTCACTGTTGTGAGCACTTCTCCATCCAAAGAAAAAGAAATTTCTCCAACTTTTTGACCACTTGTAATTGGAGCAGAGATATTTTCGTCAAGAGTTACAGTTTGTTCAATATTTTTTTCACTACCTTTTGCAAGTAAAATACCAGCGTCACTTTCTAATACAACAGGTATTGTAGCTTGAATCCCTTTATAGATACTGGTAGTTTGAATTAAATCTCCAGCTTTGCCAAAACTTTGATAAGAGAAATTATTAAATCCATAATCTAGTAATTTCTCAGCTTCTGAAAAACGCACTTTTGTGGAAGGGGCTTTCATAATAACGGCAATTAAAGACAAACCATCACGTGTAGCACTAGCAGATAAATTATACAAAGCAAGAGAGGTGGAACCTGTTTTTAAACCCGTAGCACCGCTATAATTTTTAATCAATCTGTTTGTGTTAGAAAGTCCGAGTTTCTCCATCTCTTAAAGTATCCATCCAAATAGTTGTATAATTAGTAATTTCAGGATATTTTGTTAGCAATTCTCTAGACATAACTGCAATATCATAACTAGAAGTTACATGACCATCTTCATCTAAACCATGACAATTTTTAAAAGTAGTATCACTCATTCCCAATTCATAAGCCTTATCATTCATCATTTGAACAAAAGCCTCTTCTGAACCAGCAATATATTCTGCCATGGCAACAACACAATCATTTGCAGAATTGACACAAATTGCCTTTAACATTTCATCAACAGTTAAAGTTTCAGTTGTATCTAGCCAAATTTGAGAACCACCCATGGAAGCTGCATTTTCACTACAAGGGACTTCATCTGTTAAACTAATTTTTCCGGCTATCTAAAGCTTCCATGATAAGTAAAATACTCATAACTTTTGTAACAGAAGCAGGACGCAATTGTTCATGAATATTGTGAGCATATAAAATTCTACCAGAAGATTGTTCAATTAAGATGGCAGATGCAGATTCTAAATTTAGAGAATTGTCATCTGTAACTTCACTTGTTGCATTTGTAAGTACAGAACTATCATCTACTACATCAGAGACATCTGTAGCATTTGTAGAGGTATTTATATTTGTATTATTAGTAGTATTTATTGTATTATTTGTATTTGCAGTAGAGTTCGTGACATTTGTACTTGTATTGTTGGTTGTTGTAGTGGCATTAGAAGAATTTGTTGTGTTTCCTGTATTATTTAATGTATTAGAACTACTAGACCAGACATATAAGGAATCATCAGTAGCTAATGAAAAAGAAGCAGAAGAAAGTAAAATCGTAATGATAAGAAAAATAGTTGTAAAAAGTTTTATACTTGTTTTATTCATAGGGACCTCCATATTGATATTTAATATTTGTAAGATAAGTTTTATGTTTAGATTTTCTAATAAGAAATATATGATAAAATCTTGAAAAAAGAACAAATATCATAACGAAAGTGATGAGATTACATTTTGGCAATTACAAACTAAACAGTAATACTTCTAATCTAATTGCAAAATCACTGACTGAAAGTGGATGGACAAGTAAATGTACAATATGGTATAATGTCGAATAGTAAAAATGTTCATTTTGCTGAACCAGAGCCAGTAGTAAGACGTAAAAACTGTAAGGTAGATGAATATGAAATATAAAGGGTGGAAAATATATTATGACAAAAATATTGTTGGTAGAAGATGATAAGAACATAGCAATTACAATTTCATATTATTTACAGCAAGAAGGATTTACAATTAATACAGCAAAAACTGTCAAAGAAGGTGTTGAAAAGATAAAAAACAATGATTATGATTTAATGTTACTAGATATCAATTTACCAGATGGTACAGGATATGTGTTGTATCAAGAAATGAAAAACATACAAGAAATTCCAACCATATTTTTAACAGCATTAGACGAAGAAAAAGACATTGTTAAGGGATTTGATCTAGGAGCAGACGATTATATTACAAAACCATTTCATGCAGGAGAATTACTGTCTAGGATAAAAAATGTATTAAGGCATAATATAAAAAATGCAAAAAAAGAAATAGAAGAGAAAATAAAAATCAAAAATGTTGAAATCAATCTATCATCTGGAAAAGTTTTAAAAGAAGGAAAAGAAATAGAATTAACAGCACTTGAATACAAAATCTTAGTCATGTTATTTGAAAACAGAGGCAAAATGATAACCAGAGAACAAATATTATCATATATTTGGGATAGCGAAGAAAATTTTGTAAATGATAATACATTAACTGTATATATAAAAAGAATCAGAGAAAAAATTGAAGACAATCCCAATAAACCAGAAATAATAAAAACAGTAAGAGGTTTAGGCTATAAAATTGAACGTTAGGGACGTGTCAAATTTTTTAAGGTTACATAAAAATGTCTCAAAAAGAAACGTCCCCAATGAGACAAAAAGGAGAAACATGAATACAAAACAAAAAAGAAATTTATATATTTGTATAGCTACAATTTGTATAATAATTATTTTGCTAATCATATTTACCATTTATTATATACAACAAAATTACAAGGAAAGTCTGTACACTTACACAAATCAAGTTATTGCAAAAATTGTAGAAAAATATCCAGATCAAGAAGAAGAGATTATTAAAGAGATATTTTTGAATGATACTTCTTCAGAAAATGTTAATATTGATTCAAACAGTTCAAATAAGGACAATATGGACAACATGGACAATTCTGATAATTTTCAGAATACAGAGGATATTTTGAGTAAATATGGATTTGATGCGGAAACGATTGATATAGAAAATCGTAATTTTGAAATTATTACGAAATTGATTTTCATGTTCTCCATCATTTTTGCAATAGGGATTTTAGGAATTGTTCTTGTATATACCATATATATCCGAAAGCAAAATCAAAAATTAAAAAATTTAGACAATTACTGTAAAGAAATATTAAAAGGAAATTATTTATTAGATTTAAAAGAGGAAGATGAGAGTGATTTTAGCAAATTAAAGAATGATATTTATGATATGACTGTTATGTTAAAAGAAAAAAATGGTTTACTAGAGAAAAATAACAAAGATATTGAAAAATTAATCGCTGATATTTCACATCAATTGAAAACACCATTGACTTCTTTAAATTTAATTAATGACATTTTATATACAGATTTGCCAGAAGAAAAGAAAATAGAGTTTTTGGATAGTAGTCAAAAAGAATTAGAAAAGATTAATTGGCTGATAAAAACAGTTTTAAATATAGCTAAATTAGATTCAAAAACGCTGATTTTAGACAAAAAGAATGAAAATGCATATCATTTATGCTTAGAAGTGAAAAACAATTTTAAAGCTATGTGTGAAATACATCATGCAAATATAGAAATTATTTCAAATAAAGAAGAAACCATTAATTGTGATAAAAAATGGACAATTGAAGCTATGAATAATATTGTAAAAAATGCAATTGAGCATGGAGCCAAAACAATAACCATACAATTAGAAGAAAATACGATGTATACAAAAGTAAGTATAAAAGATGACGGAGAAGGTATTGATAAAGAAGATTTGGGACATATTTTTGATAGATTTTATAAAGCTAAAAATAGTAAAGAAAGTAGTTTAGGTATTGGACTTGCTTTTTGCAAAAGTATTATTAGAAACCAAAACGGAGATATCCGTGTAAAGAGTTCTAAAAAGGAAAACGATAGTTGGACAGAATTTGTGATTAAACTATATAAATAAAAGAACAATAAAGAATTATTGAGGAGAAAAAATGAAAGAATGAAAAAATATAAAATTATATATATTGTATTAATCTTAATATGTGTTGTTATGATAATAACGAGAGGAATTACAGTTGGAACAACAATTAAGGAATTCGGAAGTCAAGAAATGGCAAATGTTGATGGTGACTATGGATATATAGACATATTCATTTTTAATATTTGCATTTTGTTAACCATATTTATAGTTAGTGTATGTGCCACTTTTAATAAGAAGAATGCTATAAAATTTAAATATGTTATTTTATTAGGTATTTTTATATTGTTGTTATGGATTCCAGTTGGAATACAATATAATCTGGGTGGAAGTCAACTAATATTAGGTAGAGAAACGTATATATCATTAATAAATATATATCTATTTTTCAGATAATATAAGTATTTATTATGTATAAAAAATAAAATTAGAAAAAAATACAAAAAATTTAAAAAGTCATTTTAGAGTCACTTTTATGTAGTAATATCATACTAACAATAAAAGTGACATTTTTGCTAAATAGAAAATGCATCTTTATATATAGAAGAATGTTGCTGTATTCTAAATATGCTTAAATATCATAAAAAGAAAGGAGATTGTTTATGGAAATATTAAAAGTAGAGAATCTAACTAAAAAATATGGTAAAAAAGATACAGAAGTTGTTGCATTAGATAATGTATCCTTTAGTGTAAACAAAGGAGAATTTGTAGCCATTGTAGGTGCTTCTGGAAGTGGAAAATCCACTTTGCTACATCTAATTGGAGGTGTAGACAAACCAACCAGCGGAAAAGTATATATTGATGGAACAGATATCTATTCATTAAACAATGATAAATTGGCGATCTTTAGAAGAAGACAAGTAGGACTTATTTATCAATTCTATAACTTAATTCCGATATTAAATGTAAAAGAAAATATAACCTTACCTTGTGATTTAGATGGACAAAAAGTAGATGAAAGTCGATTAAAAGAATTATTATATATTTTAGGTTTAGAAAATAGAGTCAATCACTTGCCAAATGAGCTATCAGGAGGACAACAACAAAGAGTTTCTATTGGAAGAGCTATGATTAATAATCCAAGTATTGTGTTAGCAGATGAGCCAACAGGAAATTTAGATAGCAAGGCTTCCAGAGAGATTATTGATTTGTTAAAAGTCTCTAATCAGAAATATAATCAAACATTGATTGTGATTACACATGATGAAAATATTGCTTTGGAGGCAGATAGGATTATTACGATACAAGATGGAAAGTTGATTAGTGATGAGAAAATAAAATAAAGGGGATGCAATTTTCCTTGCCAAAATTTAATTCTTGTCCAAGCCAATAGAACTTGAAAAGGAAGTGAAATAAGATGAAAATTCTAAATAAATTAACAATGAAAAATTTAAAATTAAATAAGAAAAGAACCATTGTTACCATTATTGGAATTTCTCTTTCTGTTGCATTAATATGTGCTATCACGACATTTGCTGTCAGCTTTCAAAACTCTATGATAGAAAGAGAAATCAAAACAAATGGAAATTACCATATACGAGTGCAAAATGTATCAAAAGAAAATGAAAAATATTTAGAGAACAATGCTAAGATACAAGACGTACAAATATCACAAGAAATAGGGTATGCAATTTTAGAAGAATCTGAAAACGAGAATAAACCATTTGCCTATATTGAAAGTTATGCCCAAGACCTTTTACAAAATGGGGGAATTATCATAACAGAAGGTAGATTACCAGAAAATGAAAATGAAATTGTGATACCAGAACATATTATTCAAAATGGAAAAGTGGATTGGAATGTTGGTGATACAATAGAGCTTGATATTGGTAATCGATATAAAGATGGGTATGTGTTAAATCAAACAAATCCATATTATACAGATCAGGATAGATTAGATAGAAAAGAAAGTGGTATTGAAGATGATTTAGAGCAAGAAACCTTTGTTGTGAATACGCAAAAAACATATACAATTGTAGGAATTATGGAAAGATTAAACAGTGAAAGCTATTCTGCACCAGGATATACCATGATAACAAAATTAGATAAAATTGATGATACCAAAAATGTAAATATGTCACTTGTCTTAAAAGACCCAGCAGAAACATATGATTTTGAAGAATACTTGAAAAAAGATTTAAAAATCGATGAAGCAGATATTTCTGACAATGAACAATTACTATATTATGTAGGTGTTTTCAAAAGTGGAAGAATGGAAAACTTTGTCATGATTATGGCAGCAATTGTTATTGGCATTATTGTCTTTACATCTGCATTTGTTATCAAAAATAGCTTTAGCATTTCCCTTACAGAAAAAACAAGAGAATTGGGAATGATTGCAAGTGTAGGAGCAACGTCAAAGCAAATTAGGAAAAGTATCTTTTTTGAAGGTGCCATATTAGGGCTAATTTCGATACCTTTGGGAATTGTCGTTGGAATTGTGGCAATTGGGATTGTATTGGCAATAGTTAATGGAATTATCAATTCAGGAACAACACCATTAATTGACAATTTCGAGCTAAACTTAACCATATCATGGGTAGCCATTGTAGTAGCCATCATCGTGTCTGTTATCATGATTATCATTTCTTTAATCAGACCAAGTTATCGAGCAAGTAAAATTTCTCCTATTGACGCCATAAGAGAAAGCTCTGATATAAAAGTGAAAAAGAATAAAAAGAGAAAAAATAAAGAATATAAACTAACGAAAAAGCTTTTTGGAATAGAAGGTGTTATTGCAAGAAAGAACTTTAGAAGAAGCAAGAAAAAGTATAGAACAACAATCTTTTCTATATTCTTAAGTATTGTCTTATTTATCTCTATGAATGCATTTGCAGAAAGTGTATTTGGATTATCTTCATTACAATATCAAGAAAGTAGAATTAATTTGATAGTTTATAGCAATTATTATGAACAGGATGAGGCAGAAAGAGAAGCATATTTTGATAAAATTAAAAATTTAGATGGTATTAAAGAATATGCAATTTTAAAAAATACACATGCTTATATAGATACAGAAAAATCATATACTCAAAAAGCTTACAGTCAGCATGCAGACATGAATGCATTAGTAATATATGCCATAGGAGACGAAGCTTATAGAAATTATGTAGCAGAATTAGGCTTAAATTACGATGAAGTAAAAGATAAAGCGATATTATGTGACACTAGAATTTTTTACGAATATGAAGAAGGTAGAGATGGTGTAAAAAGAGTTGAAGATCACTTGTTTAACTTAAATGCAGGGGATACACTAGAATATTATAATGTGTCAGATGAAAATGGCAATTTATCAGATAAAGGAACAATAGAAATTGCAACAAGAGCAGATAAATATCCATTAGGTTCATTATTTAGTGATGCCAATACAAATCCAGTCATCATTATTTCAGATGAAATGATGGAAAACTTTGATTATAGCTTAGCTTCTATAGATATAAATGTAGAAGACCCATACAAATTGCAAGAGGAAATTATAGAAATAGATAGAACCAATAAAGACAATATCTATAACATGGAAGAAGATGTAAGAGCAGCAAAAAATATGAATTTAATTGTATCTATATTTGTATATGGATTTATCGCCGTGATTTCTATCATCGGTGTAACCAATATCTTTAATACAATAACTACCAACATGGCACTTAGAAGTAGAGAATTTGCAATACTAAAATCTATCGGTATGACCAATAAAGAATTCAGAAAAATGATTAATTATGAAAGCTTTATATATGGATTAAAAGCATTAATATTGGGCTTGCCAGTAGGTGTTGCATTATCGTATCTAATTTATACAGTTACAACAGATGTTTATACAACTGCTTATCAACTTCCAATAATACCAATTGTTATTTCTATCATATTTGTATTTGCGATTATATTTATGACAATGCGCTATGCTGTAAAGAAAACGAAAAATCAAAATATTATTGAAACCATCAGAAAAGAAAATATTTAAAAATTGCCAAAGGCCTGTTTCTCCATTTTTGCCAAAGGGGACGGGCCGTTTTGGCAATTTTTTTAAAATAATTTTAATCCAGTCAAAAGTTAAAAATTTGTAAAAACTTTTTTAACTTTTGACTGGATTTTTTCAATTTTTACGGTTCCTCAATTAAATCTTGCCAATATTTTTTAGGCATAAATTGCATTTGGCATCTAGCATTTTTTCTTTCTTGTATGGCAATGGTTTTGAAAAACAATTTCCAAAGTTCTTGATATTTTTGCTCTTCTTCAGTAATCTCTGGTATTGTTAAATTGGTACTGTCAATAATCTTGTATTCTTGCATGTTGTATAAAAAGCATATATTTCTATTTTTATCATGGATAATAAAATTTTGAGTAGGCAGTCTTTTAATAAAATGATGTCCTAAAGGTTCAATAATATTATTATCAGGATGAATAGAAGCATAATATAGATTTTCTCCAATTTCCATAAAGCGAAGTAATCCTTTTAATTTATGACATTCTGATAAGGCTCTTTTTCTCATGTTGATAACAGAAAATACATAAGAAACGGTAAGCATGGTATTAATTTTAGGACCAATATCAAATCCATCACATAAATATTTTAGAATATTGATTTCTTTATTTTTTCCATCTGACAAAAAGGCATAAAAACTATTATATAAAGCTTCATAGCAAATATTCTTATTAATGCCTTCAAAAACACGTTTTGCCTTTCCATAATTGGTATCTATATATTGTGTTTTATCTAAAAAATTTTGTGTATAATCCTCTTCTGAAACGATTTTTTGTGGCAATGTTTTATGAGAATAACTATCAAAAACAATTGTTAGTAATCCATCAAATGTGCCGTCATATAAGTAGGTTGTATTTATAAGCTTCCAGTTAGACATTTTACTTTATCCTCCTTTGTAGGTAATAATGTATCAAACATAGATAATTGTTCATATTTCTTTTGTGGAATGGTATTTCTTTCTGTATATAATAAATTGGTTTCAATAAAATTTTTGTTAAATTTATTGACTTCATAAAAATATTTTCCTTTACAAGTGATGAAATATTGTGCTCTTTTTAGGACAACACCTAATTTCTTTAAACTTTCAAAATCTAGTAAAAATTCTCTTCTTGCAGTAATAATCTTTTTGGCACTAATCACACCAATACCAGGAATTCGTAGAAGCGTATGATAATTAGCAGTATTGATTTCTATTGGAAATTTATCTAAATTTCTTAAAGCCCAATCACATTTAGGGTCTAACAAAGTATTGAAATTAGGGTGTTCTTCATTTAATAATTCATCTGCTTGAAAACCATAAAATCTAAGAAGCCAATCTGCTTGATATAATCGATTTTCTCTTAGAAGAGGGGGCTTCTCTAAGGTAGGTAAGTTTTTATCATTATTAATAGAAACATAAGCAGAATAGTAAACACGTTTTAACTTTAAAGATTTATACATACTTTCAGAAAGTTTCAAGATTTTCAAATCTGTTTCAGGTGTGGCACCAACCATTAATTGTGTGGTTTGACCAGCTGGAACAAATTTCTTTTTATATTTTGATTTATCCATTTTATTAATTTTGAGAGTGTTTGCAACATAGGTCATTGGTTTCAAAATCCCATCTTTTTCTTTTTGAGGTGCTAACAACTTTAAACTATCATTTGAGGGAAGTTCTATATTAATACTCATTCTATCTACTAAAATACCTAATTTATCAATTAATTCTTGACTACAACCAGGGATAGTTTTACAGTGAATATATCCATTAAAATGATACTCATTTCGTAAAATAGAAGCTGTTTCAACAAGCCTTTCCATTGTATAGTCAGGAGATTTAATAACAGCTGAACTCAAAAATAGGCCTTCAATGTAATTTCGCTTGTAAAAATGAATGGTTAAATCTGCAACTTCGCGAGGGGTAAAAGTGGCTCTAGGCACAGAATTTGAACAACGATTAATACAATATTTGCAATCATACATACAGGCATTTGTAAACAAAATCTTCAAAAGAGAAATACATCTGCCATCTGCACCCCAACTATGACAAATACCAGAAACATGACCATTTCCAATTCCATTATCTGTGTTTTTTCTGTCACTACCACTAGAACTGCAAGAAGCATCATATTTTGCAGAATCAGCTAAAATTTTTAATTTGTCGAAAATTTCCATAGCACACCTCCGAATATATGTTTGATTATATCATTCGGAAAATGAAAATGCAATACTTTTAAGAACAATAGCGGGCTTTTTAAAACATTTTTTCTGTTTATAACATTTTAAAGCCCGCGTTATTGTTCGGCGCCAATTTTACGCAAGTAAAATTGTGTGCAATCTTTAGAGCGAAGCGATGTTCTAGTATAGGAAAAATCGAGTTTTTTCTATACTAGAACAAAATTTCGTAAAACTATTTAAAAAATATAACTTACATGATATAATAGCTTTATCGAGAAAGGATGTTGATAATGAATAGAGAAATAGGAAGGATAACCAAAAAAGTAATAAGAATTTTAGAATTAGATTATGATAAAGAACAACCTATTTTTATTGGTGATGCTAATATTAAACATATGCAAGAAAGACATCCGCTAGATTTTGAAAGATATGGTCAAAAAATGGAAGATATTATAAAAAATCCGACATATTTAGCAAGAAATCAAAAAAAGAAATCAATTGAATTCATAAAGGAATATAAGACTCAAAGTGACGATTATGTATTAATAGCAGTAAGAGTAAGTAATAATGGTGTACATTTTGCAAGAACTATGTACATAATGGCTGATGAAAAAGTGAAAAAATATTTGAAACATAATTATTTTCACAAATTCTAGCTTGCAAAAAGTAGAAATGTATGTTATTATAATTATAGCATATAATAAATGTAGGAAAAGTTTCAGAGGACGGAACTGGTAGCCGTAGCCCATCTAACAGATGTAGGAGATGTGGGATTACCACCCCACCTAACTTTTCCAAACTAGAAAGTAGGAGTGCTAGAAATAGCACTCTTTATTTTTACATTATAGGAAATAGCATTTCCTATAATGCAAAAAACATAATTGATAATTGTTATTTAACGATGAAGTCTAAAAAAAGTAGAGATTGGTATTGAAAATTTTAAAAGGAAACGGTATAATACTAAACGATACATACGAAAGTAAATCAAGAAAAGAAAGGATACGAAAAATGATACAAATAGAAAACAAATTTGGAAACAATTATGGAAAAATATATGGAGAAACAAAAACAGCTATTCCCAAAATTAAAGTAATTGGAATAGGTGGAGGAGGCAACAATGCTGTTAGACAAATGGTTGAAGATAAGATAAAAGATGTAGATTTCTACTTTTTTAATACAGAACTTGCTATGTTAAATAAAACGAAAATGGATAATGTTTTACAAATTGGAAAAGAAACGACAAAAGGTCTAGGAGCAGGAGCAAATCCAGAAGTTGGAGAAAAAGCAGCCATTGAAAGTAAAGAAGATATTAAACAAGTATTAGCTGGAACACAATTACTATTCTTAACTGCTGGAATGGGAGGCGGAACTGGAACAGGAGCTATTCCAGTAGTTGCAGAAATTGCACAAGAGATGGGAATTCAAACCATTGCAATTGTCACAAAACCATTCCTTTTTGAAGGAAGATTAAGAGGAACCAGGGCAGAGGCAGGAATAGAAAAATTAAAACAACATGTAAATAGTTTAATTTTAATTTCAAATGATAAATTATTAAAAATTGCAGGAAATCAAAAAATGAGTATTATTAATGCTTTTAAAATGGCGGATAATGTATTAGAACAAGGAATTAAAAGCATTACAGATTTGATTACATCTGTAGGAGATATTAATGTGGACTTTGCAGATGTTACAACAATGCTAACATATAAAGGAATGGCATATATGGGAATAGGAGAAGCAAAAGGAGAAGGCAGAATGGTAGATGCTGTTAACCAGGCAATTGACAATGCTCTTACAGAAAATAAAATTAACAATGCAAAAGGTGTTATCTTTAATGTTAGAGGAAATTCAGAATTGGCGTTAAGTGAGATTAACGATGGTATTGGTAAAATTAATGATTTAATTAGTGAAGACGCTAATGTCGTATTTGGAACAATTACGGATGAGTCCTTAGGAGATAAAGTTGTTGTTACTGTTATTGCGACAGGGGTAGAGTAAGGTTGTAAAATCATAATAAAAGTGATATAATATTATTACACATGGCAATGCCCATATGTAGAGCACAGGCCTTGCGTAGAAACCCGTTGACAGTACAAAATGGAGGTAGAAAAATGAATGAATTAATATGTTTAAAAGAAGAGTTGCGGAAGATAAGAAAAGCTGACTTAAGTCCGCAAGACAAGAAACAACTAGAAGAAATACTAGAGTATATCATCTATTGTGACCTAGAAAATGAATGTAACAAGATAGAGCAAGTCTTGTGGAAAATGGAATACTTAAACATGTTCTCTAATGCAGTAGAACCAATGAAAAAGATTGTTGCAAACAAAAAAGAAGAAATAAAGGTCTGGAAAGAAATTTTGGCAGCAATTAGGTTATTAGATTATTAATTGCTACCAAGTCAGGCAGAGATTCTTATAGTCTCTGCCTGATTACATTTTATTCAAAAATTTTTTAAGCCCTAATAAAATTCTTTCAATTTCTTATAAATACGTTCCTTATCAAATATAAACATAAAACATAAATAAAATAGAACAAACAAAGCAATTTGAATAATTGTATTTAAAGAAAAAGAAGAAACTTGTATATTTAATATTTTAATTAATAAATAAGAGACTAAACAAGCAAAAACAGGTCTTACTATAAATTTTTTTAAATTTATAGAATAATTAATTTTTTTCTTTAACTGAATACTACTAATCGTAAAATTCAAAAGTTCACTCACAAAAATACTCAAAATATATCCATACATCCCCATAATTGGAACGATAAAAAAGATAATCGAAATGGTAACTACTAAATCAATAATATTGCAAACCATAACACTTACTTGTTCATTAATGCCTTTTAACATATTATCAATGATATTATCGATATACATAAAAAAGATAAGAGGAGAGAGTATTTTAATCCATTTTCCAGCCTCTATAGACTGATAAACCATTAGACTAATGTCATTGGCAAATATGATAAAAACGCCTGTAACACAAATTGAAAAGATAAAGGTAACTTTAAAAATTGTATCACAAACTGTCTTTAGTCTGTTATAATTCCCACCAGCGAGCAGTCTGGAAAATTCCGGAACTAATAATCCACTAAAAGAACCAATTAGAACATTTGCAAACATAATCACAGGCATAACCATTCCGGCCAATCATACCATAATTAGAAACAGCTAAAGAATAGGACATTCCAGATAATTCTAGACGAATGGGAATTAGAAACTGTTTTAAAGAGGAAAGTCCAGAACGTATGCAAGAGGTTATGCTAATCGGAAAAGCAATCGTAAAAATTTTTTTCTTCATCTGCATAGGTAAACTTCTTTTAGATATGTATTTTCTCCTATCAATTAGATAAAAGATAATATTTAAACTAAACGAAAATACTTCAGATATGACATCAGCTAAAATAAGTGAAATACAAATTGTTTCAACATCTTTAGTGTCATAAACATAAAGTAAAATAATGGTTGCAATAATCTTGACACCTGTTTCTAAAATTTGAGAAATTGCACTTTTATATGGTTTCTCAACAGAAGAAAAATACCCACCAATGACAGAAGAAACAGCAATTAATGGCAATCCTAAAGAAATCAGATAAAGTGGAATTTCAGAAACCATATCCTTTAGCCAAATATCTGAAATGATAGGTGCAAACAAAATCACACAAATAGAAGAAAGAAAGCCTAATAGCACAGCAAATAAAATAGATGTTTTAACCGCTTTTATACCATTAATATAATTTCCTTTAGCAAATTCTTCAGAAACAATACAAGTACATGCAATGCCAATGCCAGAAGTTGCAACTGTAATCGCAAAATTATATACAGACATAATTAAACTAAAGATACCAATTGCTTCTGAACCTACTTTATTGGCTACAAAGATATTAAAAATTAATCCAATACCACGCATAGCAAGTGCGGTTATGGTTAAAATAATACCGTTAATCAAAAATAATTTTGTCTTTCTCAAAATATCACCTTCTTAAAATGATATTAGAAAAAAACAAAATTATGACCATTTCCATTTGTCCAATTGGGGACGTTTCTTTTTGAGACACTTTTATGTTAACATTAGTTTAAAGTAACAAATAATGTATATAAAATTTTATATACATTATTTTTATTAAAAAACAATAGTAAACTCAAAATGTCTCAAAAAGAAACGTCCCCAATTGGACAAAAATTACTGTGCTTTTAAAGTAATTAGTGTCATTGTTACACTACCATTGGCAATTGCTCCCTGAATTTTAATATCATTGCCAGTCTCATTTTTAAACTTAAAATCATAACTACCATAGGCAACCGCAGCATCCTTACCTTCTGCAACATAAGGAACATGATTACTATGAGGATGTCTTTCTACGACAGTTAAGCTAGGAACTGCAAGTACTGCATTATATAGCGTACTACTTACTTGACAATTACCACCACCATAGCCTTTTTTCTTGTTACCATTATGATCATAAATATCTGCTTCTAAATATCCTTTGCTACTTGTTGCTGGGCCAACAGTATTACAAAATGAAAATGTTTCTCCATTTTTGACAATTGTTCCATTTAATGTTGAAATTGTTATTTCCATATTTTTGTTTCTGTTAGAATCATTAGAATAAATTTTGGTAGAAAAGGTAGATAATTGTTCTTCTATAATTTGAGGTGCTGGTGTTGTATTGCTATCTGATGTATTTGTCTGATTTTCTTCAGAAGATGTATTTTCCTGCGTATTTGTGGCGTTTTCATTATCTGAATTATTTTCGTCTTCAGATGTATTGGTTTCAGTAGATGTTCGATTGGCCTCATAATTAGCTCCTTCGTCAGAATTTGAAGTTGCATTTTTTACATAAACATAGATACCAATTCCAATTAATATAAGTAAACCAATAATAATTAATATTCCCATTTTTTTATTCATTTTTATCACCAAATTTATTGTAACCAAAACCTTTAAAAATTATTGACAATTCACGAAAAAATATATATAATTATATATGGATATCAAAGGAAAAGGAGAAAAAATATGCTTGCTAAATATTGGAAAAAAATAGGAATGCTTATTTTAATTGTAGCTTGTGTGTTTAATGTTATGAATAAATTAGTGCACAAACTTTCATTAAACAGTGAAATGTTGTCTTCTGCACAATATATATATGACCAACAACAAAATGAAACAAATAATGAAAATAACACAAATTAGGTCTTGAAAAATATAAAAAAATATGTTATGATTAAAAACAGTCAGATTATTTTGAGTTTAAGAAAGAGGTGAACAAGAAATGAAAGAAGGAATACATCCAAACTATAACCAAACAACAATTACATGTGCATGTGGAAATGTTTTAGAAGTTGGTTCAACAAAAAAAGATATTAAAGTTGATATATGCTCTAAATGTCATCCATTCTGGACAGGAAACTTAAGACAAGAAACAGCTGGTGGTAGAGCAGATAAATTTAAGAAAAAATATGGACTTGCATAAGAATAAAAGTAGAACAAAATCTACTTTTATTTTTTTGCATTATAGGAAATTGCATTTTACAAAATATGAATAAATTTATTGCAAAAATCGCGAAAATATAATAAAATATGCAAAAGATGGAGGGTTTAATCGTGGATACAATAAATGAAGTAAAAAAACAAGAAGAATATATAGAAAAAGTAAAAGAACTAAATAAAGGAAAAAATTTAAAATATCATATTTTAACAATGGGATGTCAATTAAATGAGAACGATTCTGAAAAACTATGTGGAATGTTAGAAAAGATGGGATATGTTAGAACAGATAACTTTCAAGAAGCAGACCTGAACGTATTTAACACTTGTTGTGTAAGAGAAAATGCAGAGGATAAGTTATTTGGAAAATTAGGAGAGTTAAAACGTGTAAAAGAAGAAAAAGGAACAATTATTGCCATTGGTGGCTGTATGATGCAAGAAAAGCATATAACAGATAAAATCAAAGAAAGTTATCCTTTTGTTGATATTTTATTTGGAACACATACTTTGTACCGTTTTCCAGAAGACTTATATAAAGCCTTAATAGAAAAGAAAAAACAAGAAGACATTTTAGATATAGACGGAGAAATTTATGAAGGTTTACCAATCAAAAGAGATAGCAATATTAAGGCATCTGTTACGATTATGAATGGTTGCAATAATTTTTGTACTTATTGCATTGTGCCATATGTAAGAGGAAGAGAAAGAAGTAGAGAGCCAAGAGAAATTATAAAGGAAGTAGAAGAACTTGCAAAACAAGGATATAAAGAAATTACATTATTAGGGCAAAATGTCAATTCTTATTTACGAGTAGAAAAAGAAAAAGAAAAACCATTTGAAGCATATCAAGGTGTCAATTCTTTTGCAACCTTGTTAAGAGCCATCAACAAAATAGATGGTATTGAAAGAATTCGATTTGTTTCGCCACATCCAAAAGATTTTACAGATGATGTAATAGAAGCAATTGCCGATTGTGATAAAGTGTGCAAATTGGTACATTTACCATTACAATCTGGGAATACCAAAGTATTAAAAGAAATGAATCGAAAATATACCAAAGAACAATACCTTAATTTAGTAGAAAAAATGAAGGAAAAAATACCAAACTTAACATTATCAACAGATATTATTGTGGGATTTCCTGGAGAGACAGAAGAAGAATTTGAAGATACTTTAGATGTTGTAAGAAAGGTAAGATTTGAACAAGTATTTATGTTCATCTATTCAAGAAGAGTAGGAACACCAGGAGATAAAATGGAAAATCAAATTTCAGAAGAAGTAAAACATAAACGTTTTGATAGACTAAAAGCACTAGTAGAAAGTCAAATAGAAGAAAATAATCAAAAATATGTTGGTACCATCCAAAAAGTGCTAGTTGAAGGAACAAGCAAAAATAATGAAAACATGTTAACAGGAAGAACAGACAGCAATAAAGTAGTTATTTTTGAAGGGGCAAAAGAACAAATTGGAACGATGGTTGACTTAAAAATCGTGTCAGAACATATGTGGTATTTAAAAGGAAAAATATAAGTAAGGAATGTGAGTATAAATGGATTTCGGATTGTCAAAAGAAGTATTAAGTCAAATAAGAAACATAGTAAACGAAAATCAAAAATATCAATTTAAAATATTTGGTTCAAGAGCAAAAAATACATATAAAAAAACGTCAGACATCGATATTGCGGTTTTTGAAAATGTTAGCAAAGAAGACGAATACAAAATACGAAATAGTTTTGACTTATTAAATATTGTATATAAAATTGATTTAGTATTTATAAATAAACATACAAAGCCAGAATTTTTAAAGGAAATTATGGAAGAAGGGGTGGAAATAAAATGAAAAGATTTGAAGAAAGAAAACAGGATTTAGTAAATGCTACGAATAGATTAAAAGAAGCCTTAAATGAAGAAGAAAGTGAATTAATGGTAGATGCAGTATTACATAGATATGAATTCACATTTGAACTTGCTTGGAAAACACTAAAAGATTATTTAGAATATTTAGGTGTGACAATGAATACAGGAAGTCCAAGAGAAGTAATAAAAGAAAGCTTTGCACATGAATTGATTTCTGATGGAGAAGTGTGGATAAAAATGATGCTTGCGAGAAATTCATTATCTCATTTATATGATGAAGAAACATTTAGAGAAGTATATGAAGAAATAAAAAATGAGTATATCTACCAGATTGAAAAACTAGTTGAAACATTAGAAAAAGCTAAGAAAGAATAATATGAAAAAGAAAGAAGGAAAAATACGAAATGGCAGAAAACAAAGAAAAAGAATTTTCACCTATGATGCAACGCTATCTTGAAACAAAAGAACAATACAAAGACTGTATCCTATTTTACAGGCTAGGAGACTTTTATGAAATGTTCTTTGATGACGCAATTACTGCTGCAAGGGAATTAGAAATTACACTAACAGGAAAAGACTGTGGACAAGAAGAAAGAGCACCAATGGCAGGTGTACCACATCATGCGGCTGAAATGTATATATCAAGATTAATTGCAAAAGGATATAAAGTTGCGATATGTGAACAATTAGAAGACCCCAAAACGGCAAAAGGAATTGTCAAAAGAGGCGTTATTAGAGTTGTTACGCCAGGCACAATTGTAGAAAGCAATATGCTGGAAGAAAGAAAAAATAACTATATCATGTCTATTTTTAAATCTGGAATTTATTTCGGAATTAGTGTATGTGATATATCAACAGGAGAATTCTATGCAGCAGAAATCAAGGACAATAACAATTTTCCACAACTGTTAGATGAGATTGCAAGATATTCTCCATCAGAGTTAGTTATCAATTCTAATTTGGCAGATTGCACAGAAGAAATGAGTAAAATCAGAGAACGTTTTAACGCATATATTACAAGATTTCAAGACAAATTTTTTGATACAAAGCCAGACATTATCAAATTGCGATTTAATTTAGTAGATACCAACCAAAAGCCAATTGAAAATATAGAAGAAAGAAGTTTTGCAGTAGCAAGTATCAATGCACTAATTGAATACATAGAGCAAACACAAATGACGAGTTTAGACCATATTAATAAAATTACGATTTATCAAATATCCAAATATATGTCTTTAGACATCAATGCGAGAAGAAACTTAGAAATTACAGAAAAAATGAGAGATAAATCTAAAAAAGGAACCTTATTATGGGTGTTAGATAAAACCTCAACTTCAATGGGAGGAAGACATTTAAGAAGATGGCTAAATGACCCATTGATTGATACTTTAGAAATTAATAAAAGGCTAGAAGCAGTAAAAGAATTGAAAGAAAATGTTATGCTTAGGGGAGATGTTATTGACAACCTAAAAAAAGTTTATGACATTGAAAGATTAGCAGGAAAAATGGCTTATGGCAATGCCAATGCAAGAGATATGATTACATTAAAAAATTCGCTAGCAAGATTGCCAGAAGTAAAAAGTGTTTTACAAAATTGTAACGCTCCAATGTTAAAAGATATTTATGAAAATTTGGATGAACTACAAGATATTCATGAATTAATTGAGAAATCCATTGTAGAAGATCCACCAATGATAGTAAAAGATGGTGGAATTATCAAAATGGGATATAATGAAGAGGTAGACAAATTAAAAACAGCTACAACAGAAGGAAAAAACTGGATTATTCAATTAGAAGCTGAGGAAAGAGAAAAAACAGGAATTAAAAACTTAAAGGTTGGATTTAATAAAGTGTTTGGCTATTTCATCGAAGTCACAAAATCAAATTTGGACCAAGTTCCTGAAAGATATATCAGAAAACAAACTTTAACAAATGCGGAAAGATACATCACAGAAGAGTTGAAAAACTTAGAAAACCAAATTTTAGGAGCAGAAGAAAAAGTCGTTATATTGGAATATGATTTGTTTACAAAGATAAGAGAAGAAATTGCCAAAAATATTGTTAGATTACAAAAAACAGCAACAATGGTATCTACTTTAGATGTGTTGGCGTCATTTGCACAGGTGGCAGAAGATATGAATTATTGCATGCCACAAGTAGACAATTCAGGTGTGATTGATATAAAGGGTGGACGCCATCCAGTAATTGAAAAAATGCTAGGTGCAGGAGAGTTTGTAGAAAATGATACATATCTTGATAAAGATGAAAATAGACTATCAATCATTACAGGACCAAACATGGCAGGTAAATCAACATATATGAGACAAGTTGCTTTGATTACACTAATGGCACAAGTGGGAAGCTTTGTACCAGCAGAAGAGGCTAAAATTGGTGTAGTTGATAAAATCTTTACAAGAGTTGGTGCATCTGATGATCTAAGTATGGGACAAAGTACTTTCATGGTAGAAATGATGGAAGTAGCTACCATTTTAAAAGAAGCGACGCCAAACAGTCTAGTCATTTTAGATGAAATTGGAAGAGGAACTTCGACTTATGATGGACTGTCTATTGCTTGGGCAGTAGCAGAATACATTGCCAATAAAGAAAAATGTGGTGCAAAAACATTATTTGCTACACACTATCATGAATTAACAGAACTAGAAGAAAAAATAGAAGGTGTTAAAAATTATTCGATTGCCGTTAAAGAAAAAGGAGAAGATATTATCTTTTTAAGAAAGATTGTGAGAGGCGGAACAGATGAAAGCTATGGTATTCATGTTGCAAGATTAGCAGGTGTTCCAAAAATGGTAACAGAAGAGGCAAATAAAATCTTGAAATCTTTAGAGAGAAAAAATATTTTAACTGGTAAAAAAGAAGAAAAGAAAGATAAAAAACAGGTAGAAGGACAATTTGATATGTATAATTTCAAATTAGCAGAAATTGCCCATGAAATTGATAAAATTAATCTAAACGAGTTAACACCAATTGATGCATTAAATACATTGGTAAAGATTAAAGAAAAGATGAAATAATGTCCAATTGGGGACGTTTCTATTTGGACATTTAGAGGAAAACAAGTAATGTTAGATAGTGATGTGACTATGTTATATCGGTATACAACCAAAAATATAAATAAAGCTATGAAAAGAAATATTAATAGATTTCCAGAGGATTTTTGTTTTCAATTAACAGAAAAAGAAGTGGAAAACTTGAGGTTCCAATTTGGAACCTCAAGTTTAAACAAAGAAAATTATGGTGGAAGAAGGTATTTACCATATGTTTATACAGAACAATGTTTCACAATCTCAATAATAGAAGGTAATGAATATATCGAAAAAATGAGTCATTATATTTAAAAAGATATAAGAATTAAAAGGGAGCCAGTGATGGCTTCTTTTTGTTGAAAAGGAAAAGTTGTTTTTTCTTTTCAACAAATAAATTTATCGCCAAAAATTCCCATAGGAAAAAGCAAAAAGAAATGCTAATATAGTATTAGAGGTGAAATTTACATATGAGATTGTTAAAAAGATATGGGGATAAGTTATTAGAAAAAGAACTAAAAGCAAGCTATCGTTTCTTTATAAAAGAAGCAAATGTAAACTTAAAAAGTGAGGGATATGGATTAATAAAAGACAAAGACATGTATGCAGATGAAATTGCAAGTATTGCATCAGTGGGGTATGGATTAGCAGCATTGGCCATAGGCTGTAATAGAAATTGGATTTCTTATCCAGAAGCCTATAAAAGAGTAAGCAAAACATTAGATACTTTTTTAAATGTAGTTGAAGGAAAAAATGGATTTTTTTATCATTTTGTAAATATGGATACAGGAAAAAGAGAATGGGATTGTGAAATATCAATTATTGATACAGCAATTTTCATATGTGGAGCAATATTAGCGGGAGAATTTTTTCAAGGAAGAATCAAACAAAAGGCAGAAGAGTTATATAGAAGAGTAAATTGGGAATGGTATAGAAATAAAGAAAACAATTATTTTTATATGGGATATAAGCCAGAAACAGGATTTTGGGGACATTGGGATATGTACGCAGAACAACTTATGCTATATGTTTTAGGTGTAGCATCTCCAACATATCCAATTAGCAAAACCATGTATAATGACATGAAAAAAGAAACAAGTACATATGAAGGAATAAAAGATATTATTTATACATATTGTGGGACATTATTTACCTATCAATTTTCTCATGCTTGGATAGATTTTCGAGATAGAAAAGACGAAAATGGGATTGATTGGTTTGAAAATTCAAAAAAAGCGACAATTGCCAATAGACTATATTGCATTAAAAATAAAGATAAATTTAAAACATTTGGTGAAAACTCTTGGGGATTAACAGCATGTTTAGGGCCTAATGGATATTCAGGTGGATATGGAGCAATGCCAGCTTTAGCAGATTTAGACCAGCAAAATGACGGAACTGTTAGTCCATGTGGTGCAGTGGGTTCAATCGTTTTTACACCAGAATTAAGCATAAAAGCATTAGAAAATTTTTACAATCATTATCCAAAGCTATGGGGAAAATATGGCTTTATTGATGGATATAATCTTGAAAACGGAGAATGGTATTCCAAAGAAGTAATAGGCATTGATAAAGGAATATCTATGATAATGATAGAAAATTATTTGTCACAATTCATTTGGAGACAGTTTATGAAAAATGAATATGTGCAAAAAGGATTAGAAATGTTAAATATTAGGCGGAGGTTTCCATGAAACACAAAGAAATACTGGAATTATTAAATAAAATGACAATAGAAGAAAAAATCGGTCAAATGGTACAAATAGCTGGAGATATATTTTTATCAGAGGATAAAAATGCAGTATTAACAGGACCATTAAAAGATTTGCATTTACACAATGAAATGGTATATTCTATTGGCTCTGTTTTAAATGTTATAGGAGCCAGAAATGTAAGACAAGTCCAAAAGGAATATTTATCAAAAAGTAGATTAAAAATACCATTATTATTTATGGATGATATTATTAATGGATATAAAATTGCATTCCCAATTCCTATTGCACAAGGATGTTCATGGAATATCAAAGTCATTAAAGAAATGGCAGAAATTTCTGCTATGGAATCTAGCATAGCAGGTGCCAATGTAAACTTTTCGCCAATGGTGGATTTATCAAGAGATGCCAGATGGGGAAGAGTGATGGAATCTATTGGAGGGGAAGACCCTCTTCTAGGAGAAATATATGCAAAAACAATTGTGGAAACCTATCAAGGGAAAAAACTTACAGAAGTAGGAAAAATAGCATCTTGTGTAAAACATATTGCAGCTTATGGTGCAGTAGAAGCTGGAAGAGACTATAACACAGTAGATATGTCAGAAAGAGAATTCAGACAATATTATCTACCAGCATATAAATCAGCAATAGAAGCAGGAGCAGAAATGCTAATGACTTCTTTTAATATCTTAAATGGAATACCTGCAACTGTTAATACTTGGTTAATTCAAGAAATTATTAGAAAAGAATTAGGGTTCAAAGGAATTATCATTTCAGATTATGGTGCCATAGAAGAAACAATTGCACATGGTTATTCTGCAAATGGAAAAGAAGCTGCAAAAAATGCTATCAATGCAGGTGTAGATATTGATATGATGTCTAGCATATATGCGAATTATCTAAAAGAACTATGTATAGAAAATCAAGAAATAGAAAACAAAGTAAATGAAAGTGTATTACGAATATTATCATTAAAGAATAAACTAGGATTATTTGAAAATCCTTATGGGAATATAAATGAAGAAAAAGAAAAAACATATTTGATGAATCCAAGCAATTTGGAAAAAGCAAAAAAATTAACACAAGAAACATTTGTCTTATTGAAAAATAAACATCATATTTTACCAATAAACAAAGATAAAAAAATTGCTTTTATTGGACCATATGTAAACAATATTGGAATTACTGGTTCATGGTCAATGTTTTCTGACAGAAGTCAAAATCATACATTATTAGATAGTTTCCAAGAAAAACTAGGAAATAATATAGCCTATGCAAAAGGAAGTGAAATTTTAAGACAAGAAGAAATTAATAAAATATTGTCAGCAGAGGGATTGCCAATGGTTCATATAGAAAATGAAGCACAAAAAGAACAAGAAATGATTGCCTCAGCTGTAGAAATTTCAAAAAGAGCAGATATTATTCTTTTAGCATTAGGAGAACATTATAAGCAAACAGGAGAAGCCTGTTCACGTTCAGACATTGCATTACCAGAAAATCAAATACAATTGATAAACGAATTATACAAATTATCAAAACCAATGATTTTAATCTTGTTTAATGGGAGACCACTTCAGCTAAACACGATAGAAGAAAAGCTAGACTCTATTTTGGAAGTATGGTTCCCAGGAACGACAGGGGCAAAAGCAATTACAGAAATCATACTAGGAGAAGAAAATCCATCAGGAAAACTAACCATGAGTTTTCCGCAAAATGTAGGGCAATGCCCAGTATATTATAACCATTACAACACAGGTAGACCACATCATGACAATTTTCGATATGTATCAAGATATCAAGACATTCCGACAGAAAGTTTTTATCCATTTGGGTATGGTTTGTCATATTGTGATTTCAAATATACAGAATTACATCTAAACAAGCATAAAATTAGTGAAAATGAAACAATTACAGTAATGGTAAAAATAGAAAATCAAAGTAATTATGCAGGATATGAAGTGGTACAGTTATATATTCAAGATGTATATGGAAGTGTGGTAAGACCAGTAAAAGAATTAAAAGCATTTAAAAAAGAATATTTTAAACCTCATGAAATAAAATATGTGAAATTTGATATTAGTATTGATATGCTAAAATTTTGGAATGATAAATTGGATTATGTTGCAGAGCCTGGACAGTTTAAGGTTTTTGTTGGTGGGGATTCTGTGAAGGTTTTGGAGGATAAATTTGAATTTTTGTTGGATTAGTATTCTTAATATTATTTGTTTTAGTGTTAGATTATATGAGGACAAGAGTAGGATTAAAACCAGAAGAATATGATAAAAAAGATATTGAACTAGAATAGAATAAAATATTCTTTGTGTGGATAGGTAGAGTGTTTTTTCTCTACCTATTTTTCTATTTTTTATGTAAAAATAGAAAAACAGTATATTATTTGCTATAATAAAAGCAAAAAATATAGAATGTTAAGTTTAGTTGACAAATTTCCAAGGCTAGTTGGTAGTGTGCAACCAAAATTTACAGTATAATTTAGTTAAGAAATTTGAAAGGAGAAATAAAAAATGACGTTAGGGGAAAGATTATTGGGATATAGAACCAATATTGGAATGAGCCAAGAAAAATTGGCAGAAAAAATAGGAGTATCAAGACAAACAATATCTAAATGGGAAACAAATCAAAGCACACCAGACTTTGATAAAATACTACCACTATGTGAAGTATTAGGTATTACAACTGAAGAATTAATTAAAGGAGAAAAAGAAGTAAAAAATGCAGAACTTGAAGAAATAAAACAGGAAAATGAAAGAACAAAAAAAGGATATATACAAAAAAGAAATAAGAAAAAAGCAATTGTATTAAGTGTTAGTATTTTCTTATATTGTATAGCAACATTTGCTTTACCTTATATGACAGAAGTGTTAAGATATGAAGATGCTCATGCAGTAATGATTTGGGCAACTTTATGTACCATTGCAACGGTTATCATTGTATATTTCTTTGTAGCTTATCCAAATACTTATAAAGAAGATAAAGAGAAAAAAGGAATAAAAGAAGATATTGAAGAAATCAATGATACAATAGAAGAAATTGAAAAGCTAGATGATGGCCGTATAAAGATAGAAGCAGTTGGAGCAGAGAGTAAAACAGAGGCATTAGCAATACAAATTGTAGCAACACTATTTTTAATTATATATCTTTTAGTAAGTTTTTTAACAGGGGCTTGGCATATTACTTGGATATTATGGATTGTATTTATATTTGTTGAACTAATTATAAAATTGATTTTTAGCATGAAAGGAGAAAAAGAAAATAATGAAAAATAAAGGAATTAAAATTACACTTATTATAATATTAGCAATAATAGTTATAGCATTAGTTAATTTTATGATTTATGCAATTATAAATAGAAATAATGATTATAGTGTAAATTTCTCTTTAATTGCTTTTGGTGATAATACAGAAAAAATATTTGAAAAAGAATATGAACCAGAAGAATTAGATAAAATTAATGTGGATGTTTCATCATCAAATGTGCTTATTGAAAAAGCAGATGTAGATAAAATAAAAGTTACAGCTTATGGAGAGAAAGATGAAAAGATAAATGAAACAATTAATAATCATGAACTTTCAATTACAAAAAGTAAAACAAAAGTATTTATATTTGCAATGCTTTATTGGTGTGATGAAAAAATAATAATACAAGTTCCAAATGATTGTGATGAAGAATTTAATATACAAACATCAAGTGGGGATATAGAGGTAGGAACAGTTGAAGAAAGTACAATAAAAACATCATCAGGTAAAATATTAGTAGGAGAAGCAAGAAGACTACAAGCAGAAGCGTCATCTGGTGAAATAGAAATTAATAGAATAAATGAATATTGTAATTTAACAACAAGTTCTGGAAGTATAGATATAGAAACATTGAATATAACAGAAAATTCTTCTATTAATGCGAAATCTGGAAATGTTGAGATAAAAAATAAAAATGATATATATATTGAAACAGAAACTAATTCAGGAGATGTAGATGTGAAAAATAATAACAGAATGGCTGAAAGCGTATTAAAAATAACTACTACATCTGGAAGTATTAGAATTGATTAATTTTATATAAATTATAGATTATTTTCCTCTTGAATGATATACTGTATCAAGAAAGAGGAAATATTTTCTAAAAAGGAGGATGCTATGAAAATAAATAAATGGAAAGTGTTTCAAACTATACAATTATTATTATTTATAGGAGTCAGTATATTTCTTCTTGCAAGAAGTGTTGATGGAAGTGGAACAGTAAATACTTGGAATGTAAAATTAGTAAGTTTTGCTGTATGGTTAGGATTTTATCTTTTGGTATTAGCACTTGAATATGGAATACGATTTTTAACAGTCATAAAGAAAAAATAAAAAAGTCTTTTTAAATAGTAGAATATGAAAGAAAACAAGATGATGAACTAGAATTATAAATCAAGAACATTACAAAAAGAAAGAGGAGAACAAAATGAATATATCAATAGAAGAAGCAACAATTAACGATATAGATGAAATTATTAATCTAAAGAAAAAAATTTGGAATGATTTAGAAAATAAAGATTGGTATGTTATAGATGGAACAAACAAAGAATTTCTAATAAAACAATTAGAAAATGAAGGATTAATATTAAAAGCAATAAATAATAATAAAATTATAGGATTTTTAATAATGGCAAATAATCTAAATAGAGATAGTTTTATTATAAAAAAATCACATTTAGAAACAGAATTTGATAAAAGTATAGAATTATCTAATGGAGCAGTAGATGCTGGATATAGAGGAAATAACTTATATGGAAAAATGATAAAGGAAGCAGAAGATATTATTACAAATAGATATAATATTAAATATATATTGGCAACAGTTCACCCAGAAAATATTGCTAGTTGGAAAAGTTTAATAAATTTAGGATACAAAATTATCTGTAAATCTAAAATGTATGGTGACTTAGATAGATATATTTTATTAAAAAAATTAATTTGAAGAAATAGACCAAGAGAAAAAGGAAAATATAACAATTTTAGAATCGATAAAAGATATTAAACAAGGCTTTAAATTTATCATAAAATCAGAAAGATTAAAAGCATTATTTCTTTTTACAGCAATATTTGCAGGTGTTTTATCAATGATTACTACTTATGAAAAAAGTTTATTAACAGATTTGCAAGTAGTACCACAATATTTTGGAATTATATTTGCACTATTAACACTTGTTCAATGTTTTTCAGTAGGATATCAAGATAAAATACATAACACTTTAAAAAATAAGACATTAGCTTTTATAGCTATTCCTATATTCATATCCTTTATTATGATTGGAATTGTTACGAATTTAAATTTGAATTTTGTTTTAACCATTATAGTTGTTATGATAGCATATTTTATGCATCATTTCTTTAGAGGACCATATTGGGTGCTAAAGGAAAGATATATTACAAATTTTACAAATTCAGACAATAGAGCAAAAATCTTATCTGTGAATAATTTTATACAATATATAGGAGAGATTGTAATAAAGTTTTTAGGAGGATTATTGTTAGAATATTATTCTACGGGTACATCTTACTTAATAGTGGGAGTAGTTGGCTTATTTATTATATTATTTATACTAAAATACATGAAAGGTAGAGTAGGGTTAAATCCAGAAGATTATAATGAACAAGATATAGGATATATAGAACACAATTAATTTTATAATATAAGTAACGGCGGAATCTTTAAAATCAATTCCACCGTTACATCTACGATAAACAATATACAATTAGGAGATGTATTTTGATGTTAGAAATAAAAAGTAATAAAGACGAAGAATTTGATAAAATAATAAGGACCAATTTAAGAAAATTCAATAAAAGCAAATGTCAATGGATGATAGAAAATTTACCTGATATTCCAGAAGATGATTATTATAATTTTGCAGTATATGATGATGAAATTTTAATAGGAGGAGCAACAGGCATAATTGAATTTGATTGGTATTTTCTAGAAGAATTATGGATAGATGAAAAATATAGAAATCAGCATATTGGAACAATGCTAATAGAAAAAATAGAAGAATTAGCAAAAAACAAAAATCTAACAGGAATAAGAATGGAAACATGGAATTTCCAAGCAAGAGGATTTTATGAGAAAAACGGATATGAAGTATATGCCGAAATCGAAGATTGTCCTCCAGGTACAATAGAGTATTTCTTAAAGAAAAGACTTAAATAAAATTTAATTGAAATGAGGGAAATAAGGAGGAAAAATATGAATATAGGAATAGATATAGATGGAGTCTTAACAAATGATGATGATTGCTTAATAGATACAATAACAAAATATGTATTTGAAAATAATTTAGAAGGATTAAAAAGACCTTATGAATATGAATATGGAAAAGTAAATTGGAATCAAAATATATTAGATAATTATAGGGAAAAATATTTTTGGGATTATTGTCAAAATGAACCTGCTAGAAAATATGCAAGTGAAGTAATAAAAAAACTAAAAGATGAAGGAAATAGCATATACATTATAACTTCAAGACATTTTACAATAGAAAATACTAAAGAAGGCGAAAGGTCAAGAAAAATTGTAAAAGATTGGTTAAAGAAAAACAAAATAATATATGACGAATTATATTTTTCGCCAGATAAAACAAAGGAAATTGATACATTAAAAATAGATATAATGATAGAGGACAGCCCAGAAACTATACCAACATTTGTAAAACATACACATATTTTTTGCTATGATTGCAGATATAATAGAGATTTGAAATTAGATAATATGACAAGAGTATTTAGTTGGTATGATATATATTCTAAAATTAAAGAAATAGAAAACAAAAATAAAATCGTTATATTTGATTGGGGAGGCGTCATAGAAAGTCACAAAGACGGAGAATATTCAGTAGATAAAGCTATCATAAATCTTATAAAGCATTTTAATAGTAAAGAAGATGAAAAAACAATAGTAGAAAGATACCATTCTCAATCAGTAGAAGATATAACCTATCATATTTATTTGGAAAATGATAGATGGTTTGAAAAAATAAAAAAAGAATTTAATTTAGAATGTAATTCAGAGGAATTTTACGATTATTACATAAAAGAATTCGATAAAATTGATTATTACAAAGATGTAGTAGAATTTGCTCATAGCTTAAAAGATAAATGTAAAATTGGAATTTTATCAAATCTTGGATCATTAGATAAGCAAAGATTAGATAAACAAGTCGATTTGAAAGAGTTTAATTATGTATGGCTTTCATTTGAATTAAACTGTCGTAAACCTAAAGAGAAAATTTATGAAATAGTAGAAAAAGACTGTAAGATAGAACCTAAAAATATCCTATTTGTTGATGATAGCGAAGAAAATATTGAAGTAGCAAAAAGTAGAGGATGGAATACTTGTTTAGCAACAGGACATGAATTAGATAAAATAAAAAATAGTATAAATAAGTTTCTAAATTTGAAATAAACAGGAGCAAACAATGAAAGTAAAATTATTAGGGACAGGAGCAATATATTCAAAATATGTTTCAGAATGAGTATATGAAGAATGGGAGAAAAAATATTTATTTAAAAAGTTAGGAGAAAAATAAATATGAAAGTATTAAGTTATAATATTTATGGAATAAAAAATGTTGAAAGCCCAACACCTAGTTGGGAAATAAGGCAAGAAAATTTATATAAAATTATAAACAAGATTTTAATAGATCAAGAAATTAAAGTATTATGTTTTCAAGAAGTAAATCAAAATAATATGATGTTAATTCAAAAAATATGTGATGAAAATAGTTTTATTATTTTAGAAAAATTTCCAATGAAAACTAGAACAATAAATCAATACAATATTGTTGCTATAAAAAATGATAAAGAAATTCATGTAAATAATATTTATTGTTTACCACATGGCAAAGATGAGGAATATAAGGAGATTAAGGAACAAGTTATAGATTATGGCATGAGTGATTATAGGACAACAGTTTTTGTTTATATTACCTATCAAAATAAAAAATATGTAATAGGTAATATTCACACAGATTATAAATCATCTGAAGGAAAAATAAAAGGTACAGTTAAATCTTTAGATTATATGGATAAAATTTATGCAGACTATAAGTTAATTGTAGGAGATATGAATATGGTTTCTCATATGTCTGAAGCAAACGAAATTTTACAACAAAAAAATAATTATACGACTATTTCTAAAAATACTATCGTGGAAAATTCATATCATGGATATGGTGTAAATGAATCTGTTAATGTAGATTTTGCTTTTGTTGAAAAAAGTAAAATAAATAAGTATGCATATAAAATTATAAAACAAGAAAATATGATGAAAGAAGGTTCAGACCATAGACCAGTTGTTATTACAATAAATGAAAACTAAATCTAGAATATCGATCTGATATAGAAGTTGATAACCATTTTCGTAAGGTCACGAAAATGGTCCCAATAGACTCAGGAGCAAAAAGAAGATTACAAGACTATATGCTTTACAAGATATTCTTGTTACTTAATTGCTCAAAATGGAGATTCTAAAAAAGAAGAAATCGCATTTGCCCAAACATATAATGTAACGAAAAAAGATATCTATTACTCTTTCTTTTTGTTAAAAAATATGGTAAAATATAAGAAAATTTTTTAGAAATTCCGTTCTAAAAAATTAATGGTAACTCGTTAATTTAGTTTAGAAAGCCAATTGACAAGGAGGAAAAGATGGAAAATATAACATTAGTATCTAGTACAGAAGGAACAATCAAAATAAAGATCAGATGTCTTCGTTTTTCTGAAGAAAAACGAAGATTTATAGAAGAAAGAGCAATAGTTCGGAATCTTTTTATGCCCCAAATGGGATGGGGAGGATTAGAATGGCCTTTTGTATATGTAAGGGGAGAAGAAGAAGATATAAAAAAATTCTTTAATGATTTAAAGGAATACTTTTTTTTAAATCCATTCTATGATAAAAACTAGATTTAATGGTGTATAAGTTAAAGGGTTGCAATTAGCGACCCTTTAAATATTTTACAACTCATTATGAAATTAAATGATTTAGATAAAAAATAAATATTAGAAAAAAATTTTGATGGACAAATCTATAAAGATTATAGTATATAAAAAATAAAGGAGAAGATATTATTGTTAGAAGAAAGTAGTAAAAGAATAGGTGAAAGACAAAAAGAATTGAATCGAAAATTAACAGAAGAGGAAAAAGACAAAATATTGGATGATTGCTATAATGAGTATGAATATAGACTATAATTAATATTATAATATAAAGAATAACGGTGGAATCTACAAATTGAATTCCACCGTTTCTGCCATATTCGTGGCAGATGTTGTTTTGCTTGTTAGCTCTGATTTTTAGCAAATCTCTTCATTACTTCATCTTCGGTAAAAGTTCCCTTCACGTCAAAAATCCTCCACTTTTCCGTTCCAAGAGCAGAGTAGGCAAGTCCAGGTTCACCCAAGATAATATTGATATCTTCTCCAACTAATGATTTGAAATCCTCAAATTGTATGCAGTTTTCCGTATCATAGTACAAACCTAACAACAACAATAAGGACTCAAAATGCTCATTGGTAAAACCAATTGGTAATGTTGCTCCATCATCATGAAATCGGATAATAAATCCAAATGTTATCCGATTTTCATTGATGTTAAAAGATACATTTGCATCAACAATCTTAGCTTTCCTAACTTTCATGTAATTCATCCTTTCTACATTTTGCAAAACATATATTTCTGTGTTACCGTTAAATTATACCATAATCAACCATATTATGCAAACTGAACAATACTTTATTTTTTATTGCATATATGATAGTATATAGATAAATTTAATAATTAGGAGATAATAATGATAAAAAATAATCAAGAATATTGGAATGAAGGATATTGGAAAAGAGTCATAAATAATCAAAAAAAATTATTTAAAAGTGAAAATTGGCTAGATAAATATAAAGGAATTATTAATAAAGTTGAAGGCAATAGTGTAGTTGATTTAGGATGTGGGATAGGTCAAGATACAAAATGGTTAATAAATAATGGTTTTGATGTTATATCTTGTGATATATCAAGCATTGCATTGGAAAAATTAAAAGAATTTATTCCAGAAAGTAAAACATTACAAATAGATATACGAGAAACATTACCATTTAAAGATAACTCAATTAATTTAGTTAATGCTGATTTATCTATTCATTATTTTAATATGACGGATACAATAAAAGTTTTTAATGAGATAAATAGAATATTAATACCAAATGGAATGCTTATAGGGAGAGTAAATTCAGATAAAAATGAAGGATATATAAGAGAAGAAACAAAAATAATAGAAGATAATTATTATTATGACTTCGAAAAATATTTTAGATTATTTAATAAAGAACAGTTTGATATATTAAGTAAAAATTGGAAAACAATTGTACTTAATGAAGATGTCATAACAAGAGTAAATAAGAAAAAGGTATTATGGGAATTTATTTTTCAAAAAATATAAAAAAACAAGGAGGACTTTTTGATTTCCTCCCTGTTTCTGCTATAATTTCTAGCAGAGGCTGTTTTGCTTGTTAGCTCCGATTTTTACTTGCCAGAATTTCCCGAGTTTCATCTTCGGTATAGAGCCGCTTTTCTTTGGCATTTACCACCACCCACTTATCAAGGATATATGGATTGGCAAATGCTATTCCAGATTGCTCTCCTGAAAAAACTAAGACTTCGTTGTTATCAAGTTCTGATAAGAAACAAGTAGTATTTCGAGGAAAATACAAGTTCAACAGTAGGTACAATGTATCCAAATCTCCTTCATTTTCTTCTTTGAAGGAAATTCCGAAAGAGGAGTTATCATCATCAAAGTGGACGACAAATCCTAGTTCGAGTTTACCGTTGAGTAGATTTACAATTGTGTAGGTGTCTTTAATCCGAGCTTTTCTTTTTTCCATACAGTTCATCCTTTCTGCATTTTGCAAAACATTTGTTTTTTAGTTACTACTGTTATATTATAGCATATTAAAGCATTTTACGCAAATAAAGAAAATATATTTTTACAAATGAACAGATTTATGGTATAATATAATAGCAACAAAAAATTGTGTTTTGAAAGGAGTAAGATATGGGTAAACGGAAATATGACAGAATAATAGGATTATTAACAAATATTAATTGTTCAGGAACTCATTATAAAAAATTAGGTTATACTGATATATTAGCAGATATTGGAGAACCGATTATTTACATTGATGAGAATGGAAACAAGGTTGATACTGGAGAAAAAGTACATACGACAGATTATGATAATTCTGTCCCAGAAGCAACTGTTGTGAACAACAAGTATGTTTTAATTTGGATTTAAATTACCCAAAAAGAAGCTCAAAAATAGCAATTTAGATACGACAAAAAAGCAAGGAAGATAATTTCTAATTAGGATTTTATCTTCCTTGTCTATAATTTAAATTTTATTTATACATTTTAACTGTTCTAGTAGATGTTTTTCTAAAACAATTTACAAGTTACTAAATTAATTATAGCATATTTGGGCTAAAATATTTAAAAAATCAAGGGTTTAGAAATTTATAAACAATAAAATTCTTATAGTTTGTAGAATATTTTTAATTCATATGATATACTGCAATTAAAAAAGGAGTTTTAATCATGAAAATACAATTAATTGGAACAGGAACAATACCTGATATTGCAAATAGTGCAAGTGTATTGATAAATGACCATATATTATTTGATATGCCAAATGGTAATTTAAAAGCAATGATAAGGCAAAATATAGATATAATGAGAATAGATACTTTAATTATATCTCATACTCATGCAGACCATTGTTTTGATGTACCATTTTTATTATGGTATAAGAAAGATTATTATAAATCAGGATATAAATTATCTACAAAAATTGTAACAGATGAATTTACTAAAGATACAGTAGAAAACTTAATAGACTTATCATATTTTGGTTCTGCAAAAGAAGCAGAAAAAAAGGGAATAAATGCTTGGCATATAAGTAGTTTTTTAGATTGGCAATGGCTAGAAATTTTAACTATTGCTTGATTTCTACAAGTTTTCATGCTAAAATGGTAAGGATACTTATTAATGCCCTTTGAGGTGATTCAAACATCTTGGAGGGAAACTCCGAGATGAATATTAAGGAGGAAAAGCTATGTTAATACCAGTATTAGTAGGTAACGATTTTGAGGACAGAGAGTCTGTAAAGGACCATTATGGCAGATGGATTTGTGAAGGAATGTATGTAAATGAAGTTTCATATATTACCGATTCACAACAACGGCAAGGATGGGTTACAGAAACAATGGATGAAAAAGAGGGACAAGGAAAAATCAAGGTTCAAGTTGTACGAGTGGATGGAGAGATTCTAGATGAAGATGATTTCTATGAAACGGACTTTGAACCAGGAAGTAACTGGTGTAAAGCATTAGTAGATGGCTAAATGTATTTGCTAAAATGAAATGCTCCCAAAATAGATATTGTGTAAATTATTTATGCAATTGTTTATTTTGGGGGTTTTCTAATAATTATCAAAATTATATTTATTACTGATTATTTAAATGAACATCTTTTTTTAATAAAGAAATAATTTAGGTATAGAATATTTGCTTCTTATAGTGCATGGATTAGGTCAAACAGAAAAAAGTTGGAATAAGATTATAGAAGAATTAGATAAAAGCAATATAAAGGAAGAAAATCCATAGGTGATTATAGACCAGCAAATGGAACTTTTCAAGGATTAAACAATTTTCATTCAATAATGATGGTTTATAAAATTTAATAGCTTAATAAAAATAATACAAAATTAAAATATTAGGAGGATAATTACAATGCTTTTTAAGCACATGCAATATTTTATATCAATTGTAAAAAATAATAGTTTTACAGAGGCAGCAGAAGAAAATTATATATCTCAATCTGCAATTTCACAAGGCATAAAATCATTAGAAGATGAACTTGGGGTAAAACTATTAAAAAGACATAACAGAGGATTTACATTAACAAATGCCGGCGAGTATTTTTACAAACAAAGTTTAATTATATCTGATGAAGTAGATAGATTAAAACAATCGATTATAAAAGTATCAGAACAAAAAAATGAGATATTGAGAATTGGATATATAAATAGTTATTGTGGAATAGAGATTCATAGAGCTATTACCAAATTTTCTGAAATATATCCTAATATAGATATTGAAATGCACACAGGTAATCATGAAGAATTATATGAGCAGATGAAGAATGGTAAACTTGATGTAATTATAAATGACCAAAGAAGAGCTTTGTCAGAAGAATATATTAATCATTATTTATATAGAAGTTCATGTTATATAGAAGTTTCAAATAAATCTTTATTACATGAACTAAAAGAAGTGAGCTTTGAAGATTTAAAACAAATTCCTTGCATTATCATATCATCAAAGGATCAACAAGACATAGAAACAGAATATTATGAAAATACATTAGGATTTAATGGAAATTTCATTTTTGTAGAAAATCTAAATGAAGCAAGGATGTTAGTATCAGCAAACAAGGGATTCTTTCCAATAGCAAGCGTTCCAAGTCAGAATAATGAAAAAATAGAGGGAATATCAAGAGTATTGCTGGTAAGAAATGGAGAAAGAGTAGAAAGAAATTATTATGCTTTTTGGAATAAGATGGCAACTAATATATTAAAAGAAGAATTTGCAAGTATATTAGAAAAAGAATTTAAAGAATAATAATGCGTATAATTAATATTTAGAGTTTCTTAGGAACTCTTTTTTGATATAAGTGAAACTTATCTGTCGAATAAGAAATTGAAATTGCTCTTTAAAAATAAAGTATGTATAATCTTAGTAGATAAATAAAGAGAAGCAGAAGGAAATAATAAATTTTATATGAGGAGGAATTAAAAATGAAAAAAGATGTTATTTTATGGACTGGAGCAGGTCAAATAGGAATGGCAATAGCCAGAAGATTAGGACATGGAAAGAAAATTGTTGTAGGAGACAAAAGCATAGAAAATGCAAATGCAATAGCTAAAATTATGAATGACGCTGGATTTGATGTAGAGCCTATAGAATGTGATATTTCTTCAAGAGATTCTATTTTAAATCTAATAAAAAAAGGTCAAGAATATGGAGAAATAGCAATGCTTATAAATAGTGCAGGAGTATCTCCATCACAAGCACCAATAGAAAGAATTTTAAATGTAGATTTATATGGAACAGCAGTATTACTTGAAGAAGTAGGAAAAGTAATAAAGGAAGGTGGAACAGGTGTTACAATTTCTAGTCAATCAGGACATAGGATGGAACAACTTGGAGCTGTAATTGATGAACAATTAGCAACAACACCAACAGAAGAATTATTAAAACTAGATGTATTACAACCAGAAAACATTAGAGATACATTACATGCTTATCAATTAGCAAAAAGATGTAATGAAAAGAGAGTTATGGCAGAATCAGTAAAATGGGGAGAAAGAGGAGCAAGAGTAAACTCAATATCTCCTGGAATTATCGTTACACCACTTGCAATAGATGAATTTAATGGAATTCGTGGAGATTTCTATAAGAATATGTTTGCAAAATGTCCAGCAGGTAGACCAGGAACAGCAGATGAAGTTGCAAATTTAACCGAAATATTAATGACAGATAAAGGAGCATTTATCACAGGAGCAGATTTCTTAATTGATGGTGGACCAACAGCATCATACTTCTATGGACCGCTAAAACCAGAAAATAATTAAGATACGAGAGCAAGCAATTTTAAAAGATATAAGGAGGAGATAAATTATGTCTTTATTTGGAAACAAAGAAAGTGTAAAAGGAAAGAAAAGTTTAGTTATCTATTTTTCAAGAGCAGACGAAAATTATGCTGTTGGAAATATAGAGAAAGGAAATACAGAAGTAATTGCTGAGTATATTCAAGAATTTACAGGAGCAGATTTATTTAAAGTAGAGCCAGCAAAACCATATTCAAAAAATTATAAAGAATGTTGTGATGAGGCTCTTGAAGAAAAAAGACAAAATGCAAGACCAGAACTAAAAGAATATTTAACAGATATATCAGATTATGAAGTAATATATATAGGCTCTCCAATATTTTGGGGAACAATGCCAATGAGTATGTTTACACAATTAGAAAAATTAGATTTTACAGGAAAAACAATTAAAGTATTCACAACACACGAGGGCTCAGGATTAGGAACAGTAGTATCAGATGTAAGAAAAATATGCAAAGGAGCAGATGTATTAGATAGTCTAGCAATACAAGGAAGTTTTGTTCATGAGGCAAAAGCAAAAGTTAAAAATTGGATTAACTAAATATAAACAAAAAAAGTGAGGTCGCAAATTGCGACCTCTAAAGCATTTTACAACTCAATTTTAGGCTCATATTTCTCAAGCCACATATTCACCTGGCACAAATAAGCCATAAGCTGAGGCCCGAGTCGTTGGCTGTCAGAAAAAAACACATATCAATTTTGCTAGAGGCTGTAAGATTATTCGAAAAACGATAATGTACGAAATTTAATAAAAATGCAATTATCTATAAAAAGTTATTTAAAAAATTGTGATTAAATGTAAAAAATTCTTGTAAAAACTTGCAAAACTACCACAAAAGTCCTCGTAAAAACTTGCATAAATTAACAAAAAATTGTATAATATAATAAAGAAAAGATGATTACGAGGTGGTAAAAATGTTAGAAAGAAAAATTACCCGTGTATTAGAAGAATGGAGAAAGGAAGAAAAGAAACCATGTTTATTAATTAGAGGAGCAAGGCAAGTTGGAAAAACATTTATTATTGATGACTTTGCAAAGAAAAATTATGAAAATTATATTTATATAAATTTTGAATTAACTCCTGAATATAAAAATATTTTCGAAGGAAATCTAGATATAAAAACATTAATAATGAAACTTGAAGTTACATTTCCAAATGTAAATATAGTGCCAAATAAAACGATTTTATTTTTAGATGAAATACAATCTTGTCCAAATGCAAGAACGGCATTAAAAAGTTTTGCTTTAGATGGCAGAATTGATGTAATTTCATCTGGTTCATTATTAGGTTTATACTATAAAGAAGTAACATCATATCCAGTAGGTTATGAAAGAGTTATAGATTTATATCCATTAGATTTTGAAGAATTTTTATGGGGAATAGGCATTAAAAGAGAAACTATAAATTATGCAAAGGATTGTTTTGAAAACATCAAACCAATGGATGAATATATAATGAAACAACTAGCAGAACAATTTAAAATGTATATACTAGTTGGAGGAATGCCTAATGTAGTAAATGAATATGTAAAAACAAGTAGTTTGTCTAAAGTATTAATTCTTCAAAAAGCCATTGTAGAAAATTATTTGTTAGATGTTGTAAAGTTTGCTGAAACTAGTAACAAACAAAAAATTATAAATACATTTAATAGCATACCAATACAATTATCAAAAAAGAATAAGAAATTTTTGTTTTCAGAAATAAAAGAAGATGAAGAAAATGTTGGAGAAAGAAAGTATGCATCATCGATAGAATGGTTAAAAGATGCAGGAATTATTAATTTTTGCTATAATTTATCTGAACCAGCATTGCCTCTAATATCGAATATACGATTAAATTGCTTCAAAATATATATGAGAGATACAGGATTGTTAGTGTCTATGCTAGAAGAAGGTACACAAAAAGCAATTTTAGATGATGATTTATATATTAATCAAGGAGCAATATTAGAAAATGCATGTGCTGAAGAAATAGCTACTAGGCATAGTAAATTAATGTATTTTGAAAGAAAAAGTACTTTAGAAATTGATTTTGTATTAAATATAGATGGAAAAGTTACAGCAATTGAGGTTAAATCTGGAAAAAATAAGCAGGCAAAATCTTTGAAATCAATTATACAAAATTATAAAACTGTAACAAGATATATGAAATTTGAAAATGATTGTAATATTTATAAAGACGAAGAGAGTATAGAGCATTATCCATTATTTATGATTATGTTTATATAGATTCAACTTGAGGTTGCAATTTGCGACCTCAAGTTGAAAAAGTTGATAAATTATATCTCAATCTTAGGCTCATACTTCTCAAGCCACATATTAACCTGACAAAGATATGCCATAAGTTGTGGACCAGTCATCAATTGACCAAACCAAGGTCTAGAAAAACTAGAACCATTTGTATCCAATATTTCTAAAATATAATCTCTATTCAATAAATCATTAATCGGTGCATTTGGATTTTGCATAATGTTTGTTAGCATATCTTTTACTTTAGATAAATACGTAGGGTTATGTGTCTTAGGATAAGGAGATTTTTTTCTATCGACAATTTCAGCAGGCAAGAAATCTTTACAAATATAACGAAGTAATCCTTTTTCTCTTCCATTTAAAGCCTTCATTTCCCAAGGAATATTCCAAACATATTGGGCTAATCTGTAATCACAGAAAGGAACACGAAGTTCAAAGCCATTATACATAGCCATCCTATCTGAACGGTCTAACAATGTCTGCATAAACCAATTTAATGTAAGATATGAAATTTTTCGTTTCTCTGCAGTTTCTATAGAGTCTGTATCTAAAATTTCAACCTCTTCTAAGCTTTCATTATATCGATAATCAATATATTCTTTTAGATGTACTTTTTTGCTTAAAACTGGATTTAATAATGTTTGTCTTTCGCTAATGGCGATTGACCAAGGAAATGTACCACTGTTTAAAGCATCTTCTCTAAAGAACCATGGATATCCACCAAAAATTTCATCTGCACATTCACCTGTTAGAGCAACAGTTTGCTCTGGTTTAACATTTTTACAAAATAGTAATAAAGAAGAATCAATATCAGCCATACCAGGCATATCTCTGGCAATCATACTATCATATAAATAGGAAGCAAGTTCTGGTGTGTCAATGACAATGTTATGATGTTTTGTATGCAAGTTTTTACACATTAATTCAATATAATAATTATCGGAATTTGGCTGAAAATCGCTTTTAACAAAATTTTTGTCATTATCTACATAGTCAATGGAATAGGTATCTAAAGGAGGCAATTTTTCTTTTTCGTAAAAATCTGCTGCAAATTTTGTAATGATACTTGAATCTAATCCTCCAGACAGGAATGTACATAAAGGTACATCGGAAACCAATTGACGTTCAATTGCATCTTTTAGTAAAAAGCGAACTTTTTCACAAGTTTGTGGTAAGTTATCTTTATGTTCTTCTGAATGTAATTTCCAATAACGTTTGATTTTTAAACCATATTCATTAAATACAGCAAAATGAGCAGGTTTTAGTTCATATATATTTTTAAAAATAGTTGTGCCAGGTGTATGGCTAGGACCAATTCCTAATAATTCAGAAATTCCTTGACTATCTAAAATCTTTTCAATTCCAGGATATTGAAATATTGCTTTTATTTCAGAACCAAAAACAAGGGTATCTTGATATACAGAATAAAACAAAGGCTTTACACCAAAATGGTCCCTTGCCATAAAGAGTTCATTTGTTTTTGTATTCCAAATGGCAAATGCAAAAATACCATTTAAATGATGAATAATATCTTTTCCAAAATGGATATAGCCTTTTAAAATAACTTCTGTATCACAATGTCCTTTAAATGTAAAACCATTTTTCTGTAAAACATCTCGAAGTTCTTTTGTATTATAGATTTGCCCATTATAGCAAATGATGTAATCCCCATAGGAAGTATGTTCTATCATTGGTTGTTTTCCACCTTCTGGGTCAATAACAATTAATCGTTTATGTGCCAAACATGCCTTATCAGAAATAAAGTAGCCATCTTCATCTGGTCCTCTTTTGGCTAATGTATTGTTCATATTTTCTAAAATTGTTTTAGAATTTTCTTTTAATTTTTGTTTGATATTAACAAATCCAGTAAATCCACACATGTATTTTATACCTCCAATCTATATATGATATGCAAAAAAACAAATAAAATTTATTGATTTTAAAAAAAATTTATAGTAGACTAAACATAGAGAAAAGATTGAAGAAGAATTGTGATTCTAGCCGTGCAAAATTTTATTGCTTTCATATATTAGGAAAGTCATACTGACTTCCTAATATATAAAAATAGATTGTACACAATTTTTCTAACGAAAAATTGGCACAGAACAAATTTACGGAAAGCCAAAAAGAAAATATAAAATTAGTAAAAATGTTAAGGCTTTCCGATTTGTTCAAACGAATTTTCATCTAGAAAGGGATGTAGTTAAGGATGAAACGAAAAATTTTATTAAAAAATGTTGTAAAACATTTTATCTTAATCACAAAACATAGATGGGTCGTTTTTAAATTGTGTTGTAAGGTAGGATTACCATGGAGAGGACTTACACATGATTTATCAAAATATTCTCCAACAGAGTTTCTAGAAAGTATTCATTATTATGAAGGAAATCGTTCTCCCATTGTTGGAGCAAAACAAGACAAAGGCTATTCAGAAGCATGGCTACATCACAAGGGAAGAAATAAACATCATAGTGAATATTGGGTAGATAGAAATGCACCAGAACAAACGCCAATTATGCCATATAAGTATGTTGCAGAAATGTTATGTGATAAATTAGCTGCTGGAATTGTGTACCAAGGAAAGAATTGGAACAAGGGATATCAATTGGAATACTGGAAAAAAGAAAGAGAAAAAATGCTAATGAATGAAAAACTAAAAGATATGCTAACTGATTTTTTTACACAAGTAAGTATAGATGGGATTGACAAGGTTTTAACAAAGAAAAATGTACAAGATTTATACAAAAAATATTGTGGCAATAGTTGACAAAAAATGAAAATACTTGTATAATCTTATAGTGACTAAAAAATATCGATAAAATTACAATAGATATATACATATATCTTAAGCAAGGAGGGATTTAGATGGCACAACCAAAAAGAAGATGGTCTAAAGCAAGAACACATGCAAAAAGATCAACATGGAAAAAGGAACAACCAGCATATACAACTTGTCCACATTGTCATGAACCAGTAATGCCACATAGAGTTTGCAAAAACTGCGGATATTATGATGGAAAAGAAGTAATTGCTAAAAAAGAAAATGAAGATGCATAATTAGGGGAAAGTAGTGCTTTTTTGAAGTGCTATTTTTTGCTATATAGGAAATATCCTATAATAAGGAGGTGTATGATGCCAAAGTCTACATTTTATAACTTAAATAGTGAAAAAAGAGAAAAAATTGAAAAAGCTTTAAAAAATGAATTTACTAGAAATACATTTGAAAAAGCATCTATTAGTAATATTATAGAAGAGGCACAGATACCTAGAGGAAGTTTTTATCAATATTTTGAAGATAAAGAAGATGCTTTAAAATACATTATTGAAATTTTTTTAAATGATGAAAAAGAACAAATTGAAAGATTGTTAATACAAAATGAGGGCGACATATTTTTAACAACTTTAGATTTATATTCTTATTTTGTAGATAAAAATTACAATGAAAGTGAAATAAAACTATTTCAAAATATCATTAATAAATTAAGAAATGAAAATGTAAATATATTTAAAAATATAAAACAATTTAAAGATTTAAAAGATATAGATAAAACGAATTGTTATATCAATACAAATATGTTAAATATAGAAAATGAAAATGACATAGAATATATGTTAAGAATTATTACTTGTATTTTGAGAGCAGAAATTATTGATGTTATGCATAAAAAGGTATCAAGAGAGAAACGGAAAAGAGGAATTAATGAGGCAAATTGAAATATTAAAAAAAGGAATGACAAAATAATACAAAATTTTCAAAAAAATATGTACATTTTATTTTTTTTATGATATTATTTGAATGAATAAATACAAAAGAAAGAGAGGAGATACAAATGTTTGAAAAATTTTTAAAAAGAACAAACTGGACAGACATTGTCATATCTTTATTATTTGTCATATTAGGAATTTTACTAATTATGAAACCATCTGAAATGATATCTGTGATATCTATTCTTTTAGGAGCAATCTTATTTATAATAGGATTTTTGAAATTAGTAGATTATTTTACATCAAAGGATAAAGAAGACTATCTATTAACATTTGCCCTAGTGTCAGTCGTATTAGGTGTAATTGTTCTATTCTGTTCAGATGTAATTACAGGCATTTTCAGAGTATTACTAGGAATATGGATCATTGCATCAGGTATAAAAAATTTCCAAACATCTTTAGTATGGAAAGATACAAAATCAGGACTTTGGACAGTTACAGTTTTATGTTCTTTATTAATGATAGTTGCTGGAATTGTTATTTTAGTAAGTACAACTTTAGCATTTAGAATTGTAGGAATTGTTATTCTTATTTATGCAATCCTAGATATTATTACTAGAGTAATATTTATCAAAAAAGTTCAAGATTATTTAGATAAATAAAAAAATAAAAACAAAATGAATGCAGATTATTAGACAAGTGTTTAATAATCTGTTTTTTTGCATTATAGGGAATTGAATTTCTTATAATGCAGTAACTATTCAGAGGTTAAGTCGATTTTGCCTGCTAAGCAATATATAATATAAAGTCATTCATGATTTTGTATAAGCTAAATTTTCGAAGAACTAACGCAATAAAACCATGAGCCTCTTTCACTCAGACCCTCCAAAATCATTTCATTTTTTATATCATATATTGCTTAGCAGGCAAAATCGACTTGACCTCTGAATAATTACATAATGCCAAAAAAACAAATTACAGTCTTGACAAATACCCTATAGGGGTATATAATCTTTTTGAAAAACAATAGTTGAAAATAATTTATAAAGTGAAAATGTCTTCTTTTTCAACTAAATTTATGTTTTAGAAAGGATATGGTGTAACAAATGGATAATCAATGTTGTACTTCTAAGAAGAAAACTTATAGAGATGAAGAAGAAAAAAAGCAGTTAATAAAACGATTAAACATCATCGAAGGTCAAGTTAGAGGTATTAAACAAATGATAGAAGATGACAGATATTGTGATGATGTTTTAACACAGATGTTGGCTGTAAATAAAGCATTAGAAAGTCTGGAAAATGTTATATTAGAAAAACATTTAGAAAGATGTATTGCAAAACAAATTAAAGAAGGAAATACAGAAGTGACAGAAGAAATTATGAATTTATTTAAAAAAATGAGATAAAAATAAATATAAAAGATAAATTTAATTTAATGTGATACGTTTGAAATAAATACAATTTTGTAAAAAAATAAACTGATTGGAAGTAAGAAAGGAATGTGTGATAATTATGAAAAATATAGAAATGAAAATTGAAGGAATGCATTGTGAAGGATGTTCAAAGAGATTAACAAAGGTATTAAGTAATGTAGAAGGTGTAAAAGCAGTAGAGGTTAGTTTAGAAAATAAGTTAGCCAAAATAGAATATGATGAAGAAATTGCCAAAGTAGAAGACTTTAAAGAAGCCATTGAGGACGCAGGTTTCGAGGTGGTTTAATTTGCAATCATTAGAGTGAAGTAATGTTCTTGTATAGGAGGAGCATATCATGAAAAAAGTATTATTGAAAATTGATGGAATGACTTGTAGTGCATGTTCTAATGGTCTAGAAAAATACTTGAATAAACAAGAAGGCATTAAACAAGCCTCTGTCAATCTTGTCATGAATAATGCTAGTATTGAGTATGATGAAAAAATATTAGATATTCCACAAATTGAAAAATTTATAGAAAAGGCAGGTTTTGAAAGTTTAGGAATTGACAAATTAGAAAAGGAAAAAAAGAAAGTTTCAAACGAAAAATATAAACTAATTGCACTAACAATACTAGCCATTTTGATTTTATATATTTCCATGGGACAAATGGTAGGATTACCGATTTTTGAAATTCTAAATATGCATCATAATCCAACATATTTTGCAGTTGTGCAATTCGTGTTGTCTATGATTGCTATCGTTTTAGGAAAGGATATTCTTAAAAATGGATATAAAAATTTAGTACACAAAACACCAAACATGGATACTTTAGTAGGTTTGGGTGTTATTAGTAGTTTATTATATAGTTTGTATAATACGTATTTAATCTTTACAGGAGATACAGAAGCCGTCCATCATTTATATTATGAATCCATTGTCATTATCCTCTTCTTTATAAAAATTGGAAAATATGTAGAAGGAAGAAATAAAGACAAAACCAAAGAAGCTATACAAGATTTGATGATGATTACACCAAACCTAGCAACAATTGAAAAAGATGGTAAGCAAAAGCAAGTAACATTAGATGAAATCCAAAAAGGAGACATTGTTATTTGCAAACCAGGAGAAAAAATTGCAGTAGATGGAGAAATATTAGATGGAACAACACATATAGATGAATCATTTATTACAGGAGAAAGTGTACCAGTAAAGAAAACGGTAAATGACAAAGTTATTGCAGGTAGTATCAACTATGATGGGGTTATCAAATATAAAGCAGAAAAAATCGGAAAAGAATCCACTGTATCTGAAATTGTTAGAATGGTAGTAGAAGCAACAAATACCAAGGCACCTATTGCTAAAATTGCCGACACCATTAGTGGATATTTTGTACCAGCTATTATCATAATTGCTGTGCTTGCAAGTATTGTATGGGCTATTTTAGGAAAAGACATTGGTTTTATCATCAATATTTTTATAACCGTATTAGTTGTAGCATGCCCTTGTAGTTTGGGATTGGCTACACCACTTGCTATTGTGATGGCATCAGGGTTAGCTAGTAGAAATGGAATATTGGTAAAATCAAGTGAAAGTTTAGAAAATGCACATAAAATCAGAACCATTGTGTTTGATAAGACAGGAACATTAACAAAAGGACATTTAAGTATATCCAAAATATTTAATTATTCCGAATTAAAAGAAGAAGAAATCATAGAAGCAGTTGCCAATATAGAAAACCATTCTGAACACCCAATTGCAAGAGGAATTGTCAAATATGCAGAAGAAAAGAATTTACCAATAAATTCTGAAAAAGTAGCAGATTTTAAAAATATTGCTGGATATGGAATAGAAGCAAATTTTGATGGGGCAAATTATCTTATTGGAAATAAAAAATTGATGTTAGAAAACAATATTGATATTAATAAAACGATAAAAGAAAATGAAATGAATGATGACGAAACATTAGAAAATGACGGAAATAGCATTTTATTTGTAGCAAAAGAACATACACTAATTGCTTTAATTGGTGTAAAAGACATTATCAAAGAAAATGCAAAAGAAGTTATCGATAAACTAAAAAAACAAAATATCCAAACAGTTATGCTAACAGGAGATAATGAAAAAACAGCAAAAGCAATTGGAAAAAGCATTGGGATAGAAACTGTAATAGCAGGTGTTGTGCCAAAGCAAAAAGCAGAAGAAATCACAAAACTAAAAGAAAATGGATTGGTAATGATGTGTGGAGATGGTATTAATGATAGTATCAGTTTGGTAAAAGCAGATATTGGGGTTTCTGTTGGAAGTGGTACAGATATTGCTATGGATAGTAGTGATGTTGTTTTAATGAAAGACAATTTAGAAAAAATTAATGATTTAATAACAATTAGCAAAAAAACAATGCGTATCATTAGGCAAAACTTATTCTGGGCATTTTTCTATAATATTTGTATGATTCCAATTGCAGCAGGAATTTTAATACCATTAGGAATAACTATGAACCCTATGTTTGCAGCATTTAGCATGACAATTAGTAGTGTTACAGTTACACTAAATAGTTTAAGATTAAAAGATTTGCCGACGCGAAAAATTGCATAGCAATTTTTCTGTGCAACCTTGCTCTTAATTGAATAGGAAATTTCCTATTCAATTAAGATAAGACCTCTTCTAAAAGAGGTCTTAAAACGTCTATAAACGAAATAACGAAAACATTTAATAGAAATTAAATGTAGTAATAGTATATGTATATTTAAAAAAATTATACAATAATAATTTCAAATTTAATAAAAAACCAAAAATGTATTGCCAAATATGAATTATATTGATAAGATATATGTATATTTGAAAAGAGGGGGAATTTTTATATGAAAAAAGCAGTTATTGGCGTGATTATAGCAATCGTACTTGTTATTGCTATAGGAATTGGAATTTTAGTTGTTAATGACTTTAAACAAGAAGATATTTTAAGACAAGAAATGTTAGAATTTGAAAATTTAACACGTGCAGAAAACATTGATTTAGACCAAATTGACCAAAGAATACGTGAATTAAAAACAACGGGAGATTATGGCGTTTTAGAAAAAGCAATGAAAGATTATTTAGCAGATGTGGTAAATGTATCTGTTGATATTGCAAATATTTTAAATGATGAAAGAATTGTAAATGCATTAACACCAGAAAATTATCAAGAAGATGGACCAGATTTTGTACAAACAAAACAATTTTTAGAGGAAGCAAAAACAAATTTAGAGCAATATAAAAGTGAAGTGTTGCAATTATTAACAAATGAAGGAGCTATGTCATATATAGAAAACAAAAATCTAGATGATTATTACATCGATTTATATAAAGAGATTGCTTTATCAGAAGATACAGCATTAGAGGAAGATAATGCAGAAATAGAAGCTTCATTAGAAGAAGCGACAAGAATATTAGATATTGAATCACAAGTTATCAATTTACTTTCAGAAAATCAAAATAGCTGGGAGATTGATGAAGATACAATTGTGTTCAATAATGCAACATTACAAAATCAATATAATGATTTAGTAGGGCAAATTTAGGAACAAAATATTTCAGTTTAGCAAAAATCAAATATTACAATTCACTGTTAAAAATTTATCTGATTAACCGAAAGAGTTGCATTATCCTATAATTTTAGGATAATACAACTCTTTCACATTATAAGAAATTGTATTTCCTATAGAATAAAAAAATTGCTTGCAGCGAGTATTGATTATGCTAATACTTTTTGATAATATAGGGAATAATAAGTAAAAAATGAAAGGAAGGAAAATGATGACAGAAAAAGAAAAAAGAGATAAAGGAGAATTATACAATTTAGCAAATGATGAAGAATTGACTTTGGAAATGAGAAAATGTAAATTATTGTGTTACGAATATAATCATATTTCTCCAGACAAAATGGAAGAAAGAAAAGAATTTCTAAAGAAAATACTAGGAAGTACAGGAGAGAATTTACAAGTAGAATCTAACTTTTATTGTGATTATGGATATAACACCCATGTAGGAGAAAATTTTTATGTAAATCATAATTGTGTCATATTAGATGTAGCAAAGGTAGAATTTGGAGACAATGTCTTTATTGGACCAAACTGTGGATTTTACACAGCAGGACATCCATTAGATATAGAAACAAGAAATCAAGGATTAGAATTTGGAAAACCAATTAAAGTTGGAAACAATGTATGGATTGGCGGAAATGTTGTGGTATTGCCAGGTGTAACAATTGGAGATAATGTAACCATTGGTGCTGGCAGTGTTGTAACAAAAGATATACCATCAAATACAGTAGCACATGGAAATCCTTGTAGAGTTATAAAACAAATATAAGAGAAAAATTTATTTTTTTCTCTTTTTTTCTTGACAATATTTATACCTAGATATACAATGTATAAAAATACATAGATAATTTAGGTATAAAGGAGGTGAAAATATGAAAATAGATAAAGAATTATTAAAAGGAAGTACAACTATGTTAATTTTAAACTTATTGAAACAAGAAGATATGTATGGATATCAAATGATTAAAAAGTTAAAAGAAACATCAGAAAATGTTTTTGAACTAAAAGAAGGAACTTTGTATCCTATATTACATACTTTGGAAGAAAAAGGATATATCAGATCATATTGGGATGAATCAGCTAGCAAAAAAAGAAAATATTATTCCATAACCAAAAAGGGAAAAGATGTCTTAAAAGAAAAAGAAACCGAATGGAAGATTTTCAGTAATGGTGTAAATAAAGTATTAGGGGGTGTTTCATTTGCAAATTAAAGACTTTTTGGATAAAGTATGCAATGAAATTAAATACGAACCAATTAGAAAAGAAATTGGTCAAGAGTTAGAAAATCATATAGAAGAAGCAAAAGAAGAATTTATAAAAAAAGGAGAAAGTGAAGAAGTGGCTATTGATAAAGCCATTCAGGAAATGGGCGATGCCCAAAATTTAGGAAAACAATTAAATAAAATTCACAAACCAAAATTAGATTATAAATTATTAATATTATTAGTAATTTTGTTATGTTTTACATTTTTAGTCGCATGCATAAAAACAAGTACACATCTATTTTCAATAGGGGAAACACCATTTTTTGTTAAAACAATCATATTTCTAATAATAGGTTTTGTACTAGGAGCGGTAATATATTTTATGGACTATACGAAAATTGCAAAATATTCAAACTATATATATGTACTTGCTTCTGTATTAGTTATTTATGCAGTATCATTTAGCAATTACCAAGTAAATGGTATCCCTCATATAAATATAGGAAACATATTTACGATTTCGGTTAATACTGTATCTATGCCATTATTTTTAATTGCTTTTATAGGATTTATGCAAGATTTTGGAAAACATAAATTAGAAATTAGTATTGCAAGCATAAAAACAATATCCATAGATAAAAATTTGATAAAAATCATTATCCTAAGTGTATTTTCTCTAATGTTATTAATGACCATTCCATCAATGACATCTGCATTTGTCTTGGGAATATCTTATTTTATTATTGCTAACATTTATATAGCTAAAAAGAGTAAGAATAAAGTTTTAAATATGTTAAAACTATGGATAGTGCCATGTGTTTTTGGAATAATCGTTATTACAATATGCATTTTGGAACCATATAGATTAGATAGAATCATGTTATCATTTTATCCAGAACTTGACCCAGCAGGAGGTGGCTGGACTGGTATTAATAAAGAAATAATTATCAATTCTGCAAATCTATTTGGCGAAGCAGATGATATGAGTAATGCAATAGAATTATTTGATGAAGGAACGTCAGAAGCATTTATCAGTATCTTAGCACATTGTGGCTGGGTAGTTGCCAGTTTGCTTGTTATAACGATTATCTTAATTTCTGTAAAACTTATTATAAATTCTATCAAAGTTAAAGACAGCTATGGCAAAATGTTAATCATTGGAATTTCTTGCTTATTTATTTTACAAAGTGTATTTAATGTTTTGATGAACTTAAATTTATGGATTGAAGCAAGTTTTGAATTACCTTTTGTTTCTTATGGCGGAACAGGATTAATTATAAATATGATGTGTTTAGCTCTGGTGCTATCAGTATATAGAAGAAAAGATATTTTGATAAATACACAAAATACCGAAGATACCGAAGACACAGAAGAAAAGAAAAAGGTTTTTTCGATAAAAATTACTTAAAATAATATATTTTTCTTATATGTATGTAACCTTTTTATTAAATCTGGTAATATAAAAATGGAAAATAATGTTGTTGCAGATAACTATAAATCCATGTTAAAATACAGGTAGTTAAAATAAAAGGGAAAATAATGATATGAAAGAAATAAAAGAAAATGAAATTAAAAATATAATAAATACAAGTATATGTATATTATTAAGTATATTAATTGTTTTGGTTTTAGCCATTGTATATAAATATGTTACATATCAAAAAGAAGTACAAGCCTCATTAGAAGTTAGTGCAAATGTAGAAGAATTATATAATGCAACAAATATAGAGCAATCAGATAAAAAAGAAGAGGAAAATGCAAAGAAAAAAGAGATAGATAGCAATACCTCTGATTGGGAATTAGTATTAGTCAACAAAGAACATAAAATTCCAGAAGGATATACTGTAGAACTAGAAAAAGTAGAAACAACTCACAAAATAGATAAAAGAGTTGCAGAGGCTTTAAAACAAATGTTAAGTGATGCAAGAAAAGAAGGATTATCACCTATCATATGCTCAAGCTATAGGACAAGGGAGAAACAGACACAATTATATAATAATAAAGTAAAAGAATATAAAAGATTTGGATATAGTTCTGATGAGGCAAAAAATCTAGCGTCTTACTGGGTGGCAATTCCTGGAACAGGAGAACATGAAACAGGATTAGCAGTAGACATTGTTTCTAAAAAATATCAAATATTAGATGAAAAACAAGAAGAAACAGATGTACAAAAATGGTTAATGGAAAATTCATATAAGTATGGATTTACTTTACGATATCCAACAGACAAAAAAGAGATTACTATGATAAATTATGAACCATGGCATTATAGATATGTAGGGATAGATAATGCAACTTATATGAAGGAACATGATATGTGCTTAGAAGAATATATTGATTATTTAAAACAATTTGAAGAAGAGGAATATAAGGAACTTGTTTAATTTTTTATATATGATAAAAGGTACAGTAAAATATATTATTGTACTTTTTTGTTGTAAACTGAAAGTTCTTGTGATAAAATTTCTTTGAAATAAAAATAGATAAGGTGATTTTATGGAAAAAAATAAGATAGTTTTACCAGATTACGAGAATAGTATATTAAATCTAATAAATTCTATCTTAAAATATTATCATGTAAATACAAAATATAAAGGACTTGATATATTAGATGAAACATTGCAAAAGGAATATCAAAATATTGTATTAATTGTTTTAGACGGTATGGGAGAACATATTATAAATTATATTTCTCCAAATGGATTTTTTAAGAAAAATCACAAGAGGAAAATAACTTCTGTATACCCTTCCACAACCACAGCAGCAATGACCACCTATTATTCTGGAAAACCACCTATTGAAACTCGGTTGGATAGCCTGGTCTCAATATTTTAAAGAATATGGTCGTAGTATGGATGTTTTTCCAAATTATGATTCCTATACAGGAGAAGTCTATAAAAATGCTAAAATTGATATATATGAATTGATAAAGTATGTTTCTATATATGAACAAATAGAAAAAACATCAACAGATGTTAAAGCTTATGAAATCAATCCTTCTCATTGTATGTCAAGAAGTAATCGAAATATCAATGCAGATACAATTGATATTTTGTGTGATTCCATAGAGGCAATATGTAAAAATACAGATAAAAACTTTATTCTAGCATATAATGATATTCCAGATACATTATTACATAAATATGGTTGTAAATCTAATGAAATAAAAGAGTTTATTTTAGATACAGAAAAGAAAATAGAAAATCTATATAACAACTTACAAGGAACAAACACATTATTAATCGTTTCAGCAGACCATGGTCACAAAGATATCGAAACAGTATATGATATTCAAAACATGGAAGATATCCAAGAATGTTTAATCATGCCACCTAGTCTAGAATCTAGATGTACAGCTTTTTGGGTTAAAGAAGAAAAAAAGAAGCAGTTTGAACAGATATTTAAAGAAAATTTTGGAACAGAATTTTTATTATATACAAAAGAAGAATTTTTAGAAATGAATATGCTAGGATTTGGAAACAAACATAAAAAAGTAGATGATTTTATAGGAAATTATATTTCTGTATCGACTGGAAGTGCAATTTTAAAATTAGGAACATGTATAAGCAAAGAAAAAAACGAAAAGAAATCGACACATTGTGGTTTATCTCCAGAAGAAATGGAGGTTCCATTAATTGTTATGTATTAGGTAGTCATATTAATTCCCTAATATATAACAATACACAGAATATAAACAAAAATAATATTAGAAAGGTATAAAAATGTATAAAATTATTTTTATTGATATAGACGGAACATTAAGGAACGATAAGAAAGAAATAACCAGTAGAACAAAAGAAGCCATACAGCGAATTGTCGAAAAAGGCATACAAGTGGTAATTTGTTCAGGAAGACGTAGAAAATATACAGAAGAGGTAAGTAAAGAAGCATTGGCAAGCAAATATGTTATTGTATGTAATGGTGGAGAAATATATGATTATGAGAAAAAAGAGGTCATATACCAAAATAAATTAGAAAATGAAACAATGATAACATTATATCACATGGCTGAAAAATACGATGTACAATTGGCTATCAATGCTGAAGGAGATAGAATTGTAAAGGACCCAACAAATATTCCATCAAACATCATGTTACAGGAGCCAATAGAGAAGTTTGTTAAGAAGAATGCTATAACACAATGTATTTTCTCAAGTGCATCATTAGAGAAAATAAAAAAGATTAAAGAAGAGGTAAATCTGCTAGAAAATGTAGAAATTGCAAACTCATCTAAATGTTTAGTAGACAGTAGACTTCCACAAGAACAACCATTTTTCTTAGATATTGCTTCTAAAGGTACAAGTAAGGGAAATGCGATAAAAAAGCTATGTGAGCATTTAAAAATAGATTTAGAAGACACTGTTGCAATAGGGGATAGTTATAATGATTTAACAATGTTTGAAGTAGTTGGACATCGTGTAGTTATGGGAAATGCACCAGAAGATATAAAGGAAGTTGCTGATGAGGTTACTGATACGAATAATAATGATGGTGTGGCTAAATTTTTAGAAAAAATATATAGGGAATATATTTAAGAAATTTACTATAATCAGCAGTAACAAAACAAAATTATAATCCATAAAATATATAAAAATGAAAGGAGAATATCATTATGGATTATGAATTAATGATGAATGGAAATGTCAAAATCGGACAACGAGCACCAGAATTTGAAGCAAATACCACTATGGGAAAAATCTCATTAAATGATTATACACGGAAAATGGCTAGTATTATTTTCTCATCCACGGAGATTTCACACCAGTTTGCACAACGGAGATGATTGCATTTACAAGAGCACATACATATTTTCAACAGCTAAATACAGAACTATTAGGTTTAAGTGTAGATAGTAATTCTTCTCATTTAGCATGGGTATATGACATATATTGTAAAACAGGAATAAAAATATCATTCCCAATTATTGCTGATAGAAATGGGGAAATTGCCAGAAGATATGGCATGATTTCAAGTGATATCAGTAATACGGAAACCGTTAGAAATGTCTATATTATAGATGATAAAGGAATTATTAGAACAATTTTAATTTATCCAATGAATGTAGGAAGATTTATTCCAGAAATTATAAGAGTTGTGCAAGCATTACAAATGACGGACTGTGCAAATGGTTCTACTGCTGCAAATTGGATTCCAAATCAACCAGTGATTGTTCCGCCACCTAAAACATATGAAGAATTAACGGAACGAGTAAGTGATATAGAAAATAATAGAAATGGAATTAGTTGGTATTTAAGCTTTAAAGAACCACCTGAGAATTGTATAAATGATACAGGTGATACATAGTTATTAAAAAGTTCTTTGAAAAAATGTGTAAAATATAAAAAAAGTCGTTTGAAAAAATGTAAAAAAGTCATAAAAGTCGTTTGATTTTTTGTAATAGTGCATACAATTTTAAAAAATTCGCATAATAATAGTATGAACGAAAAAACAAGTTCATATACAAATTTTTGGAGGTAAGAAAATGGAAGGAAATCAAAAAATACATTGTACAGTAGGAACTTGTAAATATAATGAAACAAATCAAAATTTATGCAAGTTACAAGCAATCCAGGTAGAGCCTACTAAAAATTGTAATATAAAACAACCAGAAGAATCAATGTGTTCAAGTTATATTTATGGGAAGGAATAATTTTCTTCCCATTTTTTCTTGACATATCTATAAAATAGAAATAAAATAACCTTAGCAAAATTAAATAGGGGAAACCCAAAAAAGGAGGAAAAAATATGTTAGTTACGACAAAGGATATGTTTGAAAAATCAATGAAAGAGGGATTTGCAGTTGGTGCATTTAATGTAAATAATATGGAAATTGTACAAGCTATTACAGATGCAGCTCATGAAACACAATCTCCTGTTATTTTACAAGCATCTTCAAGTGCAATAAAATATGCAAGAATAGGATATTTAATGAAAATGGTACAAGCAGCAGTAGAGCAATATCCAGAAGTTCCAATGGCAATCCATTTAGACCATGGACCAGATTTCGAAACAGCAAAAATGTGTATTGACAATGGATTTACATCTGTTATGATTGATGGTTCAAAATATGATTTTGAAGAAAATGTTGCTTTAACAAAACAAGTTGTAGATTATGCACATTCTAAAGGTGTTGTTGTTGAAGCTGAACTTGGAAAATTAGCAGGTATAGAAGATGATGTAAATGTATCTGCATCTGATGCTATGTATACAGACCCAGCGCAAGCAGAAGAATTTGTAAAAAGAACAGGTTGTGACTCTTTAGCAATTGCTATAGGAACAAGTCATGGAGCATATAAATTTAAAGGAGAAGCAAAATTAAGATTTGATATTTTAAAAGAAATCAAAGAAAGAATTCCAAACACACCAATTGTACTACATGGTGCTTCTACTGTTATACCAGAATTAGTAGATATGTGTAATCAATATGGCGGAAACATTCCTGGTGCAAAAGGTGTTCCTGATGAAATGCTACATGAAGCAAGTATATCTGGTGTTTCTAAAATTAATGTTGATACAGACTTAAGATTAGCAATGACAGCTGGAATTAGAAAAGTATTTGTAGAAGATCCAAGTGCATTTGACCCTAGAAAATATTTAACACCAGCAAGAGAATTAATAAAAGAAACTGTTGCACATAAAATGAAAGATGTATTTGGTTCAGCAGGAAAAATATAAGGAGAGAAAAATATGCCACGCTTAAAGAAAGAAGAAGTTATAAAATTATATAAAAGACCATATTCTATGACACCTGAGGAGATATGCAAATATGCAGATTATTTTATTTCAAATCCAACGGTTAAAAAATATATTAAAGAAGGAATTGAATCTGGAAAAATTAGTGAAGACGATATAAGTGCAATAAATGAAAAACAAATGGCTATTCAGAAAGAAAAATTAGAACAAGAAAGCTTCTTAAAAGAAACTGTTTTAAAATATGTATTAACAGGTAAAACTAGAAGACAAATTATAGAGGAACTACGTGATAAACTAGATATAAATATTACCCCAAAAAAGTTACAAGCGATTATAAATGAAAAAAAATCTCAAGATGAGTTATTTAAAAAGCAATATGATGAAATATTAAAAGTTACACGTCATCAAGCAGGAATAAAAAGTCGTCAAACATATAAAGAAAAAAATCAAAGTCAAAAAGAAGAACAAGGATTAGAATTATAGCCTTGTTCTTCAAAATTTATATGCTTTTTTTACAAAATTCATCTTTTAATGATATTGCTTATTTTTCAAATTTATTGCAATCTGTTTTTGGGCATCTTTTTTGGCAATATCTTGTCGTTTATCATACAATTTTTTACCTTTTCCAATACCCAATTCCAGTTTAACAAAATTTCCTTTAAAATAAAGGCTAATAGGAATTAAGGTATATCCTTTTTGCTTTGTAAGACCGATTAGTTTATTAATTTCTCGTTTATTTAACAATAACTTTCTATCTCTTAAAGGATTTTTATTAAAAATATTTCCATGTTCATAAGGACTAATATGCATGCCTGATATGTAAACTTCGCCATTTTTTATATGGGCATAACTATCTTTTAAATTGACTTTTCCTGCTCGAATAGATTTAATTTCTGTTCCAAACAATACAATGCCTGTTTCTATTTTATCTTCGATAAAATAATTATGATATGCTGTTGGATTTTTTGCAATTAATTTTGTATTCATATATTTACCTCTTGTTTTTTTGAATATTATATCACAGATTTTTCAATAATAAAATAGGAGAGATATATTTTCTAAACTGGAATGGTAGAAAATACTGTATGTAGTAAAGTAATCTACAAATAAGTTATACAGGAAAATGATGCGGGCTTTGAAATAATATCATAACCAGATAAAATGTTCAAAAAGCCCGCTATTGTTTAATAACCAAAATCTTGAAACTTTAAGTTTTAAGTTATTGCTTGATGATAAAATATATAATTAGTCTCTTCTTGAATGATTATTATCAGAAGTGATTTGTGCTGAATAATACCAAACAACAGCAATAATTGCAATTGCAGCAATACCTAATATTAACCAGGTCCAAGCAGTTGCATTCATCCCCATAAAAGTTGCATTACCATTTGTAGATGTTCTTGTAGCTGTATAAGTATTATTGTTTCTATTTGTAGTGCTAGAAGTTGCATTATGCATATCTCTTTGTACTGTATTTCCAGCACCTTCTACGGCATTTCCTGCATTTTCCATAGTGTTTTCAGCCTTTTCAGTAGAATCTTCTATAGCGTCACCTGCATTATTCATAGCACCTTCAACCGCATTTTCTGCATTATTAACCGCATCTCTAACAGTATTTCCTGCATCCTTTAAAACATCTTCTGCTGCAAAACAAACAGAAAAAGAAAATATAATAGAAGTGATAAGTGCCAAAGTTATAAATAATTTCTTTTGCATAATAAAAATCCTCCTTTTTTGAAATAATGAAAATAATATGAAACAATATATTTTCAATTATTATTATCCAAAAAAAGAAGGAAATTTATACATGTTTTATTTTCCAAGTCGAATTAAAATTGCAATTGCCAATAATATTAATAAAACACCAATTGCGATTAAAATAATGCATAAAATATTGGATATTCCTAAATCACTTTCAGGTAAACTACTTTGTACAGTTGTTGTATTTGCTGATGAAGAACTACTGCTAGATGTAGAAGTGTTTGTCGAATTCGTAGAACTTGAATTTGATGAATTTGTATTTCGAGAACTATTATTTGTTGAATTCGTTGAATTTGACGTACTATTTGTTGCATTTTCTGAATTTGTTTCATTTATATCCATATCAACAGCAGATACAGTTGTAATCCATAAAGTGAATGATAGGAATAAGATACATATTATACCAATTAAAAATTTTTTTGAAAATCTAATCATTTTTTTACCTCCATTTAAGAAAACTTTATCATAAGTTCTCTAATATGATATCACAAATATTGAAAATATGTCTAGTATTTTTAAAAAAATGTAAAAAATATATATTTTTTTTTATCTTTATGATATGATGTATCCGAGAAGGGGGATGAAAATGAATAAATTTTTGAAAAAAATATTAATAATATTGATTATATCTGTAATTATTTCTATCGTTATGTCTCTAGCAATTACAGAAGATAGTCAGGATGGTAAAATTCAATATCTAAATCATTTAGATTATGATGTAACCTTAAACCAAGATGGAAGCATCAATGTTGTTGAGACTTGGGACGTATATGTAAAAGATACAGGGACATTATTTAAGAATTTTACACTTTCTAATTACTTATATGGAGACATTACAGATGTAAAAGTTAAAGACTTAGAAAATAATTTAGAATTAACAGAGATTTACCAAGAGGTATATCATGTGGAAAACAATTTGTTTTATGCATTAGATATTGGAGGAAATGTATTTGAAATCGCTTGGGGAACTGGAATGAGTACATCTTCAGGAAACCGAAAATATCAAATTTCTTATAAAATTGAAGATGTTATAACTAGCTATTATGATTGCCAAGAATTTTATTGGAAATTTATTGAAGAAGGAAAAAATGCTATTCCTGTAAAATCTCTAACAGGAAGTATTCATCTACCAGAAGGTGTTCAAAATATAGAAAATTTGAAGGTATGGGGACATGGACAAATCAATGGAAATATTGAAAAAGCTTCAAATAATCTAGTAAAATTTGAAATTCAGAATTTAAGACCAGGCGCTATGCTAGAGGTAAGAGTTGTAACAGCAGAAGATATATTTGATGTATCAGAAACCAAAGAGAGAAACTATCGTAATTTAGACAGAATTATAGAAGAAGAAACAGAATGGTCAAATGAAACCAATAGACAATCTATGATAACGAAAATCGTTTTAATAGCCATCTATGCAATTATATTGATTATCTATATTATAAAAATTGTAAAATACAGAAAAATCAATAAAAAAGAAAATGATGGTATTATCAAAAAAGACCTAAAATATTTTAGAGAAATTCCGAGAGAGGGCGACTCTACACCAAATGAAGCAGTGTATCTGTATCATTTTGAAAAAGAAAAATTAGAAACCTCAACAGTACAGTCTGAAATGGTAGCTTCTACGATATTAAATTTATGTTTAAAAAAGATTATTACATTAGAGATTGAAGGAAAATATATTTATATTACTTTAGTAGGAGATGGTTCTTCCTTAAAAAAAGAAGAATATCAAGTATATAAATTATTATCAGAGGCAAGTAAAGGAAAAGAAAGATTAGAAATTACAGAACTAAATGATTATGCAAAAAAACATTACACAAATTATAGTGTATATATTAATAAAATGGTAAATGAAACTAGAAATGAATTATACAATTTAGAATTCATAGATAAAAAGGAAGAAAACACATATCGAAAATCAAAATCTGCAAGCATATTTTTTAATATAATTTTAGGTTTATATATTTTCTTATTAACGTTTGTAGCAATTATACATGTTCCATTCCTTCAAATGCCAGTAGATATTTCTCTAGCAATTGGATGGAGAGAATCATTAACAAACTTTGCAATTGCAATCTTACCACTTGTAATAGTTATTTTATATTCTTTAAATTTAAAAACAAAAATTCAAAATAAAATTGCTGTTATCACACAAAAAGGTTACGACGAAAAAATACAGTGGGAAGCTTTAAAAAGATATTTAGAAGATTATTCATTGCTAGATGAAAAAGAAATACCACAATTGGCTATATGGGAAAAATATCTTGTTTATGCAACAGCTTTTGGAATTGCCAATAAAGTAATCGACCAAATGAAAGCAAAATATCCAAAGGTATTTATTGAAGAAACATGGGATACAGAAATGAAAAATACTTATCCAATTATCTATTTTTCAACCAATCCAATTTATTTTTCAACACACACGATTGGAACTTCACCAATATCTATGCTAAACCAAGGGGTATCAAAAGCATATTCAACATCTGTTGCAGAAATTGCAGCACATAGTTCCTCAAGTGGTTCCGGAGGAGGCGGAGGCTTCTCTGGAGGTGGCGGACGGCGGAGGAGGCCGGAGGCCGGAATGGGAGGAAGATAAAATAATATCTGACTATATTTTAAGTTCCAAGTTTATTACAAGAATTTATTTATTAAATGGCTAACATTACAGGTTATTTGTACATTTAATTTTAAAAACTCTTGCAATAAACTTGGAGCTTTTTGAATAATATTCATAATATTTGTAACAAAAAGATTTTTTTTGACACTAATAAAGTGAAAGGAGGATAAGTTATGCAGAATATGGAAGAAATATATGATAAATATTCAAAAATTGTATATAAATATATATTCTGCTTAACAGGAAAAAAAGAAATAGCTGAAGAAATCGTGCAAGAAACATTTTTAGTTGCTATAGAAAACATTGATAAATTTGAAAATAAATGCAAAATATCTACATGGTTGTGTCAAATAGCAAAATACATTTGGTTTAATCAATATAAAAAAGAAAAAAAGAAAAAAGAAATTCCAATTAATACATTAGAAAACAGCTTATTTATAGAAGAGACAATAGAAGAAATTGTCAGCCAAAAAGAAGAAAAATTGGAACTATTGAAAAAAATTCAAAAGTTAAATGAAGAAACTAGAAATGTCATGTATTTACGAATATTAGGAAATTTAGAATATGAGGAAATAGGGGAGATAATGGGAAAGACTTCTAATTGGGCTAGAGTTACTTTTTTTCGTGGAAAGCAAAAAATGAGAGGAGATAAAGAAAATGAAAAAAGAATGTGAAATTGTACAAGATTTGATTTTTGGATATTGTGATGGGACATTAAATCCAGCTTCTAAAGAATTAGTGGAAAAACATTTAATAAAATGTGATGAATGTAAAAGAGTTTATGAAGAAATAAAAAAAGATAAAACAGTTGATGATGATAAAGAAGATAAAATCGAAATAGATTATTTAAAAAGAGTAAATAAAAAATTGAAAAGAAAAAAAATTATTATAGCAATTGCTAGTATATTTATTGTATTACTTGTTATTTTACATATTATTGCATTTATTAGTTATTATCATTACCACACAACCATAGAAATTTTTATGAATGAAAATATGTCAGAAGAAGAAATAGAGAATATTAGAAAACAAATAGAAAATCAGTCTGAAGATGTTGAAATTACATATGTCTCTCCAGAAGAACAATTAGAAAAAATGAAACAAAGATTTAAAGAAAATCAGGATTTGTTAGATGGATATAATGAAGAAAATAATATATTTCCACCATCTTTTATTATAAAAACGAAAACAATAAAAGATATGGAGAAAATAGAAAAAAATTTAGAAGGGGTAAATGGTATTAAGAAGATTTCTTCAACTTCTAGCAATTTATATGAATCTTTAATCATGAATATTTATACTATGCTACATAATGATAATTTTTAACAAAAAAACTTTAACAAATATTAATTGATAAAATATTTAATTTATGATATATAAATATATAGCAAATTACTTGAACTATTTTGTTTAAAATATGAGGATAGTAGAAAAGAAGGAAAATATGGATATAAATATTTTAGAATTAACAAATGAAGATTTAAAAGAAATTTTTAAAAAAAGAGAAAAAGACAGTCATAAAGGAACTTATGGATATGTAGGAATTATAGGAGGCTGTATGGAATATACAGGAGCCATTAAACTTGCAAGCATGAGTTCCGCAGCCTTGAGAGGTGGTTGTGGTGTCATTAGAATTATTGTACCTAAAAGTGTAGAAAGTGTTGTTGCACCATATTTATTAGAACAAACCATTTTTTCAATAGAGAATGATGCAGAAGAAAAAATGAAATTTCATCAAGAAGAAATAGATATGGCATTGGAGAAACTAAAGGCTATAGCAATCGGAATGGGATGGGGAAAAGGTAAAGATAACGAAAAGATTTTAGAATATATTTTGCAAAATAAAGATATTCCTTGCATCATAGATGCAGATGGATTAAATACCTTATCACAAATGAATTTAGAAATTTTGCAAAAAACAAATTGTAAAGTTATATTAACACCACATTTAAAAGAATTTGAAAGATTATCAAAAATTCCGATGGAAAAGATAAAAGAAAATCCAATAGAAATTGCTAAAGATTTTGCTGATAAATATCAAGTTATTTTGTTATTAAAAGGAAGTACAACAATTGTAACAGATGGTATAAATACATATTTAGTAACAAGAGGTTGCCCTGGAATGGCAACAGCAGGCAGTGGAGACGTATTATCAGGCATTTTGGTCGGTATGCTAGGCTATCAAGAAGCAACCGCCAAAACAATTGCAGTAGGTAGTTATTTGGCAGGAATTGCAGGAGAATTGGCTCAAGAAAAATATACAGATATTAGTATGAAGGCATCTGATACAATTGAAATGATTCCAGAAGCTATTAAAAAAATACGATGCTTAAAAGAGAATATTAAATTTTAAATTAAGCCCCAGCTATTCTATATTATTTTTTATAAAATTACGAATGTAAATAGAATAGTTGGGGGGATTATTATATAATAATATTTTCTATAAATTTGCTAAAGGATTACTTTCAACAGCATTCCTAACTTGGGTATTATCAACATGTGTATAAATTTCTGTAGTAGAAATACTTTCATGTCCTAAAAGCACTTGTAAAGCACGAATATCTACATTTCCATATTGATACATTAAAGTAGCAGCTGTATGACGCAATTTATGTACAGAATATTTATTGGTATCAAGTCCAGCAGCTTGTAATTCTTTATTGACAATATATTGGACTGTTCTCTTACTAATTCTCTCACGACGTTCACTTAAGAATAATGCTTTGTGAGAATTTAATTTATCTACTTTGACACCTTCTTTAGGACGCACTTGTAAATATTCACTAATCGCCTTTAAGCAAGCTTGGTTTAAATAAATTGTTCTTTCTTTATTTCCTTTACCTATAACATTTAATTTTGCTTCACTAAAATCAATATCTTTGATATCAATTCCAACTAATTCAGACAAACGAAGTCCACAATTTAAAAATAGAGTAATGATAGCATAATCTCTTTGGTAATTTCGATTATCTTCGTTTTCTGTAACATTCAATAATCGTTTACTTTCTTCTAAATTTAGGTATTTAGGAAGTCTCTTATCTGCCTTTGGCGTTTCTAAATTTTGCGCAGGATTGACTTCTATTAATTTGGATTTTTGAGAAAGATATTTAAAGAAAATTCTAATCGTAGAAACTTTTCTTGCCCTTGTAGCAGACTTGCTTTTAAGCTCTATTGCCATATAACTTATAAATGCATGAATATCTTCCAAAGTGATTTTTTTAACCACACTAATTGGAATATCTTTAATTTCAATTTTGGCAAAATCGGTTTCATCTGTCATATGAAAATGAATTTTTATAAAACGAAAGAACATTGCTAAATCATAGTTATATTCTTTAATACTGTTTGGTGATTTATTTAAAATCGTGGCACTATAATCTAAAAAAGAATTTATAAAGTCAGGATTTTCTTCTCTTTTGAACATATAATTTTCACACTCCTTTAGTATATATAGTATTATATCTCAATAAATTTAAAAAAGAAATAGAATTGAAAAAAGTTTTGCGCAAAGTTTTTTCAAGCACATTCAAAATTTATTAAATATATAGATATCACCGCTTCACAGAGAAATGTTATTAATTGTTAAGATTTGATTTTTTTAGTTATTGTGATATACTATTGATGAAATTAAAAATAAAGGATAGTGAATATATGTTTAATGATAATCATGAAGAACTTCCAAAAGCTATGAGAAAAATGCAAAAGGAAAAAGAAGAACGAGAAAAATTCATAGAGGAAGAAAATAAAAAGAAATATAAAAACAAACATAAAAAGAATAGAAAAAATAGACATCGTAAAAACAAAAACGAAGAAAATGATATAGATTATAAGAAAGCTATAAAGAAAAAGAAAATCAAAAGAATTATCATTACTATCGTTATTGTTATCATTGTTATTTTAGCAATTATGTTGGGAATTTCAGCATATAATTGGAAACAGATAACAACAGATATGTTCTTAAATGAAAATTCGGTTGTTGTGGATTCTGACGGCAATGTGATTGCAGAACTTGGTAGTGAAAGAAAGAAAATAAAAATTGAAAATGAAGATATGCCAGAAAATTTAAAAGATGCCTATGTTTCTATTGAAGATGAGCGATATTATAGACACCACGGTGTTGACATTCGTAGAACAGGTTCAGCCATTATTTCCTATGTGTTTAGTGGAGGAAATTCATCTTTTGGAGGAAGTACTATTACACAGCAATTGGTAAAAAATTTAACAGGAGATAATTCAGATTCTGTATTTAGAAAAGTAAGAGAATGGTGGAAGGCATATCAGTTAGAATGGTATTTTTCAAAAGATGAAATATTAGACATGTATCTAAATGTTATATATGTTGGACCAAATATATATGGTGTGGGTGCTGGAAGTGAATACTATTTTAGTAAAGATGTACAAGATTTAAGCTTAGCAGAATGTGCATTTTTAGCAGGAATTAATAACTCTCCAAATTCATACAATCCATTTGATAGCGAAACAGATAACACAGAAAAAATCCATAACAGAACGATAACCGTATTAGACAAAATGTTAGAATTAGAAAATATCACTGAAGAAGAATATAATACGGCTGTGGCAGAAGTAGAAAGTGGTTTAGACTTTAATCAAGGAACTGTAGAAGCAGGAAACGGCATATATTCTTATCACACTGATGCCCTAATCAATGAGATTATTACAGATATTGCAGATAAGAAAAATATAACAGAAGATTTTGCTACAAACTACTTATATTTAGGCGGATTAACAATCAACAGTACACAAAGTTCAAGTATACAAGACGAAACAGAAACAGAATTTAATAAAAGACAATATAATATTGCATCAAGACAGGGAGGAGACCCAGCCCAAGCAGCTATGGTTATTATTGACCATCAAACAGGTCAAGTAGTAGCTTGTGTTGGAGGACTAGGAGAAAAAGATACAGCAAGAGGATTAAACAGAGCAACCCAAAGTACAAGACAAACCGGTTCTTCTATCAAGCCATTAGCCGTATTAGCACCTGGAATTGATAAGAAAAAATTTACAGCTGCCACAATATATTCAGATGTTCAAAAAACATTTGAAGGAAATTATAGTCCAGAAAACTATGATGGTTATTTAGGAAATATAACGGTTAGAAGAGCAGTAGAATCTTCTCAAAACATTCCATTTGTAGAAATGATGGAAGAAATTGGACCTAAAACGGCGATTTCTTACTTAGAAGATATGGGAATTACGAGCCTAACAGAAAAAGATGAAAGCTTATCATTAGCATTAGGCGGATTAGACCAAGGAATTACACCTTTAGAAATGGCTACAGGTTATGCAACAATAGCTAATGATGGTGTATATATAGAACCTACATTCTATACAAACATAACAAATCAATCAGGAAAAACGATTGTAGAAGCAAATCCAGAATCTCATAGAGTATTTTCTACGCAGGTAGCATATATCTTAAAAGAAATATTAACTCAGCCAGTTACAGGAAGCGATGGAACAGCAACTTATTGTGCTATTTCAGGAATTGATGTAGCAGCAAAAACAGGAACAACAGATGATAATTTTGACAGATGGTTATGCGGATTTACACCATATTACACAGCAGCAACTTGGTTTGGATATGACCAAAATGAGACAATTTACTTCAATAGACAAAATCCAGCAGGAATTATCTGGGCAAATGTTATGAGAAATATCCATTCAGGACTAGATAGTACAAGATTTGAACAACCTAGTTGGATACAAACAGCAACAATATGTGCAGATTCAGGCGGAATTGCAAATAGTGGTTGTACCAATACTTATGAAGAATATTTCTTATGGGGAACTAGACCAGATAATTGTACAGAACATTCTGGAAATAGGATTACAACAAATAATAATCAAAATGAGCAAAGAGAAGAAACAAATCAAAATGTATTTAATGAAGACTTAACATTAGACCCAAGCCTAGAAAATGAAATTCCAGAAAACAACACCGTAACAAACAATACAACAAATAGCGCAAATACATCAACGAACACAAATACAACTAATACTACAAATACCAATAGAAACAATACAACTTCAAACAATACAAGTAATACAAATTCTGTAACAAATAACACAACAAACACTTCTGGGGGAACAAATACATCAACAAATAGTACAAATACTACAAGACCAAGCTCAAATACAAGTACCAACACAAGTAATTCTACAACAGATACTTCTACTTCGGAAAATGCAGAAGAAATGGAAGAATAGGAAAAAAGGGAGGCGTTCAACAACCTTCCCTCTTTGTTATTATATAGAGAAAATCGAATTTTATCTTGACTATATGTAAGTTTTTCTGTATGCAACAAACTTAGACTTCTTACATAATAAAAAACACATCATTATTCCATTTGTTAAAGTAATTCAAATCTTCTAATATAAAATAATTAAGCAATATTTTAGCTGAAAAATGATATAAATAATAAGTAAGAAAAAGTGCTAAAAAACTTAACCCAATTAATAAAGCAATATGAAAATCAAATACGAATATACATGCAATTATAAGTACAATTCCAGCTAAAATCACATAAATTGCTTTACTTTTTTCCTTGGATACTGAACACATTCCCATATAAGAAAACCATAAAATAATAAATAAAATAGAATACAAAATTCCAAACCATTTAAAAACAAAAAAACTATAAATACAGCAAGCACAAACAATAATATATATTAGAAAATGAAGAAGGATAGCAGGTATAAATTTAATATCCATAAGTAGTATTTGTCTAGCTTTTGCTAAATCCACAGATAATTTCACTTTTCCTTCTTTATAATCTTTTTTAAATGTTTCATATTCTTTTTCGTTCATATAATTTCATCTCCCTTTACTCTCTATACAATAAAAGAATAGCAATTGCAGGTTAAAAAAATTGTCGAAAAAGGTAATATTTTATAAAACAAGGATAATCATTTATGAAATAGCTTTGGTTCAGTGTACAATTCCTGAAGGGTATAGACGTTATATTTTTCGCTATTCAAACACTAATCAAATTTGAAAATTAAAATCCATTATGATACAATGGCATAGGAAATTTTTAATTATATTGTTATGCTAAATGACAAATAATTTTAGCTTTATTAGAGCAAGAAGATAGCTTAATTAGAGCTATTCAATAAAATGGGAATACCAGAAAATTTTGAAAGAGACATAAAAAATAAAGTAGAAAATGACCCTAAAATGATAGGAGAAGCCAGAAAAGCGGATAGCATATATGTTTCTTAAGATGTTGATACGGTATTAACAAAAATATGGAGCAAGACTATTAAAGAGATTTGTTACTAAAAAATTAGAAACATTAATTGCTGAAAAGATATTGAAACAAGAAATAAAATCTTCAAGTAAAGTAGTTGTTGATTATTAAGCTTATAGGAAGAAAAAGGAAAAAATAATTATAATTTTTTAATCCAGAATTAATCTTTATATTTATTTTTACATCTTTCAAAAAATCTTTTCAAATTGATTGTAATTAAAAGAATTGTAAATGTCAATATGTTACTATTCACAGCCTTAAAATAAAAAAACACCCAAACTAGAGAGAATAAAAGTATATTTTTTATTCTCTCTGGTTTGGATTAGTTTTTATTTTTG
>CASFHP010000003.1 GCA_949294555.1 uncultured Eubacteriales bacterium
TGACAGACCATTCAGTAGGGCTTAAGCCTAGAAGTGCCAGTACAAAAGCCTTCTAGGCGCAGAGCAAACCACCCGTTTTACGGGTGGTTATGATTGATTGGTGCGCCCAGAGGGATTCGAACCCCCGTCTTCAAGTTCGTAGCCTGATATTCTATCCAATTAGACTATGGGCGCGAATACATATACATAAAAATGTTTAATAGATAATAATTTTTCATAAATGTCCTACTGCATAATTAATATTATAAAGGTTTTTCTTTTATTTTACAAGACTTTTTGTAGTATTTTTGTAATAAAAATTTTAAAATTTAAAAAATAGTAAAGTAATTTAAGCAAAATCTAGATAATTCTGAGTTGAAAACTATAAAAATTTTGAAAAAAGGGCTTGCAAACCACAAAAAAATGTGCTATTATATATAAGCATGAAATAAATCGAGGTGTAGCGCAGTTGGTAGCGCGCGTGGTTTGGGACCATGAGGTCGCAGGTTCGAACCCTGTCGCCTCGACCATTTTAGACCGTTTTTCAAGAGAATTTAAGAAAATTTGAAAACAGTCAAGAAATATGAAAAGTGCTATTTTCTAGGAAATATAGAGAATAGCATAATTTTTTATCATTCTGAAAAATTCTCAAAAATTTCAATATTTTGTTCAGAAAAATGTTCCACAATTTTTTAATTCTTTAAAAAAATTGTTCCGTAAATTTCCACAAAGCAAAATTTATTGATATTTCAATACTTTCAGTGTTATCAAAGAAAACGGAAAGGAGAACTATTGCTATGGATTTTATACCTTATAAAGCAAATGAATATCTTGAAAATGTTTATTACCAAATACCAAAAGAGCTATTTATAAATCCTTATTATAAAGACATTCAGACAGTAAATTATTATATTCGTTGTTACTTGATAGATTATCAATATCAATGAAAAATAATTGGATTGATGAAGAAGGCAATATATTTTTAATATTTTCAAGAAAAGAAGTACAGGAAAAATTAAATTTATCAGATAAAACAGTTACAAAAGCATTTAGACAGTTAAGTAATGTTAAATTGATATATGAGAAAAGACAAGGTTTTAGAAAAAATAACATTATCTATGTTGGAAAAATAAATCATATATCTAATGTTAATATTATAAATCGTAAAAATTACGATTCAAGAAACGAAAAAAATACGAATAAAGAAACGGAAAATTTACGACTTAATAATAATAAATATAATAAAACTAATTATAGTAATATACCTCTGAGAAAAAATTCATATTCAAATTATGAACAAAGAGTTTATGAACCTGAACAATTAAATAAATTATATTGTAATGCAATAGAAAATTAAAGAAAAGGAGATAGAAGATTATGAAAAATGAAGAATTAAAAGATAGATTTATAGATGAAAAAACAAGAATAGAATATGCCAAAAAAGGTGATTATTATATGCCTAATTTATATTTAGAACCAGAAGAAAAAATTCCATTAAATAAATATGGGCTATTAAGATTAAATTATTTAAAGAAACATAAGAAAGCAGAATACACTATTTTGTTTATGAATAAACAATTGAACAAGCACTTGAAAGAAATTCAAGAGCAAGCACAAAAAGAAATTGATTTTTTAATAGAAGATTTAAAATCAAAAAGTGATTTAACAGAAAATATGAAAAATACCAATCCTTTATATTGGGTTGGCACAATGAACACAATAAAAAATCAAGCAGAAGAAATTGTTTTAAAAGAACTAATTTATGTATAAAATGAAATTTTTTACATAAATAGAATATTATTCAAAATATTGACTTATATATATATTTGGTTTATAATATGTATAAGGTGGTCAAAATGAAAAATATAGAAATTTTAAAAAATTATATTGAAAATAATAATGGAATAATTTTAGCAAGTGATTTAAAAAAATTAAATATTCATAAACAATATTTAAAATTATTGTGTGATGAAGGATATGTAGAAAGAAAAGAAAAAGGTGTATATGTGAAAAAAGGAAAAAATGTAAATAATTTCTTTTTGATACAACAAAGATATAAAACGGGAATATTCTCACACAATACTGCATTATATTTTTATCATTTAACTGATAGAACACCATTAAAATATGATATGACTTTCAAAAATAATATTAGAGCAAATGATGAAATAATAGAGCCACATTATATAAAACAGGACAAGTATGAGTTAGGAATAATTGAATTAGAATTGCAAGATAAAACTACAATAAAATTATATGACTTGGAAAGAACAATTATTGATATATTGCGAGATAGAAATAAAATTGATTTACAAATTTTTAATACAGCAATGAAAGAATATATGAAAAGAAAAGATAAAAACTTGATAAAATTAAGCAAATACGCAAAAGAATTTAAAATGGAAAAAATACTTAAAAAATATATGGAGGTTTTGTTATGATAAAAAATGCAATGAGTTTAAAAGCAAAAATAAATAATATAGCAAAAAAAGAAAAAGTATTACCACAAGCAGTAATGCAAACTTATATGCTGGAAAGATTATTGGAAAGAATATCTATTTCAGAATATAAAGACAATTTTATATTAAAAGGTGGTATGTTAATATCTTCAATTATTGGAATAGATAATAGATCTACAATGGATATGGATACTACAATAAAAGGTTTTAAATTAGATAAGGAAAATCTTGAAAATATACTACAAGAAATAATTAAAATAGATGCCAACGATAATATAAAATTTAAAATAATTAGTATAGAAAATATAAGGGAAGATGACGATTATGGAGGACTTCGTGTTCATTTACAAGCAAATTTTGATGAGATGCCTATTGATTTAAAAATAGATGTTACAACTGGAGATAAGATAACTTATAAAGAAATTAATTATAAATATAACTTACTTTTAGAAAAAAGAAGTATTGAAATTTGGACTTATAATGTTGAAACAATTATTGCAGAAAAGTATGAATCAATCATTAAAAGAAGTATTTTAAATACAAGAATAAGAGATTTTTATGACTTATATATGCTAACACATTTAGATAAGAAAAATGTTCAAAGTAAAATGTTAGTTGATGCAATAAAAGAAACTACGAAACATAGAGGAACTTTTGATATAATAAATGACAGAAATGTTGTAGAAGATGTTATAAATTCTATTCAAAATGATAACTCTTTAAAAGAACAATGGAATAAATATCAGCATTCTTATGAATATGCAAAAGATATAAAATATGAGCAATTAATTGACAGTATTATTGCTATCAAAGAAATATATTTTAAATAAAATGATTGCGAACAATACGATATCTTCTACAATCAACTTTTCCCTTAAGATAAGTAGCTAATCTTTTATTTTTTATTAAATTTTCTTTTTGCTGTTTCGTAAGCTGTTTAATTTGATATTCCAATTTACAAGCCAAAGATTTATCTTTACTTTTCCAAGCAATTTCTAACTTGATAGCATTATGTGACTTTGTATATTTAGCACCTTGTTTACTTTTTGAAAGATGTTCAGCAATCCTTTTTTCTAGATTATTGGTCATACCTGTATAAATAGAATTATCTGAACATCTCAACATATATGTATAATACATTTAATTTCTCCTAACATCTATTGATTTTGAATTAGTTTCTTTGTTATCTAATAAATATATACTAATACAAACAATTCCAATTCCCAACATAATGATAGATGATTTTACATCTATTTGATTTAATATATTTAAGACGACAACAGCTATACCCATTGCTAATGCAACCGCTTTAAAAATTAAATTTACCAAATCTTTTATTTTTGTATTTGGCTCATCTTTCTTTTTAGCTTTTAGTAATTCCTCAACAGATACATCTAATATATCTGCCAATTTGGAAATTGTATTAACATCTGGACAAGATAAATCTCGTTCCCATTTTGAAACAGCCTTATCTGTAACATTCATTTTTTCAGCCAATTCATTTTGTGTCATTCCTTTTGCTTTTCTTAAAGAAGCAATGATTTCTCCGATACTTTTCATAATTTATCACATTCCTTTCCAATGGATAAGTTAGGTTGCAAAATTGTAAAAATGATAATAAAGTTTCAACCTAATAATATCCATATTTTTGTATAATTTAATGTTACGATAGTTCATAAAAAAAGTAAACCAATAATCAGTTTAGTTTTCTCGACTATCAGTTTACTCATAGTAGAATAGTAAATCGTCTGATGAAAAAATAATTTACATTGTTAATTTTATGATATTATTTTTCTATGACACTTTTAGATAATTTCTTTATCCTTATTATAGAAATAATAAGGATGACAACATCTATTAATAAAGGAATTCCAAAAATATATAGGTAAAAGCATAGAACTACCCAAACATGTTGAAACCAGTAAAATATGGTAACACCAAAAATATCATTATAATAATTCCCAGCCAAAAAACCATGTATTATGATATATCCTGCAAATAAAATGAAACATATTAATAGAGCTAGAGTAATGTTCCTAGTGATTTTCCATTTTTTCATGATAATAAATCCCCCTACAACTTAGTATATATCTATTAGGATTATATCATTAAGAAAAAGAGTAATCAATATTTCTCAATATAAATTGCCTTGGCAAGATAAGGGGTAATTTCATTCATATCATACCACCCAGAGCTTTTGCTATCATTTTCTAAGCCATTCGGATTAGAAACATAAACCATTCCATTTCCATCAGTAGCAAGAAGAGCCATATAATGAGAAGCAGTCGTCCAGCGATTATTGTGAGGTTGGTTCCAAACACAAACAATGATAGGTCTATTGGTAAGCAAATGTTTTTCAATAGCAGTATTAGATAAATGATCGGAATCATAGTAAAAACCAGAATTTTTAATTCCGAAAGTAGAAGCTAATTCACTTGGAAATTGTTCGTAATCCATAACAGGATAATATTTTTGTCTCAAATCTTCAGGTGTGTAATTTTTATCATAACCACTTAAAATAATAGACATAACGGTTATTCCACAACCATTTTCAGCCATAGTATCTCCCCAGTATGTATGATTGCTCCAAGAAGCATTTCCATTTTGTTTATATTCCAGATACGTTTTTTGATGATTTTCCTCTGTTGTGAAAGTTGTAAAATATCCATCTTTATTTTTTACTTTTTCTTGTCCTGGACCTGTATATTTTGAATTTGTGTCTTGTTTAATAACATCATATTCTGAAGAGATATTTGAGTTTGAAATTGTATTTAAGTTTAGACTATCAACAGAAAAATCATTGTAGTTTATATATAAGTAAATGATGAAAAATACGATTAATAAAGATAGTACAAATCTTTTCTTATTTAATTTTCGATGTATATGATTTTTTCTTTTCATTTTATATCATCCTTTCAATATTTAAAAGATTTTTACTTGTGCTTAGCAATAAGAAATTTAAGTTTTTTGAAAATGGTGTTTCTTATAATGCCCCAAAACATATTGAATACAAATAGTATACAAAACAAATAATAAAAGAGTTTTAAGAAACGATTAATAAATTCTTAACTTTTTCTTACATTTTAAGAAAATAAATAAAAATGGGAATTTATATGGTATAATGCGGTAAAAGAAAGGAATTGTGAAAATGAATATTTTAGTTTTAGATGACGAAAAAGAAATTGCAGATTTAGTGGAATTGTATTTACAAAATGAAAATTATCATATATATAAATTTTATAAATCAGAAGAGGCAATTAATTGTATAGATACTGAGAAAATAGATGTTGCTATATTAGATGTCATGATAGAGGGAAAAGATGGCTTTGAAATTTGCAGATATATTCGTGAAAAAGGGCTTAAATTTCCTATTATTATGCTAACAGCAAAAATAGAGGATAATGATAAAATAAAGGGGTTAACGTTAGGAGCAGATGATTATATTACAAAACCATTTAATCCATTGGAATTAGTGGCAAGAGTAAAATCAGCATTAAGGAGATATACTTTGTATAATGGAGAAAATGTATCAAAAAATATAATTGAAATCAATGGATTAACCATAGATAAAGCAAAACATAAATGTTTATTGTATGAACAAAAGGTAGACTTAACGCCAATAGAGTTTGAAATATTGCTATACCTAGCAGAAAATAGAGGAAAAGTGATTTCTTCAGAAGAATTATTTGAAAAAGTATGGAAAGAAAAATATTTAGACAGCAATAACACGATTATGGTGCATATTAGAAGAATTAGAGAAAAACTAAATGAAGACACCAAACATCCAAAATTTATTAAAACAGTATGGGGAGTGGGATATAAAATTGAAAATGAATGAATTAACAAAGAAAAAAATTAGATTAAGCATAACATTAATTGCCAATATTCTTGTTGCTTATGTGATTTCTATGATTGTATATTTCGTAATAGCACTATTTTTGGAAAATAGACTGTCTGTTTTAATAGAGAGTTTAAATTATGAAGTGTATTATTGGATTGTGAATAACAGAAATATTGTTGTTTATATATATGTAGGCATAGTTATGGCAGTTGTCATTTATCGATTTATTTCAAAATATGTAAATGCCAATCATGAGGTATATAATGCATTAGATTTGATTTTAAAGGAAGATAATGAAACGATTAAATTGCCAAGTGAAGTGAATGAATTTTCAGAAAAAATAAATGAAATCAAATATGATTATATCTTAACTAAAAAAAGTGAAAGAGAGGCAGAGCAAAAGAAAAATGATTTAATTGTGTATATGGCACATGACCTAAAAACACCATTAACTTCCATTATTGGATATTTGACATTGCTAAAAGATGAAAAACAAATATCGAAAGAATTACAAGAAAAATATATCAAAATTGCCTTAGACAAGGCATTAAGAGTAGAAGATTTAACAAATCAATTTTTTGATATTACAAGATATAATTTGCAAAAAATGCCGATAAATAAGCAAGAAATTAACTTGGTATATTTATTGAAACAAGTGATTGATGAGTGTTATCCAATGCTAGAAAAAAGAAATTTAAAATGTGATTTTAAATCTATTGAAAAGGTTATGTATGTAGGAGATGGCGACAAATTAGCAAGGGCGTTTGATAATTTATTAAAAAATGCTATTAATTATAGTTATGAAAATACAACAATAGAAATACAATTAGAGCAAAAAGAAGGAAAAATATCGATTGTATTTAGAAATAAAGGGGATAAAATTCCACAATACAAATTGGATAAGCTATTTGAAAAATTTTATAGAGGAGATGACGCAAGAACGAGTAGTACAGGTGGGGCAGGTTTAGGACTTGCTATAACTAAACAAATCATAGAGCTGCACCAGGGGAAAATTTATGTGAAAAATGATGATGAATATATAGAATTTTTTATAGAATTATAAAATACAATCATTACCTGAGACAAAAAAATTTTCAAAAAGTATTGACAAAGTAGAGAAAAAACATTATAATTAATAACTGTCAAAGGTAATTACGCAGGTGTAGTTCAATGGTAGAACCTCAGCCTTCCAAGCTGATGACGTGGGTTCGATTCCCACTACCTGCTCCATTTGAAAACAACTTACGGACTAATCAAAGTTCGTAAGTTTTATTTTTATATAAATAAAATGTTCTCTATTTGGAAAGGAGAACATTATTAATATTTTGATTATCATATAGTGATGTTAGTATAGAAAAGTTTATATACAAATTCATTTCAATTATTACATTCACTTATTCTTTGACTTAATTAATTTAGCCATATTTAAAATAGATGGAATTGTAATTATTGTTAATGCAGCAATTAAAATTAACTCAAAATCTAAATTTGATAATCCATATTTTATTTCGTATTTATAATCAGAGATTATACTTGGAATGATGCATCCTATAATACAAATCTTAATTACACTATTCATACAGGAATATATTAATCCTCTTTTAATTTTGCCAACTGTTATTAAAAGATCAAATACTATTACAGTTAAAGCAATAATTGAGGGGATTATAAAGATAAATCCTAATTGTTCCCAACCATCTGTACCTATACTTTGTAAACTCATTAATAAACCATATGATGATAAAATTAATCCTATTATACTACAAATAATTGATATTACTTCTTGTATTTTAAATTGTTTCATATACTTTCATCTCCTCTTATTCAATGCAATACTTGAATCATTTTTTTGGTAAAAAGTTATTAACTTCTCGCAGTAATTTTATATTAAGATTATATTATAAGAGTCAAAAAAAATCCATATAGCTGTTGAAATAATATTCAATTTTAATACAAATATTATTGGATTTCTATAAATCTATTGGAATTCAATAATAAAAAGTCTATTAAATAAAAATATTGAAAAAAATCATGAATATGATATAATAACAAAGACTGAGCTAGTAAGAATATCTTTATAGCAAAGTATTTAAAAATTTCTGACACTAAAATATTATTGAAGTAGAAGTATTATTATATTTTTAGGAGGAATTTATGGATACAAGGGTTGCCATAATAGGAATAATATTAGAAAAAAGAGATGAAGTAGATAAACTAAATTCTATCTTACATGAGTATTCAAAATGGATTATTGGAAGAATGGGAATGCCATATCCAAAAAAATCTATCAATATTATTAATATTATTGTAGACGCACCACAAGATGAAATAAATACTTTATCTGGAAAAATAGGGAAACTTTCTGGAATTACCAGTAAAGTTATTTATTCCAATGTGTAATAAAGATGTATTCTTATTTTAAAGCTCTATTTCTATTAAAAGGAGGAGTTTAAAATGGAGAATGAAAGTGTTATTAATAAAAGAATAACCGATTTTTCAAAAGGTGCTGATATAGCACAAACCATACTCATATTTTTAATTGCTTTATTAGTTCCAACATTTTTAGGACAATTAATCACAACTGTATTTGGTTCAACAAGTGTAATTACAGCAAATTCTCAATTAATTGTGGGAACAATTGTCAATATGGCTTTAGTTACAACAGCTATTAATTTAAAAGGTTGGGCTAAAATCCTTGGGGTTGTGACAATGCCAAGTATTTCTACAATATTAAGTGGATATGTATTTGGAACAGCTTCTACATATATGGTTTACATGATACCAGCTATATGGGTAGGAAATTTTGCATTAGTATATGCCTACAAATTTATTATGTTAGGAAAAAATAAACATTATTTCTTAGCTGGTGTAGTAGGTGTTGTTGTAAAAGTAGCTATCATATTTGCATTCTTTGGAATTTTAAATGCTTTTGGTGTTTTTCCAGAGAAATTAGTTTCAAATTTACAAACAGCTATGAGCACAACACAATTAATTACGGCTACATTAGGTGTTATTTTATCTTTTATTATTTATAAATTAGAAAAGAAATCAGCAAAAGAATAAGATGAAAAAAGAATATAAATTTTGAACTTTAGGGGCAGTCCTTAAAGTTCATTTTTAATATAAGAAAAAGTTATTGCTATTGGAAAATCTAAATCAAGTCAAGATAAAAGATGATTTTTTTCTATACAATAAAAAAAGAACTAGATTACTGTTATAGGAGAAATCTAGTTCAATAAACAAAAAATAATTCATAAATCAATATATAAATATATGACTTATTACTGGTATTTTAGCAAATAAAAGGAAACAAGTCAATAAAAAAATACAAAAAACAACAAAATTCTTGAAGGTTAATTATTACACATTGAACAGTAATTTTTATTGATAAACTTCCAAATCCTTAAAGGCAGGACCATATAAATTTTTGCCAAAAGCATCATAGCGAGAGCCATGGCAAGGGCAGTCCCAAGTTTTATCAATATCGTTCCAAGTCAGCAAACAGCCTAAATGTGTACAAATTGGATTAATGGCATGCAATTGATTTTCTTTGTCTCTATAAACCCCAACCTTTTTTCCATCTAATTCGATAATATCTCCAGAATTTGGTTTGATTTTTTCTAAAGAAGCTTCTGAAGATTTTAGCTTATTTAATAATAAAGAATTAGTAGAATCAACAACCATATTTTTTACTTCGTCAAAATTTTTAAATAAGCCAAATCTTGTAGAATCAAATAAGTAGGCATATTTATTGTTACGTTCACAAATTTCATCTACAATTAAATTAGCAGCAACATTAGAAAGTGTCATTCCCCATTTTTTAAAACCAGTTCCAACATAGACATTTGGTAATAAATTAGAAAATTTTCCAATATAAGGAAGTTTATCTAAAGAGATACAATCTTCACTGCTCCACTGGTATAAAACTTCACAATCTGGGTAATATTGTTTGGCAAAATTGATTAATGTATCATAAGGATTTTTATTTGAATAGTCATGACCAGTCTTGCAATTTCCACCTGCTAGTAATAAAATATCTTTTCCATTAAGTTTTGCAGTTCTAAGAGAATAAATCGGAGCAGAAACATTTATATACATATCATTTAGTAAATCCGTTTTTGTGTCTAGAGCGACAATATAAGAAGTGGATTGATATAATTTAGAAAAATAAAATCCAGGTACATTTAGAAATGGATAACGTGTAGCCATAATCACATGTTTTGCTTCTATTTTGTTGCCTTTATCGGTATAAACCATATAATTTTTCTTATCTTTTTCAATATCCACAGCAATGGTGTTTGTATAGATTTGTCCATTTTTTTCAAGAATGGATTTTGATAATCCTAAAATATATTTTAAAGGATTAAATTTTGCCTGATTTTTAAAACATAAAGCACTTTCCACCTTGAAAGGCAAAGAAATGTCAGTTACCAAATCTGCATGATATCCTAAACTCTCTAAAACTTTTTGCTCTTTTTCTAATAATTCAACTTCTTCTTTTTTGGTTGTATATACATAACTATTTTGAATTTCAAAGTCACAATCAATTTGTTCTTTGCTGACAATATTTTGGATATTCTTAATTGCTTTTTCATTGGCTTCTAAATAATTTTTTGAAAAATACATGTCATAAGATGTATTTAAATAAGTATAAAATAACCCATGTTGACTGGTAATTTTGCCAGTTGTAAAGCTAGTAGTACCTGCTAGATTATTTTTATCAATTAAAATTACTTTATAGCCTAAATGGCTTAGATAATACCCACAAGTCATACCGAAAATACCGGCACCTATAATACAAATGTCTGCTTCTAGGTTATTTTCTAATGTCTCAAAATTTGATGTACCTTTTACAGAATCTATCCATAAAGAATTCATAAAATTCCACCTTTCCAAATAGTTTTTTAAGATAGTGTAATTATTATTTAGTAATTCCTTAAAAATATAATATATATACTTTCGAGGAATTTTTCACTTATAAATAGTATAACCAGATTTTTGGAATAAATTACAAAAATAGTGGAAAAATGAATTATATAATGATATACTGTGAAAAGAAAAAAGATAAATGGAAAAAATTAGGCTAAAAAATTGCAAATTTTGCAAGAAAAGTTTTCTAACCTAGTTTATATCTAAAGAAAGGAAGGATATAGCGTATGAGTGAAGAATTAAAAGAAAAATTATTTGACAAAAAGGAAAATGGCTGGAAAAGCGTAAATGAAGAAGAAAAAAAAGCCATATTTGATTTTTCAAAAGGGTATATGGATTTCTTGAATCAAGCCAAAACAGAAAGAGAATTTATCAAAATGGCAAGAAAACTTGCTGACGAAAATGGATTTAGAGATATCATAGAATTTGAAACTTTAAAATCAGGAGACAAAGTATATTTTGTAAACAGAAATAAAAGTATGTATCTAGCAATTATCGGAACAGAAAGTATTGAAAAAGGATTACATATTATTGGTTCACATGTAGATTCACCAAGATTAGATTTAAAACCAAATCCTTTATATGAAGATACAGAAATGGCATATTTTAAAACACATTATTATGGTGGGATTAAGAAATATCAATGGACAACGATTCCACTTAGTATTCATGGCACAATTGTAAAAACGAATGGAGAAAAAATAGACATTTGCATTGGAGAAGACGATAATGACCCAATCTTTACCATTACAGATTTATTACCACATTTAGCACAAGACCAAATGGAGAAAAAATTAAAAAATGGAATTGATGGGGAAGACCTAAACCTTTTAATTGGAAGTATGCCATATGAAGGAAGAGGAAAAGACCAAGTAAAATTAAATATCTTAAATATATTAAATCAAAAATACGGTATTACAGAAGCAGATTTAACAAGTACAGAAATTGAGTTAGTACCAGCATTTAAAGCAAGAAGTTTAGGACTAGATGAAAGTATGGTAGCAGCATATGGTCAAGATGATAAGGTATGTGCATATACATCTTTAGTAGCCATGATGGAATTAGAAAATGTAAAAAATACAGCCGTATGTATTTTATCTGACAAAGAAGAAATTGGAAGTATGGGAAATACAGGTATGGAATCACATATGTTTGATTTCTTTATATCAGAAATATTAAATAAATTAGGTGTTAATAAACCAAATCTTTTAGATAAAGTATTTTGCTTTTCAAAAATGTTGTCATCAGACGTTGATGCAGGTTTTGACCCAATTTATGCTTCTGTTTCAGATAAGACAAATGCAGGATTTATTGGAAAAGGAATTAGTTTAAACAAATATACAGGTGCAAGAGGAAAATCAGGAGCTTCTGATGCAAATGCAGAATATGTAGCATGGGTAAGAAATGTATTAGAAAAAAATGATATCCATTATCAAGTGGCAGAACTTGGAAAAGTTGATATTGGTGGTGGAGGCACAATTGCCTACATTATTGCTAACAAAGGAGCAGATGTTATCGATTGTGGTGTTCCAGTATTATCAATGCATGCACCTTATGAGGTTACAAGTAAGTTCGATGTTTATTCTGCATATAAGACGTATAAGGCTTTTTGGAATGCTTAAAATAAGAAATAGGTACGCTACTAAAATCAAATATTTTAGTAATATATACTAGAATATCTTAAAAGCAAATTACAGCCAATAATCCATAAAAAGATTATTGGCTGTTCATAGTAATATAAAAAATTTTTTTGTATACCTTTTATTACAAGTAAATTAATCTTTATTAAAAGTCATTAATAAATCAATCATATTATCGACAAAATTTAATTTTTCTTCTGATAATTGATTTAATTTTTCGGAAATATTGATTTGCTTTTGAATATTTTCATTTGTCATAAGTTCTTTAAAAATAGTATTCGGAGTAATACCTAAAATATTCATGTAATTGATTAAAGTCCTGATTTTAATTCCGCTATATCCGTTTTCAATTCTAGAAATATATTTTAAAGATATTCCAAGCTTTTCTGCCATAACTTCTTGTGTATAGCCGTTTTTCACTCTAAAGTCTTTTAAAATTTTTCCAAAGGTTTTATCAATATCACTTTTTGAAATAGAATTCATTTTATTCCTCCATAATTTTAAAGTATTATCCTAAGTATAACAAGCTGAGAGCTAATCTAAAACACATTAATAATATAAGCAAAGTTAACAAAAAATATTCTTAAAAAGCATTAAAAAGCTTGAAAAATAGAACAATAAATGATAATATAAATCTAAACACAATGTATAACTTTTAGTTATACATAATAAAAGAATAGGTGGAGAAATAATTAGAAATGATAAAAAATGAAGAATATATGGATTATTTAAGTAAAGTGATATCTTGTGTTAGTCAAGGAGATTATTATTCTGTGAAGGAATTGTCTGTTTTAAAATTGGATAATTTAAAAAAAGAAACTAAAATGATGGAACAAGAAATGGGAAAATTTATTAAGACAAATAAGTGTAAAAAGGAGCTAAAGAAGTTAAAAGAACAGGAAATTATTTATTTTGTCAATACATATGTAGATTATTTGTATAATGAGTTAAAGAAAAGCAAGAAACTGAATGAAATTGCTTCTATTGAAGAATTTATTCAAGAAATCAAATAGTAAAGTTATTTAAAGAAGAGGAAAAAATATCCTCTTTTTTGTTGGATAAAAAAGGCAGTTTTTATATTGAATGCATGTGTTTTTTACACACCAAATAGTAACAACAATAGGAAAAAATTTTTTAGTAAATAAAACTGTTGACAAAAGTGAAACTTTCAGGATATGCTTACAATAAGAAATAACTATATTAGAAAGGGAATATTGATAGTAAATATGAAACTGGTAAAACCGAAAATAAATGAGGTAGAGGACATAGAAGATTTTAAGGAAGAAATTTCAAAAAATATAGATACTTATGAAATAAAAGAAAAAAGATTTAAAAACTTAATGGATGATACAATACAAGCAGAAAAATATGAATTTAGAAATTGTATTTTTGAAACATGCCAATATGTACAGTCAAACTTTGAAAATGCATATTTTGCAGATGTCATTTTTCAAAATTGTGACTTTTCAAATTCTAATTTCAGCAAAGCAGGGTTTAATCGAGTCGAATTTATAAATTGTAAACTAACAGGCTGTGATTTTATTGAAACAGATATAGCAAATATGTATATAAGAGAAAGCAATTTAGGATATGTTAATTTTTCAGATAGTCATTTTAAAGATATAAAAATAGAAAATAGCAATTTGCAAAACGGTAGTATTAGTGAAGCAAAAATAAAAGATTTAGAATTATCAGATTGTAACTTAAATAGAACGCAATGGGTTAGAACAAAATTAAAAGGAATTGATTTTACTGCTTGTGAATTAAGTGGAATAACGGTAGACATTGCAGATTTGAATGGAGCAATTGTAAATGAGTTTCAAGCATTGGAATTGTCAAAATTATTAGGACTACAAATAAAATAAGTGGCAGATTTTGGTAGTAATTTATTGTATTTTGTGGTATAATATAATTGTGTGAAAAATAAAGAATTCTAAGGAGGACAAAATGAATCGAGAAGAAAAATTTGAATTTGATATTGCAAATTTAAAACAAGATTTAGCAATAGAGGACATGCATGTTACAGATGAAGATGTTGCACTTTTAAGAAGATATTTTGATAATGAAATCACAATGCCAGAAATGATTGATATAATAAAAAGAACGACCATGTAAGGGGAGAATGTCTTATGAGTGATTTATATGAAGCTAGAAATTCTATATATTGCTATAAAGATAGCGATGTATTGGTAAATAAATTTGATATACATGACAATCAAAAATTAGAGGAGATCGAAAGAAAGATTGTTTTAGCAAAATTATATGAATTAAGGCAGAATCATCAAATAGGAAATTTTGATATTAATCACTTTGTTGGAATTCATAAATTCCTTTTTGAGGATATCTATCCATTTGCAGGACTTTTCAGAAATGAAAATATTGCAAAGGGAAATTTTAGTTTTGCAGAATGGGAATATATAGAAGAGCAATTGAAAAAATTGTTAGATGAGTTAAAAGAAGAAAATTATCTACAGAATTTAGATAGAGAAACATTTATAAAAAGATTGTCTTATTACATGGCAGAATTAAATGTATTACATCCTTTTAGAGAAGGGAATGGAAGAACGATTAGAGAGTTTATAAGGCAATTAGCATATAAAAATGGATATGTTTTAAATCTAAAAAACATCAATCCAAAAGAAATGTTGCATGCATGTATTCGTTCTGTCATAGATACGAAGCCATTAGAAAATATTATAGATGAATGTTTGGAAAAGGATATATAAAAACTAAAAAAGTCATACAAAGCATTGATATTACAATAATTGTATGACTTTTTATTTTTGGTGAGCCAGGAGGGATTCGAACCCCCGACACCAGGCTTAGAAGGAATTTACGCAGATTTCCTAGTAAGCACTGTTTAGATTTATATAGGTCTGTTAATCACTCTAAAAATCAATAAAAAAAGGCATTAAAGTTTAACAAATACTAATATATAAATCAAAAACCAAAATACAAAAAATTTTACATTTTGTTAGAAATTGGTTAGAGAAAAAGCAAGTTGTCTAATTACTGAAAATGTAAAATTTAAGATAATGATATTGTCTATTATCTAATTTGAGTAGATTATAACAAATAGATTAATAAAAATCAAGAAAATTTGGAGGTTAAAAATGATATTTTTTATAATGGGATTATTCATAGGGGCTAATATTGGCCTCTTTTTATATGCCTGCGTTTTAGCAGGAGCAAAAGCAGATAAGGAGGTGATGCAATATGAAAATATGCAAAATTATAGCCAAAAGTGATCAAGATATTGCAATATTAGTAAAAAGAGGAAAAGATAAATTCGTAATTGCCATTAATCAGAATAATCATATTACAATTAATGGTTATGAAACTGATTTTGATATATTAGAAGATGTCGCTCATTTACAATTTTATTCACAAAGAATTGAACAAGATTTACTTGAAAATATTACAGATTTTAAAGACATAGATGAAGCACCATTTATGCAAGATGAGGAGGAATAAAGTTGAAAGAAAAGCGATATTATTGGTTAAAATTATATGATACTTTTTTTGATAATAAAACAAGTAAATTTCTCCGTAAGTTACCAGATGGAGATAAGATATTACTAATATATCTAAAATTGCAATTAAAACTTTTAAAAAGTGAAGGCGTTTTTGTATATGAACATCTATGCGAATCAATGGCTGAAGAAATTGCCATGACACTTGATGAAGATGTAACTATTGTCAAGTTATTATTGACAGCACTTGAAAAAACTAAAACTATTGAATTTTTTGATGAAAATACTTTTATGTTATCAGAAATGCAAGATTTAATCGGAAGTGAAGGTTCCAGTGCTGCAAGAGTTAGAAAACATAGAGAAAAATATAAAATGTTACAATGTAACAGTGAAGTAACAAATAGTAACGCAACTGTAACAAATTTGTTACGGAGAGATAGAGATAGATATAAAGATGATTGATGATTTATTTAATTTAATTATAAATAAAAGTCCTAAAATTTCACAAAATTTTTATGAATTAATTGAAAAATTAGAATTTAATTATACTGCGGATATTTTAAATACATTTCAAGATGAAAAAATAGAAATGCTAAAAGTCATCTTATATACTCTTTATCAGTTAGAAATAGAGCAATTTCGAAATGTATTATCAAGAGTAAAAAGAGAAGAATTAATAAACCTGTATAATCTTTGTAAAAGCTATAATACAGAGAATTTCTTATCTTACTATAAAAAAACAATTATTAATAAATATACTGATAATACTACATAAGGAGCTGATTGTATGTTAGATAGTTATATAAACAATTTTGAAAATATTGTATCTTCAACCTTATTTGTTGTATTTAAGATTACTCTTATAATATTAGTTTCATTGCTAATCTTATCACTAATTTTATTAGCAATAGGATGTTTAATAAAATCACAAAAGCTAAAATCAAAATTTTTAATAGTTGTACCAAGTCTATTAATAGGAATGGTCTTTTTTTTATTACTTCCTCTTATCTTCGTACACTTTAAAAATCTAATTTAAGTATATATAGTAATTCTCCTTGAGATTTGCCCTATCTAAATCGATGGGAGATGATGGTATATTATGAATTTTAAAAAAAGAAAAAAGCAGATTATTAGTAAATTAAAAGCTATTGGAACAATGATTACATTATTTGCTATAAGAACTAATATGGTTTTTGCAGCTGAAGGAGAGAACACTACTATTGGAACAGCAGAGGTACAACAGGCAACAGATAATATAAAAAGAGTAATTACTTCTATTGCAATGCCATTAGGTGGTGTACTAATCTTTGCAAGTGTTGTAGTCGCTGCAATTAAGATGATTGCTAATTCAAATAATCCACAAAAAAGAAGTGAAAGTATTGGAAGTTTAGCATGGATTTGTGGAGGTGGTGTAATTCTAGGGGCATCACTTATTATAGCAGGAATTATCATAAATATTGCTACAAATAACAGTGGAAACTTACTTGGTAGTTAGGTGGTGAAATTATGAGAATATTTAAAGTACCTTTTGACTTGAAAAGAGAAGAAAAAATATTTGGTGGATACTTGAGTTTAAGACAAGTAATTTATTTAATGCTATCTGCATCAAGTTTATCGGTATTGGTCACCCCTATACCTATGCCCTTAAAAATAATTATTATTGGTATTGTATCAATATTTTTTATACTTTGTGCTTTTTTGAAAATAAATGAGCAATACTTTGATAAGTTATTTTTCTATGCCTTTAAATATGCCTTTCGTAAAAAAATCTATTTATATGAGAGGTGTGGCAAATGATAGTAATGACTATATTTTTAATTTTAAGTGTATTGTTCATAATAGGAACTGTTATATATGTTAAAAGAAAAGATAAAAGAAATATTACTACTTTCCCACTTTCTAATGCAGAAACCAAAGAGAAAAAGAAAGATATAAAAAAGGATAAGAAAAAATTATCAAATATATTACAGATAAAAATAAAAGATAACATCATTTGTCTAGGAAATAGATATTCTATCGTTGCAAGTTTAGGTAGTATTGATTATAATATGCTTTCTTTCAATGAGCAAGAAAGTGTTGAAGATGTTTTAATCCAAACTGCTTTATCAATAGATTCTGCAATTCAATTCTTTTCTACTACTGAATATATTGACACTTCTAATGTAATTAAGAAAATTAAAAGTAATAGATTTGATAATGAACTTATAAAAGAATATCAACAAAATTTAATCCAATACCTATATAATTTAATGGAAAGTAATAAGGTATCTATCATAAAAAATTATGTTGTTATTTCTTATGATGGACTTTATAAAAATGCAGTAAATGAATTAGATAGGAAATACCTCCTACTAAAAAATAATTTACTAAGGGCTAAAATTACTTGCAATATTCTATCACAACATGAATTATATAGTTTAATCTATCGTGAATTAAACAAAAATTCTATTTTGAAAATAGATAACTTTTTAAAAGGAGGTGAGAATTTATATGTTGGCAAGAAAAGAAAAAAAGAGAAAAAAACAAGAAAAGAAAGAAGAAAAAAACATATTCAAAAACATTCCTAACCTAACAGATGTATTACTTCCAGAGGTGTTAGAAGAAAAGAAAGACTATTTATATCTTGGATATGATAAATATACAAGAATATTTGTAATGACAATATTTCCAACAGATACATGGATTGGTTGGCTTGATGAATTATTTGGAATTGGAAATATAACTATTTCTATAAAAGTTGAGCCAGTACCTAGTGGAAGTGTTATAACACAATTAACTAAAAAATTGGTACAAGCACAAAGTGAATACACTACATATTCAAAACAAGGAAATATATTGCATTTACCCGTTTTAGAAAAAGAAATTGACGATTTAGAGGATTTAAGAATGCTTATACAAACAAACCAAGATAAATTATTTTTTGCAACAATATTTATTACTCTAAATTGTGAAACATTATCAGAATTAAACGAAAAGACAAAAATTTTAGAATCAGAATTAAGTAAGAAAAATGCAATGATAAGAACATTAAATTTTAGACAATTAGAAGCTTTTAAAACTGTTCTACCATTAGGAGAATTACCTTTAAATAATTATGAAAGAAATATGGTCGCAGGAGGTATTTCTACTCTATTTCCTATTTCTAATCCAAATCTTTCTCATAGTCAAGGTGCATTTTTAGGAAGAAATTTAACTACTAATGCTCCAGTATATTTTAATGGATTTATAGGACCTCCTGAATTACCAAACCCATCCATTTTCTTTTGTGGAATACCAGGAAGTCGGTAAAAGTGTTTCTATGAAAAGCATTACCGCTAGAATGATTTTAACATATAATTGTAATTCATTTTATATAGATGTTGAAGGTGAATATTCTAAATTATGTAGGATATTAGGTGGAAAGGTTATAAAAATATCACAAGGTAAGCCAAGCGGAATAAATCCTTTTGAATTGGAGCCAGATTTTAATGGTAAATATGAGTTTTTAAATATAAATGAAAAAGTATCTGATATTAGAGCATTACTTTCAACTATTACACGAAATTATATGTTTAGAACATTAAATTCAAGCGAAATGGCAGAAATAGAAATAGTAGTAAATGAAATATATAAAGATAAAGGAATTACAGAAGATGTAAATTCATTATATCGAGAAAATGATGGGAAAATTGCGAACAATAAATATGTAGTAGGTAAAGTGAAAAAGAAAATGCCTACACTAACTGATTTTCAAAAGAAATTAGATGAAAGAGATAAATGCCCTGAATTAGCAGAATTACTAATCTTATTTCTAAAAGGTAATTCAATGGGATTTTTCGATTGTGAAAGTATCATTACAACATCAACTGATGTTATCTGCTTTGATTTAAGTGAAATAAAAGATGAATTTACAAAATTATATTCTTCTGTTGTTGTTTTAAATTGGGCTTGGCAGAAATTTGTATTAAAAAATAAATACAAGGATAAAATTATAAATTGTGATGAAGGTTGGTATTTTTTAAAATACATAGAGGCTGCAAATTTTTTAGCAGATGTTGGCCGTAGAGGTAGAAAATATCATACTGCTTTATACATACGGTTCACAATTTATTGATGAGTTTCTTTCTAGTGAACAAGGGAAAGCAATTATAAATATATGCCCTACTAAATTTATATTTAAACAAAATAGTGGTAATGTAGATGAAATAGTTGACTTTTTCCATTTAGCAGATGGTACAAAGCAATTTTTAACAACTGCCGAACCAGGAGAATGTGTTATGAATATAAATAACAATGTTACTGCAATAAAATTTGAAGTTATGGAATATGAAAAACAATTTGTATTTACTTAAAAAATATAAGTGTCCTTAAAATAATTTATTGCTCTTCTGTAAGGAGGGATTAAATGAATAAAGTTTTAAAAAGTGTTGTAATGGTTCTTGCAATTCTTTTTTTATTATCTCCTTTTTCTTTTGGAGCAGATGAAACGGACTTTAAAGAGCAAATAAAATCAGAGGACGGCTCCTTGTTTGAAAAAATTATCGCAGAGTGCATACGGTGGAATAGCACAGACAATTTTCGATTTTGCTACATCTGATGAAATGGGTGTTGGTTTTAAAGATTATGATGCATTAATATTTAATAATAATCAAAGTAATGATAGTTTATCCCCTTTTACTACTGAGCTGTGGAATAAAACTATGAAGTGGTATAGAATTTTTGCAATCATTTCGGGAAGTCTTATTTTAATTGCAGTATTTATTTTATCATATAAAATAATGAATGCTGGTATGAACAGTAGCAAAAGAAATGAAGCAAAAGAAAACCTTATGAGATTATGTTTTGGTGGTGTTGCAATAGCACTAGCTCCCCTATTTATTAGATTTCTATTATTCTTAAATAATAGTTTAGTAAATCTACTTGTTACAGCTGCAAATTCTGGTACATTAGATGCTAAACTTCGGTGAAAGTATGCTAACCTCAATAAAAACTGGAAATGCAATTACAACTGCCTTAGTTATTGCCATGTTTATATATTTATTTATAAAATTGAATATTAAATTTGTTATAAGGCAATTTACTATTATTATTTTTACCATATTTACACCAATTACAGCTGCGCTTTGGATAATTAATAAGAATGTTACAGCTGCTACAATTTGGGGTGGACAAATTGTTATGAATATATTTATGCAATTCATATATTGTTTTCTATTTTTAATATATCTTGCATTTCTTCCTTCTGGTGGTGGTTGGGCAGTAAGTTTGATTTGGGCTATGATGATACTTCCACTTGCAGATGCTTTGCAAAATTGTCTACAAGATTTAACAAGTCGTATTGCAGGTGTTGACAATGAAATGATGACAAATAGAGGTTTAGGTATGGGTGCTGCTATTGGATATAGTTTAGGTACAATTAAGGAACAATTTTCTACGCCAAAAACTTCAAGTAATCAAAATACTTCAAATAATGGCAACTCATCAAACAATGGCAGTGGATTTAGTGGAATTGTAAGTAGGGCTAAAAATATAATAAATCCTATAAGTAATTTATCAGCGGAAAAGGACTATAATGGAAATGTAAATCCAATAAGAGATGTAATACCTAAGACAAAAGAAAAGAATCAAGGTTTATTATCTAAATTAGATAATAAAAATAGTAATTCTAAACGAAATATAGCAGGAAATGTTTTAAAAGCAGGAGCAAAAGCAACAAAAGGCTATCTTTCAATAGGTGCAAAAATGGCAGAAGGTAATTGGAATACTAATCAAAATAGAAATACTAATAAGGTAAAAAACAATATGCAACATACAGAATATATAAATAGGATTGCAAATGGTGAAGAAACACAAAAGAATTTAGGTGATGAAAATGGCTCTTAAAGATAAAGCAAAAGATATGGCAAAAAAGAAAATTAAAAAATTAGTATTTACGGTCATCAAACCATTTTTACCATTTATCATAGTTATTGTAGGAATTGTTTTAGCAGTATGCACTGTTGTAGATTCCCTATTTACTACTGAGGAGGATATGCAAGTTGCAGAACAGCTTTCTAACGAAAATTACCAAGAACAATATGCTCAATGGTTACAAGAAAAAGAAAACTCTCCTACAAGTGTAGTAAATGGTAGAGGTCTAGTTCCCAAAGGTATGTTTACATGGCCAATCCCACGGTTATACAAAAGTTACTTCTGTATTTGGCATGAGAACACATCCCATTACAGGTGCGTATAAATTACATAGTGGAACAGATATTAGTGCCCCAGTTCGGAGCAAATTTTGTAGCAATGGCAGATGGAATAGTAATTAGAGCAAATTATAATAATGCTTATGGTAATATGGTTATGATAAATCATCGGAAATGGCATTATAACTGTATATGCTCACGGCTCTGAAATATTAGTTACTACAAATCAATCTGTAAAGCAAGGACAAGCTGTATTAAAGGTCGGTTCAACAGGATATTCAACTGGACCTCATGCACATTTTGAAGTAAGAGTAAATGGTAACTATGTAGATCCAATGACATATTTTGAGGGAGGTGATTAAAGAATGGTACTTATTTTTACAGGAAAAGAACAATTAGATAAAGACTTAAATAAAAAAATTCCAAATAGTCGTGTTGTTTATTATCCTGATTATGTTTTGGAAGAAAAAGAAGCAAAATCACTAATTATTACAGTTCAACCAAACAAGTTTAACTTTAAAGATTTTCTTTTTAAGGTAAGACAAAAAGACATACAAGTTATTCTTATTTTAGAAAATTCAAAAGTAAATGAGTTAAAAGATGCCTTAGTTTTAGGAATTTATGATATAGTTTTTGACCCATTTACCTTAGATGATGTATGTAATAAATTAGAACATCCATCATCATTTTCTAAAATTTCATCATATATAAAAGAAATATTAGAATCAGATAATATCTAGTTCTTTTTATTCTTGGGAAAGGAGGTCAAAAATTTTGAGAAAGAAGTTAAAAAAGTCTATTACAATACTAACTATCATCATATTAGTTGTAATAGCAGTTATTTCAACATTTTTCATTGTAAAATATTTTATTGAAAAAAATAAGATAGACAATGTCTATGAAACCTATTCTGATGAAAATGTGCAAGATAGAATAAATACAAAAGACAATACTACTAATGATGATTTAATGTTACAAATCGATGGAGAAAGAGTATTAGGTGTTATCAAAATAGACAAAATAGACTATGAAGGCCTAATTTATGAGGGTACTTCATTAAAAACGTTAGATAAGGGCATTGGACATTTTGAAAATTCTCCATATCTGGAGGGAAATGTATGTCTTGCAGGTCATAACTACATAGGTGTGTGGAAAAATCTACATACTCTAGAAAATGGAGATATAATTACCTATACAAGCTTTCTTGGTACAAAAGAATATAAAGTAAATAATATTACACAAATTAGTGAAACAGATTGGACTTTACTTGAAAATACAGATGAAAATTATTTAACTTTAATAACTTGTGTCAAAGAAAAACCAAGTCTAAGGCTTGCAGTTCAAGCGATAGAGAAAAAATAAAATAGCACTCTTTTCGCATTGCCAAAATCACATAAAAGATGTTACCCTAGTATATAAGAACTATATGAAAGGGTGATTTTTATGAATAAGAAGAAAATTTGTATAATAATCATTTGTATTTTGACTTTTATAATATTAACTAATTTATTAATTATATTTTTTAGCAAAAAAGATATTGAAATAGCAAGAATAGAAGAAAATGAGACATTAGAAGATGAAAATATCGTAGAAAAAAATATAGTAAGTGATGAAGTAGAAGAAAATAATGTCATTGAAAATCCAGTTGTTGAAAATATTTCGACTGCAGAAACGACACAAGATGAAATTTCCAACAATAAAAAAGATATGACAACAACTACTAAATCAAATCAAGGAAGAATACAAGGTCAATCAGAAAATAGTAAAAGTCAATCATCAAATGCTTCTCAATCGAAAACGACAACACAAACGCAAAATAATAGTACACAAGTTGTAACAGGTCAACAAACGCAAGAAAACAATCAAACAGAAACAAAAGAAGAAGTTACGCCAGTAGTACCAGTGCAAAAAAAGGAAGAATACAAAATAAATACTAGTGTAATAGATGATATAACAGAAGTGATTACCAACAATCCTTCTAAACTCATGTTAGAAAAAGGTTATAGTATTTATGTAGACGCATCAATAAAAACTGCTACTAATCAATTTACATATTCTGAGGCTAGAGTAATAGAAAAAATAAAAAATAAATTTGGTGTTATAAGAATATATGCAGAATCTTACTATGTAAATGGACAATATATAATTACAGAATGCTATATACTATAATCTAACTAAAAGCACTTTAATAGGTGCTTTTTTTATAGTGTCTTCTCTTATAAAAAAGCCTTTCAAATAAATTATAGGAGGAAAAAATATATGGTAAAAAAATTAACACAAAAAAGTATAGCAATTTTGCTAATATTATTAAGTTTATTATCAGTATGTTCAAATTTGGTATTTGCTACAACACAAATAACTTCTGCATTGATAAAAGATGGTGGAGATTGTGGATATCATCTACAATTTTGGGATACTAAACAAAACGCATGGTCTTATATCATTACAACTTATGTTTATTACGAAGAAGGAGGTAATCAATACCCTGCATATTGTCTACAAAGTGACTTGCCTGGCGTTGGTGAAAGTGATGAGTACACTGTAAATGTAAGTGAATTGATGAGTGATGTAAGAATATGGCGTGTCGCTATCAATGGCTACCCATATCAATCTCCTGAAAATATGGGGGTTGAAAATATGTATGATGCTTTCGTTGCTACTAAACAAAGTATATATTGTATCCTTTATGGAACTGATCCTACAACATATTATCGTGGTGGAGATGCCAGAGGTGAGGCAATAAAAAATGCCATTATAAAACTTGTAGATATCGGTCGTAATGGAACTCAGACACCTATGAATACAGATGTATTAGTAAATAAAGTGGGAGGATTTATTGAAGAAGGTGATTACTATTATCAAGAATATGTAGTAGATAGTCCTGTTGAAACAAGCACATACACAATAACTGCTACTGATGGTTTACCTGCTGGCAGTCAAATTACAAATATGTCTAATGTAGAGCAAACAACTTTTGGTGGTAATGAACACTTTAAGGTAAGAATACCAAAAGCTACTTTATCAGCTGACATCAATGTAACAATAGCATTACAAGCAAAATGCAAAACGTATCCAGTTTTCTATCGGAAAAACAACAATTCCTGGAACTCAAGACTATTTATTGACATATGATCCATTTGGAGATGTTAGTGGTATTGCTGAATTGAAAGTACAAACTAACACAGGAAAAATAAAAATCGTAAAAAATGATGAAGATACTAATGAGCCAATTCAAGGCGTTACATTCCAATTAACAAAAGAAGATGGTACAATAATTGCAAATAGCACTACTAATGAAAATGGAGAGGCCACATTTCCTAGCCTATATCAAGGAAATTATATACTAAAAGAAATTGCTACAAATGACAATTATATCTTGTCAGATGCTGAATTTAATGTAAATGTAGAATTTAATAAAACTACTACTGAAACTATAACAAATGAACACAAAAAAGGTGATTTGACAGTTTATAAGGTAGACAAAGATAATAATAAAATTGCTCTTGGTGGTGTTACTTTTGATTTATATAGTGAAGAATTTGGAAAAGTAATCGGAACATATGTTACCGATGAAAACGGAGAAATCCATGTAAAAGATTTAAGGACTGGTACTTACAAATGGATTGAGAAAGAGACAAACAAATGGTACAACTTAGCAGAAGATACTACAACAGAAGTAGTTTGGGACTCAGACACAGCAAATACTATTGAAAACGAATTAAAGAAAGGTCAAATTCGTGTTATAAAAGTAGATTTAGATAATAATGAGGTCAAATTGGAAGGCGTTGAATTTGAAGTATTAGATAAAGATGGTAATGTTTTAGAGAAAATCATCACTGATGAAAATGGTGAAGCACTAACAAAAAGGTACCCTATCAGAGACTTTTCTGAATTAACTTTAAGAGAAGTAAAAACACAGGAAGATTATGTATTAAATGAAGAAGCACAGACAATAAAATTAGAAGAAAATCAAATCACCAATGTTAAATTTACTAATGAAAAAATTAAAGGTTTTGTTGAAATAACAAAAGTGGATTCAAAAGATAAAGATAAAAAACTAGAAGGAGCAGAGTTTGGTTTATACAATGAAAATGACGAGCTAATAGATACACTAATTACTGACGAAAACGGAAAAGCTACAAGTGATGAATTAGTAAAAGGAAATTACTATTTAAAAGAATTAGATACAGGCTCTGTTTACTATTTATTAAATGAAAATACTTTTGAATTTGAAATCGTAAACAATGGAGAAACAGTACCAGTTGAAATAGAAAACGAAGGTACTGATATAGAGGTCGATGTCGACAAGGAAGGTACAACAGAAATCAGACCAGGAGATGAAGTAAATTATACTTTCACGAATATAGCAAATAATTCTAATGTGTATTTGGATAATTTTAAGTGGTTTGATTATATTCCAACAGATTATATCCGTTTGGAAAAAATGACAACTGGAACATGGAATCAAGACTTAACTTATGATGTTTATTATAAAACAAACAAGTCAGAAGATTATAAGTTATTCCAAGAAGATTTAGGGACAACAGAGGACCATGAACTAGATTTTACAACAGTTGAACTTTCTGAAGATGAATATATTGTTGAAACAATGTTTGACTTTGGAAAAGTAGAAAAAGGATTTAGAGAAAGCACAAGTCCTACTATGCAATGTAAATCATTAGATACCTTACAAAATGGAGATACTTTTACAAATCATACAAAAACAATAGGTATTTATTATGGTGTAACAGCAGAAGCAAATAGCGATTGGACAACAATTACACATATACCAGAAAAACCAACTTGTGAAACATTACCTCGTACAGGTGAATAATTTTAGTTAGTTAATTCTTATAAATTTGCCCTTCAAAAATACATTTATAGGAGGAATTTGTATATGGAAATTACAAATGTTAAAATTTTTAGAGCAAGACAAAATGGACCTGTCTTAGCCTATGCAAATGTCATATTAGACAATCAATTTATTATTAGAGGTATTACATTATTAGAAAAAGACGGCAGGAGATTTATTTCAATGCCATCTAGGAGAGTAAGAAATGGAGAGAGAAACTTTAGAGATACTGCTCATCCTTTAAATCACGAAATTAGAAAAGAACTAACAGAGACCGTTTTTGAGGCATATGAGGAATTTCTAAAGAATGAAGAATAGAGTATATTTCTTATGATTTGTCCTTTAATACTACTAATGAAAGGACTTTTTTTATGATTATAAATGAAAATACAAAAAAGCAATTGAAAAGTTTAAACATACAAATAAAAAATATATTAAATAGTAATAGTTTAACAGATATGCAAATAGAAAGTTTTTTATTGAACTTTGAAAAAGTAAGATATAATCTTTTAGCAGAAATAAGGGAATATAACAAAAATGTTGAATTTGAACATGAAAAAATTAAAACCATTGATGATAATTATAAAACAGAATTAAAAGATAATGTGCTAAAAATATATGTACCTGAAACATTACCAAGTTTTAAGAACTTGAAAACACATACTTATAAAAGAATATTGTTAAATGTAGCAGAAATAACAAAACAATACAAAGGATTATTTGGAGATGAGGTATTTATATATATCAAAGTCTGTGATAGTATAAAAGGCTGGGATATTGATAATAAATATGTTAAACCAATAGCAGATGCTTTAATTTTAAGTGGTGTTATAGAAGATGATAATATATCAAAAATGTTTTACTCTGCCAAAGGAGAATTTTCTGAAATTCCACACACAATAATTTATGTATTAGATGGCAAAAATATGGAGCAATTTTTGAAAAAAGTAGAGTTCTAAAAGTAGGGTTTTTAAGTAAAAAAATTTTTGTGTTTTTGCGACATTTCTAAAATTATGAAATCTGCTTAAATCAAGACTTTTATAAAACAAAATCCCTATTTGGTTTAGTGGTGGTAAGGGTGTGAGAGCGAAGCTGTCGCACCACTTCCCTTCAAGTTCAACTAATTAAAAAATTGTATGTTGATTTAGGAGGTGATTTTTTTGAGCAATTTTCCAAATGGTAAGGAGGAAATCGATTTATTGAAATTTATATCAAAGTATCAATATTTAGATACAAAAGACACGCCGTATTTTTTTAGTACGCAAAAATATTACAAGAAAAGAATCAGTAATTTAGTTGCTAAAAAATATCTGAAAAGGACAAATTCTCATCAGCTTATTTTAGATAAAATAGGTGTTGAATTTGCTGAATTGTTTAAATTTGAATATAATAAATTAAATAGAAATCAAAAATATTTACCACGACTGCTTTATATTAGCCATTTAGCAGCTTTTTATTATCATTGTGCTACTGTCAAATTTATCCCTTCATTTTCAATGAAAGAAAAGCAAGAATTTACAACTACCTCAAGGAAGTTTATCGGAATATTAGAAATAAATGGTATGGAATACTTAACATATCATATTACAGAAGAACATGATGATAAATATATTAGATTGATTATTTACGACATACAGAAAGAGAAAAGGTACAAAAATATTATTATTTTAACAAATGATGAAAATAGAATAAAAACAAAAGATCTTACATTTGGAATGAATCAAGTTCTTATCATACATGATACAGAGGAAAACAGAAAAAAAATAAAATATTTACATAGTATTGATTGGTATAATGTTGTAAGAGAACAATATAAAAGGTTTAATATATATTTATCTGATTATAATTTTTGTGAATATACAGATTATAAAAGTAAATATATTAATACCTTTTATTTTTTTGACACAGAAAAAGTAAATAGAATTAAATACTTTTTAAAAGAAAACAAAGATAAAAATGCAGATATAATATGTAGTTCACGAATAAAAGAAGGTTTGATAAAAGAACTTCCATACTGCAATTATACTATTGTGGATTTGGAAAAATATATTGATAAAGAACCTTTCTATTATGATTAAGAAGATATGTTTTTACATATTTTTATTTTTGTTTTTCATTTTAAATGCTGTAATTATTTTAAATATAAAAAATTACATAGAAATACTAAATATATGTTTCAATAAAAATATTATACTAACCAATAAATTATATGCTGTTATTTGCGTTGTAATTGTCCTTATTTCCATTTTTATTATATTAGATATATCACTTATTGTCTTTAAAAAGAAAGATGAAAATAAAGGCGTTAATTTTAAAACAGAAGATGGTACTTATGGCACAGCTAGCTGGATGACCGAAGATGAAATGAAAAGTATTCTTGGTGTTGGTGATATACCAGGTATTATTTTAGGAAAATATAATAATGAAATTGTAAAACTGCCATTTGACAGCTATTTTAATAAGAATATCTGCGTTTTCGGTAGTTCTGGTAGCATGAAAACTACTGCTTTTTTACTTACCAATCTATTAGAGTTATCAAAGTATAAAAAATCTATTATTGCAACTGATCCAAAAGCCGAAATATACAGGACAACCTCCAGCTATTTTAAAAGTATTGGATATACAGTGAAAGTATTCAACTTAAAGGATATGCGCCATTCTGACCGTTGGAATCCATTAGCTGAAAATGAAAATATAAATGATGTTCAAACAAGTGCTAATATTATAATATCAAATACACAAAAGAAAAGTGGTAAAGATGAATTTTGGCCAAGAGCTGAGGAAAATTTATTAAAAGCATTTATATTCTATTTTCTGCAGATACTTGTCGACCAAAATAATTTAACAAATATTTATAAGAAAATAGCAAGTGGAGACATTGGAGAAATAGACAGTATGTTTAAAGGCCTTCCAAATACACACCCTGCGAAAATGAGTTATAATATATTTGCAAGTGGCTCAGATACTATAAAAGCAAGTGTTATTACTCGGACTTGGCACTAGGTTACAAACTTTCCAAAATGAAGATTTGCAAAGGCTAACCTCTGCAAGTGATATAGATTTAACCTTACCGGGCAAACAACCTTGTATTTATTATATCATTACAGATGACATGAATCGGAGCTTATGATTTTTTAAGCTCACTATTTTATACATTTTTGTTTATAAAATTAGTAAGATATGCAGATTCAAGACCAAATGGAAGATGCGATGTCGATGTTTTCTGTTTTTTAGACGAATTTGCAAATATACGGTCAAATTCCCGAATTTAATAAGAAGATATCGACTACTAGAAGTAGACGGCCTACGGGCTAATACCACTAACTCAAAATAAAGCCCAAATGGACAGCCGTTATCCTAACAAAATGTCAGATGAAATAATACGGCAACTGCGATATTACACTAGGTTTAGGTACGACAGACACTTTAACTGCTACCTTTTTTTGTGATTTGATAGGTGTAGCCACTGCCGAAACATTTTCAATAAAAAAAGAAAATTCTCTCGAAGGAGATATTGAAGAATACGGTCAAAAAAGTATTTCAACGTTACAAAGAAACTTGTTGAACAAAGATGAGATATTAAGATTACCAACAAGTAAGTTACTTGCTATTTTAAGAGGTAACAAACCACTTCTTTTAGATAAAATGAGATATACAGAACACCCACTTGCTAAAAAATTAAAGGATAGTTCAATTTATGATTATATACCTGAGTGGACTAAAAATAATAAAATGGCTGAAAATCCAATAAAAAATGTAAGAAAAAATGTAAAAAAAAGGAAAAGAAGCTTTGATAATTTTTAAAAATATGGTATAATTGTATTGTAATGTTCTAATGGGAGGTTTTTAAAATGCCTTTTAGTATGGAAGAATGGATAAAGAAATTTGGTAATGATGACATATCTTTAATGATAGGAAGATTACAAGAAAAATATCATAATGTTCCTGTTGTTGATATTATGCACGAATTAAGTCAAGAATCTATTGAAATTATAAGAAAACTGGGAATAGAAATAGAAGATAAAATATATACTGAATATGAATTTGATGTATTGGATATGAAAGTTGCTGAATATTATATCTATGAAGATATGACAGAAGAAGATAAAAAACACATAAAAAGTCTTGATGGTACAGGTTTAACTCAAGAAGACATACAAAAAGTAGAACATGAATTATTTGAAATATGGAGTAGTCACGATTTTTAAAATCATAGAAAAACTTAAAATTGAAAGTAATAAAATATATTAACATATAATTAGAGCAATGACTGCAAAATATAAAAGAGCAAATACAAAGAGAGAGAAAAAAATAACCCCAAATTATATTATATGTATAGATGATATAAGATTAAGAAAAAAATAAAATAGCTGGAGAAATAGACATGAAATACATTCATTATGGAGATGATAAGTTTGATATCAATAAATTTAATAAAGTATTAAATAGACCAGAATCAACAAAGCCTTTTGGTGGTTTTTGGGGTAGTAGGAAAAATGCAGTTTTTGGTTGGAAAGAATGGTGTACTGAAATTGATTTAAAATCCAAAGATTTAACAAAGAAACTACAATTTTCTTTATTAGAAAATGCAAAAATACTTGTTATTGACAATATAAAGTGTCTTGATAATCTACCACAAAATGAAGATAATCATATAGTAAATAAACTATTTGTAACACTAGATTTTGAAAAACTGTCAAAACAATATGATGCAATAGAAGTTTTAATAAGTGAAGATGAACGATTATATGAATTATTGTATGGTTGGGACTGTGATAGCATATTAGTAATAAATCATAATATTATAATTACAGAAAATTAAGAGATGGCATTTACCAAAAGGTAGGTGCTTTTTTAATTGGAGGTGAAAAATTGAAAGACCTAACAATAAAAGAAATACTAAGAAGCAAAGAAGAAAAGCATATATTGACAGGTAGAATTAGTGGAATTGAAGATGAATATTATAAGTTAAAAGGAGAAAATATTCCTTGTTCTATCGTATGGTATAACGAAATAAAAATCCTAATTCCATGTACTCATTTAGGTATAGAAAAAGTAAATAAATCTGTAATTAGAGGTATGCTTGGAGCAGAAATAGATTTTATTATAATTGAATATGATAGTACAAGCAATATTGCTATTGCAAGTAGAAAAGATGCTATGGAATTACGCTCTAAAATAGAATTACCAAAGCTAAAAATAAATGATACTGTAATGGTTAGAATATTAGCAGTTGGAACAAAACATATTATAGTTGATTTATATGGAAAAGAAGTAATTATAAAAGCAGAAAATCTACAACATACATATATAGTAAATTGTAAAGATTATTACTCTGCAGGTCAAGATTTAAAAGTTAGAATTAAAAATATTGATATTAAAAACAATATATTTGAACTGTCTGCAAAAGACTTTACAGAAAACCCTTTTAAAAATATAAGAAAATACATTGTTGAAGGTGGGGAATATACAGGAAAAGTAATAGCATTTCCAAAACAAAATAGTGGAATAATAGTACAATTAGATAATTCCAATGTTAGTGTTCTTGCAAGAGTTCCACCTCGATTTAATAGTTATCCACACTACATGGATAATGTGTTAATAAGAATCACAGAAATAAAAGAAGATAAGAAATTAATTTACGGTTATCTTATGCGAATAATTTAAAAAGAAGGTGATTAAAATAAAAGAAAAAGATACTAAAATTATAAACTTTTTACAAGATTTTGGCTCTGCTAAAATAGAGCATTTACAAAGGTTATTTGATGAATATAACAACAATTTTAAAAATATATTATCAACTAATGTAATAAGTAAAAAAGGAAACGTATTTGTTCATAATACACAAAAAATAGATGAAAATATGCTAGTTGCATTAGATATTTTATGCAGGTATAAAGGTAGATTTATAACATTTCATAGAAATAATTTTCCGATATATATTACCTTTTTAACAAAAGACAATTTACTATATCATATAATTGTGGCAGATGAAGGAAATAAAAAGGGAATTATAAAATTAGTAAATTCCTATCCCCTATACCTCCCTAAAGCTGATAGACTAATTTTGGCATTTCCTAGTAGGGAAGAGTTAGAGCAGATAAATTGTGAATTACCATTTTTATATTGTACTTACCCTGATTTAGACGTAGTAAATGATGAAATAACAGAAGATGAAGTAATTTGTTGATTTTTAGGCTTTTTTGTGGTATAAATATCTTACATATATATGGATTCATATATTTATATATTTACTAAATCTTTTAGCAGATGCAGCAATGTGTCTGCTTTTTCTAGTAAAAAAATCATAAATTATCATTTTCAGAAAATTTATGATTTCTGATTTTTAACACTTCATGTTCAAATCAAGTCCTTCTAATTGTAATTTTATTACGATATTATTGATTTGATTTGGGGTAATCCTATTTTTCTTAGATTATTTCTATTCTTTTTTACAAGTTCATATAAGGTACGAATTTTATTACTTTTCTACAATGCTCTTGTATCGGTAGATAACCCCAAAATACTATTTTTATTAGTGTTATTAAAATTTATATAACTTATAAGTAGACACATAAATTTCCCACTAATATTTAACAAACTCGTTAACTTATAAGTAAAATAATGGCGTTGAAGATTATAAAGTGATTCTAAAAAAAATCGTTCGACCTTTTTCGACAAAAATCGACAAATCCTTACTCTCCCAACGAATATATTAAATTTTATTTGTTAAATTTATTGACATTATTTTACATTTGGTGTATAATTAAGGTACTGTCGATTTGACAGTGTTGTAAAAAAGGATAGTTCTGTCATTCTCATCAAATAGGAGGAAACTTTATGAAGACTATATCTAAACTTTTATCCTTGGCATTAGCTTGCGTTTTGACGTTTGGCTGTGCTACAACTGCTTTTGCAGCTGAAAGCAATCCTGAAGATGTCAACAACAATGAATATACTGTTGTTGAACAGGAAATCCCTGTTGTTTTTGAGGGAACTGGTGATGAAGGAAATGCGTCCATCGTTCCGATGGCCCAGGGGGACCAGGAAGATTTTCGGCTTGGTTCTATCGGCTATCTGTCAAACTGTGGCCGTACACCTAAATTCAAATGCTGGGTAACTGGTGGATCTTCTTCCACCCAGGTCATGTTTAGATTCAAGACTGGCGGTGGAGTAAATTACGGACCATTTGGACCTGTTAATGCTGATGGTTCTGAGGCTCTTTACAAGTCGTTCATTGTTTTTGACAGTGATGATGCTTGGGAATTTACAGCATTTGTTTCCAGCGGTCCTAACAACGGCAATTTAGTTTGCCATGTTCAGCAGTATTAATTTGACTTGCTAAAAATCAAATTGTAACTGATTAACATTTGACAGAACTATTCCTTTCTACTACGAGTGTGTTACAACTCGTAGTAGTTTTTTTATAAAAAATAAGGGGAAATCCCCTTACTTGAAATATATTTCTATAAATAATGTATCTTTTATATATTTAGCTCTTATTTTTCCATTATTTAATTCTACTAGTTGTTTAGCAATCGATAATCCTATCCCTGTTGATTCTTTCGCATTTTCTACTGAAAAATAACGTTCAAAAATTTTTTGAACTGTTGTTGCATCAAGTGAATTTGCTTTATTAGAGAATGAAATTGTTCCATTTTCATTCATTGTAACCTTAAAATCTCCTGTACTGTATTTTGATACATTAGATAAAATATTTTCAAATATTCTTATAATTGAGATTCTATTGACTAATTTATAAATTTTTTTATTACAAATAGAAACTTTTGGGACAATATTTTTTTCTTTGAAAATATTATAATAACTTACTAATGTTTCTTCTAAAATTTCATTGATGCAACAATTTTCCTTTTTTAATTCTATATCACTATCCATTAATTTAGAAAACTCAAATAATTGTTTTGTGAGTTCCGTTAATTCATTAGATTTTTTTTCAACTACTTTTAAATATTGTTTTTGTTTGTTAGATAAACTTTCTTGCTGTATCAAATCAATATATCCTTTAATTGCTGTTAAAGGTGTTCTTAAATCATGTGAAATATTAGTTATTATTCTCTTTAATTCTTGATTTCCACTTTTATATTGTAGCATTTGTTTTCTTAAATCTGTCAAGTTATCATTTATATTTATCGTTAAACTTTTAATGACCTTATCCGATGAGGATATAGTTATTATATTATTAGTATCTGATTTTAATATATAAGTAAAAGATTTTTCGATTTCTTTAATTGAATGCTTTATTAAACATAATTTTAAAATTAAAAATATACATATACAAAATAATATAATGGTTAGCAATAATATACTAATATTCACTTTTTCCTCCTATTCCTCCTATTTTAGTTCTTTTTTAGAAAAAATATATATTCCTAATATATTTATAGCACATATTAGAGTAATGGAATAAATCGGCATTTGTTTCAAAAACTCTGAATTGTTACTTCCAATTTCCATAGCCTGTCCTTGTGGAATTGAAAGATAAATCATTCTTGCTTGTTTAACTTTTTCATCTCCTGGATAGTTTGGATCAAGTTCTTGACTTATAATATGAGAAACACCATTTTCATCTGTATATGTATGAGTTATATACTCATCAGTATTTGCAGTTAAAGAAAATGAACCTTGTGCTATAAACATTGTTATAAAAAGAATTATACATATTGTTGTTGATACTGTTATTTCGGAACATATCATAGATATAAAGTTAAAAATAGAGCAAAATGATATGATGACTAAAACAGTATTTAATAGTATCATTGCAAATTGAGATAATGACATTTGTAGTTGTCCAAATAAAGGAATACCAATTAAAAATACTAATACTAAATACACAATCTCGCATAAAATAGATGCTATTATACTAATAATGAGATTTGCTAAAAAAATTGAAATCCTACTATGTCCTACTATAATTTTATTTCTTATAATTCCTTGTGAATGTTCTTTCCCAACAAAAATACTTACAAATATTGCTATAAAAAGTCCTATATACATTATAAATTCATTCACGATTTTATCTAAATGTACCCCTTCATTAGATGTATATCTAAACAATGTAAATCCTGCTATTCCAATGGTTAAAAACACAAATAACCAAAATATAATATCTTTTTTTAATCTAAAAAAACCTGCTTTTAATAGTTTAATCATTATTTGCACCTCCTATTAAATTCAAATAATAGTTCTCTAATGATTCTCCTTTTTCTTGAAAATCATTTACTATACAATTTCTTTTAGAAAGTGCAATAACAAGTTCTGACACATTTACTTTCTCATATATATCAATCTTTTCATTAGAAATAACTTTATAATGTAAATTTTCTTCTTCTAAATATTTAACACATTCTTTTAAGTTAGTTACATGAATTTGTGTTCTAATTTTAAAATTTTGTTCTAATTCATCTTTATCAATTTCTTTTATAATTCTTCCTTTGTCTATAATACCGTAACATGTTGCAATTTTAGACAATTCATCTAAATAATGACTAGAAATCAAAAAAGTAATACCTTTTTCTCTATTTAATCTTAAAATTAATTCTCTTATTTCTATTATTCCCTCTGGATCTAATCCATTTATAGGTTCATCTAAAATCAACAGATCCGGATTACCAACTAAACTAATTGCGATTCCTAGTCTTTGTTTCATTCCCAAAGAAAAATGTTTAGCAGTTTTTTTACCTGTATTTTCTAATCCTACAAGTTTAAGTATTTCATTTAACTTGCTGAATGAGGGTAACCCTATAATTTTATACTGTTCTTTAAGATTATCTATTGCTGTCATATCTGAGCAAATTGAGGGCGTTTCGATAATACCACCTATTCTTTTTCTTGCTTCTGCAATTTTTCTACTATTATTAGAAATACCATAAATAGTATATTCTCCTGATGTAACTTTTTGTAAACCACAAAGTAATCTTATTAAAGTAGTTTTTCCAGCTCCATTTTTCCCTATTAATCCATATATAGATCCTTTTGGAATATGCACATTGATATTATTTAAAGCATTAAAATGACCGTATCTCTTTTTTATATTTTTTGTTTCTAAAATATAATCCATTTTTATCCTCCTTCCTATATGATAAGTTTATCATATATTAGTTAAGAAAATGGTTAAATAATAGTTAAGAATTAGTTAAGATTTCATTCATATAGCTTAAATCCAATTCCCCATACAGATTCTATATATTCATTGCTACTAATATTTCTTATTTTTTTTCTGATGTTACTTATATGAACCTTTAAAGAATTTTCGTCATATTTTTGAGTACAACTCAAAAAGTTATTGTCATTAGTTTTATTTAATAATTGAATTAATTTTGTTTTAGTTATAATTTCCTTAGGATTTAATAGTAATTGTTCTAAAATTATGTATTCTATTTTTGTTAAATATATTTTTTCCTTTTTAATATATAATATATGACTTTTTCTATCTAGTATCATATCTTTATATGATAAAGTTTCAGTCTTATTATTTTTATTGATTCTTAGTTGAACTTTTATTCTTGCCAATAATTCATTTGTATCAAAAGGTTTAGTAATGTAGTCATTTGCTCCATTCGATAAAACAGTTACTTTATCTTCAGATGATATTTTAGCACTTATTACTATAATTGGTATATCTTTTATTTTACCTATAAGCTCTTCGCCTGATAATCCAGGTAACATTAAGTCTAATAATATTAAATCTATATTATTTTTTTCTATTAACAGTATTGCTTCTGTTCCAGAATATGCACTTATTACATCATATCTTTCCTTTTTCAATATATCTTTAATCAGATTATGGATATCTATATCATCTTCAACAATTAATATTTTTTTCATGAAACATCCTACCACCTTTATTATTCAAGCTGATTATATCATATAAAATCAAAAAAATATAGTCTATCCTTCAAAAGAATAGACTATACATGAATTTTATGCAACATTTTTTAATATATCATTTACATTAGAATTTTCATCAAAAAAATCTAAATTAAAGATATCGTGATAATTAGAAATACATTTACAATCTATATTATATCCTAACGGCACTAAATCACGAAAAATACGATTTATAACGTAATCTAAATTATTATTACAATTAGGTGTTCTTATAATAAAAGTAATGTTCCTTATATTAGTATTTTGTATTTCTTTTAAAACCAGATATGAATTAGATATATTTTGAAAACTAATAACAGGTAAATTTAAGCTGTCTCTTATAAGATGACCAAGTATAAAGCTATCTGTTAATATGACATTTGTTGTACGATCAGATATATTACTTCGCATGATATAATTTTTAGTAGCTGTTCCATTTATTTTATTGTTACTTGAAAACCAAATATCTTTGGAATTATTAAATGGTTTATCTAAATGAATTGATAACCCTTGTATATATCCATTTTTGTCATATACAGGTACAAAAAAGCCATCATATCTGTTAAAGAGCCAATTAAAATCATCCTCTTGAAAAAATCCTGGTATACCGAGCTAAATCATATTTCTTAGATAGATTATGTGCTATTATTCTTCTTTTAATATAATTTTTAGGAACTGTACGATAAAGGTTATCCTGAATAGAACTATCTAGCAAACCTATTCTCCTTAAATAGCTTTTATGTTGACCTTCCAATTTTAACATATCTAGTAAATCTCTATATACTCTATCTCTTAACTGTATACCTGCTAATAAATTTATAGGACTAATTTCAACTTGAACTTTATTTTGAGAATAGCATTCTCTTTCAAGTAATTCTTCATATGCTTTTTGTTTACTAATTCCTCTAACTTTTGCATATAATTCTGTTCCATAACCTCCAGCACCACATCTTACACAATGGTATTTATTATTTGCAGAATTTAACGATAGTGTGGGAATTTTACTATTTTTATTGTAGCCGACAAAACGGACATATAGCTCTATTTTCATATCCATTTGTTTCAACTATTTCTAAGCAAAGATGATATGCTATATTTAAAATATTTATATGTTTTTCGACTTCCTTATAATCTGATAAATCCATAACTTTGTTCCTTTCTTACTTATTTTCTTTTCCAATAATAAAATGTTTCATTATTGCACTTTACAACAAACTCTTTTCGATTGATAAAGTTCTTGTTATATTTTTTTATAATTTCTACAAAACTAACTAGGTCCTCCCAATAAGGAGCAACTAACAATAGTTTCCCATTTTTGTATAATTTAAACATAGCTAAATAACCTCCTATATGCTGATTTCGTACATTCTTTTAGTTGCATATACATTTAGCAAATATTCCTGTCTTTTACGGTAATCTATTCTTGCAGAGCAATGGTTGCATAATATTTTATTATTTTTGGTTGGCCTTTTACCACAACTAGTACATATCCCTTGCTCTTTTAATTTATAATACCTCTCTTTAGACCTAACACGACTTTTTTCTTGTAATTCTTTTTTATGCTTTTTAACATATAATTGCGAACTTTCTCTTGATTTCATGATACATTCAAGACACATTGTATGATTTCTTTCTGCATCTTCTTGGCCACACCTCACGCAGATTTTGTGGCTTTTATAATATTCATAATTATTTACACTACACATAATTTTCCTCCCATTTTTAAGTATTGTTATTATCTAATATTTCTACGATAGCATCTTCTAAATCATAATAATCACTACCATATATACAAGCTTCATCTTGCTCTCCTTCTCTGTCATCATTTGGTATTGTAATATTCTTTTCTTCTAATAACTCTTCAAATTTATCTAATATTTTTATAGCAATTTTACGATTTTTTTTCATTTTAAATGATTCTCTTTTTTCAATTATCTTCTCTTTAATGGTACTAACAAAAAAAATCAAGGCTAAAATTACTAATGCAATAATAATTATTATTAGTTCGACTAGTTTTGTAATATCAAAAACAAACATACCAATTCCTCCTTCTAATAAATATATTTTTGTAACATTAAATATCTATTGCTCTATACATAAAATCCATCTATTTTCGACCTTTTTAAAATTAGAGTTAGTGTTTAGGGTTTGTCTAATTTTTTCTCTAACAAAGTTATTATTTTGAGCTTTTTTAGATTTAACTAAAATATTATAAATTTCATCAATAGTGGCCTTATTCTTTAAATATTGAATAGTAGCTTGTACTAAATCTCTCCAAGTAATATTAGTGCTATTCATAATATTTTCTTTTAAGTTGTTAGTAGTTTTTACATTAAATACCCATATCTTATTTTTCTTAAATACAAGTAAATGCTCATGTTTTATTGGTATAAAATTATTGTTTGTATATACTTTGTTATTAGACATACAGTTATATTGAATTTTAATAATATGACTTTCTAAATCACCATACCAATTCATATCTTTAATAAGGCTGTAATAAACACCTTGCTTTCTTACATCTCCTATAAGTGTTGCGTGTCTACCACCAACAATTAAAGAGTGATAGATTTTTTCATTTACTATGTTTAATTTTTCTATAAACTCTTCATAAGTCATTTTGTTAGATAAATCATTTTCACAATAAGCGTTTCTTTGTTTTTCATAAGATATAATATCCCAGTAGGGAGGGTGGGAAAAAATAAAATCAGCTCCACTTGGAATTTCATCAATTAAAGCATCCCACCCATTGTTTAAATCTAAATGTAAACTGTTGGATATGTGTAATTCTCTTGCTACATCCTTTCCAGTGCCACCACCACTAAAAACTTCTATGAACCTTTTTGGCCTAGTATTACCTGGATAAAAATGTTTAAATAATTCTATTAGTACATTACCTGAGCAATTACCTCTATATGAAGAATCTCCATAATTTCCCCTATCAGAAAAACTTATTACACTTTGCATTTTGTTCTCCTTTCATTTAAGCAGCTATCTGTTGTTCTTCTTGTACTTCAAATTCTTCAAGTTTCTTTATAAAATCAGTTGCACAGCTTTTAATTTTTTTACCTAAATCAATCAAAATCTTGGTATCACCATTGGCATATTGTGTAATATAATTAAAACTACACATTGAATTGTCTATTCCAAAATAATCTGCAACCATATAGGCAACAGATTCGACAAAAACTTCTGATAGGTTTCTATCTATTTTATAATCAAAATCATCATATAGACCATGTGTCAGTTCATGTAATAACACAGCAGTTTTAGCGTCAATAGACATTCTTTTTTCGATTGATATTTCTTTATGTTTAGGACTGTAATACCCTTTTACACCTTGTTCAAGTTCTTTTTCATATATTGGAAATTTACTAAATTGCTTTAACTTATCAAAAAAAGAACCCATATTTTCACTATCAAGCATTTTAACTTCTAGTGGCATTGGTTCTCCAATAGTTTCAGATATATCATATACATATACTGATTTATACGCTATATAGGTATAAGTCTGTTCTTCTTCAACTTCTTTTCCATCAACAATTTTTTTGACTTTTGTTTTTCCTTGTTTTGGCATACCAGCAGTTATTTGTATCCTTTTAGCATCTTTTATCAATTCTCGACCTAACTCTTTCCATTTAGCTTTTCCAGCAACATATGTAGCATCTGGAAATTGACTAAATATTAGTATGGTATTATTAAAACTGTATTTTGTAAATTGATTTTGGAATTTTAGATACTTTTCATATTCTCCATTTCGGATAATGTTTCGCACATTGCAAACAACCTTATCATAGATTTCTTTTGCCTTATTTATTCTATTTATTTTAGATGTCATTTTTAATTTCCTCCTTTTTTTAAGCAACCATCTTTTTAAGATTATACTTGATGACTTTTGTTTTTTGCTTATTATTATATTTTTCTTTTTGTTCTATGAAATTTCTAAAACCAGCCCATTTATCAATAAATTCTAATTGTTCCTCTGTAAAATCTTTTGAATGATGAGATAATTCTTTTTGTGATACTCTTCCATATCTATATTCTAATGTTATAAATGAGTGTTTTATATCATCTAATTTTCGTATAAAATATATTTCTGTTTCTCCTTTTATATAAGGCTGAGTATATGAAGAATAAACACAATTTTCTTGTTGATCTCCTTCATCTTTCAAATCATCTATGCTAGGAGCAGGGAAAATAATATATTTATCGTCTTTATAAGTATATTTAGATAATTCTAAGTATCTTAAATATGCGGCAAATTGTGTCTCCATATCTTCATCAACTTTAATTCTTTTTTGTAATTTATCGTGTCTTGCAATTAAATTTCTTGGAAATAAATCTTTTTTAGATTTATAATTTAAAGTTAATTCTTTAGCCATTTTTAGATAATCACGATAAATATATAATTCTTTTAAGCCTTTAGGATAATTTTTTAATTTTCTTAAAGGTATAAATTTTCCTATTTCTTTAAGTACCGTCATGTTAGTACAATCTATTGAATTTCCAGCGCTTTCAAATTCGTCCAAAATTTGCTCTTTTACTAATACTTTTAAATAATTTATATTAATCCATTTATATTTTTGTAGTATTTGAATATCTGCTTTTTGAAATAATTGAAGTAATTGTAAATCTTTATATGTAATATTTTTTTCTTGCATGAATGATAGAAAACTTTTAGGAACACCAAATCTTTTTTGAAAACTACCACTTTTGTTTAAGGTTTTAGAATAGAAACATAAATTGTATAATTTCATTTTCCATAAGAGTTCAAAACTTTCATATGCTGCTAATTGTAAAGCATCTAAGTAGTTATAGCCATAATAAGAAAATCTGTCTAAAAACTCTGCTATTGGTGCATATTCCAAGTTGGTACTTTTTATTAACCTTTTTTTATTATAAGGATATGTAGGATAGTTTGTAAAATGTCTCTGGCCTCTATATTTGTACCATTGCAGTTCTTTATATCCATGATAGACAACCATATCACCATACATTCCTATTGCAACATTATTGCCTATAAACTTTCCTATTTTAGGTAAAATTCTTGCATATTCTATACAATGCCTAGTAATCTTCTTATCATTATCTTTAAAATAGGAATATATCTCAAATACTCTGATGACAATTTGTTTATCCATTCTTTGTACTAAGATTACAGATTGAATAAAATATTTTTTATAATAATTCATACCATATACTTTAAGCTCTTTTTTACAATGTGGGCAAACTACATAATCACGGACTTTTACAGTTTTATCATTAAATGTTTTTTCGCAATGAGTACAAAATAATTCTTTTGTTTTGCTATCTTTTATAATCAAATGATGATGACTAGAATGTTCTTCTATAAACTCATCCCAATATTTTGGAAGTTTACACTTTCTATCTATTTTTTTCATTAAAATATCTATTTTTTCTTGTTTCATCCAGCCACACCTCCAAATAAGGAAAGTTGGGTAGTTTCTTTCTTTTTTTCTATTTCTTTTTTGGCCTTTTCTAATGAAACTACATTATTTTTAGTATTAGAACCTTTAGACGATTTTTTTGTATTTGATTTTGTTTTAGTTGTTTCTTTATGCTCTATTCCTAAAAATAAATCAGGAAATGAGAAATACATAACGGCCCAGGAATAGACTACTTCATTAGTAATATAGTTCCAACCGTTTTTCATATATTTTCTTGCCTTATTTTTTATAAATTTACACATTCCTTCAAGTGTTTTTTCTTCTTTTAGATAATCTTCTTCTATGTCTTCACGAGTTAATAAGTATTCTACTGTTTGTACTAAAGCTTTGTCTTCTTGATCTTTTACTTGTTCTTTTAATCTTTCAAAACCAGTCATAATTAAATTTCTCCTTCCATTCGTGTATCTATATCGGCTAAGTTTCTACCTTTTTTCTTACCTTCTTCAAAGCAATAAGAATCTGTTATATATGTTGTTCTATTACGGTGAAAACCAGTAAATTGAATATTTTTCATAAAATTTATTACATCTTGATTGATAATAACTAAAGATAATTCAGAATTTGACTTTTGTTCTTCAAACTTTTCAGATAGGCCTTTAATGAAACCAAAAGCATATTCTCGCTTGTATTTATTTCTATTAGAAGGTGTTATATACTCTACATTGTAATTTTCTTTAAAAAAGATTTTGAAACTATTTAAGATAGCTTGTTTTGCATATAGATATACTCTTTTTGATATTTGGATATCTTCTTTTGCACCGACAACAATTAACTTTTTATTTTGATAATAAACATCACATCTAAAATTTTTTGCTATAACTATCATTAAGCGTCTTTTCCATTTATCATTGTTCATTTCATTTTCAGCTTTTTCTGTAATAACTTCTGTGTCTTTACTTTCATTTTCATTTAAAAAAGTATCTACATCTTCTTGGGTAATTTGATATTTTGCCATAAGTCTTTGTGCTGCTAAAATTGCACTTTGTGCTTCATTTTCATTGTTATTATTAGTACCTAATTGTAGTGTTTTAGATATTTTTTCTAATATTTGATTCATGCTGATTTTTCCTCCATTCTTTTAAATCTTGTATATAAATCATCTTTTGATGATTGTTCCATATATTTTAGGTAGTTTATTTCTCCATACCTATAAATCTTGTTTACTTTTTCGCGTTGAACTTCTTTTATGACTTCATCTAATTCTGTATAGTCGAAAAAATAAGAAATAAGGCCATCTCTATTGATAGCCCTATTACCTTTATAATTTTTCATAACATTAAATCTGTAATGATATCTTTTTCTTCCATTATGGTCTGCAATGCGAATACCACAAGCTACACCATAGTCCAGCTTTAAGTATATTGAACTTGTTGTAACAGAATTATAACGGTGAACAATAAATCCTAAATTTAGTAATCTATTTATTAGAATTTCAGCGACTTCTTTGCCAGTCATTATGCTGCCTCTTTCTGTATTTGATCTTCTTGTAGATATTTCTGCTTGTCAATCTTTTCTGTAATTAGTTTTAATTGAGCTTTAATAAAAATCACTCTGCTTTCTGGAACATTTATTTCTGATACTCTTGCAATTTTTTCACCATAGGCTGTTGGAGCAACAACTAAATCTCCGACAGATAGGGGAATGGCTGTAATATAAGAGTATGGTCTTCCACTAAATGTTTTAGGTGTATATTTATCTTCGTACTTTACACTTATTATATTTGTTGTTTCCATATGTAAACCCTCCTTTATTTTTGTTAATCTAAACACTTATTGTTTTCATTTTTTGAATTACTCTTTATCAAATTTATATTTAGGCATACTTTTGATATAATTTATTGAAATTTTTAATGTCATTGCTTATTTCGTTATTATCGACCATATCAAAAAATGTATCTGTGTCAAATACTTTAATATTTTTAGGTTCAGTATCTGTCGTTTGCAATAACACTAATCTGTCAATAATTTCTTCTCTAAAAACAGGATTTGCTTTATTTAAAAAGCAACCAAAAGTAGTTATAACAGGACCACTTATACCAGGCATAAAAAATGACATATCTGCAGTATGTCCTGTTTTAGTAGATTCAAGCATGATAAAGTCAGCTATATCACTTTTTTTAATGATACATCTATTACCTAAACTAGTTTCAACAAATAAAATGCCATCTTCATCAAGTATTTTTAGAAACTCTTTTTTGCTATATTTGTTATAATTTATATTTTCCATAGACAGCTCCTTTCTTAAAATGGAAGATCATCACCATCAGAAATAAAACCTTCTGATGTGTCTTTTTCCTTTAAATCTTCGCTTATAGTTTCTTGTGTGTTATCACTTCTTATTTTGTCAAAGCTATCTGCAAAAGATATTTCTTCAGCAATAACTTCCGTTATATATCTTCTAATACCATTTTTATCCTCATAGTTCCTAGTTTGTAATCTACCTAATACACATATTTGAGTACCTTGTTTTAAAAACTTTTCTACAAAATCTGCAAGTTTAGAATATACAACTATATTAAAGAAATCTGCTTGTCTTTCTTCTCCTTGTTTTACATATCTTCTATTTACTGCTAAGCTAAATGTAGCAATTTTTGTGTTATTTGTTTGTGAATATTTGATTTCCGGGTTTTTGCTTAATCTTCCTAGTAATATTGTTTTGTTCATAATTCAATTCCTTCCTTTCTTTTAAACCTCTCTTTTTACAGTTATAAATTTTAGTATATTTTCATTTATTCTGTAATTTCTTTCTAATTCAGGTACAACACTAGCCTTTCCGTTGAAATAAATTATATAGAAATAAGCATATTCATATTTTCTAATTTCATAAGCTAATTTCTTTTTACCTAAATTTTCCTCATCTGATATTTTTGCATTTTTATTAAGATATTGTTTTATTGTGTCTACAACAGCATTTCTTTGCTCTTCTGTAATGTCATCTTTCATCAAAAAAATTGTTTCGTAATTATTCATGACTAAAAACCTCCTTAAATCATTGATTTTTCTTGTATTAATAATTCTTGACCTACATTTATGTTGTCGCCCAATGTAAATTGTACTTTCCAATACTTTCTTAGTTCATTTTCAATGTCTTTCATATTTTTTAATTCTCTGACAGTATGAAAGCCTTTTACATACACATATTCTTGTATTTTTTTGACTGCGATCTCAAATAGTCTGTCTATGTCTTCACTCATAGCAAGTATATCTGACTCAGAAAAAGGTAATTTAAGATTTTTGCTAATTAACATATAGACTTTTTTTGATGCTGATATAGGTTCAAAATAATTAACCTTTGGTGAATGTTTAAATGGATTTCTAACTTTTCTTAAAATTGGTAAAGTGTTCTTTTGTGCCTCATTGTTAACAATAAAGTTGAAGATAACATTGCTATTAGACTTTAAAATATTTTTGATTTGTGCTATTTTCTTTTCATTTGAATCTATCTCAAATTTTATATGATACCCTTCTTCAAATTTCTTTACAGGATAGTCTAACTTACGTTTTCCTAAAAAGTAGGTCTTGTTTACTCTGCTTTTTTGTTCAAAAAGACTTACAATTCCTCCTTGAATAAAATCAATTTTTCTTTTGCTAATGTTTGGGTTTAGTACAACCATTGCTAAATATTTCATAATATAATTCCTTCCTTTCTTACTTATGCTGCATTTTTAAAGATAACCTCTTTATTATGCTTTCTATTTTTAACTTTCATTTTTCTTTGTCTGTAATAGTATTCTTCCAAAAATTCCTCTTTGTATCTTGCTATTTTCTTTTCATGCTTCGCAAGTTTAAACATATTGTAAAATTCTCTTGTATCTTTTCTTTTCATTGAAGTAAGCTTTTTATTTTTTATAGAAACAACTAAAAAAGTTCCGTATAAGATATATCCTTGATAAATTCTGTTGAACTCATCATTTCCTGCATTTTGATTAGCAATAATTATGTTGTTTTTATTTACTCTTATTTTTAATAAATCATTACCTATTAAAGCTCTTACAAATTTTAAACTTCCTGGTATTTTAACTCTTTGTACCTCTTTATTTGGCATTACTAATAAACATTTTATTTTCATATGTAAATCTTCCTTTCTTTAAAAAAAAGAGATTTGGCAATTTCCTTTTACCATAACCTCTTTAAAATTATTTTGTATTGTATTATCAACAATAGTTTGATTTGAGTTTATATTATTTTCTGATTTTTTTGTAAAAACATTCCTAAATTTCCAATATTGTAGGAAATATAGAGGTGTTACCAGTTTAAATTTTATTTCTTGTGTTAATGAATTCCCACACTTTACAATAGCTGGTATTCCATATAATGAAAGTTGTATATAAGCCATATAAACACATATGTCGGAAATATCTGTTACATCTACAAGTAATTCTGTTTGATAATTTATGTTATACTTTTTTAACACCTTAGCATAAGCTAAAACAAGGCCGACCAGAGCCACATGCTGGATCCATAACTGTTATAAATCCATTCTTTTCTATTTCAGTTTTAAACTTGTCGAATTTTTCTATGCTCATTTCTGCAATAAATTCAGCAACATATTCTGGTGTAAAAACTTGGCCTAATTTTTTGTCTTTGGACTTTGTATTCATATAAATCGGACCTAATATGTCTACAATTTCTTTACTATCCTCGTACATCATAATTAGTTCTCCGAACATTTTTGCAAATAGATTTTGTTCATTTTTATTGTATGAATTTATAATTCTTAAATACTCTTTTTCTAACATTTGATCTTTTGCGAAAGAATTGTAAATACTTATTGCACATATTTTAACAAAATCCGAAAATACTTCTAATCTATCGCGATAATAACATAACTCATCATATATCTTCTTGAATTGAGCATTTTTTACTTCGTACATATTTGCGCTCCTTTACTTATAAGAAAAAGACAGAATGTATCTGCCTTTTTCATAAATATTTATGCTGCTTTTTGAATAGTAGCAATATCTTTTTTGTATGTATTCATAGTTCTACAACCTGATATAACAGGCTTTATAATAGTGTAATTATCACTGTTGTTATAATCTGCAATTTTTAAGTTTGAGCCTTTTTTAACACTTGAAACAATTAGCTGAGAATTATTTGAATACTCTTTTATGAAATCGTAATCTGCACAACTTTCCATATCATCTATGAAAATAGGAAAGTTAGTTTTTGCAATTCTGTTAAACATATTAGCAAATTCTAAAGCTGTTGCAATAGTTTCTGACCTGGATAAATTAGATAGTGGATTTCCTTTATATGTAATAATAAAATCATCCTTTATTTCTCCAGTAGTTTTAAGTACAGAATAAAACTTGATTTTGACATCTTTTAAATATACTTTTGCAAGTTTCATTTTTTCTTCAATGTAGGAAATATATAGTTTTTGAGCTACTTTCCTTGCATCTTTTAAATCACTAATATATTTATTTTGTATAGAAATTTGCTTATTGAAATGAGATATATCGCTTTTAGCATTTTGAATATTTTTCTGTTTCACAGCAATTTCATTGTTAAATCTTTCGACTTCTTTTTGTTCTTTTTCGAGTGCTTTGATATTCTCATTTATATTGGCAATTTTTTTACTGTTATCTATACTTGTATCTCCACCAAGTGCATGATACTGACATCTTTCCATTGTAAGTTTTAATTTTAATTCTTTTTCCTTTGCTTCTAATGTGTTCTTTTTATTAAAAGCATCAGTTAAATCTTTTTTCATATTAGCAATAGTCTTTTCTTTTGCTTGATCTTGTATATGTTGTTCACAAGTAGGGCAAAGGCAGTCTGTACCATCTTTTATTGCTAAATATTTTTTCTTGCCTTCTTTCATGGATTTATCTAGTTCTTGAATTTCTGTTGATATGTTTAAAATTTCTTTTTCTAAATCCTCGACTTTTTTCTTTTGAGCCTCCTTATCTTGAATTTCTTTATTGTTAGATAAAGAATCTAACTCTTGATAAGAAAGTGTTAATTCTGTTTCCTTTTCAAAATTCTTTTTTTCAGGCAATTTTTCATCTACGATATTTTGTGCATATTCAATCTTTCCATTTAAAGAAGTAATATAACTTTCTGCTTTTTTTATATCTTGATTTAGTTCTGTTATATATTTTGGTACATCTTGAGGGATGCCTTCTAATAGTTTTTGTTCTTCTTGACTTAAATTGTTATATGCTATATCCATAAAGATATTTAATATATGAGTATTTATAAATTCCTCTTGCTCTTTTTGAGAAAGCATATAGTAATACTTTATGTCTTTTAAAACTATATCTTTAAAACTACTAAACAATTCTTTTTGTGATAATTCATCGAATCTTTTATTAGTAATTTCTTGTAATTTATTAGAAATATAAAGTTCTTTAAGCTCACTTTCATCTAACTTATCATATATTTCTCTTATAGATATTCTAAAATATCTATTAAGTAAGGTCTGTTGTTGTAAATCACTTAAAGTTTTAAATATTTCCATAGGTTTTATATCAGACAAGTATTTATCAACCATCTCTTTTTGCTCTGCTGGTTTTTTGCTTAAAAAATATAGTGGATTTATGATAGACAAAAACAATTTCTTATCTTTATAGAAACTAACTAAATCGTTTTGAGTTACTGATTTTCCGTCAAGTGTTAGGACATTATTTTTATTTCCAACTCTGTTTTTTATACGAATCAATATATGTTTAATTCCTTGATTATCTGTAAAATGTAGCTCTCCATAAGAAGAATCACGGTCTCGATTGATAAGACAAGATTTTTCATCTCCTGTAAGATTAGTTCCTAACATGATATTTATAAGTGCATATAATATATTACTTTTTCCAGAACGATTTTTACCTGTAATGTTAGTAATATCATATAAAGAAGTTTCAAATATTCCTTTGAATTTTCTAAATCCGAATTGTTTTTATATAATTAACTTTCATAGCTTGACTCCTTTTCTTAGATTTTTCTTTTTGGTTTTCTTCTTCGTCTTCGCTTTCTTTTGCCAGTCCTTTCAAAAGGTTTTCTTATATCTACCGCAGATATCCAATCTTCGGTTTGGTTTTTAAACTTAACAATATAGTCATCATAATATGCATCATATTCAACTATAATTGCTGGTATATTTGAATAGTATTTATGATTATTTTTACCAAAACCTTTTACAAAGACTTTTTGACCTTTTTTGAATTTATAGTGCATGGTAAATCTTCCTTTCTAAATTTTTGAATTACCATTGACATTATGATTTTTTTTGTGTATTATAAACACAACAAAAGAAAAAAATTGTAAATAGATAGTAGTATGAGAATTTCCTATCCTGACATTCTTATGCTGCTATTTTATTTTGTTCTGTATTTTTTTCATTATTTTGTACGAATTTTATATCTATCAAAATTTTTTTATCTTTGAACTCTTGTATTTCTGTTTCAAATATAGAACCAATACCACATTCTAGTATTGCGTCTATAAGGTCAGGTTTGACAACAAGATTTACTGGTTCATCTTTCATGTTGTAAAACTCGCCAATAAAATAATCCTTTGGTTTGCCATCTTTTGTAAAAGTTTCAGTATGGTATTTTGTAAAATAGTAGCATTTATCTAAATCAGGTTTTTTTGAGATTGCAACTGTTTTAACCTTTTTAGATTTTACTTTTGTAGGTTTAGTAGTTGTTGTTTTTTTAGTTCCTGTTTTCTTTGGTTTTACAGTTTCTTTTGCCGATTCTTCAATGTTATCTACATTGTTATTCACAGTTTGTTCATTTGTTGTGAATTGTTTTACTGTATTTTTAACTTCTGCTGGGTCTTGTTTATTAGAAATAAAATCTTCTTTTTTCATAATATCAACGATATAATTATTAAATGTTTTTCCTTTCTTTGAATTTTCAACTTGTTTTAAGAATAAAATATATTTTCCTTTGACACTGTTACCTTGCTCTTTTTGTAAAGAAAAATATTCATCAAGTGTATCTATTGCTTGACTACTTGTGATTTTCATAAGCCATATTCTATCTGTTGCAATTTTAGGTATTAAAAACTTTAGCCAACCTACTTTTCGGCAATCAGGTGGACCAATTTCTTTCTTTTGTCTATATTGACATTCTTGTCCTAAGCATTTAATTCTTTGCCAACCATCTTGTGTTTTTTGATTTGCCTCATCTGATCCAAACATACAATAACATACTTGTCCTGATTGATTATTTCGTGAGTATTTTGCAGAAAAAGGTTCTTCTGTAACAAACTCTATTTCAATGCTTGTTTTTCCTTTGTATAGTTGGTCAAATCTTTGTAAATATCCTTGCATATACCTGTCTTGTATTTTTGCAATAAAATGTCCCAATTCTTTTGCTCTTTTTTTGCCATTTCCAACTGGTACTTGTTCACCGGTGCTGTACTCTTCCGAATCACTGGTAAATTAGAATATCTTGTTTGTTCCATGTTTCTTCATTCCTTTCATTCTTACTACGCTGCAATTAGTTCTTGCATACGATAACTTTTTTCTTGAGCTTTTATTAAGTCGATTGTGTAAACTGGGTATAAAGTATCTTCAATAGGGCATATTCCAGTTTGTTCCTTTATAATACCTAATTCAAGTAATTGAGGTATTAAAGTAGGCTTGAATTTGCAATCTACTACAATTTCATCTTCTCTTAAAACTTTACGGTTTTGTTCTAATGTGATATCAGCAAAGTGAGCGGTTTCATTTGTAGCTGGATCAATTCCAAATAAACTAAGTTGTAAATCGCCGTTAGGATATGTTGAAGTATGTATAAAACAGTTTGTAAATATGGTTTCATACAATTCAAAAGTAAATCCATGTTCCATCATAACTAAATCTCCTTCCTCTATTTTTGTGTAAAAAAGATTTTTTTGATATATCCTCCTTTCCTTAAATTTGGGTAAAAAAAGAGAAAGTAACAACTAAAAGCGGGGGTTGGGATAGGCTTTTAGAATTATTACTTTCTTTTATATTTAAGCATAACAAATAATCTATATATTTGTTCGGCTAAATACCCATTTTATGCTACATACAAAATATGTAGAAATACTGCTACTAACTATAAATTTTAGTAGTTATGCCATAAAAGTTATTCTTTTATGGGTAGTTATAGTTATCTAATAACTATAACATAATCTTATTACACACTTATATTTTAAAATAATTTTTTTCATATTTCAATAAACACAAAACAAAAAAAATTTTCGTTGATATTTCAATATTTTTAAGTATTTTTAGTAGGGATTTTAAAAATTGACACAAAAAAATTATACTCTAACCTTACAGTATCAATGGTTACAAACAAAAAAAATTGACACTGTTTTCGAGTTCCATTATTGAAAATACTTTTATAGAATTATTACAAGAAGGGAGGTATACGTTATGAAGAATCTAAAAGAAGATTTCTTTGACATAGCATTTGAAAAAATGGAAGATATCGATGCTTTTGATATGAAAGATGTAAAACTTACAGAATATAAAAAAGAAACTTCCAAAGCATCAGAAAATCTAAATCAATTTATAGAAAAAAGAATCCATCCTAACACAAAAAAAAGATTAATGGAATTACTAAGAAAAAGAGATGAAACGTTTTCTGATTATCATGTTAGAGAAAATCAACTATATTATAAAAATGGTGTTTCCACAGGAATTAGAATTATGATAGAAACACTACCAATGAAAAAATAATCATACTTGCTCTATAGGTGTATATAGAGCAAAAATTTAAAGAAAAAATAATGTTACATAATTGCGATTATGATACATTTATTTTTGTTTTCGACAAATTTCACGCGAAAAATGTAACATAATCATATAAAATAGTATTAATAAAATGTAACATAATTGAAAGAGGTGATTTTAATGTTAAATGGCTTTAAAGAATATCTGGAGGATAAAAGATTATCTCAAAATACAATTGACAGTTATTTTAGTGATATAAAAATATTTGAAGAATATTATAAAGATTCATACGGTGAAGATTTAACTATACTTTTATCAGCTGATATAAAAATGTATAAGCAATATTTATTAAATAAAAATATTTTACCCAAAACAATTAATAGAAAACTAACATCTTTACGAACATATAATGAATTTTTAGTCCAAAAAGACATTCAAACTAATATTGTAATATTAGATAAAGATTATATAAAAATCCAATCTCAAATTATTAATAAAGAAATACCTCAAAAACAGGAAATTAATAAATTAAAACATTATGCAGCCAAAGATATAAAAAATGGAAAGAGAGATTACTGTTTTATTATATTGTTAACAAATGGAGGTTTCAGAGAAAGTGAATTAGTCCATATAAAAATCTCTGATATTAAACTAGAGGAAAGATATATAAATGTTCTAGGAAAAGGTAATAAATTTAGACAAGTCATAATTAACAATCTCATGTATGATGCACTTACTGACTATTTACAAGAAAGAAAAAATATCAATACTCAAAATCCTTATTTGTTTATAAGCCAAAAAACAAAAAGCAATTTAAATCCGATAAATAGAAATTTTTGTAACAGATTACTAAATAAATATAAAGAATTATGCAAAATTGCTAAATTGCATCCACATTTATTAAGAGCTTTCTTTTGTGAAAACGCTTTACGAAATGCAGGATATACATTAGATCAAGTTGCTAATCAAGCTGGGCATAATAGTTTAAATACAACAAAATTATATTTAGGTACCAATCGAGAAGATTTTTTAACTTTAGCAAATAAATTATAAAAATCTAAAAAATATGGTATATTAAAAGTGAGAATAAGGGGGATTTTAAAAATGGATTTTTTAAAAATGAATTTTACAGAAATGTTTGAAGCCAAACATGGGAAACAAATATATAATAGCATCTGTGATATTATAAAAAGTGAAACCACTGCAACAATAGATAATACCTATATTGAATTAGTCTTTAAAATATCTCTTCTAACTTTTTGGGGATTAGATGATATCACTATAAAAAGAGTGCTAGAAAAAGAATTAAAATTTGAAAATGTAGAAATAAGCAATATAAAAAAAGTACATAAAAAATCCATTAAAAAAATCACATCTTATATTAAAAGTAGTGTAGATGATATTACTAAATAATTAAAAGATATCGCAACATAGCGATATTTTTTATTGTCCATTAACTTATCATATAAAAAAGACAGTAATATAAACATTTAACATTTACATTACTATCTTTTTTATCTTTGGTTTCTCTATGTCTTTTGTTTCATTCAATATATCATTGATAAAAAAAATATGCAACAGATTTTTATAATTTTTTATTGATTTCATTAATATATTTTTTGCAATATAAAATCTTTAAATTCTTTACTATTACCACTAATAAAAGAATTTTTATTTATTGGTATAGCACTCTTTCTAAAAACTAGAAAATAAAAATCTTTATTTTCCATAATATTAGTAATTTCTTCATATCGAATCATTATTTTATCTTTTAAATTTCCTAATACTATATAATTATTATATACTTCTAACACCCATGTATCTTCACTTTTTTGATACATTTCCAAAAATGGAGCAAATACAATTTCAAACAATAGCATTACACAAAGTAGTATAAGAACTTTCCCATTTTCATCATACATAGCATAATCTATAGATATTAAAAACATGATTGCTAATAATATTAATTTAAAATTAAGTCTTTTAAAATTACATCTATAATATACAAATCTTTCTGCTTTTCTTAATTCTTTACTTGATAACTTTGTTAAATTATAAAATATTCTTCCCATATTAATTTCCTTTATCTATTTTTTCTATACAATCTTTACATATAAGCTTATTTTTGAATTGTATTAAATCCATTGTATTTCCACAAAACATACAATTAGGTTCATATTTTCTTAATATTATATTATTGTTTTCTATAAACATTTCTACTGGGGTTCCTTCAACTATTTCAAATTGATTTCTAATCTCCATAGGGATTACTACCCTACCTAATTTATCAACTTTTCTTATAATTCCTGTATCTCTTTGCATATATTTTACTCTCTTTCTCTATCTAATCATTAGATAGTTATTATTTTTTTATAATTGTATATTATGCTAATAATTAACCAACAATATTGATGTCAACTTAACATCAATTCTACATTAGTTTTATACTAAAATCAAGTAAAATATAAATTTTAGGAGTTTTTTTAATGAGAAAATATAATGGTCTGCCTAATATATCTGGCAAAACAATTGAAAAATACAGATTAGAACATAATATGTCTAGAGAAGATTTAGCTGAACAATTACAATTAATGGGTATAAGTATAGATAGAAGTCATGTATATCGAATAGAAACTGGAAGAGTAATGTTAAAAGATTTTGAACTTCTTGCTATTTGTAAAATTTTAAATATTGATTACAAAAAATTAGAAGAGAATTTATAAAAGATATAGAAATATGATTATATTACTATATCTTTCTTTTTTATCTTTATCAATATATATATTTTTATTATTTAAAATAAAAAATTTTTTACTGTTTCTTATTTATTTTTTTCTTATTCATATAGCTTACAATACTAAAGACACTATTATATATGACTTTAATTTCATCCATTTCTGCATTTTCTATATAGTGAATTAAGTTTTCTCGCATCTTAGATTTATGTTTTATGTTTCTTTTTCTATTTCCATATAAAATATAATCTGCATCTGTGCCAGTTGATACTGATATTTTATCAAGTGCCTTCAAACTTAATAAAAACTCTCCTCTTTCTAATTGTCCTACATATCTTTCATTTAAGTCACATCGATTTGCAAATTCTTTCCTAGAATCCTCAAAAACATCTTCTCTGATTAATCTAATTCTATCACCAATTAGCAATTTTTCTAATGCCATGTAATACCCTCCATTCATATATACTTTATTACATATATTTTATATTCTTTGCCAAAAACATTACATACTGCACAAACATGAAAATGTATACTTTGTCAAAGTATGTCTTTTTTTGTCATCCGTTTATTTTCAATAATTCTACTATATTAATATCTTTCAATACTAGATTTTCCCATAAAACAGCCCCAAAAATTCTACAAATTTCGCGCTTTTTTTTATGTATATTTTAGGCAGGGGTTGGTATCCCTGTTTAAAGAGAATGTATTGCAAAAGAAACGGATCAATGTACCTAAGATAATTTTTAAACAAGGATATCAAGTCTTTTTTATTTTTTGAGAAAGGAGGTTTTTATTTTTATACGTTCCTCTTGAATAGGAATATCAAGCCTAAATTTTAAATTTAGGAGGAACACTATGAAAAATAAAAATGACTTTAAAGAAGAAAGGTTTGATAGTTTCCTTAACAAAACTATTATTTTATCTTCTAAAAAGTATTACCGTAATGAAATTACTAAAGAAACAAATGAACTAAAGATTATAGATGATGAAAATAACTTTGAATATATGGATAATTATTTAATGAATGAAGATGAAATCTATAATCTAAAAGATGTAGATAACTTTATCGAGTTTTTTGATAATCCTATGCTTGTTCGTGCCTTAAAATCACTGTCAAATATTGAAATGACAGTGATTTTTTTGTTATTTGAAAAACAATTAACAAGTAAAGAAGCAAGTAAAATACTAAAAATATGCTCTGATTCTGTTACTAGAATAAAAAGGCGTGCATTAAATAAAATTAAAAAATATTTTAAAGGAGATGTTTCATAATGAAAAAAGAAAGTTTATATGAATTAGGATTAAAAGCACAATCTGGAGATGAAATTTCACTTATCAAAATAATAGAAAGAAAAAGAAATATGATTTTAAGATACTCATACGGAGATGAAGATAGGTACCAATACATAATAGAAAAATTAATAAAAGGAATTAAAAATTATAAATTTTAAAATAACGGTCGGATTTTTAACTTTTTTTGGATGTATCTATAATGAAGGGCAAATTTTAAGGAAGCACTATATTAAAAAGGACAGGTTGGACTAGCTCTTATCTGTCCTTTACCTAAATTTATGAAAGGAGAAAATATAGATTATGTTTGTCAGATGTCTATTATTAGGAATATCCCTTGTATTATTACTTTTTATATTCGATATTTTAATTCCAAAGCTAAAACTAAAATATCGTTTATACAAAGAGATAAAGGAAAAGAAAAACAGACAAGAAGCCTTTGCTAAAAAAATGAAAGAATTAGAGATTAAATAGTTTCTCTAATAGTATTGTCATATCTAAAAAGTGTCGACAAAAAATTAACCAATAATATAGCAAGGTGGTATTACATGGAAAACTTAAAAGATAAAATCCTTAACCTGTTTTATATTGAACATTTAAAAGTAAAAGAAATAGCAGAAAAAACAAGAGTAACCTCAGCATATATAACAAAAGTTATTAAGACAGATTTTAGGTATAAGGAAGAAAAAAATTTTAGAAAAGAAAACTCAAAAGAAAAAAGAAAGCTAGACCAGAATAATTTTATTAAACAAAAAAGAGAAAATAAAAGAATAGAAGATAATTATTCTTTCGTACAAACACAACATATACAAGCATCTATGGAATTATCTAAATCAAATAAATTAACTGATGAGAATTATAGGAAATGGAATAAAAGTGCTTACAAATATAACCCTTCAAAACATAGGTACGAATTTAGAGAGGAGCTTGGGCGTACTGCAGATGTACCTAAATATGTAAAAGAAAGGTAAGCAAGTTATATACTTGTAAAAGGTATCAAGTTATGGAACAAAAATTATTAAAAGTATTTAAGTTAGCAGACAATTTAAATACTAAGCAAAGTAAAATATATGCAGAAATTAATTATACTGCTAATGATTATCAAAAGTTAGAAATATCTATAAGAAGAAAAAAAGATTTTTCTTATATTGAAAAATGTGAAATTTGTATTAGAGATAGTTCAGAAGTAAAATGGGACAATATCATTACATTATTTGAAACCTTTATTGGAGGTGTCAAAGATGAATAAAAAAGAGGCTATTGCTTATGCACAGGTAGCACTTGATTATATGCAAAGTTCAAAATATACAGGTAAGATAAATCCAGTAACATTAGGTATAGAAATGAAACAGTGTTTTAAATTATATCCTAGAAATCTTATAGAAAATATTGCTAATGCACAAGACTGGGCAAGAAATAAATTAGAGCAAACTAAAAATGGAAGTGATAAAGATGAACAATAAATTAACCGAAGATTATTTTGAAAACTTATTTGTAGAGTATCCAGATGTTGTAAAAGCAAAAGATTTAAAAAAGATGTTACCCAAAATAGGAAAAAATAAAATATATAAATTATTGCAAGAAAAAAAGATATATTCTAAAAAAATTGGTAGAGATTACTTTATTCCAAAATCCAGTATTATAAAGTATTTGATGGAAAAATAAAATGTGTTTTTTGACATTGATTAAGCTAGTGGGAAAGTGTTATAATTACTAAACAGTAATTAGACAAATCCTACTTGCTTTTTTTAGAAAGGAGAAAAATGTTAAGTGAAGCAAGTAAACAAAAAATATTAGTAAGGATAAAAAAAGCAATCAATCAAGGTGAAATTACAAAAGATATAACATATTCCGTTCAAAATAAAGATGGAATTTACCAATGTGTAATAAAATATTATATTAACGGTAACTGGAAAACATTTTGGAGCACAACAGGGGTTCGTGCTGGTAGAGGAAATATAAGAAACGCTAATAATGTTGCAAAAGAGGTAGTACAGTTATTTAAAAAAGAAATAGACCAAAGTAATGATGCTAAAAAAGAAATTAGCATTGTAGAATTTCAGGATATGGTTCAATTAAATACAACAAACTATAATCCAAATGTAACAACAAAAGCTGATTGGGACTTTTACGAATATATGGAATATTGGCTAAAAAATATAATAAAAAATACAGTGGCTAAAAATACCTATACTGGATATAAAAGAAATGTTGAAAATTATATGAAAGAGTATTTTACAATAAAAGAACATAAAAAAACGGTAAAAGAAATAACGGCTGATGACTTAGATGACTTTTATAATTTTTTAAGAAATGAAAAAAATTTAAAAAATAGTTCTATTGACCATTACCAGGATAATATAAGTAGTGCATTTAATTCATTACTAAAAAAGAAATTAGTAAGGTATAACCCTACTGATTTAGTAAACCCAATAACAATAGAAACAGTAGAAGTTTCTACTTATAATAAACCAGAAATATTAAATCTTTTTAAAGTATTAAAAGATGATCCAATAGAATTACCTGCTAAATTTGCTAGTTACTATGGGTTAAGAAGAAGTGAAATACTTGGAATTAGAATTGAGGTTATTGATTTAGAAAAGGATTATTTTATAATTAACCATGTTGCCTTACAAGATGACAACAAAGATGCAGAGCAAAAGTTGTATTTTCTTGATAAAACAAAATCAAAAAAAGGGTATAGGACACTTCCAATATTTCCAGAAATAAAAAAAGATATTATAAACAAAATAGAAAGAATAGAAAAATGTAAAGAATTTTATGGAAATACTTATAATCATACTTATGATGGATATTTATTTGTTCATGACAATGGAGACTTTATTTTACCAAATTATTTTACCAAAAGATTTGGCAAGATTATTAGAAGGAATAATTTAAAGAAAATAACACCTCATGGTTTAAGACATTCAAATGCAACATTACTACATATGGAAGGTGTAGACATTAGAGATTTACAAGACTGGTTAGGGCATCAAAGTGTTTCTTCAACAAATAGATATACGAGAAGTGATTACCAAAGACAATTAGAAACTGCAAGAGCGGTTGAGAGAATATTTAGTGAAAATTAGATGTTCAAAAAAATGCAAAAAAAAATATCTATGCAAAGCATAAATATTTTAAACGTACTTGGTAGAGAATAAAAATCTCTTTAAAGTGGTGAGCCAAGAGGGATTCGAACCCCCGACCCATGCCTTAGAAGGGCATTGCTCTATCCAGCTGAGCTATTGACCCATATTCATTTTTTAGATATTTTTATTTAATACCAAAGTACAATTTGTTAGAGAATTTGTTAGAGAAATCATCAGCAAACTCTCAATCCAAGATTTAGCAATACTCTTGAAAGTATGGCAACAATCTTAGAAGGCCTGTGCTCTATCCACCTGAGCTACTGACCCATGGCTAAATAACAATAAATATAATAGCACAAATCTAACCCCGTGTCAATCATTTTAAGACAAAAAATCAAAAAAATCTCCGAAACTCGCTTAAAATATAATATATATACCTTCGAGAAATTGAACACTGCACAGTAACAAGAAATCTCATACATTAAACAATAAACCCAATATACCAAATATAATAAATAAACTATTAGAAATGATTTCTATCAAATGCTGATTAAATTTCATACTAATCAGTTTCCCAAAAACAATGGCCAAAACATTACTACAAACCATTCCCAAAATAGAGCCAATTATCAAAGAAAGTTTATACTCTGGATATTGAATTCCAAGTCCAATAGAAGAAAGAAAAGTTTTATCACCCAATTCTCCAATTAAAATACAAAAAGCAATAATAAATATGTAATTTAATCTTAATTTAGTCAGTTTTGAAATAAGACCAGCTTTGTTGGTTTCTTCGTTATCTGCGGGCGAAGAATTTTTTTTCATGGAAATGAAACCAATTATGCCAAATAGGATAAAAGAAATATATGTAAATAGGTTTAACAGATAAGAAAAATGGGCATTAGAAATAGAACCCAATCTACTTCCTAATAAAATTGCCATTCCATGGCTAAGGAATGTTCCTAGGGCAATACCAATTAATATATTTTTTGTTTTACTTTTTGTGGAAAATGATAAAACCATAATTTGTGTCTTATCTCCAAGTTCCGCGAAAAAGATGATAGTGAACGATATGATTAATGGGTAAAACATATTCATAAATAAACCTCATTTCCTAACTAATGGATATGTCTGAAAAGAAAAAATATGAGAAAAATAAAAAGGAAAATTTATTTTAGAAAATTGTATTTATCAGAATAAAAAATAACATGTCGAATTTTGCAAATCTAAGTTTCCCTAAGCGTGTAATGTGAATTTTTTGTGAAATTCTTTACATCTTAAAAGATAAATGATAATATGTTCATAATATTAATAAAATCAAAGGAGGAATTTTTGTGATAGAGGTAAAAAATGTTACAAAAAAGTATGGAAAAACAGTAGCCGTAGAAGATATTAGTTTTTCTATCAATGATGGAGAAATTATAGGCTTACTTGGTCCAAATGGTGCCGGAAAAAGTACGACAATGAATATTTTAACTGGCTACATTGAACAAACATCTGGGGAGGTAACAATCGAAGGATATAATACCTTAAAAAAACCAAAAAAAGCAAAACAGCAAATTGGCTATATGCCAGAAGGGGTACCTCTTTATACAGATTTAACAGTAAAAGAATTTGTGACATATATGGCAGAATTAAAACATGTAGATAGGAAAGCCAGAAAAGATAAGGTACAAAAGGTTATTGAACAAACTGGTTTAAAGGAAGTACAAAACAAATTAACGAGAAATTTATCTAGAGGATATAAGCAAAGGGTTAGTATGGCAGGTGCATTAGTAGGAGAGCCTAAAATATTGATTTTGGACGAACCAACAGTAGGTCTAGACCCAAAACAAATCACAGAAATTAGAAACTTAATAAAAGAACTAGGAAAAACACATACCATTATCTTAAGTTCTCATATTTTATCAGAAGTTAGTCAAATTTGTAACAAAGTTATTATTATTAATAAAGGTAAAATCGTAGCAATTGATACACCAGAAAATCTTGAAAATAGAGTTAATAAAAATAATTGTCTTTATGTTACAGTAGAAGATACAGAAAATAAAATAGCAAATATTAAAGATAAAATAAAAGAAATAAAAAATATAGAGTTAGTTCAAGAAAATGAAGATGGAACAAAACAATATTTAATAGAAGCAGATAAAAATGTTGATTTAAGGAAAAAAGTTTTCTCTGAATTTGCAAAAGAAAATATAACTATTTTTGAAATGAAGAAAGCAGATACAACCTTAGAAGATGCATTTATGAAATTAATCGAAGGAGGAAATAAATAATGTGGGCAATTGTCAAAAAAGAATTTAAATCCTATTTCTTGTCACCAGTAGGTTATGTTTTTATAGGATTATTTTTAGTAATGTTTAGTATATTTTTCTATACAGATGTATTTTACTATCAAAGTACAAACTTTGAATATATTTTCTATTCAGGAGCAACGATTTTAACATTTATTACACCAATTCTTACCATGAGAACAATGGCAGAAGAAAGAAAATCAGGAACAGAACAATTATTATTAACATCACCAATTAGCATTACAAAAATTGTTTTAGGAAAATTCATATCAGCTACATTGATTGTAGTAATTACAGAACTTTGTACATTTATGTATTTTGGTATACTATCCTTTTTTGGAGCACCACATTTAACAACAGCACTAGTAACTTTGTTAGGATTTTTACTACTTGCCATGAGCTATATATCTTTTGGATTATTAGCTTCAAGCATAACAGAAAATCAAATTGTAGCAGGTGTTATAACAATAGGATTTTTCATATTAACTTGGTTTTTACCAAATTTTAGTGATGTATTTACAGATTTTTCATTAATCAATTTATTTACAAATTTTCCATCAGGACAAATTGATATTGCAGATACAGTAACATTTGTTACTTTTACAATTATGTGTATCTTGCTTACAGTCATTGTTATGCAAAGAAGAAAAAGTGTAAGGTAAGGAGGTTAGTAGAATTGAAGGAAAAAGAAGAAAACTTAAAAAATGAAAATACGCTTCAAAAAGAGAAGAAAGATAAAAAAGACAAAACATCTAAAGAAAAAAAGGCTAAAAAAGAAAAACAGCCAAAAGAGAAAAAGAATAAAAAGAAAGATAAAGAAACAAGTAAATTTGTTCAAAAAATAAAGAAAAACTGGATAATTGATGGAACGAAAACATGTATATTAATATTATTAATCATTGCCGTTTTTGTAGCAATTACATTTGGTATGCATAATTTAGACTTGACACCATTAGACTTTACACAAGACAAATTATATACTTTAACAGATGAGAGTAAAGAAAGAGTAAAAGACATTGATAAAGATGTCAATATCTATTTTGTTAATTATTCAGATGATGATTCAGATTTATCATTGGCAAAACAATATAAAAGTGCAAATGAAAGAATTACTGCAGAAGCAGTTGATGCAGATAGTAGACCAGATTTAGCAGAAAAATACGGAATAGAGAGTGGTTCATCAGGAATTATTGTAGAATGTGGAGACCGTTCAAAAGTTTTAACATCAAGTGATTTAGTAACATATGATTCTACAACATATGAAACCATTAGTATTGCAGAAGAAAAACTAACAAGTGCCATTTTATCTGTTACAACAGATGACATTCCAAAAGTATATTTCTTAGAAGGCTATAGTGACTTTACATTAGACTATAACATGTATTATTTCAGTGTATATTTACAAAATGAAATTATGGAAGTGGATACATTAAACATTTTATCAACAGGAAATGTTCCAGAAGATTGTGATACACTAGTAATCACTTCACCTTCAAAAGACTTTGATGATGTAACTAAAACAGCAATTATCGATTATATTAATCGAGGGGGAAATATTTTATGGTTAAATGCAGCTATGTCAAATACAATGGATTTACCAAATGTAAATGAAGTGCTAGCATTGTATGGTGTTAATCCATTTGAAGTTGGAATTATTAGAGAAACAGACTCATCAAGAATGGTATCTGGCTCTCCAGACTTAATTTTTCCAAACCTAGGATATTCAGACATAACAGAAGATATATATAGTGATGGTGTTATTTTTGTAAATGCAACAAAAGTAAATATTAATGAAGATGGATTAGAAGAACTAAATGTTACAGAAACAGACTTAGCAACAACCAGTGAAAGTGCATATTTTAGAACAAACTTTGAAAATAGTACAACAAGTGCAGCAGAGGGAGAAGAAACAGGTTCATTTGTTGTAGGAGCAGAATTAGAGAAAACAATCACAGAAGCAAATGAAGAAACAGGAGAATCAGCAGTAACATCAACATTAATTATTTATGGAGAAAACTATTTCATTTCAGACTATCAATTAGCTGAAAATTCACAATATCCTGCTGTTCAACTTGCTTATAACAAAGACTTAGCATTAAATTCTTTAGCATACTTATCAGACAGAGAAGAAGACATTACAGCGAGAAAGAGTACAGGAACAGTCACATATACAGCAACAGAACAACAAGATACAGTTGTTAGAGTTATTATCTTTGCCGTGCCAGTAGTGATTATCCTAATAGGATTAATTGTATGGCAAAAAAGAAGAAGGAAAAAATAGAGTCCAATTAGGGACGTTTCTTTTCAAAACATTTTTATGTTAACATATTGCATTTTGATTAACAAAAATAATGTATATACGATTTTATTCATTAAATGGCTAATATTCTTACATTTGCACATTTAATTTCATAAAATAGTATATACATTATTTATTATTTTAAATTATTATTAACATAAAAATGTCTCAATAAGAAACGTCCCCAATTGGACACGAGAATAAATTTTAATAAAATTCATAAACTATTACAAAATTAGTTAAAGAAAAGCCGTAAAGGAATAAGTTTATGAGTAAAGTTTTAAAAGCCTTATTTGTTATTATAGGAACATTAGTGGGTGCGGGATTTGCATCTGGGCAAGAAATTTATATTTTTTTCTATCAATATGGAATAAATGGAATTGCTGGAATTGTTGTTTCTAGTATTTTGTTAGCAGTTGTAATATATAAAGTTTTAAATATTAGTCAGAAAGAGAAAGTGGAAAATTACAAAGCATTTTTAAATGGGTTTATAAAAAATGAAAAATGTTTAGAAGTTTTTAATACAGTAATTAATCTATTTATTTTAATTACTTTTTATATTATGATTGCTGGATTTGGAGCGTATTTTGAGCAAGAATTTAAAATAAATGGATTAATTGGCAGTTGTTTATTGGCAGTTATTTGCTATGTCGTTTTTTTACGAGATGTTTCAGGATTAATTAAGGTAAATCAGTGGATTGTTCCTATATTGATTGGCAGTTTGCTTTTCATTGGGATGTCTATTATTGATGTAAAGGACATCTTTCAAATGCAGTATTATTTACCACAAAATCAAAGTAGAAAATGGTTATTAGATGGTATTTTATATGGGAGTTATAATACGATTTTGCTAATTCCTGTTTTAATTGCACTAAGAAATCTTGTAACGAATAAAAATAAACAAATTGTTGTTTCTATTTTTACAGGCATTTTGGTAATTATTTTATCACTAATTATATCTTTTATGCTGATGAAAGTAGATGTACCTATTGAAAATTTGGAAATGCCAGCAGTATACGTTGCTTCTAAAATTTCAATCGTATTTGAATATATTTATGGGTTCATCATCTTAAGTTCTATATTAACAACAAGTGTATCCTTAGGAACGAGTTTTTTAGAAAATGTAGCAAAGACAAAGAAAAGTTATAAGCAATTTGCATTTTTGATTTGTGTAAGTTCTGTCATTGTTTCAAATATTGGATTTTCAAATTTGGTGAATTTGTTATATCCGATATTTGGCTATATTGGTCTTGTACAAATTGTTGCGATTTTGAAGAGATAAAGATAAGTAACAATTCAGCATATAATTCAGAAAACAATTCCTGGAAAGTATATATATTATATTTTTCACTATCCCAACACTTTACATACTCTAACTAAATCAGCTCCCATGGGACTATCGCTGATTTAATAAGAGTATGTAGCGTGTCGGTCCCCCCGAAACCCGTTCAAAATATAATATATATACTTTCCAGGAATTGTTTGTCAAAGCTGTAACAAAAATAGGAAAGAATTTAGCTAAAAAGCTAGTGAATGCTTGCTTTTTTGCATTCGGTATAGTAGAATAGCATTAGCAAAAGATAAGGAGAAATGTACATGAGAGATTATTGGGAAGAACCAGAAGTAGTTCATAAGAAAATAAATTCAAAAAAAATCATCATATCTGTTGTTGTTTCTATTCTTGTTATTGCCATCATTGTTATTACAGCATTATACATTACAAATGTTGACTTTAGAAGTTGGATTGATGTACAAATTTTTAGAAAAGAAGTTTCTCAAGATAGTGTAGCTACAATTGAGTTAGAGGAAAATCAAACAACAAATGTGTATGCATTTAATAAATATATTGGAATTTTAAATAAAAATAAATTTTACATATATGGTTCAACAGGGTCACAAGAAACTAGCTTAGACATACAAGTAAATAATCCAGTTTTTGATTCTGAAAATCGATTTTTGATTGTAGGAGAATCAGGTGGTCAAAAAATTTATCTAATAGAAGATAAAGAGATTGCATGGGAAAGTGAAATAGAAGGTAATATTACACAAGTATATGTCAATAAAAATGGATATGTAGCAGTTATCATGTCAGATACAAGCTATAAAAGTGTTATCCAAGTGTTTAATCCAGAAGGAGAAGCATTGTTTAAAAAATTCTTGTCATCAACAATAGCTGTAGATGTGTCTATATCTAATGATAATAAATATTTAGCAATAGCAGAAGTAGATACATCAGGGACCATTATCCAATCCAATATACGAATTATCATTATAGAAAAAGCAAGAACTGACCCAGAAAATTCTGAGGAAAAAAATTATAAAAGCGAACAAAATAAATTACTTGTCAATATTACATATCAAAAGGATAACAGAATTGTGTGTATGTACACAGATACGATTAATATCATAGAAAATGACCAAGAAACAGTGGTGTTTGATAATCAGAATAAAAAGATAACGGCACAATCTGTTAAATTGAATGATTATTTTGCAACAATACAAGAAGAATCATCAGGAATTTTTTCTGCAAATTCTGTCATTAATATTGTAGATTCCCAAAGTAGAAACACAAAGAATTATACAGTAGACACATCTGTAAAAGAGATGTATACAAAAGGGGATATTATTGCATTAAATTTAGGAACAGAAGTGGAATTTATTAATACAGGCGGATGGTTAGTAAAACGATATATTGCTAGTCAAGAGGTTACAAATGTTACGGTTTCAGATAGTATTGCAGGAATTATTTATAGAGATAAGGTTGAGATTATAAATTTGTAATAAAAGCATGTTATAGTAAAGGAGAAAAAATATGAGTATCATTGTAGATATTGTTATTGTGGCAATTATTGCCTTATCAACTTTTTTAGCGTATAGAAAAGGTCTAATTACACTAGCTGTACAATTGGTGGCAGCAGTTATTGCAGTTGTATTGACATTATTATTATATAAACCAGTTTCAAATGTAATTGTTAATGTAACAGGAATTGATGAAGCAATCCAAAGTGCCATTTTAGAAGAAGCAAATAACATAATGACAAATGGAGAAGAAGGAGCTAATCAAATTGTTGAAAGTATTCAAAATAATATGTTGCCAGAAACAGCAAGAACGATTTCTATTAATATAATAGAAGGTGCTACGATTTTATTATTGTATATCCTAATTAGAGTTGTTCTAAAATTTGTGACAGCCTTGGCAAATTTAATTTCAAAGCTGCCAATTTTGGACCAATTAAATCATCTAGGTGGCGTGATTTATGGCATTTTAAGAGGTTTATTAATTGTGTATATTTTATTACTTCTTATAAACTTAAGTGGAGAAATAGAACCACAAAATCAGGTATATACGGCTGTTCAAGATTCCTATATTGGCAGTATGATGAATGAAAATAATATATTAGACATTTTATTTACGAAAGTTGAGGAATTATAAAGAGAATTTCTTAAAATTTGTCTATATTTGTTGATTTTTGAATTCATATTTGCTATACTAGTGACATGAATTTTTAGGAGTGAATTTAAGTGAGTAATAATAAAGTAAACAAAAGTCAAAAGGGGAAAAAGGGGAACCAAAAAACAAAGAAAAAAATGAAAGTATGGAAAAAAGTTCTGTTAGTTATTCTATTAATTTTATTGATTGCAGGAGGCGTATTTGCATATAGAGTATATAGAAATGGATGGGGATTATCTGGAATGCTTGCAACAGTAGTGGGACATGATGAAAACACAAGGAAATCTCTGGGAGAATTGCAAGTTCTCTTAATGGGGGTTAGTACAGACCAAGAAGGGGTAGCTTTAACAGATACCATTATGGTAGTTTCCTATAATCCAAATACACAAAGAGCAGTGCTATTATCAATTCCAAGAGATACATTTACAGGTACAAATGTGAGAAGAGCAGTAGCGTCTGACAAAATTAACTCGATTTATAATATTACAAGAGACCCAATGGAAACCGTAGACGCAGTTAATGAATTAACAGGATTAGATTTGCAATATTATGCAATTGTACAAACAGAAGCATTAATAGAATTGGTAGACGCAATTGGACCAATCGAATATAATGTACCAATTGATATGGATTATGATGACCCTACACAAGATTTACACATCCATTTAGAAGCAGGTGTTCAACAAATAGATGGCGAAAAAGCAGAACAATTATTAAGATTTAGAAAGAATAATAATGGAACTAGTTTTCCTTCAGAATATGGCGATAATGATATAGGAAGAATGAGAAATCAAAGAGAATTTATAACAGCTGTTGTTGAGCAAACTGTAAGACTAGAAAATATTACAAAATTAGGTTCTATAATAGATATTGCTAGCAGAAATTTAATTACCAATTTAGACTTTAATGTATTAAAAGACTATTTACCATATGCTGTAGAATTTAGTACAGAAAACTTACAAACAGCGTCATTACCAGGAAGTGTACCAGATTTAAGCCAAACAAATAATGTTAGTATATTTGTTGCAGATGAAGAAGAAACAGAACAATTAATAACAGAATTATTTTATCCAGAACAATTGACAGAAGAAGGAACAACAGACGGAAATACAACCAATACAACAGGAAACACAACGACAAGTTCCAATACAACATCAAGTAGTTCTTCAAGTACCTCAAAATCAGATATTAAGATAGAGGTTTTAAATGGTACAAGTAATAGTAGAACACTTCAAGAAGTCGTTAATAAATTAAAAGAAGAAGGGTATAATGTTTCAAGAACAGGAACGACGACTTCAACCAGTAAAACAGTTATAGCAAATAAAACAGGTGTTACGACATCAACAATGAATGACATCCAAGATATCTTAGGAACAGGAACAATTTCTGATAGTAGTTCAGGGGGAACTTCTAGCAGAGTAGATGTAACGGTTATTATTGGAAAAGATTATGAATAAACAAATAGGGGCAGACAAATATATAGTCTACCCCTTTTTTACATTATAGGAAATACAATTTCCTATAATGTAAAAAAACATAATTGCACACAAATTTTACGCCAGTAAAATTTGGCGCCGAACAATAACGCGGGTTTTAAAATGTTATAAACAGATAAAATGTTTAAAAAAGTCCGCTATTGTTCTTATCTTTTTATTTTATTCGAGAAGAAAATTTCAAAAGTAATCCATAAAACGATAATTAGACCGCCAACTTGCAATACAAACTGAAGCAACTGAGAAGTTTCTACATTATGTGTGGCTACAATATCAGCTTCATACTGAATGCCATCAATTGTGTAAATTGCTTTTCCAAGTACATCTCCCTGAGCAATCGGAGCAGAAATATCATCATTTAGTTGAATTTCAGGGGTGTAATTTGTGTCAATATCAGCAGTAGCAACCAAAGCATGAATGCTATCGGCAAATGCTAAGTCTAAGACTTTAGTATCTGATGTTCCATTGGATACCTCGATTTGTGTAATAACATCTCCAGGATTAGCGATATTTTTTAAAGTAAATTGATTAAATCCATATTCATATAAAGTAATGCTATCTGTATATCTTGAAGACACATTATTTTCAAATGTTCCTCCTAATATCACACAAATAAGTTCCATGTCATTTCTATAAGCACTAGTAACTAAACACCTTCCAGCCTCTGTTGTAAATCCTGTTTTTCCAACGGTTACATAGCGATAATAATTTGCACTATCTGGAACAATTAGGTCATTTGTTGAAGTATAAGACCTAATATCTGACTTATTTGTTGCAGGAATGGAGCATGAAACACTACCAGCAATCCTTCTAAAATCGTCATTTTCCATACAATATTGCATGATTTTTGCTAAATCATATGCAGTCGTGTAATGATTGTCATCTTGTAAACCATAAGGATTTGTGAAGTGAGTATTAGTTAATCCAAGTTCATTAATTTTGGTATTCATCATAGAAACAAAACTTTCGATAGAACCACCCACATATTCTGCAAGAACATTAGCAGCATCATTGGCAGAAAGGACTAGTAACATTTCTAATAATTGTTCAACAGTAAATTGTTCTTCTCCTTGAATTTCAGCAGTAACATATCCTTCTGGAATGGAGGAAATTGCATCATAGCTGGCAGTTACTGTCTCATTTAAGTCACAATTTTCTAAAACCAATATCGCAGTTAAAATTTTTGTCGTACTTGCAGGAAACATTCTTTCACTTGCATTTTTATCATATAAAATTCTATTTGTTTCATTATCAATTAAAATAGCAGCCGTAGAAGAAATTTGAGGCGCATTGCTATCATCTGCATAAACAATCGGCAGATTAGTAAAAAAGAGTGCTATGATAATAAAAGATAATAATATAAACTTTTTAACATCCACCTTCATATGTATTTTCAAATTTATTTTCATTTAAAAAACTCCTAACTATTTTATATGTTAATACTATATAGCATTTTGTCGAATTTTGCAATTCTAATTTTCTAAAAAATTAAAGGTTTATAGGTAAATCCTCAGAAAAACCTAAATATAACAAGGAGGAAAAATATATGTTTGAATTTAATAAAAAACAAAAAATTATTATAATATTAATTGGTATAATACTTATCATTGCCTTTTTATATTATACTTATGCAAAAGATGAAAATATGCTTCTTTCAGAAGAATTAGAAATAAGTAATACAACAGAAAATACAGAAGAAAATGAAAATACAACACAAGAGGAACAAGAAATGATTGTTGTGCATGTATCAGGTGCAGTAAATAAAGAAGGAATTGTAGAGTTAGAAGAAAATAGCAGAATTTCTGACGCCATAGACAAAGCAGAAGGATTAAAAGAAAATGCAGATACAAAAAATATAAATCTTGCCTTTAAATTAGAAGACGGAATGAAAATATATATTCCGACAACAGAAGAAACAGCTGAAGAAATGGCACAAGAAGGTAAAGATGATAAAACACAAAACTATATTACTTCATCAGGAGGTGTTGTACAAGAAGAAAGTAGTACAAGCACAAGTTCAGGAGAACAAAAAACGGGAATGATTAATATAAATACAGCAACACAAACAGAATTAGAAACCTTGCCAGGGATTGGTCCATCGACTTCTTTAAAAATTGTGAATTATAGAGAAGAGAATGGAGATTTTCAGTCAATAGAGCAAATAAAAGAAGTTAGTGGCATAGGCGATGCAAAATATGAAAATATTAAGGATTTGATTTGTGTAAAATAGAAGCGTTACAATTCACACCTAAAAATTTTTCCAATTAGCCAAAAGTTATATTATGATTTTTTATTTATTAAATGGCTGGCATTACGAAATATACAAATTCTAACATTATAAAGCAGGCACCTCTCACAGCAAGTCTGAGATTCTCCTACTTGATAATGTAAGAATTTCTCCATTAGCACATTTAATTTCATAAAAAACCATAATATAACTTTTCTTAGCTGTGCGAAACAAAGTGAGTTACAGATAAGTTATACAACGGAATGACGTAGGCTTTAAAATGTTATGAACAGATGAAATGTTAAAAAAACCCGCTATTGTTCTCTAAACTGTAACTAAAATTAGTTGTAATTTGAAAAAATTATAGGTAATTACTTGACAAAGGTAAGAAAGCATAGTAGAATGTTAGCGAAAGCTAACAAGGAGGAGAATATGAAACTGACAAATTCCCAAGAAGAGTATTTAAAAACCATATATATATTAGAAAAAAGTAGTGGCAAGATTAGGGTTACAGATATAGCTCAAAAACTAAAGATAACAAAGCCAAGTGTTAATAGAGCCATAAAAAATTTAAGAGATTTAGACTTAATTGAATATGAAGTGTATGGAGATATTAACTTAACTTACCAGGGAGAGGAATTGGCAAAAGAAATTATTAAGAGACAAGATATTATTAAAATGTTTTTGGTGGATATTTTAGGTGTAGAAGAGGAAAATGCTGAAGAGGAAGCTAAATCTATGAAACATGCCATATCGCCAGACACAACGAAAAAATTGGAAAACTATATTGGTAAAATCATGGATTTAGGAGATTTAGATTGTGATTATGATGAAAATAATCCGAAATGTCAAAGTTGTATAAAAGTAACTATAAAACATAGGTTAAGCAAAGAGAAAACAGCAAAATAATTATCTAAGAAAATATGAAAAAATAGTGAAAACAAGTATAGGAGGTAAACATGATATTAAAATTAGAAAATATATGTTTTGAAAGAGATAATAAGAAAATCTTAAACAATATAAATCTAGAAATTGATTTAGGAAAATTCATTGCTATTACAGGACCAAATGGTTCAGGAAAATCAACATTGGTAAAAATGATTATGGGAATAGAAAAACCAGATTCAGGAAAAATCATTTTTGACGGAAAAGATATTACCAATATGGAAATTAATGAAAGAGCAAAATTGGGAATTAGTTTTGGATTTCAACAACCTGTTAAATTTAAAGGAATTACAGTATATGATTTATTAAAAATAGCAGCACATAAAAAAATAACGAAAAAAGAAGCATGTGATGCGTTAGCAAAGGTAGGTTTATGTGCAAAAGAATATGTAGATAGAGAAGTAAATGGATCTTTATCAGGGGGAGAATTAAAAAGAATAGAAATTGCAACAGTAGCTTTAAGAGGCACAAAATTAACCATATTTGATGAACCAGAAGCAGGAATTGACTTATGGAGCTTCAACAATTTGATTGATGTTTTCCAAACAATGAGTGAAATTACCAAAGGAACAACCATTATCATATCACACCAAGAGAAAATTCTAGAAATAGCAGATGAAATCATATTGATGAAAGCAGGAAAAATTCAAAAAATCGGTACAAGCGAAGAAATTTTGAATTTAGAAATTAAGAACAAGGGATGTTGTAAAATCAAAAAAGATTGTTAGAGAATGTATTATTTTATAGTTTAGAAAACCATTGATATAGAAACTTAACAAAGAAAATAAATATTAAACAGAAATATGTATATGTTTTATAATGCTTTAAGCACACAAGTGGAAAGATGCTTAAAAGAAAAAATATTACATTTGTTCGGAATGTAAATTAGGAATGAGAAAAAATAGAATGGAAATGCAGAAAGAAGAAAGGGATGATAAGAAACATGGAATCAAAAAATTTAAACAATATAGATGAGCAACTTTTAAATGAAGTTTCTAATTTAGAAAACATGACAAAGGGAGCATATAATATTAGAAAAAATGGAAAAGGTGTAGAACGAAAAGTAACTGAAAATGTTAATATTGTTACAAAAAAAGATGTATCAGGAATTGACATCTATGTAAAAGAAAATACAAAATTTGAATTTATACATATACCAGTAATTATCACAGAAAGTGGTTTAAAAGATGTAGTATATAATGACTTTTATATAGGAAAAAATGCCAATGTAATTATTGTAGCAGGATGTGGAATTCATAATGACCATCATAAAGACTCACAACATGACGGTATTCATAGATTTTACTTAGAAGAGGGAGCAAAAGTAAAATATATAGAAAAACACTATGGAGAAGGCAGTGGAGAAGGAAAAAGAATATTAAATCCAGTTACAGAAGTATATCTAAAAGCAGGAAGTAGTATGGAAATGGAAAGCGTGCAAATAAAAGGTGTAAGCTCAACCATCAGAGAAACAAAAGGGGTTCTAGCAGAAGACACAAACTTTGTTGTCACAGAAAAAATTATGACAGATGGAAATCAATTTGCCAAAACAACATTTGATGTAGAATTAAATGGAGAAAATGCAAGCACACATGTTACTTCAAGGTCTGTTGCTACAGAAAATTCAAAACAAGAATTTGTTTCTAAAATATATGGAAATAGCAAATGTTTTGCCCATAGCGAATGTGACGCCATTATAAAAGATAATGCCATTGTAACAGCAACACCTGAAATAACAGCAAACAATGTAGAAGCAAACTTAATCCACGAAGCAGCAATAGGAAAAATCGCAGGAGAACAACTAATCAAATTAATGACATTAGGACTATCAGAAAAAGAAGCAGAAGATGAAATTATCAATGGATTTTTAAGATAAATATGATTGCTTATTCCAGGGAACAGAAAGGGACTATAAGCTGTAATTGCAAGTTACAATTTACAGCAAAAAGTACTTAAACCTATAACCAGTAATACATAAAATATTTATATATTACTGGTTATAGGTTGCTTTAGAAAACAACTGTGAATTGTAATAATTGCAAAACAAAAAAGCAAAAAATATTAAAAAAATAGATTGATATTTCTAGAAATGTGATATAATAAAACAAAAAAATGGAGAGTGAAGATGGAAAAAGAAGAAAATTCCAAGAAAAAAGATGTACTAAGAAATGAAAATATCACAAAAAATAGAAATAGCTCAAAAAAGAAGAATGTGTCGAGAAATAAAAGGCAATCAAAGCAAAATAGCAAGACCAAAAATCAAAAGACATCTAAAAAAAGAAAAAGAAATTCGAGAGAAAGCGTATCAAAAATAAGAGAGCAAACAGAAAAAGAAAAAAATTTTAGCAGAAGAAATAGAACATTAAAAGAAAATAAATTAAAAATACAAGAAGAAAATCCAAAAGTAAATGAGACCAAATTAAGTAAAGGAGCTTTAAAAGAAAGTAAACTAAAATCTAAAGAGAAAGATTCAACAGAAAAAGGATCAAAATCAAGTACTAGAATTTCAATAGAAGACGTGTCAAAAGGAAGAAAAAGAACTTCAACAACAAATTTAGAAAAAAATAGGAGATCATATCCAAAAGGAAAACATACAAAAAAAAGAAAATTGAAAATGAATTCAAGGGTTTTTACAATCAGGATTGCCATACTCATAGTAATTGTGATTATTATAGGAATAGTTATATATAATACAAATAACAAAGAAGAGGAAAAACCAAATCCAGAAATTGCCAATGAACAAGTAGAAGAAACAGTACAAGCGACAAGTGCAGAAGAAGAGGTGATAGAAGAAACCGTAGATACTAGCGTAGAACAACTAATTGCTGAAATATGTGCAGAAAACAATTTAAACGAAAATAATTTTCACTTTTTCTACTACAATATTGAAGAAAAAAAATATTATTTCTATAATGAAGACACCTATTTTACGGCAGCAAGTACGATAAAAGTTCCAGTAACCATGTTATATTATGACCAGATAGCTGAAGGAAAAATGACATTAGAAGACACATTACTTTATAACAGTGATGACTACGAAGCAGGAGGCGGAACAACAGCTGCCTATTACTCTCCAGGAGAACGTGTCCCATTATCACATCTATTAGAACAAACCATTGTAAATAGTGACAATACAGCATTAAATATATTAATGGGAAATCTTGGATATCGACAATGCAAAGAAGAATTAACGAAATACTCAGATATAGAAATGCCAGAAGAATTTTACACATCAAATGTGGCAAGTGGTGCTTACTATTATGATGTATTGCAATATTTGTATCAAAACGTTGAAAAATATAAAGAACTAATAGAATATATGAAAATATCTTCAGGAGGAGAATACCTAAAAGCAAATTTACCTCAATATGATGTTGCCCACAAATATGGATCATATAGTGGATATGTACATGATTATGGAATTATATATGGAGAAAACACATATTTAATCGGTGTATTCACAAATGGTGTAGCAAATGCTAGCCAGCTAATTGCAGAAATCGGAGAACAAGTGGTGAATTGTGTAGAAGCAGAAGAGGGTGAAATAGTAGTAGAAACAAATACAGAGAATGACGTAGAAATATATACAGATACAAATGCAAATGCAAGCAATGATACAAGTTCTACAAATATGAATTAAAACACGAAATAAAAAGTACAATTTATGAGAAGGGGTATATCGAAAAATTTCCGTGAACTTTAAAATTTTTATGATATATTTATGATATAATAATTGAATGACTAAATTTTGGCTTTTATGAAATAAAAAGAGGATGTCTATTTTGGACATCCTCTATGGTTTAAGCTTAAAGGAAAAATTTAAAAATGTTTAATCAACATCTTTTTTCCATAAACCATGTTTATTACAATAAGCATAAATACAAGAACCAGGTATATATGGAAAACGACATTCAGCATTTTGTTCAGGAAATAATTTAACAGTATATTCTTTATTATCAGCAACCAAAGTTACCCATTCAATAAAATGCTCCTTTTCCATAACATGATTTACTTTTACAAAAATCTCATCTTCTACTTTTTCATAAGTAGGGACATGTTTTTCAACCGCAGCATCTACAGAATTTGGTTTAAGAACCTCCATTGGTTCATTACAACAAACAATGCCACATCCATCACAATTACAATCTTCTATAACTTTTACAGTTGCTCCGCAAGATTTACATTTTTTAATAACTAAATCATTTTTCATAATTTTATCCATCCTTTCTTTTAGCCTTTTTGCCATGCATAGCAAAAAGACTTTAATAGAATTTTTGATTACATGGATAGTATATCACATTGTAAGAAAAAAATATACAATTTTGATTGAAAAATTAGGGTAAAAAAATCTCTGACAATATTTGGAAACAAAATAAAATTCTTACATTTTTTACTTAAAAATGTATAAAAAATTAAAAATATTTTATAATTTTTAATAAAATTTATATTAAAAACAGTTGATTGGTAAAAAAATATAAGAGAGTTTTTTTACCCTATTGAAAAAAACGTTAATTGAAAGAATAAATTTTGAATTTAAAGAATATTTTTCCATTTTTGGAATATAATAATAGAAATATAAAAAATAAATAATAGAAGGATAAAGTATTTTTGCTATAAGTTACATTATAAAATAATAGAAGATGAGAAGTTGCTATTTTGGTAATTAGCAAACGAATCAATGAAATTTGTTTTGGTAAATATTGTAATTTTGCTCAAAGTGTTGACAATGTATGCTATAAGTTGTATAATTATATTTGTAAATTTTACATCGCGGGGTGGAGCAGTTGGCAGCTCGTCGGGCTCATAACCCGAAGGTCGTAAGTTCGAGTCTTACCCCCGCAACCAAAGATTTTATTAGAGTCGCAAGAGATTGTGGACTCTTATTTTTTGCCCATTTGAAGTTACATAAAATAAATTGGGCACCATTTGGGCACGGATCTATGTAAAAAGGTCATTGGTAAACCTTGAATTTTCGATATTTAAAAGTATATTTGATTAAATTCTATTTGAAATAAAATAAATTGTTTCTGCTTAAATTGTCAAATATAAAATTGTGAAATTAATTAAAAGTATTTAAGCAGAAACCGTCATATCTTGATTTACTTCTTTATTATTATAATTTTTCATATAATTTTTTTCCTTTCAATTTTTTGTTTAAATTTATGTGATAAGCCTTTAATTGGCTTTAAAATATTTTTTTGTATCTTCCCTATAAAGAAGATTATCAAGTTTATCTGATGCCTCTCTGTCCATTCTCGCAAATGCATGGGCATAGATATTTAATGTTGTAGATGTTTGAGCATGTCCTAATCTATTACTAACAGTTCTAACATCTAATCCTTGTGCAATAAGCAAAGTTGCATGTGTATGGCGTAAGCCATGAAATGTAATATGTGGCAAGTTTTTATCTTCTAGGAACTGCCTAAACCATTTTGTAATTGTATCTGGATGCATAGGAGAACCATCCCATTGTACAAATAAACGATTAGTATTAATCCATTTGTCTCCTAATTTTAATCTTTTTTCTGATTGTTTTCTTTTGTATTCTTTTAATAATTTAGTAATTGAATCAGGAATACTAATAACCCTGTTTGATGTTTCTGTTTTGGGATCTTTTGTATAAATTCCAATAGAAGAAACATATTGACTAGCTTGTCTTACTGTAATTGAAGAATTTTTTAAATCTACATCTTGCCATTCTAATCCTAAAACTTCTCCACGTCTTAATCCTGTGAAAATTGTTAAAAGAATAATGACTCGAAATTTTAATTCTTCACCTTCTAATGCCTTAATTAATGCAATTGTTTGTACATCATCATAAAAACTAATACTTGGCTTTTTAGCTTTAGGTGGTCTTACCCTTGATGCAGGATTATATGGAATCATTTGCCAATATACTGCTTGTTGCAACATAGAATGTAATAATCTGTGATGTTCTAGTACTGTTTTTGAAGATAACTTATGTTTAATATTTTTTCTAATATAAGTTGCTTCACTTAATTCTTGATATAAATACATTAATTGCATTGGTTGAATTTTGTCTAAATACATGTTGCCGAGATAGGGGAGAATTCTTGATTTTAACATACTTTTATATCTTTCATAAGTCTTAGGAGATAAATTTGGAATAGCATAATTGTTAATCCAAAAATCAGCATAATCTCTAAAACGCATCTTTTTTGCAGATAAGGCTTGACCAGTTTCTATTTCAGATATAAATAATGCTAATTCTTTTCTAGCTTCATTTTTGTTTTTAGCTTGAACAGTCTTTTTATAGATAATTCTTTTGCCTTCTCCTGTATAGCCACCAGAAACTCTTAATCTATAAGAATTCTCTCCACGTTTTTCGATATTTCCTACCACACCTTCATCACCTCCTTTCATGTGGTAGGGAATAGTTATGAATTAAATATATTTAAATACTTCTTCAGGATAAAGTATTTTGCTTTTATTTTTAAATTCATCAATATCAATCCATTTTGCAATAGTTTTACCATGATCATCTATTACTTTATATTCTTCTTGATAATTTTTATCAGGTATTTCAATTAAGTAAAATAAAATCAATTCATGAGCCTTTTTTCCTTGATATGTAAAGATGTTTTCTGATATTCCTAAGAAATCTTTGACTATAATATCAACATTGATTTCTTCTAAAAACTCACGTTTTAGAGCTTCTTCACCTTTTTCTAAAAACTCGATACCTCCACCTAAGCATCTGTAAAATGTTTCGTTTTTTACTTTGTCAAAACCTTCTGAAACTAATAGCTTATTGTTTTTGATAGCAAGACCTAAAGCAATTGGTCTTATTTCTTTAAATTTGTCCATATTGACCTCCTTATTTATTGATAATTAGTTATTTCTTAGCAACTATTCCATATAGGACTCTTTTTAATTCTATTCCCTTATCAGTAGTATGTTGAGAAATATATTTGTTAAATAAATCTGCTTCAATTTGATTTTTATGAGTATTACTTAAAGTATCTAATTCTGAAAAGTCATCTAAAATAGGAGTTTTAAGAAGTAAAGCAAGTAAGTCATTATCGGTTTTATAATATTCATATTGTACTATTTCTTGTAGATTTATTTCAGAAAATCCAGCTTCCTTTAAATCATTGTAATCTTTTTGACTAATTGAAATATTATCATTAAATGCTTGACCTCGATTGAAGAGTGTCTTAAGTTCCCAGCAATCATATTTGTCTACTCCTTCAATGATTAATATTCCATTATTAGCTAAACAATTATATATTTGTTTAGCATCAATAATAGTATGTCTTGCTGTTATAATATCAAATAAATTATTAGGAAATTTCATATTAAGATTATCCATTGTTACAAATTTAATTTTTTTATTAGGATAATTTTTCTTATTTATATTAGCGGTCTCAATCATTTTAGGAGAAAAGTCAGTTGCAATTATCATTCCTGCATCTGGCATTTGTGATAAAGCTTTTTCACCACCACCAGTACCTAAATCCAAAATTAATGAACTTTTACTAGAATATTTTGATATTTCTTTGTAAAAATTCCAATCGCTATCTTGTTCTACAGTATATTCTATGTCAGAAAAATCCCAATTTCCAATTTCTTCATATCTTGTATATTCTAATTCTTGCATATATCTAAAGCCTCCTTATAATCTTTCTGCAATTTTAAATCCTAAATCTAATATATTTCTTTCCATAAGTTCTTTTGAACTATCATCAATTTTTCTTCTATCCCATTCAGTTCCATCTAATGTATCATCACCATATAAGAATTGATATATTGGTATATTCCTAAATTGGCTAACAGCCATTATTGAAGCACATTCCATCTCAACGACAATACAACCATCTTCTTTTCTTTTTTTCATGTTTCCTACCGTTTCTCTATAAATAGCATCAGTTGTCCATGTTTTACCTTTTACATATGGAATATTTAATTCATCAAAAATTGAACAAAGTTTATTTGACGTTTTTACTTCAATATAATCACTAGGTTCAACATAATGATAGCTAGTACCTTCATCTCTATAAGCAGCAGTAGGAATTATAAAATGTCCCTTTAAAATATCTTTATCTAAAGTACCGCAAGTTCCATATATTAATATTTTTTTAGCACCCATAGCGATCAGTTCTTCAGCTGTTCCAGCAGTACCAGCACCACCTATAGTAGTCCTTGTTATTGCAAATTCTTTTCCATGAAAATTTAATTTGTAAATAGGGATAAATAAACCAGCATTAACATGACCTATAATTTTCATTCCATATTCTTCTTGTAAATAATTGAAAAATCTTTCTTTAAAAATTAGAATAGCAACTTCTGGAAAATTGTCTATTTTATCTACCAAATTTTTAGGACTTAGAATTTCTTTTGTTTTATTATCAAATGTATTAATTATACTCATATAAAAGCTCCTTTCATATTTTTTTACTTACAATATAATCTCTAATTGTATAGTCATTTTTTAAATAAAAGTTTAAAGCACTCTTATTAGGACCGAAAACTTCAATATTTATTCTTTTACAATTAATATTTTTAAAATAATTTTCTATCTCATTTAAGAGTAATTTTCCAATACCATGACCACGTGAAGAATTTTTTACTATTAGTTCTAATACATTACCTGTTTTAGCGCAATCATTTGTTAGTTTGTCTATTTCATCATTTAGATTTACAACACCAAGAACTAATCCAATAATTTTATCATTTTCAATTGCTAAAAATATTTTTCCATCTTGTTTGTTAATAAGTTCTAAGTCCATTTCAAAATAATCATCACGATAGTTATTTGGTAAAATTTGAGTATGCCAATCATCTATATCAATAAGATAATTTTGTAAATCAACTAATAAGTCCTTTATTTGCTCATCATATATCGAATCATATTCTATTATTTTCATTAATACCACTCCTATATTATAGATATTTTATAGTACTTGCTATTTTAAAATAAAATTATTATTATTTTGAATTATATTTACTGTTTCTTCAATAGATAAATTAGTTGTATCTAATATATTATTATTATCGTAATTTCTATTTTTAAAATTATTTAATAATGTAATACAACGTTCTTTCATTTGATAATCTTCAGGGCGTTCTTTATCTCTCAAAAGTAAAGTTGATTCATCTACTAATAAAACAATAAATTTTATAGTATAATTTTTAAATTCATTTTTTAATAATTCTAAATTTTCTGGTGTAATTATATAATTAAATACTACATCAAAGCCATCATCTAAATAGATTCTAATTGTATTTATACATACTTTCCAAAAAGTTTGTAAATGGTTTCCATTTTTCCAAGCTGGAATATATCCACCAATAATTTGATGATAAATTTCATCACCTTCGATTAAAGATGACTTATTAAGTTTTTGTGCTAATATTTTTGATACAGTGCTTTTACCAACTCCAGCTGAACCTGTAATTACATATAAATTAGGCATTTTTAAACCTCCAGATAATTTATTTTTTACATTTATGCTTACTGTCTGGCAAATAAAATTTATTACACTCAAAACAGTAATTTGGAATATTACCATTTTTTATATCCAAAAACAATTCATAATACATCAAAGAAAGTAAAGATTTATAAGAAATACTTTCTACAATTTCACCTAAATCAGTTTTTACAAAACGTTTTCTAATTCCACCAGTTCTATAAGAAATTTGCTCTAAAGCTTTTTCTAACAAGCTATTATCACAAGATAAGTTATAAACTAAACGGTGCATTTCTGATAAATAATCCATATAACAAGATATAGGTTCAAAATATCCGGTTATTTTATATTCTTCTAATATTGAATTAAAACTATCTTTAGCAGAAAAGTCAACTGTTTTAAAGTTTAGGTCAAATTGAAATAAAGAAGGGTTATAATAATCTGTGTCAAATATTCCTAATTCAAATGGTTTAAAGATTGGAAAAGAAACATTAAACTTTTCATTTGTAGATTCATAAACTTCTCCAAAGAAACCATATTTACATGCAAAATTATAAATAGTTTTATAAAAAGTTTCTCTATCAGTTGCATAAGAATTAATATTTAAAAACTCTAAATATATTCTTGAATTTTTTTCTTTTTCATCCAATGGATTAAAGAATATAATTTTAGAATCTTTGTTGGGACCATAAACTTCTTTACCAGTAAAAGAAGAATATTTTATGGGATTTTTTATTTTTAACCATAATGGTTTTTGACTAGGTAATATATCAATATAATCTTCTAAAGTTTTAAAACTATATTCACTAACTAAAGAATTGTTTTTTCCAGTTAAATATCCAACAGGTACATTAAAAAAGTTAGATAATTTATTTAAAACTTCAAATCCCGGTGTGGAATTATTTGATTCGTAATTTGCAATTATTGATCTTTTTTCTCCAATAGCATCTGCTAATGCTTGTTGTGTAATACCTTTATTTTTTCTTAATTGCTTTAATTTTTCACTAAAATTTATATTCATCATAAACACTCCAATATATTTTTATGAGAACATTATAAAACAATAATTTACATTTGTAAATAATTAAAACAAAAATATTTTAAAAATGTATTGACAAAAAACAAAAACACGAATAAAATGTTTTAAAGCAAAACAACAATGTTTTTGTTTTAAACAAATTAGACAGGAGGTGATTAGATATGAGTAATGAAAAATTAAATTCAAATACAAAAGAAAAAAGAGTTTTAGATTCAGTAGAAGCAGCACAATATTTGGGTATTTCATATTGGTTAATTCGTAAATTAGTTAGAGAAAAGAAAATACCATATTACAAAATTGAATCTAAAACACTATTTACAAAAGAAATTCTAGACAAATACATTCAAGATAGTCTAGAAGAACCAAAGAAAAAAGTAAAATATAGTTTTGATGATTTTTAAAATTAAAAAATATTTTACTAAAAAGGTGGTGATTACTGATGAAAGGAGGAAAGAGATATTGGTTTAAGTTGTACAATAATTTTTTTGACAACGAAAAAATCAAACAAATCAAAAGAAAAAAAGATGGAGATAGACTTATTGTGATTTTTATAAATTGTTTAGCAATTGCAGCAAATTGTGAATCTGGAGGATATTTAAAAATAAGTGAAAACAAGTTTTTTACCATAGAAACATTAGCACATCATATGGGTAGAAATCAGAAAAGTATCGAGAATGCATTAGATATTTTCCAGGAATATAGCATGATAGTACAAGATGAATATGGTTATAAAATTAAAAATTGGAATAAGTATCAAAACTTACAAGAGAAAGGGATAAAGGATAAAAAAGAATCCACAAAAATAGGAAAAAATGTGGATACAGAAAGAGAAAAAGAATTAAAAAAAGAAATAGAAACAGAAGGAGGTGAATTTTATGCAAAACAGAGTTATGGAAAAATCAAAGATTTTATATAGTATAGAAGAAATCTTGCAAAATGGTTATCAAATAAAAGCAAATATACCTGAAGATACTAAATGTAAATATTGTAATAAAGTTTTAAAACCAAGAGGGGTATTAAATCCAATAAGTAAAACAATAAATGTATTTATAGAAAATGAAAAATGTGATTGTAAACAAGCAATAGAAGAAAGAAATAAGGCAAAAGAAAAACTACAAGAAGAATTGATGAAACAATATGAGAATTTTAGAAAAGAAGAATACAACAAAAAAATAAAACAATATTATGGAACAGATTTTATAACAGAACAATTTAAACAAAAAACTTTAGAAAATTTTATTACAAATGAACAAAATTCAAAAACGAAATTAGCAGCAGAAAAATTTATATCAGATTTCAAAAACTTTAAGAATGGTATTATATTTGAAGGAAAAAGTGGAACAGGAAAAACACATATATCAATGGCGATATGCAATGAATTATTAAAAGAAAATACGCCTATAATATTTGGAACATTAACAGAATTAGTAGATAAGTATGCTAAATTTTATACAAATCATACAGAAAGTGAACTAACAAAATTATATACAAAAGTAGATTTATTAGTTATAGATAATTTAGGAGTAGAACCAATGAATGATTGGTTGTTATCTAAATTATTTACAATCATAAATGAAAGAATATTAAATGAATTGCCATATATTATCACAACAAATTATGGCATGGACAAGCTAAAACAAAGATTAAGCATAGCAAACAAAGTATGTGAAACACCAAATTCTATAATATCAAGATTATATAATATGTGCTATAGAATAGAATGCAAGTAGAAAAAATTATAGAATATTAAAATTGAAAATAATGTAGCTATTTAATAGTGATCGAATATAAATTGTGAATAGTTTGGAAAATTATCGTTTCATTATTTAACTTTATTTTAGATTTATAAAAAAACAAATTTATAATTTAAAATTAGATACAAAAATATAAACTTTTTCAAACTAGCAAAAGAAATAGCTAAGTAAGGAGGTAAAGATGTTAGAAAGAAGAATTGCAACATATGATAAAACTAATTTTAGAAAAAAATTAAATGAGTTTTTAGAAGTTGCAAAAATATATAAGCAAGACGATTTGAATGAGCACAATATTTATCAAGTTTTATATAAAACAGAACAATTTAGAAATGCAATATATAAATGTATAAAACTAAAAAGACCATTAATAGTAGATTCACCATTGCCAGGAAAAGAAGATGGAATAAGTGAATACGAAAGTAAATATTCAGATGAAATTTTAAAAATAAGGATTAATGAATTGTTGCCACCAGTAAGAACACCCTATAATAATAAAAGATTAGAGAATACTTGCCAAGCAATAGGAGAAAAGTATAAAGGTTTATTTGTAAATAGAGAAGTTATTATTAGAGTACAAGTAAGTGTACCAAGAAATAATTGGGATATAGACAATAGAGATTTAAGATATATTTTGAATGGATTTGTTTATGGTGGACTTATTACAGATGATAATATTAAATATGTAAGTTATATGTTAGAAGGAATTAATGACAAAGAAAATTATATAAAAATATTTATTGGTGATAAAAGAAATATTTTAAAAATTTGTAGTATAAATCCAAAAGAATATTTTGAAAAAGTGTGATTATTAATCAATTTAAAAATATCCAACTAGTCACACTTTTGGAACTTTCAAAAAATCACACTTTTTAATAAATCTATAAAAGCCTAAAATAAAGCAAAACTGACATTTTTTATACTTAAAAATTGTACATAGGTAGGGAGTACGTAACAGAAAAAACATATAAATACATGTAAGGGCGACAGGAGGCACAAGATGGTAATCTTGTGTCTTCTGTCGCATAAAAGTAAGTTGGAAGATAGGTGGAAATGTAAAAAAGGGAGGAAGTGATTTAAGTGGAAAAAGAAAAGAGGATATGTTTAAGGAATAGAGATTTTAATTTTATAATGTATTTATCTGAATATGGAATTATAACAAATGAAAATGTTAATTTATTTTATCATTCAAAATATTATTATAAAAATAGATTAGCAAGTTTAGCAAAAGGTGAGTTTGTAGAACGATTATATGGAAAAGTTGTATTAGGAAGAAAAGGCAAAAGCTATTTAAATAAAATAGGATTAGGTTATAGAAATATAAATAGAAATGAAACTTATAAAAAGAGAATGGAAAGAATTAGTGATGTTTCTTGTAAGGTGCAATTATCTGGATGGGACTTTGAGCCAAGTTGGAGGTGTAGCGTAAATACTTATACTAAAAGAGGTAATAGATTTATTGGCGTTATGTCTAGAGAAAAAAGATGGTGGCAAGAAGCTGATGATGATCTTTACAAAAGATCTTATATAGTCTATTTTCTACATAAAGATATTACATCAAGAGAACTAAAGTATATAGAGAAGGAATTAGATAGAAATAAAAGTGATTTTAGAGGTGCAATTATATTTATAGAAGATGAATGGCTCCTAAACCATCCTAAATTTACAAATATAAATTTTAGTGAAAATTATATAATTTTATATAAAAAAGAAATATGGGAAATATTCAAAAAAATTCTAGATGAAGACTATATGAAAAATAGAATAATTAATATATTTGGAGAAGATATTTATAGAGTAAAAGGATACATATATGAAATATATTGCAAAAAGGAAGATGATTTATATACATATATTTTTCCAATGTCTTTTGTTGATTTTAGTATTATGGATTGGATTAATGATATGGTAGATAGTAGTCTTTTTAGTAATACTAAATTTAATGTTGTTTGTAATGATTTTTGCTTAGAAGAAGTTAGAAAGGTTTTGAAAGATGAAGTTGAAGTGATTTGCATTACATAGATATTAAAGAAATTTGGAAAATAATGTAGAATTATTGAGAAAAATGAATTTTTATGATATAAAATAATAAGAAAATATAAAAAAGAGGTATAAGAAATGAGTAATCAAAATATGAAAGAAAGAGAAGAATTGCATAAAAAAATATGGGCAATAGCAGATGAATTAAGAGGAGCTGTAGACGGATGGGACTTCAAACAGTATATTTTAGGAATTATGTTTTATAGATACATATCAGAAAATATAACAAATTACATAAATGAAGGAGAAAGAAAAGCTGGAGATAAAGATTTCGATTATACTAAATTATCTGATGTAATAGCAGAAACACAAAGAGAAGAATTAGTTAAAGAAAAGGGATTTTTTATATTACCTTCTGAACTATTTTGTAATGTTTGCAAAAGAGCAAAAAATGACGAAAACTTAAATGAAACATTAGAAGGAGTATTTAATGATATAGAAAATTCTGCAAAAGGAGCAGAAAGTGAAGAAGATTTTGCAGGGTTATTTGATGATATAGATGTAAATAGTAATAAGTTAGGGGCAACAGTAGCTAAAAGAAATGATAAATTGGTAAAAATATTAAATGGTATTGCAGACATTAAATTAGATGATTATAAAAATAACTCAATAGATGCTTTTGGTGATGCATATGAATTTTTAATGTCTATGTATGCATCCAATGCTGGAAAATCTGGAGGAGAATTTTTTACACCTCAAGAAGTAAGTGAATTATTAACCAGACTTGCAGTAGTAGGGAAGAGATCAGTAAATAAAGTATATGATCCAGCTTGTGGCTCAGGTTCATTACTTTTAAAATCCGCTAAAATACTGGGAAAAGAAAATGTAAGAAATGGTTTTTATGGACAAGAAATAAATTTAACTACATATAACTTATGTAGAATAAATATGTTTTTACATGATATAGGATATGATAAATTTGATATAGCTTGTGAAGATACATTAACGAATCCACAACATTGGGATGATGAGCCATTTGAAGTAATAGTATCAAATCCACCATATTCTATTAAATGGGCTGGAAACGATAATCCACTTTTAATAAATGACCCAAGATATTCTCCAGCAGGAGTATTGGCACCTAAATCCAAAGCAGACTTTGCATTTATTATGCATTCTTTATCTTGGCTTGCAACAAATGGAACAGCTTCAATAGTATGCTTCCCAGGAATACTTTATAGAGGTGGAGCAGAACAAAAAATAAGAAAATATTTAGTAGATAATAATTTTATAGACTGCATTATACAATTACCAGATAATCTATTCTTTGGTACATCAATAGCAACATGTATAATGGTATTAAAGAAAAGTAAAAAAGATAATAATATTTTATTTATAGATGCTTCAAAAGAATGTGTAAAAGTTACAAACAATAATAAATTAACTAATGAAAATATAGATAATATTGTAAAAATATTTACAGATAGAAAAAATATAGACTATGTAGCTAAATTAGTTTCAAATACTGAAATAGGAGAAAATGATTATAATTTATCTGTTTCAACTTATGTGGAAAAAGAAGATACAAGTGAAAAGATAGATATAGTAGAGCTAAACAAGCAAATTGAAGAAATAGTAGCAAGAGAACAAGTGCTTAGAAATGAAATAAAGAGAATTATAGAAGAAATCGAGGAAGAGTAAATGAGATTATCAGATGTGTTATCAAAGAAACCTTCAAAAAACTATGTTCAAATAGACAGCTTTTTACAAAATAAAAAAGGGGTTCCCGGCCAAAGTGTAAAAATTTCAGTTGGCAATATTGCTTTAAATTATTATTGTCAAGAATGTGAGGATTTGAGAACGTTTTCTTCAAGAGATAAGTTAGAAGCAATTTTTGTTAATAAGAATACAATAAGTATTGATTGTGTTCTGTTATGTGCTGTATGTAGAAAAGCTATACCATTATGGTTCCTAATTGAAAGTAATAATGATATTACTGGACAAGCACCAAGAGTACGAATATTAAAGAAAAGTGAAAAAAATATACAAATAGAAGAAACAAATAATAATTATTACAATAAATATGTAGCATTACTAAATAAGGCAGAACAAGCATTTAATGAGGATTTAGGAGCTGGTGCTATGGTGTATTTACGAAAAGTGTTTGAAAAAATAACTGTAGATTCTGCAAATGCAATAAATGTGGAATATGCTAAATATGAAAATGGAAATCCTAAAAATTTTTTTAATCTTCTAAAAAAAGTTGATGAAAGGTGTTCAATTATACCTAGAGAATTTTCAAGAGATGGATATAAATTATTTAGAGAGTTGAGTAATATAGTTCATGGAGAAAACAATGAAGAAGATGGAATAAAAAAATTTGAACCACTATACAGACTTGTGGTAGGAATTGTAGAAAACGTAAAAAATCATAAGGAAATAATGGAATCTTTGCAAAAATTGCAATGGAATGTATCTGGAGGTGAATAGAATGAGTAAATTAGAAGAGCTAATAGAAAAGTTATGCCCTAAGGGAGTTATATATAAAAATATAGGAGATATAGTTACTATAGAAAAAGGTAAACAGCTTAACAAAACATTATTATCTGATTCAGGTAAGTATCCAGTAATAAATGGCGGGATAACACCGTCAGGTTACTGGAATGAATATAATTATAAAGAAGGATTAATAACTATTAGCCAGGGAGGAGCATCTGCAGGTTTTGTTAATTATATTAAAACAAAGTTTTGGGCTGGAGCACATTGTTATGTAGTTTCAGAAGTAAATGAAGGTATTAATTATAGATATATTTATCACTTCTTAAAATCTAAAGAAGTAGAGCTACAAAATTTTCAAGTGGGTGCAGGAATTCCAAGTGTTAGCTTGCTAGATATAAAAAAGTTATATCTAGCAGTCCCACCAATCGAAGTACAAAATGAAATAGTACGAATATTAGATAATTTCACAGAATTAGAAGCAGAATTAGAAGCAGAATTAGAAGCAGAATTAGAAGCAAGGAAGAAGCAATATGCATACTATAGAAACAAAATGTTTAAATTTGATAGAGATATTAAATACTATTCTTTAAAAGAAGTATGTATAACGATAAAGGATGGAATGCATAACCTACCTAAGGATAATTCATTAAATGGTGAATATCCTATTTTAAGTGCCCAAAATATTAACAATGGAACAATATCTTTTGATGCAAAGAGATATGTTAGTAAAGAAATATATGATAGAGAAAATAAAAGAATAAATCTTGAAAAGAATGATGTATTATTGACTATTGTTGCAACAATAGGAAGAACAGCAGTTATAAATGAAAATAATAAAATGTTATTGCAAAGAAGTGTATGTGCATTAAAACCAAACGAAAAGATACATGCTTATTATCTGAAATATTATTTAGAAACAAATAAAGTTCAAGAATATATGGCAAGAAATGCTCATGGTTCGGCTCAATCAGGCTTATATTTAAATCAAGTAAGTGAAATCCAAATTCCAGTACCACCATTAGAGGAGCAAGAAAAAATTGTAAATATTTTAGATAGATTTGATAAATTATGTAATGACATCTCTGAAGACCTTCCAGCAGAAATAGAAGCTAGAAGAAAGCAATATGAGTATTATAGAGATAAATTGTTAAATTTCAAAGAGTTAAAAGTGGAAAATAAGGAGTAATTTATGAGTAAATATAATGTAGTAATGGAAATGAGTAATTTAACAGTAGTAACTGAATATAAGCCAATACAAAAGCGCTCTGATTCATATCAAAGTGAAGCAGCATTAGAAAAAGAATTTATCAAAATGTTAGAAGAGCAAGGATATGATTATTTACAAATACATGATTCTGATACACTCATAAGTAATTTGCGTAAACAATTAGAGTTATTAAATAATTATAATTTCACAGATAATGAGTGGGAAAGATTCTTTAATGATAATATTTGTAACAATAATGATGGAATAGTTGAAAAAACGAGAAAGATACAAGAAGATAATATTCAGGTACTAAAAAGAGATGATGGAACAAGTAAAAATATTACATTGATAGATAAAAAGAACATTCATAACAATAGATTACAAGTTATAAATCAATATGAGGAAAATGAGGGAAACTATAAAAATAGATATGATGTAACGATACTTGTAAATGGATTTCCATTAGTACATGTAGAATTAAAAAGAAGAGGAGTTGCTTTAAAAGAGGCATTTAACCAAATAAATAGATATCAAAGAGAAAGTTTTTGGGCAGGAAGCGGATTATATGAATATGTTCAAATATTTGTAATATCTAATGGGACAAATACGAAATATTATTCTAATACAACAAGAGAAAGCCATATAAGAGAACAGACTACTACTAGAAATAAAAGTAAAAAAACGAGTAATAGCTTTGAATTCACATCTTATTGGGCTGATAGCAGCAATAAAATTATTTCAGATTTAGTAGACTTTACAAGAACATTCTTTTCTAGACATACAATATTAAACATATTAACAAAATATTGTGTTTTTACATCAGAGAATATGTTACTTGTAATGCGTCCTTATCAGATAGTTGCAACAGAGAGAATTTTAAATAAAATTGAAATATCAACAAATTATAAAAAAGTAGGAACGATAGAATCAGGTGGATATATATGGCATACAACAGGCTCTGGAAAAACACTTACATCATTTAAAACTGCACAACTTGCAACTAATTTAGATTATATAGATAAAGTTATATTTGTTGTAGATAGAAAAGACTTGGATTATCAAACAATGAAAGAATATGATAAATTTCAAAAAGGTGCAGCAAATGGAAACAGGAATACAAAGATTTTACAAAAGCAATTAGAAGATGATACATCAAGAATTATAGTTACAACAATACAAAAACTTAGTGAATTTGTAAAAAGAAATAAAAATCATCCAGCATATCAAAAACATTTAGTATTGATATTTGATGAATGCCATCGTTCTCAATTTGGTGACATGCACCAGATGATAGTTAAGAATTTTAAAAATTATCATTTATTTGGATTTACTGGTACACCAATATTTGCAAAAAATGCTGTGAATAAATCAAATCCAAATTTCTGTACAACAGAGCAAGCTTTTGGGGATAAATTACATACATATACAATCGTTGATGCAATTAATGATGGAAATGTATTACCATTTAGAATAGACTATGTAAATACAGTAAAAGAAAAAGAGGGAATGACAGATAAAGAAGTAGCAGCAATAAATACAGAAGAAGCGTTGTCATCACATGAAAGAGTAAGTAAAATAGTAGAATATATAATAGACCATTTTGACCAAAAAACAAAAAGAAATTCATTCTATGATTTAAAGGGACAAAGAGTAAATGGATTTAACTCAATATTTGCTGTAAGTTCAATTCCAATGGCTAAAAAATATTATTTAGAGTTCAAAAAACAATTAGAAGAAAAACACAAAGATTTGACCATTGCAACAATATATTCATATGTACCTAATGAGGAAGATAATAGTAATGGAATATTAGAAGATGAAGAATTTGAAACAGACTTACTAGATCAAACTTCAAAAGAGTTTTTAGACTTTGTTATAGGGGAATATAATAAGAAATTTAAAACAAATTTTTCATCGGAGGGGAATGGATTCCAAGACTATTATAAAGACTTATCCGATAGAGTAAAAAATAGAGAAGTAGATTTGCTAATAGTAGTAAATATGTTTTTGACGGGATTTGATGCAACAACATTAAATACACTATGGGTAGATAAAAACTTAAAACAACATGGATTGATACAAGCATATTCAAGAACAAACCGTATTTTAAACTCTGTAAAAACATATGGGAATATTGTATGCTTTAGAGATTTAGAAGAAGCTACAAATGATGCTATTGCACTATTTGGAGATAAAAATGCAAGTGGAGTTGTATTACTAAAATCTTATGAAGATTATTATTATGGATATGAAGATGATAAAGGAAGAAAACATATAGGGTATGAAGAAAGAATAGCAATGTTGATACAAAAATATCCATTAGGAGAGCAGATAATAGGAGAACAAAATAAGAAGGATTTTATAGTATTAATGGGAAATATTTTAAGACTTAGAAACATATTATCTTCATTTGATAAATTTATAGGAAATGAAATATTATCAGAAAGAGATTTTCAAGACTATATTGGTACATATACAGATCTTTATGAAGAATTTAAATCAAAACCAGAAGAAGAGGAAAGCATTAAAGAAGATATAGTATTTGAAATGGAACTTGTAAAACAAGTAGAAGTAAATATAGATTATATTTTGATGTTAGTAGCTAAATATCATGATTCAAATTGTGAAGATAAAGAAATATTGGGTTCTATTGATAAGGCTATAAGATCAAGTTTAGCACTTCGTTCAAAGAAAGAATTGATAGACAAATTTATTTCAAAGATAAATGCAGATACAAATGTTTATAAAGATTGGGCTAAATTTGTAAAACAACAAAAAGAAATAGATTTGGAAAATTTAATTAAGGAAGAAAACTTAAATGAAGAAGCAACAAGAAAGTTTTTGGATAATTCTTTTAGAGATGGAGAAGTAAAAACAACAGGTACAGATATAGAAAAAATATTACCACCAATGAGAAGATTTGGAGGAGGAAATAGAGCAGAAAAGAAACAAACAATAATTAATAAGATAAAGAAATTCTTTGAAAAGTATTTTGGAATAAATAGTTCAAATGAACATGAAAATAATGAAATAAGATATAATATTACTGATGAAGATGATAGTAATAATTTAGCAATGGTTGCTGAGGAAGAGGAAGAATATAAGAAATAAGAGGTATATAAAATAGCAAAGAAAAATGAAAATAGAATATAAGTTGAATAAAAAAGGATTCTTAAAAGGAATAATTGATTTAAATCAGAAACAAATAGATAATTGTATTGATATATCAGAAATTAAATTTGCAGATATATTTGGTATTGTTTCAATGACATTATTATTAAAAAAGGAATTTAATAATTGTAATAAAATGTCAGTCATAATGCCTCGTAATTTAGATGTATCAAATTATTTACATATATCAGGATTTGTTGATTACATTAAAAAATTTGCAAATGTGAAATATAATGGATTAAATATAATTTCTAAATTACATAGCGTTCCTAATATTAGTGATGATAAAGAATATATACCACTTCAAGTAATTCATAATAACGATGATGTTGAATTAATTATAGAAAAAATAATTTCATGGTTAAAAAACAAAAATATACCAGAAGACGAAATAAGTAAAATATTTACAGTATTAGTAGAAATTTTTCAGAATGCTATAGATCACAGTAATAGTAGAGATGGATGCATATTTGCAATGCAAAAATATCAATCGGAATTGATGATTAGTATTGCAGATTTTGGAATAGGAATTAAAGAAGCATTAGCAAAAAACAAAAAATATGTAGGAGTTTTTAAAAATAATGAAGAGACTATGAAATATATTTTCACTGAAAAAAATTATATTAACAGTGAAGATGATAAATTTAGAGGAAATGGATTTTATTGTTTAAATAATTTATCGACAGAAAGAAAAATGAATTTCTTTATAATTTCAAGAGATGGATTTTATTCTTCTGAATATATAAGAGGTAAAAACCAAAGAGAAAGTATGAAAATTTATGATTTAGAAGGAACACATGTGAATTTTTGCATAAATTTATAAAATATATTGACAAATGGAAAAAATATTAGTATAATAATCTCGTAAACAAAATGAGATTTACCAGAAAGGGAGTAAATTTTATGTTTATAATAAATTTATATGAATTAACTAACAAAAATCTAATTTGGGGACATGAAAATGCTAGAAATTATAGAAATATAATTTTAAAAAAATGGAATGAATCTATGGATGATGTTTTAGTTATAGACTTTAAACAAATTACAATGATTGATTTTTCAGCGGCTAGTGATTTGATTTGTATTCCAATTTCAAGATTACAAGCTGATTTAATAGGAAAACATATTATTATTAGTAATGCAGAAAATGAAGTTAGAGAAAATATTGATGTAGCATTAGATAGACAAGAATTATTCTGTATAAATTTATTAGAACAGGATACTTATGAAATACTTGGTAAATGTAGTAATGGTTTAAAAGACATATTTAAAGTGCTATATGAAAAGAAAAAAGCAGATTCAAGAACATTAGCAGATATATTAAATACTACTGTTCAAGTCATTAATAATAGGACAACAACTTTATATAAACTGGGGTTGTTAAAAAGAAGAATGGAAGATGCACCAACAGGAGGAAAGCAATATATTTATGAAAGTATAATATAGTTTGTTATTCAAAATAACATAAAAAAGTTAGGTTCGGCAAAACCTAACTAATTAGAAAAGGTTTATTTTACTCCGTTAAAAGTTATAATAAACCATCGATTGATATAATTCTAACATTTATCGGATAAAATGTAAAGACCTTTTCTAAAATTTTTTAAGAAGGAGGTCTTTTTGTATGCCTAAATCAATCGATGAAAAAATAACAGAAAAGAGGTAATAAAAATGTTAGAAGAAAAAAATAAACATAAAATCACCATTTACATTAATGGTGAAGAAAAAGAGGTAGTAAAGGATAAAATTTCATATGAGGAAGTTATAAAATTAGCTTTTGGACATTATGAAAATAGTGAAACTGTAATTTATACTGTAATTTATTTTAAAGGAAATAATGATAAACCTAATGGTTTTTTACTAAAAGGACAAGTAGTTATGGTTAAGAAGGGGATGAGAATAAATGTCACAAGAACTAATAAATCATAGTGATGACTTAAAAAAACTTCAGAATGAAGGATATGAAATAGATGTAAAAAGTGGATATGGAATTGTTTCCCATATTCCATACTTGAAAGCAAATGGAGAAATAGATTATGGTACATTAGTGTCAAAAATTGCGTTTGAAGGTGATAAGGCTAAATATAATGGAGACCATGTTATATATTTTTCAGGAGATCAACCTTGTAATGCAGATGGTACAGAAATCACTCAAATAAAGCATAGTGTTAGCAATTCAATTTTAGCTGGAATAAATGTAAAACGTTCGTTTTCAAATAAACCAGATAAAAATTATAAAGACTATTATGAAAAATTTGTGAATTATATAAACATAATTTCTTCTAGAGCCATAGATAAAGATAATACAGTAACGGCAACAACATTTAAAAAAGTGGTAACAGAAGAAGATTCGGTATTTCAATATGTAGATACTAATTCTTCAAGGGCCGGAATTGATAATTGCAATAAAAAAATATTAGATAAAAAAATAGCAATTATTGGACTTGGAGGAACTGGAACATATATACTTGATTTAGTATCAAAAACTAATGTCAAAGAAATACATTTGATTGATGGAGATGTATTTTGTCAGCATAATGCTTTTAGAAGTCCAGGAGCAGCAAGTAAAGAAATATTTACAAAAAGTTTATCAAAAGTAAGCTACTTTAAAGAAATTTATCAAAATATGCATAAGAATATAATAGAGAATGACATATTTATTAATGAAGAAAATGTCAATATATTAAAAGATATGGATTTTGTATTTATAAGCATTGATTCAGGAATAGCAAGGAATTTAATAGTAGATTACCTTGTGTCAGAAAAAATACCATTTATAGATACTGGAATAGGATTACAAAATATAAATGATACTATAAATGGACTGATAAGAACTACTGTGTTTGACAAAAATAATTATGATAGAATTTCTACATATATTGATTTTGACGAGGATGGAGATGATGTATATAATACAAATATTCAAATTGCAGAATGCAATGCTCTAAATGCAACAATAGCTGTTATTGAGTGGAAAAAATATTTTAATATATACGAAAATGCTAATAGTAAATGTCAAAATGTTTATTCAATAGAAATGGGAGAAATAGTACATGAAGATTAATAAATTTAAAGTTGAATTTGTTGATAAAGTTCCTTTAAACTTAAAGAATGGTATATTGTATGTGTGTCTTAGCTGCAATGTTATTGTGCATAGATGTGCATGTGGATGTGGTGAAAAAACTGTAACACCAATAGATAAAAAATATGGATGGATAATGAAATATGATGGACAATCTATTACACTTAGACCATCAATAGGAAACTTTAATATACCATGTAGGTCACATTATTATATAACAGATAATAATGTTGAATGGTTAGAAAACTATCAACAAAAAAATAATAAAAAATGTATATTTGAACGAATTAGGCAATTATTTAAGAGAAGAATAACATAGGCATCTTTTACATAGATGCCTAAAAATTTATAAAGGAGGTCGTATTTGTATAAGGTATTTAATTTACTAAGTGTATTTATAAGACAATTTTGCCTATCCAATCCATATGCAATGTATTTCGAAACAAGTGTATATGCAGATATTTTTAATATAATTATTGGAGGAACCATATTACATTTGCTTTCTTTTTTTCTAACGTCAAGTACTTATGAAAAAGAAAAATATCCAAGTTGGTTAGGATGTACATTATATTGTATAAATTATATTTTTAATACTGCTTTAATTAGTTTTTTATGTTATAATTTTAATAAACTAAATTTAACTTATATTATATCAATATCTTTTATAATTAACTTAATAATATGGATATTAATTGAAATTTTAAAGAAAAGAGTATATAGTATAATATAAATAAATTTAGTACAGAAAGGAATTATTATGCTTTATATTACAGGTGATTGCCACAGTGATTTTTCACGATTTGATATTGATAAATTCCCCATACAGAATGAAATGACTAAAAATGATTATGTTATTATATGTGGTGACTTTGGAGGAGTATGGAATTACTTAGTAGAGAGCACATATGAAAAATATTGGTTAGACTGGTTAAATGAAAGAAATTTTACTACTTTATTTGTAGATGGAAATCATGAAAATTTTACAAGATTATATAAATATCCAGTAGAAGAATGGCATGGAGGAAAAGTTCATAAAATAAGAGATTCAGTAATACATTTAATGCGTGGGGAAATATTTGATATAGACAACAAAAAATTCTTTACTTTTGGTGGCGCTAAATCACATGACATACAAGATGGAATACTAAATTTAGATGAAGAAGAAAAAATATATACATATAGAAAAAGAGGAGCATTTTTTAGAATAAGAGATTATTCATGGTGGGACTTAGAAATGCCAACAAAAGAAGAAATGGAAAATGGAATAAGAAATTTAGAAAAAGTAAATTTTAAAATAGATTATATTATAACCCATTGTTGTCCTACCAGTGTACAAGCCATACTTAGTGGAGGATTGTATAAAAAAGATTGTTTAACAGATTATTTGCAAGAGGTTTCAGAAAAATGTAAATTTAAGAAATGGTATTTTGGTCATTATCATGAGAATAGACAAGTTAATTCACAGTTTGTTTTGCTTTATGAAGATATTGCACCATTGAAATATGAGAGTATATTTTAAATAAAAATGTCGCTTTAGAGAAAAAATGTCGCTTTTAAGCGATATTTTTATGACTAAAAATTAAAATAGTTTTATAAATTGATTTTTGTAAGAAATAGACACTCAAAAATTCTAATACAAATGAATAATATTTGACGAAAAAATGAATAAAGAATGCAAAAACAGAAAAAATATTATTAAAATTAGTTTACTTTTTTATAAAAATAGCATATAATATATAAGAGAGGTGAGCGAAATGCTAGTTGAATTTAGTGTAAAAAATTTCATGTCATTTAAAGATAAAGTGACCTTTAGTATGGAAGCAGCAACAGGAACAGAAAATGAAGAAAACATTATAAACATACCAAATATAAGTGAAAGAATTTTAAAGAGCACAGCAATATATGGAGCTAATGCATCAGGAAAAACAAATTTAATAAAAGCATTTACAGCTGCAATATTAATGGTAAGAAAATCCAATAATAGACAAGTGGGAGAAAAATTAATGGAAATGGAACCATTTGCCTTTGATGAAAAAACTAAAGTAGAACCATGTGAATTTGAATTTGTTTTTTACGCAAAAGGCATGAAATATATATATGGATTTATAGCAGATAAAGAGAAAGTCTATGAAGAATATTTATACCAGTACTTTACAGCAAAGCCAACAAGAATATTTGAAAGAACTAATGTAAATGAATATAAATTCTTACAGGCAGATGAAGGAAAATTAAATGCTATAAAAACACAAAATATAGACAACAAATTGTTTTTAGCTACAGCAACAACATGGAATTATGATAAAACAAAAGAGCCATATTTGTGGTTTGCAAAAAATATAGACACATATTCTGGAGGAATGATATTAAATGATTTTGTGGTAGAGTCATATAGCAAAGATGAAGGAGAAGAATTAAAGAAATTCACATTAAAATTATTAAACGAAGCAGACATTGTAATAAAAGATTTTAGTGTAGAAATTGAAGAACGTGATGTAGATAGTAATATGCTAATGTTATTAAAGAATTTTAATATTCCTTCACCAATGTTACCACAAAAACAAAGAGATGTAAAAATAAGAATGACACATGAAGTTACTAATGATGAAGGAAATATGAAAAACTATGAATTAAATTTAAACAATGAATCTTCAGGAACACAAATTCTATTTTCATTTGCTCCAATACTAAAAGATGTTTTTGAAAATGGAAAAATATTAGTAATAGATGAAATAGAAAGAAGTTTGCATCCTAGTTTAGTAGAAATGATTATTAAATTTTTCCATAATCCAAAGATAAATAAAGGTAATGCACAGCTAATATTCAATACTCATGATACAAACTTATTATCTTTAGATATATTTAGAAGAGACCAAATATGGTTTGCAGAAAAAGATCCAAAGAAAGGGGCTACTGATTTATATCCTCTTGATGACTTTTCAGTTAGAAAAAATGAGAATATCCAAAAGGGGTATTTAAATGGAAGATATGGAGCGATTCCTTTTGTGGCTACAGGTGATAGCTTATGGGAAGATTAGAAGGTTTTAAACAAAGAGGAAGAAATCGACAGAATAGAAAGAGAAGACCTATTATTGTAATAGGTTGTGAAGGAAATAATAAAACAGAAGAAATTTACTTTAAAAACTACAATAGTAGAAAATGTATTATAAAGTTTTCTACAGGAAATAGCACAGATCCAGTTGGAATTGTTAATGATTTAATAAAATTTACAGATAATGAAATTGGAAGAGAAAATGATGATAAATATTATGTTGTTTTAGATACGGATGTAAACCAAGATAAACAAAGTCAAATTGATAAAGCAAAGAAGTTAGCTATAGATAATGGAGTTGAATTTATAACTTCAACTCCAACATTTGAATATTGGTATAGACTACATTTCGGATATACAACAAAGACATATAATTCAAGTGAAGAAGTTCAAAATGATATAAAAGATAAAATAAAAGGCTATACAAAAAGTATGAATACATATCCTGTTTTAAGAAATAAAACAGACATTGCTATAAAAAATGCTAAAAAGGTTGAAAAGCATCATTTAGATTTAGGACAAGCTTTAGATAACGAAACTTGTAATCCTTATACAGCAGCATATAAAGTTGTAGAAGAATTAATCAGAAGAAATAAAAATTAAAAGATAAAGGATAGAGAAATGGAACAATTTTTTTCAAATAATCCATATGCATTATATTTTATAGGTTTATTATTCTTAATAATTTCCAATAAAAATAACAATAATGAAGAAATAGATAAGAATATAATCCTTGTTTATATAATTTTTTCGCTAGTTAATGTATTTAATATTATAGAATTTAAATATAATTTAACCGTAATATTATTAATATGTTTTATAGAATTACAAATAATAAATTTAAATTCAGGGACGTTACTTGTGAAGTCTTTATATAAAATAGAAGATTTTGCTTTTATGATGGTAAATAAATATAAAATTATATATTTTGTATTATGTAATTTATTATTAGTGTTATATAGAGCTCTAAATTTTTCTAATATTATTTCAGACATTTTAATAGAAAGTATATTTTTTATTTTATTAATACACATAATAAGTAAAATATATAGAAATGAGTTTAGAGTTAATAGCTTTAAACAAATAGAAGATATTTTTGAAAAAAAAGCCAAAAAATTTGATTATAAAAATGCATTGAATCAAAATAGTGAAATAAATTTTAAATTAAATATGCTAATAGATATTGAAGATAAAACATATATGTTTAGAAAGAGGTCACATAGTTCAATAAGTTTAGAAGCATTAATGTGTAAAATAAATAGACAAGAAGAATATGATAAAATAGTTTCTAAAATAGAAGGAAAGCCATTACTATTCTTTTTGTCTAATATAAAAATTACAATAAAATACGCAAAGAAAATAATAACTAAAATACTAAAAGCTATATTTTATAAAAATGGTATAAAAAGATTTATCAAAAGAGGATATTCAACTATAGAAATGCAATGGATTAGAAATGTAGCAATTTCCATAGGATATGAAAAAGTGTATAGAAGAAAAATATTTGAAATTATGTACTCAAATATATTTTTTAAAAGTCTAGAGGAAAAAAGAAGATATTATACATATCCAGAGTATTTTTATAAAAATTCTAGATTAATATTTAAAATGTTAATAGTATATGTATATTTAAATACTGTTCCGACATTTTTATATATTAATAATAATAGGATAAAGATAGACAATATTTTAAAATTTTATAAAATAGTAAATGAAGGAGAAATTAAAGGAGAAAATATTATAGAAAGAATTACAAAAGAAGAACTATTTATTTTTATAATGGGATTATCAGGAAAGAAAATAGATGAAAACTTATATGAATTATACTCAAAGTACATTGAGAAATATAATATTGATACTAAAAAAGTAGATAATATATTAAAACAAATAAATTATAATTAAAACTTTAAATAAAATAAAGTGAGTAAAATGAAAAATTAAAAATTCAAATTGCCCACTTTATTTTATATGTTATGAATTTAAACCATTAGTAATAAATTTAATAATATCATTAAATCCAGTTATATAATACTTCTCATTCCAATAAACGCAATGAGTTAATAGCTCTTCCCTAAAATCATCAAGAATATCAGAGACATAGTCAGAATCTTTATCTAGAATAATATCAAGAATCTTTTCGCAAAAAGTATCATAATTAAGAGTATGTTTTTTATCTTTGTCAGTTAAATTACTTTCTAATTTCTCAAATCTAAACTCTATCCAGTCTCTTAATAATCCATTATCCTCATTATTTGTATTCATATTATTAAAACAACAAAAACATTTTCTATTCATAATCAAAACCTCCATAAATCTAAATGAATTACAAAATTTTCTTCAAAATTTTGCATACTTAGACTGTAGAAAACAAGTTTTAACAGTCTAAGCAAATTGGGCTCAAAATGGGCACACAACTGACCAAAAATGAACCAAAATCACATAAATTTACAAAGTCAAAAAATTGGGCACACCAAATATACCAACAAATACAGCTGAAGGTTAGATTTACCAATACTTTGCGAGATTTACTCATAACCCGAAGGTCATAAATTCGAGTCTTACCCTTCAACAACAAACTTTATTAAAGTCGCAAGAAATTGCGAACTCTTATTTTCTGCTTATTTTAACATTTGAATTCTCCAAAAATTTTCATATGAATTATTTAAATATATTTTATAATCCTAGCATGATGAGGCATTTTTCTGCCTAAAACTAAACAATATTCATCAGATATGCAAATAGTTTAAAAATCTTAAATAAATCTAAATTGACGAAAATATTAATTTATGTTATAATGTTATTATAAAATGAATAAAATATGCAATAATTCATATAATAATAACAAAGGGGTGATAAATATGAATTATAGTGAAATAGTATTAGAATATATAAATAAATGTAATTTAGATGATCCAATTTTTATAGAAGATATAAAAAAATATATAAAAGATATTTATAGTAAAAATGAGAAAAAAGTTTTTAAAAACATAAATGTAATTTTAAATAGAATGTGCAAAAAAAACATAATAAAACAATTCTATAAGGGAATTTATTATAAACCAACTAGAAATATTTTTGGTGAAATGCCACTTGATAAAAATAAAGTTATTGTAAAAAAATATATTAAAGATGAACATGGAAATATAAAAGGATATATAACAGGAGCAAAATTATTTAATCAGTTAGGACTTACTACCCAAGTTCCTAATATAATTAATATTATAACAAATGAATGTAAAAATTATAATGAATATAAAAATGAAAAATTAGGGGTTGTAATTAAACAACCAAAAAGTAAGATAAACAACGAAAACTATAAATACTTACAATTATTTGATATTATTAATAATAAAGATCATATTAATATTGAAGTTGAAAATGTTGATGAGATAATTTACAAGTTTATAAAAGAAAATAATTTAGATTTTGAAAAAATTATAAAATATGCAAGAGAAACAAAGAATAAAAAAATATTGGAAAAACTATATGTTCTTGCAAGATAGGATTGAATAATGAATTTACATTTAAATAAAGAAACCTTTAAACAGTTTATAAATAAGATAAGTAGTGAAACAAATATTGGAACAGATATATTAGAAAAAGATTATTATGTATGTTGCATATTAAATGAATTAGCTATGAAACAAGACGAGCTTCAAGCATATTTTAAAGGTGGAACAGCAATATATAAAATATTAGAAACAATGAATAGATTTTCTGAAGATATAGATTTAACTGTAAAAGTTAAAGAAGGACTTAGTAATAGTCAAAAGAAAAAAACATTTGAAAAAACGGATTTTGATTATCATATAGAAGGATTAAGGTTAAATAAAGAAAAAAACATTAAAAACGGAAGAAGTGAAGTTGCTTTTTATGATTATGATTCAGTTTTTACGATTGATACGGAACCACTACAACGAGCAGGAGAAATTCAAGTTGAGTCAACATCCTTTACAGTTAGTGAACCAGTTGAAGATGCTGTTATAGAACCTATAATTTATAAATATGCAAGTGAGGCTGAAAAAGAAATATTAAAAAATAATTTTTCAGTAAAAGAAATAAAAATAAAGATTATTAAATTAGAAAGAATGTTTATTGATAAAATTTTCGCAGCGGAATTTTATTATACTAGGAAAGAATATAAAGATACTGCCAAACATATCTATGATATAAGTATTTTACTTTCTAATGACAAAATAAAAAAATTATTAATAAATGATAATGAAATAAGAAAACTAGTTGGATATAAACGATTAGAGGAAGAATTAAGAACAGAAGGGGTTAGTAAAGATATAAAAATAAGAGACTTTTCATATTTAGAATGTAAATTTGACAAAGATTTTATTGAAAATTTCAATAGTATGCAAAATAAATATATAACGAATGAAAAATACAAATTAGAAATAGAAGAGGTTAAAGAAAAACTAAAATTCATAAAAAATAAGTTTATAATTTTAGACATGTAATGGAAAATAACATAGATAATCCATAAAATTTTTATCGAGTTTATCTAATTGTTTTCTTAACATATTCATGTTATTATTGCACAAAACAATTTTTTGTGATAGAATGATGAAAAACAATAGAAATAACAGATTACTTAGGAAAAAAGGCTGAAAAAAATATAATTTTGGCATAGCCAAAATTTAATACTTTTCCAGCCAAATTTGTGCCTTGAGAAAGGATTGACTTACTATATGGAAAAAAAATATGATGAAAGAAACAAAGTAAACTATTTAGACGGGAAAAGTTGGATAAGAACAGCAATTAATTTTTGGGAAATAGAAAACATTGAAAATCTAGAAAAAAAGATGATAGAATTTGTATATAAAAAAAGAGTTTCTGGAGAAGTTTTCTCTAATCTAACAAAAGAAAACAAACCAGAAGATATAGAATATGATGCAACAATATTCAAAGTAAATAGTATAGAAGAGATAAAAAATGCAACAAAAAAAATAGTAAATAGTGGATACAATTCTTATCATTACTTCGTATTAAATAATATTATAGAAAACAATATATTGTTATCAAAATATATCGTAGATATATGCCATTTAAATGGATTAGAATATAGAGGAAGAATAATTGTATATTTAAAAAATGAAAATACATATGTAACATTACAGTTATTTTTAAATAGAATAGAAGAAAAAAATTTCAAAGACATAAAAAGTATAAAAAAATATGAAATATTGTATAACCAAAAAGAGGAGCATTTTATTTATAGTAAATCCAAAATAGACAAGATTGGTTTAAAACACCCAGCTCCATTTAGTTATAATGATATAGAAGAACTTTGTAATCTCGAGAATATCGAGAATTCAACTATATTAGATCCATTTTTAGGAATTGGTTCTACTATTATAGGGACATACACGAAAAATAATTATACAATAGGAATCGAATTAAATAAAGAATATGTAGATTTAATCCTAGAAAGATTCAAGTTGTTAGAGTTGACTGACAAGACAGAAGGAAGATATGAAATTATCAATGGTGATTCATTAAAAGAAGTAAAAAAGATAAAGCATAAAGTAGAATATGTTATTACTTCGCCACCATATTGTAATATATTAAAAAATGAAAATAAAGGAGTACGCCATGATAATACGCAAACTAGACAGGGCGTAGAATTTTATAGTAATAGTAACGAAGACATTGGAAATATTGATGATTATGACGAATATATAAAAACGATGAAAAAACTATTTAAAGATATAAAAACCAAGATGAGTCCAGGAGGAAAAGTATATATCGTTATTAGCGATTTTACGGTAGATAAAAAAGAAAAAGATGTACATTCAGATGTTATAAAATTCATGTGTGAAGATGGATTTTGCTATAATGGTACTTCTTATTTTATACAAAATCAGAAATCAATTTATCCATTTGGATATCCATATAAAATCGTTTTAAATCATATTTTTCAATATGTTATGTGTTTTGAGGTGTGAAAGTGAAAGAAAAAGAAACAAAAGTATATAAAGAAAGAAAGAAAAAAGCTCAATTTTTTACGCCCACACAGTTAGTTGATAGGATTTTGCAAGAAGCAGAAATTCCTTTTGAAAATAAAACAATTTTGGAACCTTCATGTGGTGATGGTGTTTTCATTGAGCAACTAATAGAAAATAATGAAATTTATGCAATAGATAAAGATAAGAACAAGACAAAAGCAATTAAAGAAAAATATCAAACTGCAAAAGTAATTACAAAAGATTTCTTACAATATAATCCTAAAATAAAATTTGATGTGGTTATTGGAAATCCACCATTTAATTTACCAACAGATCAAAAATATGTTGATACAACAGAAGGATTTGTAAGTCATGCAATTGACCTTTTAAAAGATGATGGATATTTAATTTTTATTTTGCCAAATACTGTTTTAAGAAACAAAAAGTATCAAAATTTAAGGAAAAAAATCATTGAGAATACACAAATTTATAAAATAATCGATACTAGAAAAAATGATTTTTTAGGGGCAGATATTGAAACAATCGCATTATTTTTAAAAAAAGGACAAGTAGATGTACAAAGATATCAATATAAAAGTAAAAACATTGATAGAATGGTTACATTAACGCGAAATGCAAGGGATACAATAAAAATAAATAATGACACAATTTCCAATGAAATTGTCAATATGATTGGTACAAGTAGATTGTCAGAAATATTTGATATTTATAGAGGAACTTCTAATTTAGAACAGTCATTAAGAGGAAAAAACATAAATTTTTATAATGATACAATTTTAACCCAAGGGGATAAGTATTATATCGGATTGCAAAATATAGCCTATAGATTAGTGGCCAATGTGATAAGGGGAGATGATAAAGAAATTTCGGATACAATTACAATATTAAAGCCAAAAGAAAATATGACTTATGAACAGCTTTGCTACATAGCAAATTTTTTAGATACCCCAATTGCCAATTATATGATACATGTAAATGCATTAAATGATTCAAAATTAACGATTCATATTGACAAATATTATATTGAAGATATATGTATTCCCAACATCCAACAAATAGATGAACAGGAAATCAATACGCTAATTGAAAATTTAGAACCGTTAAGGAATGATAGACAATTTGCAGAAGTAAGAAATGAATTTTTTTATGAGAATTATGGTATAAATGGAGAATTAAGAAAAGAAATCGAAACAATGTGGCAATTTCCAAAATATAAGAAAAAAAGGATGGAAATCGTGTATGGAATATAATAATGAAAAAGAAATGTATCCAGACATCATTGAAAGTATTAAATATTATATGGATTTTTACGGATATCCTTGCAAAATTTTTAAAACTTGGCAAGAATTTGAAAATGAATTATATGAAAAGTACCAAAAAGAATTTGATATTTTAGGAAACTTAGGAAAACCAGATATAATGGTTATATATACAGATGATATGCAAAAAGAAAAAACTTTAATTATAGAAGTTAAAAAAGAAGATGTAACACTTTTAAATATCGCACAAGCAAAAATGTATGGTGATATTTTTAATGCAGATAAAGTTTTTTTAGTTGGCCCATATGAACTAAGGAGAAGTATTAGACAATATTATGATGTCAATCACAATATTTTAAAATATAGCAATGGTAGAATGATGAAATTTGTACAATTTAAAGATAAAAAATTAATGTTACAGAATGCTTTTCCAGAGGGAGGGGAATTATTTTGATAAGAGTTACAGAAAATGAAGCATATTTATTAGGCATTTTATTTGGAAAGGGTAGCATAGATCCAGTTGGAGATGGGGTCATTTTAAAATTTAGGGTTAAATTTAGAAGACCTACAGATCAAAGTCTTAGAGCAGATAATATACACACGGTTCTTCCTGAAAGAGACTATACAGAATCAGTAAATTCTAGATTGATGAATGATTTCTCATCTATTATAAGACTATTAAAAGATGTTTGGAACATACATGCAACCATTGATCTTCCCAATTCTAGTTCTTCTAGAAATTGGAAGATGAAAGAGATAACGATAACAACGGAAGTCATATCTAAAGTTTTTTTACGTTTAAGAGAATTATTAAATACAGATGAATTAGATAATACATCATTAGACAAATTCCCATTCCATTTAAACATGGAAAATTCTAGACCGATTTCGCTTGCTTTTATACAAGGGGTTTGTGATTCTTGCTCTTTAGTGCCAAATGAGGCTTCTAATAGCCATGGGAGCCAAGGAAAGCCTAGAATTCAGTTAGAACCAAGCCAAAGAAGATGGGAACTTCCTATTGGATTATGCAGGCTATTTCAAATTGGATTGGGAATCCCAGTAAATAATATTAATTGGGGACATCCACAAACTAGAAACAAATGGAGACATCAAAATCATCAATTTAGAGTATACTTAAGAAATATTCCACCACAAATAGAACTATATAGATTAGAATATAAAAGAGAAGAATATCATAATTTATATAATAGAAGTAGAATCCAATATAAACAAGGAAAATTATGCCCATATTATAAAAAAGTTGCTAAAGGAAGTACTGTAACGTTACATAGAAGTGATAATGCCGACTTAAATAGCGATTTGCTAGATGATAGATTAAAAGGGATAGATGTAAATGTTGATAGGAAAAAATCTGTCTGCATTTGTCAACTGCTAGGTTGTACACAATGTAAGGATTATTTTAAAGTTGAGATTGATTAAATTTTAAAAAATTTGTTTCACATGATGAATATAAGGAAGATTGTCTTTTATGAAAATCTCAATAACATCTACACGCACAAACAGATGATGAAGTTTGTGTTTATATAAATAATATTCGCAAGCCCTAAACAAATGGTTCTGTTTATGTATATTAACAGCATCAATAGGAGAACCATATTTAAGGCTTGTTCTTGTTTTTACCTCAATAAAAACAAGTTCATTTTTTGAAATATCTTTAGCAATAATATCGATTTCACCTTGATAACAAGAAAAATTTCTTTCAATAATCAAATAATTTTGTTTTCGTAAATATTCACAGGCAAAATCTTCGCCCAATTTTCCCGTTATTTGTCTAAAATACATACATAACCACCTGCCACTCTTTTAATATAACCTTCTAACTCTAGAGAAAAAAGAACGGTGTATACTTCTGCAACAGATTTAGAGGTTATTTTGCAAATTTCATTAATAGAAATAGGTTCTGTCGAAATGAGTGCATAAATATCTTCAAATTTTGTATTATTTAATTTTTTCTTATGTACTAATGCATGTTCCTGGACATTATTAGAAGAGATAGAAGAAAGAAGAGGAGAAGTATCATCGAGATTTAAAGGATGGTTAGTATCCATGTTTAATTCAGAAGAATAAGTAGCTGTATTGCTAAAATTTTGAAACAGATTACAACTAGATTCTAATGAAGACAAATCAATCGTTTGAATATCTTTAAGTTTTCTTATATATTTTTTCAAAGATTTTATTTCCTGAAAAATATCTTCCACACAAGTAACGGCAATAGCACCATTTCTCAGCAAAATATTTGTTCCAACACCATGTGAATTCCAAATTTCATGTGGTAGAGTAAACAACTTTTTATTTTGTAAAATCGCTAATCTTGCTGTAACACTTGTGCCACTTCTAAAAGCGGCTTCTATTACTAAAGTTCCCAAAGATAAGCCACTAACAATGCGGTTTCTTTCCAAAAAATATTTGGACTGGTGTTTTGTGTTTGGAGGATATTCGCTAATGATTAATCCATTATTATCTAAAATTTTTTTATAGAGTTTTATATTTTCTTCAGGAAAAATATGATCAAAACCATTTCCAAGAACAGCAATTGTTTTCCCAAGTTGGTTATAAGAATATAAATGTGAAACAGTGTCAATACCGTTTAGCTAAGCCACTAACAATGGTAATGCCACATTGTGATAATTCATAAGAAAATTTTTGCGCTAATAATCTACCATTTTTTGTACAAGAACGAGACCCAATAATGGCAATCATAGGATTGCGTAATAAATTGGTATTACCTTCTAAATACAACACTTGGGGTGGATTGGGGATTACTTTTAATTGTTGGGGATATAGTTTATTATCTATCGAAATTGTTTTTATAAAATCAGTCCTTTCTTAATAATATCATTTATATATACCTTCCAAGAGTTATACACTGAAACAGACACTAAAATTTAGTAGAGTCAACGACACCAATATTTTCGGTCCAAACTTCTATATTGTATAGCTTCTGCTAAATGCTGTGTTTGAATATGTGCCGAATTATCTAAATCGGCAATTGTTCTAGCAACTTTTAAAATTCTACTATACGCTCTAGCACTTAAGCCAAGTCTGTTAAAAGCTTCTTCTAAAATGTGTTTGCTTTCTTTGGAAAGTTTGCAATATTTTGAAATTAATTTAGGTGTTAATTCTGAGTTTGAAAAAATATGATAATTTTTATAACGTTCTAATTGTAATTGACGTGCTTTGTTTACTCTTTTTCTAATTTCACTTGAAGATTCAGAAGGTAAGTCATTTCCTAATTTTTGATAATTAACACCTTCTACTTCTATATGAATATCAATTCTATCTAGAAGAGGACCACTAATTTTATGAATATATTTTTGAATTTGATCTTCACGGCAAGTGCATTGCTTTTCTTTTGAACCGTAATATCCACAGGGACAAGGATTCATGCTTGCAACAAACATAAAATTACAAGGATAAGTGGTTGAAAAATCAACTCTACTAACCGTTATCATTTTATCCTCTAAAGGACCTCTCAGAACCTCCAAAGTAGATTTATGAAATTCTGTTAATTCATCTAAAAATAGGACACCATAATGGGCAAGACTCACCTCTCCAGGTTTTGGAAATCTACCACCTCCAACCAAAGAGGTTTCAGTAATGGTGTGATGAGGACTTCGAAATGGTCTAGTAAAAATAAAAGGGGTATCTTCTGAAAGCAATCCGGAAATACTATGGATTTTCGTTATTTCCAGAGCTTCATCAAAAGTTAAATCAGGCAAGATAGAAGGCAATCTGCGTGCAAGCATAGTTTTCCCAGAGCCAGGACTGCCGAATAAGTAAACAATTATGCCCACCAGCTGCCGAAATTTCCAATGCTCTTTTCACATTTTCCTGTCCCTTTACTTCAGAAAAATCAAATTCATAAGTGGCATGGTTTTCAGAAATAAAATTGGTTGTTGGTTCTGGAGAAATTGCAAAATTTCCATTTAAATAGTCAATAACTTCATTTAGATTAGAAATGGGGATAATCTCTAAATCTTGAATAATAGAAGCTTCTTTGGCATTAGACCTTGGCAAAAGAATTCGTTTAATGCCTAAACGTTTGGCTTCAATACAAATTGGTAAAACACCTTTTATAGAACAAATAGAACCATCTAAAGAAAGTTCGCCAATCAAAATGGTATCTGTTAAATCGGCATTATAAATAAAACCATTAGCAATCAAAATACCAACAGCAATTGGTAAATCAAAAATTGAACCTTCCTTTTTGGTGCTGGCAGGAGCAAGATTAACGACAATTTTTCTACTTAAAAATTCAGAAGTGGAATTTCGTATAGCTGTTTTTACTCTCTCTTTGGCTTCTCTAATACTGGTATCAGGTAGTCCAACAATTTCAAATGCAGGCATACCAGCTGATATGTCTACCTGTATATTTACTAAATAACCTTGCAATCCATGCAAAGCAATGCTTTTTACAATTGATAACATGACATCATCCTTTCGTAATTGGTTACCACTCAGCCCTCTGTACATAAGTGGGAAGTATTAATAAATTATTTATTATTTGGCTCAATATGATATTTAAGAATTGGTTTAAAAATATAGAGTATATAATAAATAAAAATATAGAAATTTTTAATGAGAAAAATAAAATTAAACAACATTATTATACTAAATGATTCTTGGGAAATGTGTAAAATTATTTATGAAGTATAAAAAATAATAGACTAAAAAATAGCAATTAAAATTCAGAAAAACGAAATTGAATTTTTGGTATAGGAAACAATATAAAACTTTAAATTACTTAGAATCAATGTGAGAATAAATATTTTTGTTTATACAACAAGGTTATGTTTCTTATTTTTTGATGAGTAAAGTATACATTGCTTTCCAAAATTTGTCAATACTTTTTTTAAAAATATAAAATTTTATAAAATAAGATTGCTATATAAAATACTTTTTAGTAAAATAGAAGAGGGGGATGATAAAAAATGAAAAAGTTAATAATTGCAATCATACTTATACTTATTTTAATAGTATCCGTATTAGGATATAAAGTATTGGTGTCCAATAATGAAAAAATGGAATTAGTAGAAATATCATCAAAAGCGGAATTAGAGGCAATATATGACAGAGATATGGATGAAATTAGTACACCATTTAAATTATTGACATTACCATTTAGTATTTTTTTTGAAAGCACAAGAAGCTATACTTATAGTATGGGAGACTGGATAATAAACAGTTCGGAAATCCAAACTGATGGTCTTACAGTACAAGGTAGTTCGGCAGAATCTGTAACGAGTACACAATCTACAAAAGATTATTCAACAACAAACATACAAGTAGAAAATGTAGACGAAGCAGATATAACAAAAACAGATGGAGATTATATATATTCTTTATCAGAAGATAAAGTTATTATTACAGATGTAAGAGATGAAACACAAATGAAAATAGTAGCAGAAATACAACCAAAAGGTATTAATACCATTCCATCAGATTTGATTTTATATAATGATAAATTAATTGTAATTAGTGAAGAAATGGAATCTACATCATATTATAATAGTTACTATTATAGTAATGCGACAATTGTATCTGTATATGATATTTCCAATAGAGAACAACCAAAAGAAGTTAAGAACTATGAATTAGAACAACCATATTATACATCAAGATGTATAAATGGTAGACTATATGTTATTTCATCAGGTTCATTAAAAGAAGAAAATGATGAAATTGTAACATATTATTATGAAGATGGAAAACAAGTCGATCCAGGATATAAAGGCATAAAAAGGATAAAAGATATAGAAACATCTGACCAGACTATATTATCTATGTTAGATTTAAATAATATAGATGAATCAGTAAAAGTAAATTCGTATTTAATGAATGTAGAAAATGCTTATGTATCAGAAAATAATATTTATTTATTAGAAGAAAAATATGAAAGTGCATATAATAATCCTCCTGCAATATCTTCAATATTTGGATTAAAAGGTATATTGGGTGCATTTGAATATGAAGAAGATTATGGAACTTACACATATATATATAAATTTAATCTACTTGAAGACGGAAGTATACAATATGATAAAAAGGCAAAAGAAAATGGGCAAACCATCAATCAATTTTCAATAGATGAGTATGAAGGAAATTTAAGAGTTGCTTTATATAATAGAGATGGTTCCAGAATAGTAATATTTGATAACGAAATGAAAAAAATAGGAGAAACTGAAAAATTAGCAAAGGGAGAAAGAATGTATTCTTCTAGATTTTTAGGAAATAAAGCATATCTTGTGACATATAAAACAGTTGATCCATTATTTGTAGTAGACTTGAGCAATCCAGAAGATCCACAAGTCTTAGGAGAATTAAAAATACCAGGATATAGTACATATTTGCATCCTTATGACGAAAATCATTTAATAGGAATTGGAATGCAAACAGAAGAAAAAATATATAGAGATTCATCTGGAAAAGTCACATCAACGTCAGCTGTTATCACAGGAATGAAAATGGCATTATTTGATGTAACAGATGTTAATAATCCAATTCAAATTTCAGATACAATCATTGGAGACAGTAGGACAACCTCAGCAATTCTAACAAATCATAAAGCATTATTATTCTCAAAAGAAAAAGGATTATTAGCAATACCTGTTAACAATTACACAGAAGATTTTGAGATAGAAAGTTCATCAGATGACTATGAATCAATGGTTAATTCTTATACAAATTATAATAAAAAATATGTTTCAGAAGGGTATTTTGTATATAATATAAATCTTACAGATGGATTTACGTTAAAGGGTACAATCACTCATGAAAAAACTAAGAGCAAATATTCTTATTATAATACATCAAGATTACTAAGAGGCTTATATATTGATGATAATTTGTATACAGTGTCAGAAGATTATATAAAAGTAAATAGATTAGATGATTTACAAGAAATTAGTCAATTGAAAATAAAGGAGGATTAGTAAATATGGAAGAAAATAGAAAAAAGTCAGCAGCAGGAGTTAGTTCACTAGTGTTAGGAATTATATCAATTTTATCAGGATTATTTTACTATATTAGTTTACCAACAGGAATATTAGCAATTATTTTAGGAGCAGTTAGTACAAAGAAAACAGGAAGTAAACTTGGAAAATCTGGATTGATTACAGGAATTGTTGGTGTTAGTATATGTGCATTTTTATACATAAGCATGGTAATTATGTTGTGGTTGGCAAATAATTATTAGATTAGTGAATAGAGTAAGAAACAATTTTATAAAAGGTGTTTTTGAAAATTAGTGAAATAAAGAATAGAGTAAAAATTAAGCCAAAAACTTGTCGAATTTTGTAAAATATACAAATTTCGACAAGTTTTTTGTAGATTATTATTAATTTCTAAAACTCTTTTTTACCTAAATCTTCAGAAAACCTTAACAAATAGCCATCTGGGTCTTGTACTAAAAATTCCTTATTTCCAAGTAGTTTATCATCTTGTCTATACCAATTTTTCTCAATCTCAAACGCAATGTCATAGCCACTTTCTTTTAATTTTGAATAAATCAAATCCACAGAAGATACCTCTAATTGAAAATTGATTCCATTACCGAAAGGATAAGTAAGAGGAGCTAAATTCCATTTATCATTGTCTGAAATTTCTTGCAACATAAATTGAATTTCTTCCATTGAAAGAAATACAAACTTATTCTCAGGTCTTTGATATTCAACCTTAAACCCTAAAGTTTTATAAAATGTAAGACTATTTTCCAAATTGCTTACAGAAAGCTCAGGAATAGTTTTATTAAAAACAAGCTCATCATCAGCTCTAATAATTTCACTTTCAAAAAAACGTTCTTGAAATTCAGTTAAAACTCTAATTTCTGCGTTTGAATAATTTTTACCTTTAGGAACAACTATTAGTTTATCATCATTATCATTAGTTCTATGAATAATGGCAATACATTTTCCTTTAAAAGTTTTCAAAGGTTCAAAAACACCTAATATGTAGCAATCCAATTCTTCGCCATCACCACTTATCGTATTTGGAACATATCCATAATTTACAGGATAAATATGATTAGGATATTTTTCTGAGTGCCTACTTCCAAGTGGTCTATCCATCACAACATCAACTATTTTATTTAAAAAATTTTTACTATTTGTCATTTTAAAATCCTTTCTTGCATTATAGAAAAACCTATTCAACAAAAGCTATAATTTAACCAAAGTATAATATGAATAAAAATAAATTTCAATAAAATTGAAAATATTTACAATATATTTTTTACATGATAAAATAAGCACAACAAGGATAAAATATTTCTAGGGATTTGAGAAAGGAGAAGTATATGAAAATATTAATTATTTGTAGCAAAGCGTTTTATGATAAAATTGCACCAATTAAACAAAAATTAGAAGAAATGGGTCATAGTATAGAATTGCCAAACTCATATTATGAACCAGATGCTGAGAAAAAGGCATGGAATTTAGGAAATAAAGCACATTCTGAATTTAAACAAAAAATGTTAAAAATGAGTGCAGAAAGAATTGCAACAATGGATGCAGTATTAACTTTAAATTTTGATAAAAACGGAAAACAAAATTACATTGGAGGAGCAACTTTTTTAGAACTATATGAAGCATTTATGAAAGGTAAAAAGATTTTTATGTATAATCCAATTCCAGAAGGCATGTTATATGATGAAATATCAGGTTTTTCGCCAGTCATTATAAATGGTAATTTGGATTTGGTTAAATGAGAACGAATAGGGTGTTATAGTATCAAATTATGAAAGAAAATAAAAATCATATAATGTAATTATAAGATGGAAATAGATGACTTTTATTTTGGGAGAAAAAATAAATTAATGATATTGAAAAGTGAAATTCATAAGAGAAGGGAAGGATAAAAATGGAAGAAGTTAATCAAAATTTAGAAGACTATATTGAAAAAAAAGTATTACCACAATATGACGCAAATAATGTAGGTGGTCATGGAAAGGAACACATAGAAACAGTTATAAATAGAAGTTTTGAAATTGTAAAAGAATTTAATTTAGATGTGAATAAAGATATGGTATATACGATTGCAGCATTTCATGATATTGGATATAAGGAAAATCCAGACCAACATGAAGAAGTATCAAGTGAAAAATTTAAACAAGACAAAGAAATTGCAAAATTTTTCAATGATGAACAGATAAAAGTTATTGCAGAGGCAATTGTTGACCACAGAGCAAGTCTAGAATATGAAGCAAGAAGTATTTATGGAAAAATTGTTTCTTCAGCAGATAGAGAAACATCAGTAGAAAATATGCTTACAAGGTCAATATTATATCAAGCAGACAAACATAAAGCGGAGAACCCAACCATAGAACAAGTGATAGAATATTCATATAAAAAATTATCAAGCAAATATGGAAAAGGTGGATATGCAAAAATGTATTATCCAGATAAAAAATATACACAGTATTTAGACAAAATGCAAGAATTATTAGAAAAGAAAGATAAGTTTATAGAAGCAGAAATGAATTTAGCAAAAACATTGGGAAAGGTATAAGAAAATGATTAAAGTTTTATTTGTATGCTTAGGAAATATATGTAGGTCTCCTATGGCAGAATATGTATTTAAGGATATGGTAAAAAAGGAAGGATTAGAAAATCAATTTTCCATTTCTTCAGCTGCAACAAGTTATGAAGAAGTGGGAAATGATATGCATTATGGAACAAAAGATAAATTAGACGAAATGGGCATTCCTTATACAAAGCATAAAGCAAGAAGAATTGAAAAACAAGATTATCAAATATATGATTATATCATTGGAATGGAAGAAAGTAATATTCGAAATATCTTAAGAATTGTAGGAAATGACGAAGAAAAGAAAGTATATAGATTACTAGATTTTTCAAAAAATCCAAGAGACATCGCTGACCCATGGTATACTGGGAATTTTACAGTTACATATCATGATATAGTAGAAGGTTGTACGAATTTTTTGAATTATTTAAAATCGCATTGTTTATAAGAAACTTAACCTTGTTGTATAGGGAAAATCCACATAAGATTAAGATAAAAGACGATTTTTCTTATACAATAGAAAATTAGTTAAAGAAGAGGTAATAAATGGCAAACTATTTTATCAAAATAAAAGAAAAAGAAATACCAGTAATTGTAAGAAATTATAGAAATACAAATTCTATAAAAATATATTTCAAAGGAAATGTTTTAAACATTAGCAAATCAAAGTATTTATCTAATAAAAAAATGCTAGAAGTGATAAAACAGAATGAAGAACAAATCTATGAGCAATATATGAAAATATTGTCAAAAGACAACGACAAAATCAAACATTGGTATACAGGAGAAAAGATAAGCTATAAGGGCGAAGACTTTACAATACAACTGCATTATAGTAATAGAAAAAGGCTAAAAATTATTCTAGATGAGAAAAATAAGGAATTCATAATAGAAATTCCAGAAATGTTAAAAGATGAGGACAATAAAGATATCATTGATAAAGGTGTAAAGAGATTGCTTTGTATAAAAACAAAAGAATATTTAGAAACGCGATTGCCATACTGGAGCAAAAAAATGCATACCGAATATTGTGAGTGTAAGGTAGGAGACGCGACAAGCAAATATGGAAGTTGTGTTCCTAGTAAAAAAGCGCTGCATTTTAGTAATAGGCTTATCATGTTACCAGAAGATAAAATAGATGCCATTATTGTCCACGAATTGTCACATATGACTTATGCAAATCATAGTAAACAATTCTATCATTTGGTTCAAGAGTATATACCGAATTATTTTGAGATTGATAAATGGTTGAAGAAAAATGTGAATAGGGTTATGATATAAAAGGTTTTTTCGGATTTTTGTCAATGGGGACGGAGATTTTGACACTAAAATTGTGTCAAAAATCTCCGTCCCCATTGACATCAAAAATCTTTTCCTTGATACAAATTTTCATCTTTCAACTTTTTATCTAAACCATTTAAAATCCATTTTTTATGCAAATCCCATTTAGGAGCAATCAATAAATCCTTAGGAGCGTCTCCAGAAACTCTATGAATAACGATATCAGGAGAAATATGGGAAAGAATGTATGCTAAACAATCCAAATAATACTCTAAGGAAATTGGCTCATATAGACCATTTGCATACATATCTGCTAAAACCGTATTTTCTATTACATAAGTATTGTGAATTTTTAAACCTTGGATATGATGCTGGTTTATAAAATTTACTGTATCTTGTACATCTTCAAAAGTCTCATTTGGCAGTCCAACCATAATATGTGTAATAACATCAATTTTGTATTTGTTAAGAAATTTAACAGCATTTGTAAATTGTGTATTTGTATATTTTCTGTTAATAAATTCGCCAATTTTTTCATTTGCAGTTTGCAATCCTAATTCTACAGATACATAATATTTCTTAGTATAAGAATGTAAAAGTTTTACAATTTCTTCATTAATACAATCAGGTCTAGTAGCAACTGATAGACCAATAATTTTCTCATTAATTAACGCACTATCATATTTTTTCTTTAAATTCTCAAGAGAGTCATATGTATTTGAAAAATTTTGAAAATACACAATAAATTTATTTGCTCTATTAGAACGAGGACTTTTGAAAAAATCTTCTACTTGTGCCGAAATATCTTTAAATGGATTTAGGTGTTCCCCTGAGCCACATTCACTACAAAAAATACAGCCATTGGTGCTTAAACTACCATCTCGATTAGGGCAAGTGAAATGTCCATCAATGCAAATTTTCAAAACACGCTCTCCAAATTTGTTCTTATAATATTCATTTAATTTATTATATCTATATATCTTTTCCATAATATATAGTATAGCAAATTTAAGAAAAAATAACAATTAGAAAATCTGTTACAGTTTAGTGTATAATATCTACACCTTCCAGGAATTATCCATTGAACTGTAACAAAAATTTAGAAAATTGTTGAAAAAAGTATATGAATCATATATAATGTAGAAAATCCTAGAAATATAATTATATTTTTAGTTGCCTTCTAATGAAAAGAGGTAGTATTATGAAAAAATTTTTATCAAATTACAAATCCACAATAATTCTTTTAGTTGCGATTATTGTTGGAGCCATCGTAGGAATTGTCTTTAAAGAAAAAGCAACTATCGTAAAGCCACTAGGCGATTTATTCTTAAATTTATTATTAGTAATTGTCGTTCCACTAATTTTCTTAACAATTACGACATCTGTTTCTAAAATGAAATCACCCAAAAGGTTAGGAAAAATTGTAGTAACCATTATAGGTGTATTTGTGTTTACATCTATCATAGCAGTATTGATAGGCTTTTTAAGCACATATTTTGTAAAATTAGTAGAACCAGAAGATGGAGAACAAATTAGAGCTTCATTGGAACAAACTACAGAAGAAACGGAAGATACAGAGGAACTAACAATTGCTGATAGAACAGTGCAATTATTAACTGTTGATGATTTTTACAAGTTATTATCAAAAGATAACATCATTGCATTATTAATATTCTCTATTATTGTTGGAATTGCCATCAATATGTCAGGAGAAAAAGCAAAACCTGTAATGGATTTTCTAGAATCAGCAAATACAGTGGTACATAATATTATAAAAATTATTATGTATTATGCACCAATAGGATTAGGATGTTATTTTGCAGCATTAGTGGGAAGTTTTGGTGCACAAATTGCAGTAGGATATTTAAAAACATTTGTATATTATACAATTATTGCAGTACTATTCTATTTTATCATGTACACAATTTATGCCTTTTTAGCAGGTGGCAAAAAAGGAATAAAAGCTTTTTGGAAAAATGCCATACCACCTACAATGACAGCATTGGCAACCTGTTCAAGTGCAGCTTCTATTCCAATAAATATTGAAAGTAGTAAGAAAATAGGTGTACCAGATGACATTGCAGAAACCACCATACCATTAGGTTCAAGCTTTCATAAAGACGGTTCTATCATCGGTTCTGTATTTAAAATTATGTTTTTAGTATGTTTATTTGGAACAAGTATGTCAACAGCTGGAGATATCTTAGGAATTTTAGGAATTGCGTTATTGGCTAATTTATTAATCACAGCAGTACCAATAGGAGGAGGCACAATTTCAGAAATGTTAATCATTTCCATGATGGGATATCCAGTTGCAGCATTACCAATTTTAACAATTATTGCAACAATTATAGACCCACAAGCAACAATGCTAAATGTAGTGGGAGATACCGTTTCCTCTATGATGGTAACAAGAGTGGTTGATGGAAAAGACTGGATGAAAGAAAGCAAAACATGATTTTGTGAAGAAAGACTTGTCTCTGGAAAATAAAAGATAAAGTTAAAAATAAAATAAATATAAGCTAAATATCAATATAGATAAGTGATATTTAGCTTTACAATTTTTAAATTCTAGAAAATTCCATTCCTTAGAATTAAAAAAATAAAATTGTACCGAAAAATCTTTACGCTTCCTTGAAAACTTAAATAGATGTAGTTGAATTAGAAAAGTAGAAAAAAGCTTTCACGAAGCTAGATTTGTTAAAATACCTAAATTAGCTAGTTTTATGTTTTTTAGAAAATCTTGATTTTAAATAATCTAAAAACATACAGACCAGGGCAGAAACAAAAATAAAACTAAGTATTATAAAAATTTGTTCAATTTGTTCTTCTTTTGGTAAAGTATATAAATACAACATATAATTTGTTATCATAAAACATTCCACCTTTTATACCATTTAATACTACAGAAAATTGTTTTTTAGTTCGACTTATATAAATTCTTCTATCTTACATGGAATATTTTATCAAACAAGATGAAACAAATCAATATAATATATTCAAAATAATACAAAAAACACAAAAATATTCAAAAAAAGGACTATTTTTTTATAAAAATAGCAATATCATTAATCATGTGAATAGCCTTTTCTATTTCTTCATCACTGTATTTATCCAGAAGACTTTTCGTTTTGTTAAGAACATTGTCATCAAGACCATATAAAATATAATCAGCAGAATGACCACTTAAATCTCTTAACTTTTTAATACTTCTATACATTAAATTACCTCTACCTTCTTCCACTAATCCAAGAAATTGACTAGAAACACCAATCGCTTTTGCTAATTGTGTTTTATTCATATGTAGTTCATTTTCTCTAATATCTTTAATTCTTTTACCTCTTAAAATTTGTTCATTTTTTTCTAAATCTGTTGTATTCATCAAAATCTCCTCCATAAAATTTATAGATTTATTAAATTATATTTATTTTACAATATAAGATATTTGAACACCTGGTAAAATATTTTGTAGAATTATGGTATTTTATGGAGAAATATGGTATATTGTCATAAAAAAGAAAGGGTGTGAACAGATGACAACAAAATCTATGAAAATACTTATTATCGAAGATGATAAGAATGATTGTAACAATTTTATTAACAGTGTGAAAAACAGAAATGATGTAGAAATTATTGGAATCACAGACTCAGATGTTGAAGGGCTAACATACGTGCAAAATAAACAACCAGAAGGCATCGTTTTAGATTTAGAGTTAAATAACAGCATATCAGGAAATACGGATTCTTTAGCATTTTTAACAGAATTGAAAAAATTAAATTTAAGCTATGACCCAATTATCATTGTAACAACACATATCAATTCAAAAAGAATATATGATATTGTCCACAGAAATGGTGCAGATATTATCTTATATAAGAATCATCCAGGATATTCAGCAGATTACGTATTAAACAAGTTAATCAGTTTAAGAGAAGTAACACCTCAAAGGACAATAGAAGTTCTGAAAGAAGAGATAGAAGATAGCAAAAAGAAAATGTCAGATTGTATTGCTAGAGAATTGGATTTGATAGGCATTCCATCCAAAATGGTTGGAAGAAAATATATTCATGACGCTATTTTATATCTAATTGAAAACAAAGAAGATAATACAAATGTGATTAGACATTTAACAAATATCTACAAGAAATCTGGAAACACAATAACAAATGGTATTCAAAATGCGATTATTCATGCTTGGAATAAAACAGCAGTAGATGACTTACTAGAATATTATAGAGCAAGAATAAATCCAGAAACAGGAATACCAACACCAATGGAATTTATATATTATTATGTAGAAAAGATTGAAAGGGAATTCTAAAAAATTAAAGAAGAAAGTATTAGCAAGGACAAAGCTTTCTATGCATAAATATGAAATATAATTTTATGAAACTAAAAATGAACATATCATAGGTATTGATTTGAAAAATGAATATTTATGATATGTTTTTTTCTATTTTTCGACATATTTCTACCATTTTTTTCGATAAAAAGATACCGCCTTTTTTGCGTGAATAGGTGGTAATTTTTATTTATAGAAAACAGAAATGGTTTTCTGTAAGTACAAGAGAAAAGGTGGTGAGGGGTATGCAAGAATGGTATGATGATTTTTTAAACTGGATAAGAGATTGGCTTTTATAATTTCAAAAAATAAAAAGATAATCGATTGTAAATATTGATTATCTTTTTTATTTTTATGATATAATATAATTGATTAATCTGTGAACACAGCAATTTTTCAATAATATTAATAACCCTGTGTGTAATAACCGCATGATTATATTCAAACACAAGTATATCTCCATTTTCTATTTTACTAGGTTCTACTTTTTCATATATAACTGCATCTCCCCGATAATAAACCGGATTCATAGAGTCAGATCCTATTGCAATCATCTTATAATTAAATAATCCTGACACTAACAAAATAACTACACCCAAAAACAAAGTGACTGAAATAACCATCAACTTAACAAAAAAACTTCTAACTTTTATTACTGTTTTTTCATTATAATTAACTATTTTTTTAATATTT
>CASFHP010000004.1 GCA_949294555.1 uncultured Eubacteriales bacterium
AGAATTTAAAATTTTCAATAATTTATTGTGATCTAAATTTTTATGAAATCTAGTAATACCAATGTTTAAAAAAATAAGGCTCTTTCTTAGAGTATTAAACTCAAAGTAAGAAAAAATATAAAAAAGCAAACAAAAGAAGGGGGAACCAAAAAATGCAAAGAACAAAAATGAAAAGCACAGAGGTAAAGTGTAGAATCCATAGAGACAATATGAAAAACAAGAAGAATAATGGTATTACATTAATTGTGTTAGTTATAACTATAGTCGTGTTATTAATCCTAGCAGGTGTTACAATTGCGACACTAACAGGAGAAAATGGAATATTAACCAGAGCAAGTGAAGCAAAAGAAAAAAGCGAAAAATCTCAAGATGAAGAATTAAGAAGATTAACAGCATTAGAAGCAAGCACTAATTTGGAGAATTACATATACAAAGATAAAAATGGAGATATTGCTACAATACCAGCAGGATTTGCAGTATCACAAATAGATGGAGAAAATATAATTGATGAAGGATTAGTTATAATAGATAGCGAAGGCAATGAATTTGTATGGATTCCAGTAGCAAGCATAGATGATTTAGTAACAAAAATAGAAGGAACAGATAATAATGCTAATCAAAATTATCAAGGCAAGTTATATACTTTTACATCAGCAGGAGAAGCAATAGAAACAACAAGTTTTAGAGAACCAGATATAGTCTCTAATTATGATGATAATTCAACATATTTAAATATAATAAAAGGAATATTAACAGAAGAGGAAAATGCAAATAAATATGCGAATATGAATTCGTTTAAAACAACAATGCAAGAAGATTATAATAAAATGATAAAGAGTGTGCAGCAATACCATGGATTTTATATAAGTAGATATGAAATGAGTAAATCAACAACTATCCCCAAAGCTGCAAGTATTGCAAATGTTAGACCCTTAGTAAATGATACAAATAATAGATGGTATGGATTATATGCATATGGAAAAACATATAGTACAGATAGTGTAGAAAGCAGTATGATATGGGGAAGCCAATATGATGCAATGCTAAAATGGATGCAGAGTGGAGAAAATAAAGTAAATGTAGCAAGAGATATTGGAGAAAGTAGAAATAGAACGGAAACAACAGGAAATACATTAACAGATGTAATAAGAAATATATATGATTTATATGGTTGTAATAGGGAATGGACATTAGCGGCTTACAACACCAGTTCTCGAGTTTCTAAAGGACGGTATGAGCTCTGAGAGTGCAGCACCTAGTAATCTTTATTTTAGCTATCCGAGCGAGCAAAACAGTACTTTTTCTTCTCGTTTCACACTTTATGTAAGGTAATGACAGATAATGAAAATAAAAGAGAGTGTAGATAATTTTGATTTAATTTAATTTTAAAAATATATAAACTACTATTAATGTAATTTTTTACAAATATATTGATAGTAGTTTTTGCTATAAGAAATGAACATATACTTTATTTCATATATTAAATATATCTAAATATTCGACATTAAAAGTAATATGAACAAACAAATTTCATGACGGTTTATTGTAATTAATAATCAAAAATTATACCATAGGTGCTTCTCTAAAGGTTTTGAGAAAGAAATGTTTTGCAATTTCTCAAATAAAAGATGAAGAATATGTAGAAAAAATAAATTGATTTTGTTGAAAATCTATGTTATTTTAAGGTTGAGGATAAAAATGAAATATGCTATAATAGCTATAAAATAACAAATATTAGGAGCCAATATGAAAATACCAGAACAATTAGAAAAAGCAATAGAAGAAAAAATAAAGAATGTAAAATTAGCAGAATTAAAACAATGTGCCAGCAAATTAAGTGAAAAATATATGAAACAAGAAAGAACAGGAGATACGTTATTAAATACAGAAATAGAAGTATTAGCATATGCTATTATGAGAATGCCAGCAACCTATGGAGCAGTCTATATGGCCTTAAAAAATACATTAGAAAAAATAGATAGTAATATACATTCTGTATTAGATATAGGTGCAGGAACAGGAGCAGCCACTTGGGCAATTAGTGATTTATTAGAACCAAACAATATCCGATGCTTTGAAAGAGAACCGGTTATGTTAGAATTAGGGAAATCTTTTATGAGTCAAAATCCAAAATTAAGAAATGTTTCATGGGAATATGCTGACATTGTGAAAGATAATTTAAATGTAAAAGCGGACTTGGTTGTTACAAGTTATATGCTAAATGAAATCAGACCAGAAGAAAGAAAAAATGTAATACATAAACTGATTGAAAGTTCAAATCACATTATAGTAATCGTAGAGCCAGGAACACCAGAAGGATTTAAAAATATAAAAGAGGTACAAAAAATTGCAATAGAAAATGGACTTCATATTGTTGCACCATGTACATTTCAAGGAATATGTCCATTACCAGCTGACGATTGGTGTCATTCGATTGTTAGAATGGAACGAACAAAACTGCATAAATTATTAAAAAATGCAGAGTTACCTTATGAAGATGAAAAATTTTCATATATAGTGATATCGAAAGAAAGTTATGATAATTCAGGAATTAGAATATTAAGACATCCAATCATTGAAAAAGGGAAAATCACATTAAAAGTATGTCATAATGGAAATATAGAAAAAATGGTCGTAACCAAAAAAGATAAAGAATTATTTAAAAATGTGAAAAAGAAAAAGTGTGGAGATTTGTACACTGAATTGTAACGGAGACTTTATTTAAATCTGCAAAAATCACTATAAAGATTGTTTTATATCGTAAAAAGTGATATAACAATATTCGTTTAGAAAATTTAACTAAAAAAGAAGGGGAAAACATGACAAATTTATTAATTAAATTATTTATAAAAGATAAAAATACAGAAAATCCGGAAACAAGGGCAAAATATGGAATGTTATCAAGTGTAACAGGAATTATCGTTAATATTTTATTATCAGCAGTCAAATTAATCATTGGAATATTTGCCAATTCCATTTCCATCATTTCAGACGCATTAAACAATGTAACAGATGCTGGGTCATCAATTGTTACCATGATTGGATTTAAAGTTTCACAAAAAAAGATAGACAAAGACCATCCTTGGGGACATGGGAGAATGGAATATATTACAGCATTTATTGTAGATATTTTGATTGTTTTAGTTGGTGTAGAATTATTTAAAAGTTCATTTGATAAAATTATACAACCTACATTGCCAGATATTAGCACAGTAACCATTGTAATTTTGGTCATTGCTGTTTTAACGAAATTATGGCTATTTCTATTTTATAATAAAATTGCCAAAACAATTGACTCTGCGGCAATCAAAGGAAATGCTTATGACAGTATCTCTGATTCAATTTCTACATTTGTTGTATTATTATCTGCCATTGTTGCCAAAATATTTGGAATATCTATTGATGGATATGCAAGTATTTTAGTTGCTATATTTATTCTATTTACAGGATTTAAGGCATTAAAAGAAACGATTGATTTATTGTTAGGAATGAAACCAGATACAGAGTTTGTAGAAAAATTAGAGGAATTTACAAAAAAATATGAAATGATATCAGGTATTCATGACATCATGGTACATGATTATGGACCAGGTAGAAAGATTGTATCATTCCATGCAGAAGTTCCAGCAAATTGCGATATTTGTAAGGCTCATGATGTGATAGACCAAATGGAACAAGATATTTATGATGAGTTTAATTGTATAACAACTATCCATATGGATCCAATTGTAACAGATGATGAAGAAATTAATGAAATGAGAAAGAAAACAGAAGAGATTGTAAAAAAAATCAATCCAGAGTTTTCAATCCATGATTTCAGAATGACAGATGGTGGAGATAGGGTTAATCTAATATTTGATTTGGTTGTTTCTCCAGATACAAAAATGGACCATGAGGAATTAAAAAATATGGTTCAACAAAAAATACATAGTGTAAATGATAAATATTATGCAGTACCTAAAATAGAGAATTCATACATATAGGAAAAATAGGATTTTCTAGAAAAGTAGAAATAAAAGAGATTTATGTGGAAATTTATCTATAGAAATCTCTTTTTTATATTGTAAAAAAGACAATAATACGATAGAATATAATAAACGTAATCTTGTTGCATACAAAAAATCTATATGTGGTCACAATAAAAATTATTTTCTGCTATGCAATAAGAAAAAAAATTGAGCAAATCTGCTCGAATGGAGGTTATTATGAGAAAAATAGGAAATACTTTATGGGGAATTGTATTAGTGATAATTGGTGTTATTCTTACATTAAATGCTTTAGATATTACAAACATCAATATATTTTTTAACGGATGGTGGACATTATTAATCATTATTCCAAGTGCAATTGAGCTAATTGCAAGAGAAAACAAATTTTGGAGCGCTGTATGGTTAATTATAGGTATTTTATTGCTACTAGCTTGTAGGGACATTTTAGATTTTGACTTGATTTGGAAATTAACAATTCCAGTATTATTAATTTTGGTTGGAATTAATCTTATTTTCAAAGATAAAATTGATAGAAAAATGGAAAAAAAACGTAAAGAATTAAAAGAAAAAGGACAACAAATGGAAGAATATTGTGCAACATTTGGAGAAATAAAAGAAGATTTTAACAATCAAGAATTTAATGGGGCAAATGTAACAGCAGTCTTTGGAAGTGTAGATTTAGATTTACGAAAAGCAGTTATCAGTGAAGATAAATTCGTAAAAACAAGTGCTATTTTTGGCGGAATAGAAGTTTTAGCACCAGAAAATGTGAATATAAAAGTAAAATCTGTTCCAATTTTTGGAGCAACTTCAAACAAGACTGGTAGAAAATTTGATGAAAAATTACCAACCATCTATGTAGATAGTTTTTGCATGTTTGGAGGTGTAGATATTAAATGACAGGATTACAAAAATTTATAAAATATGCAGCAATTGTATTTGGAATATATCTTGCCATTACAATTGTATGGGTACTTTTAGGAATTGCAAGAGGACTTGTAGGTAGCTCTAAAAATAATGAATTTAGAGACTTAGTAGAAAGTGCAGAAGAATATCAAGGAGAAGATATTTCAAGAACATATGAAAACATCAAAAATCTAGACATCACTGCTGAAGTAGTAAAATTGATTATAAGAAATGGAGATAGCTTTAGAGTTGAAGGAACTAACATCCCTGACAGAATGGAAATAAGCCAAGAAGGAGATAGCTTAAAAGTTAGTGATGAAAATTTGCCATCTAGCCTTTCTGATGAGAATATCAGTATAACAATATATATCCCACAAGATGTAAAACTAGACAGCATAGATTTAGAAATTAATTATGTATCAGCAGATATCGAAACATTAAATACATCAAATTTGAATTTAGATATCTATGACAATTATTGCGAAATAGATGAAATTGTAGCAGATAGTATGGAATTTAAAAATGAATATGGAAATTTAGATATTCATCAAGCAGAAGTAGGAAGATTATCATTTGATTCTGAATCAGGGGTGGAAGATGTGAATATAAGAATTACAGAAACCGCTGAAATTGATTTGGAATATTCATATACAGATATAGATTTGACTGGAACAATAGATGATTATCAAATAAATTATAGTAATCAAGCTGGAAACACGTATATTAACGGCGTGAGAACGACATCTGATAATTCAATACTAGGTACAGGAAGTGCAATTATAACTTTAGAAAATATTAGTGCAGATGTGTATATGGATTTTAGACAATTAACAAATGAAAGTAATTTGTAAATTTTATGTGAAAAATATTGAATAAATTAACTAGTCATGTTAAAACTATACATGACTAGTTAACTATTATGGAAAAATCAAGAATTTTCCCATAATAGTAGCCATTGCACACAATTTTACTTACGTAAAATTGGCACACGAACAACGGACGTGGCATAAAAGATAATCTAAAATGTCCCAAAATATGATCATGCCACTGTTGTTCTTTTACTATTTAAAGGAGAATGAGAATGTTAGAATTAAAAAATATTACCAAAGACTATATTTCAGGGGTTTCAACAGTTCAAGCATTAAAAGGAATTAGTATTGAATTCCGAAAAAGTGAATTTGTATCTATCTTAGGCCAAAGTGGTTGTGGAAAAACAACACTTTTAAATATTATTGGAGGACTAGATAGATATACTTCAGGAGATTTAGTGATTAATGGGAAATCAACCAAAAAATTTAAAGACAAAGATTGGGATGCATATAGAAATTATTCTGTAGGCTTTGTTTTCCAGAACTATAATCTAATCCCACACCAAACGGTGCTTTCAAATGTAGAATTAGCCCTTACCATATCAGGTGTATCAAGAGAAGAAAGAAAAGAAAGAGCTATAAAAGCATTGGAAGCTGTAGGTTTAAAAGAGCAAATACATAAAAAGCCAAATCAATTATCAGGTGGGCAAATGCAAAGAGTAGCCATTGCGAGAGCATTGGTAAATAATCCAGACATCATTTTGGCAGATGAACCAACAGGTGCATTAGATACGAAGACCAGTGTTCAAATTATGGAGATATTGAAGGAAATATCGAAAGACAAATTAATTGTTATGGTTACGCACAATCCAGAGTTAGCAGAAAAATATTCTACAAGAATTGTAAAGATTTTAGATGGTGTCATAACAGATGATTCTAAACCATTTACAGAGGAAGACAGAGAAAAGGAAAAAGATGCTAAAGCAAAAGATGGTAGAACAGCCATGAAATTTTTTACAGCATTAAGACTTAGTTTGAATAACTTAATGACCAAAAAAGGAAGAACATTGTTAACATCATTTGCGGGAAGTATCGGAATTATTGGTATTGCTCTAATTTTATCAATCTCAAATGGTGTACAAAATTATATCAATCGAGTAGAGGAAGATACATTGTCATCATATCCAATAACCATTGATGAGTCTACAGTAGACATATCTAGTATGATGGAAAGCTTAATGGGAGAAACAGAAGAAAATGCAGAAACACATGAAGATGGCAAAATCTATTCAAGAGATATAATGAATGATATGATATCAACTTTATCAAGTAAAGTTTCAAATAATAATTTAGAGGCATTGAAAAATTATATTGAAAATGAAAATAATACCATAAAAGAAAATGCAACAGCTATACAATATAATTACAACTTAAACATTAATTTATATAAAGAAGATACATCAAATGGTGTTGTACAAGTAAATCCAAGTACAGTTATGAATGCATTAGGAATGGGCGATATGTTTGAAGCACGAGATAATTCTTCAATGAGTTCTATGTTTGGTTCTAGCATGACAAGTATGTCTAATACAGATGTGTGGGAAGAAATGCTAGACAATGAAGAACTGCTACATTCTCAATATGATTTAGTAGCAGGAAATTGGCCTACAAATTATAATGAAGTTGTTTTGATTGTGAATGATAATAATGAAATTAGTGATTATACATTATATGCCTTAGGATTAAAAGACCAAAATGAATTAGAAGAAAGATGGAATAAAGTGCAAAATGGAGAAACAGTAGAAGAAGGAGAAACCACCTCTTATACATATGACGAATTGTTAAATCTATCTTTCAAATTGGTATTGAATTCAGACTATTATGAAAAGGAAAATGGCTTATGGGTAGATAAAAGTGATGATGAAGAATACATGAAAGAATTGCTAAATAATTGTGAAAATATAAATGTAGTCGGAATTATCAAACAAAATGAACAAAGTGTAGCAACAGGAATGAGTGGCGGAATTGGTTATACAAAAGAATTAAAAGAATATGTTATCAATAAAAGCAATGAAGCGGAAATTGTAAAAGAGCAAAAAGACAATCCAGATATCAATGTATTCACAGGATTAGCATTTTCAGAAGACAATTCAACAACCTTTGATTACAGTCAATTAAGTGATGAACAAAGAATGCAACTTGCAATGTTAAGTACAGAAGAATTGGCAGAAGTAATGGAAACCTATAATAACAATATTAATGCAAGTTATGATGGAAACTTACAAACACTTGGTGCTGTTGATTTAAATAAACCATCATCAATAAGCATTTATCCAAAGGACTTTGACGCAAAAGATATCATTACACAGGAAATTGATAACTATAATCAAAAACAAAGAGACGCAGGAACAGAAGAAAATGTTATTAATTATACAGACCTAATCGGCATTATGATGAGTTCAGTAAGTCAAATTATCGATACTATTAGTTATGTATTAATCGCATTTGTAGCCATTTCATTGGTAGTATCATCTATCATGATAGGCATTATAACTTATATATCTGTATTAGAAAGAACAAAAGAAATCGGAATTTTAAGAGCTATCGGAGCCTCTAAAAAAGATATATCAAGAGTATTTAATGCAGAAACCTTCATAGTAGGACTAATTGCAGGATTATTAGGAATTGGAATAACAATATTACTAAATATACCAATCACAAAAATTATTTATGCTGTAACAGGCGTAAGTGTAAGTGTTACACTTCCAGCTGTTGGAGGCGCTATCCTTGTATTAATCAGTATGTTTTTAACAATTATAGCAGGATTAATTCCAGCAAGAATGGCAAGCAAAAAAGACCCAGTAGAAGCATTAAGAACAGAATAAAATGAGACAATTCGGGCCAGGTTGGGTTTTGTCCCATTTTTGTCGAAATTTGATGAAGAAATTGGTAAACACTTCGCTTTTGCATATTTGACTGATAATATAATAGTTTTATTAACAAAATAATGTATATCATATTTTATTTATTAAATGGCTAGCATTACAGAATATACAAATTCTAACATTATCAAGTGCAAAATCGCTGGCGCACCGCGACTTTTCCACTTGATAATATAAGGATTTGTAATATTCTTCCATTTGCACATTTAATTTCATAAAATATGATATACATTATTTGTTATATTAAATTGATTTTAACAAAAAAATGTCTCAAAAAGAAACGTCCCCAATTGGACATGTCCCATTTTTCGACAAAAATGGGACAAAACCCAACCTGGCCCGAATTGTCTCTTTACTATTTTCAAAAAATGTGATAGAATTTTCTGGACTAATAGAAAGAAAGAAGGAAATCATTTTGAGCATTCGTGTATTAGCAATTATTAATCCAACATCTGGAAAAGGAAATATAAAAAACTATATAAAAGAAATCAGAAAAAATCTAGAAGAACAAAATATGCAAGTGAATATTCAGCTTACTAAAAAAGAATATAATGCCAAAAACATTGTAGTAGATAATATAGAAGAAGCAGACTTAATATTGGTATGTGGAGGAGACGGAACATTTAATGAAACGGTTTCAGCGATTATGGATTTAGGAATAAGAGATGTTAGCATTGCTTATATTCCTATGGGAACAACAAATGATTTAGCAAGAAGTTTGGACATGCCGATAAAAGATATTTCTATAACCAAAAAATTGCTAGAATCAAAAGCAAGAGTATTAGATGTAGGGAAGTTTAATAATGATAAGTATTTTTGCTATGTGGCAGCTTTTGGTGTCATTACAGATGTTGCCTATAAAACGTCTCAAAAAGCTAAAAATAAATATGGTAGATTAGCTTATTATATGAAAGCAATTAAAGAATTGATTAAAATTCCAACCTATAAAGTAAGAATCCAATTTGATGAGGAAGAGTTGGAAGGGGAGTTTATCTATGGAGGAATTAGCAATTCTGAATCAATAGCTGGTTTTAAGTGGTTTAACAGAGAGGATATTGATTTAGCAGATGGAAAGTTTGAGGGGATTTTTATTAGAAAACCTAAAAAGCTTTCAGGATATTTTCGTTTGTTAAGTGATTTTAGACATAAAGATTATATGGTAAATCGAGATTTTGTCTATTTTAAAGCCAATAAAATTGCAATAACAACAGAAAAAAATGTTGATTGGACAATTGATGGAGAATTTGCTGGAAATACAAATTTTGTTAGTATTGAAAATTGTCAAAAAGCGATAGAACTTGCTATTTGCGAAAAAGACAGCTAAACGTAATAGATATTTCCTTTAATAATAGGAAATCTGCGTATTTATTATAAATGATAAGAAAAGAGGAAATGAAATGAATAAATATTATTTCACATCAGAAAGTGTCACAGAAGGACATCCAGACAAACTATGTGACACCATTTCAGACTGTATATTAGACGCTTATTTGAAACAAGATAAATCTGCAAGAGTAGCAGTAGAAACCTTTGCATCAGGAAATAAAATTACCATTGCAGGACAAGTAACAGCAAAAGCAAAAGGAAAAGAAATTGATATTGAAAAACTAGTAAGAGAAACCATAAAAGAAATTGGATATGACAATGAAAATATTGATATGGATTATAGAACTTGCAAGATAGATATTAATATTACGAAACAAAGTCCAGATATTGCTTTAGGGGTTGATGTTGGAGGAGCAGGAGACCAAGGCATTATGTTTGGATTTGCATGTGATGAAACACCAGAATATATGCCATACGCAATTTCTATGGCACATAAATTGTCTAAAAGATTAACAGATGTAAGAAAAAATAAAGAGATAGACTATCTAAGACCAGATGGGAAAACACAAGTGACTGTAGAATATGAAAATGACAAACCCAAAAGAATAGAAACGATACTTGTTTCTACACAACATAATGAAGGTATCAGTCAAGATAGATTAAAAAAAGATATATTAGAAAAAGTTATTAAACCAGTTATTCCAAAAAATATGATAGATAAAAACACAAAAATTTATATGAACCCAACTGGAAAATTTGTCATTGGAGGACCTTTGGGAGACACTGGACTAACTGGTAGAAAAATTATCGTTGACACCTATGGCGGATATGCAAGACATGGTGGAGGTGCATTTTCAGGAAAAGACGCTAGTAAAGTGGATAGGTCAGCAACATATATGTTAAGACATATTGCCAAAAATATTGTTGCAAATGGATATGCCAGAAAATGTGAAATACAAATTTCATATGCAATTGGGATGAAAGAACCATTATCAATACAAGTAAATACATTTGGAACAGGGGAAATATCAGAAGATGAATTAATTACAAAAATTAGAAAAACATTTGATTTAACCCCAGATGGAATTATCAAATATTTAGAATTAGATAAACCAATCTATTCACAAACAACAAATTATGGGCACTTTGGAAAAGAGAATTTAACGTGGGAAAAAATAATAAAATTTTAATAAATCTATTGGAATGGAGAATTACAAATGCTAAAAAAAATCATAGAAAAAAATTATAAATGGATTATTGCCTTCCTTTGTCTAATCATTGTTCTAATGATATTAGAAGATATCTTTGAAAATGAACAATTAGAATTAGATGTATTTGTATATAGACTGGTCATCCTTAATTTAAGGTCAGAACCATTAACCGTATTTATGAAAGTAATAACCAACTTATCTTCGGCATATGTATTAATAGCGATTGCCTTGGGAACATTGTTATTTTTAAAAAACAAAAAAATAGGTCTATGTATATCAAGCAACTTAGCAATTGCAACAATTTTAAATCAATTACTGAAATATATTATACAAAGACCGAGACCAGATGGATATCGTTTAATTATTGAAAGTGGATATAGCTTTCCATCAGGACATTCCATGGTAAGTATGGCATTTTATGGCTTAATTATTTACTTGATATGGAAAATGGTAAAAAATAAAAAGATAAAATATATTAGTTGTGGCATTTTGGGACTTTTAATACCACTGATTGGATTTAGCAGAATTTATTTAGGTGTACATTATGCAAGTGATGTGATTGGTGGATTTGCAATATCAATAGTTTATCTATTGCTATTTACCAATGTGACAAAATCTATATTACAATTAGAAAAAGGAAAAACGAAAATGATGAATAAAAGAAAAATGGTAGAAATAAGAAAGAAAAGAAAAAAATTAAGAAATAGTTTTAAATATGCTTTTGAAGGTATCAAAGAAGCATGGAAGACAGAACAAAATTTGAAAATACATTTTATCATTATGTTTTTAGTGATTATAGCAGGATTTGTCTTTAAAATTACGGCAATGGAATGGATAGTGTGTTTATTACTATTTGCTTTAGTCATTTCATTAGAATTAATCAATACGGCGATTGAAACAACAGTGGATATTGCTATGCCAGAAATTAATGAAAAGGCAAAATATGCCAAAGATATTGCAGCAGGAGCAGTGCTATTTTCAGCAATCATTTCTGTAATTGTTGGATTAATTATATTTTTGCCAAAAATATTTGGATAAAAGAAGGTGGAAAAGTATATGGAAGAAAATAAAGAGATGAAAGAGGCAAAAGAAAAATTAGAAGTGATGAGTGAAGATGAAAGAATGCAAATCTTAGCAGAGCTAAGAGAAAAGGCAATTAGAGATGAAAAAGCTGTGGAAAGGTTTGGATTAAAAAAGGGTATAGAAATTGGAGAAAAACGAGAAAAACGAGAAAAACGAGAAATAGCTAAAAAGATGAAGGATAATGGAATAGAAATTGAAATAATACAAAAAATAACCAATTTAACGCAGGAAGAAATTGATGCATTATAGACAGGTTGGGCTAAATGGATATATAATGAAAAATAATGAAAATGATTTTCCAACATTAGATGGAAAAACCAACTTTGGATGGTACAAAATGGATAACAGTAGAGTAAGAATAAAAGTAGCGTGATTATAAAATATATGTTATGAGAAATATGATTTTCTATAATGAGAAAATTTACCTCGGACCCATAGGGCTATCCGAGGTATTAGTAATTCTGGCTTTTGTATGATGAAAATTTCAAAAAAGACTTGTGCTTTTGTTTGGTTATAGTATATAATGGTTGAGGTAAAGGAGGCAACAAAAATGGCTTTTATTGAAGAAATGAAACAAAGAGCAAAACAAAACATGAAAACCATTATTCTTCCAGAAGCAGAAGACATCAGAGTATTAAAAGCAACAGAGAAGGTAATGAAAGAGAAATACGCAAATATTATTTTAATAGGAAAAGAAGAAAATATTTTAGAAAAGGCAAAAACAAATGCGGTAAATATTGAAGGTGCCAAAATTGTGGACCCAGAAAAATCAGAAGATTATGATAAATATGCAAATCTTCTATATGCGTTAAGAAAACACAAAGGAATGACAATCGAAAAAGCAAAAGAATTGGTTTTAGACCCAGTATATTATGGGATGTTAATGGTAAAGGATAACAAAGCAGATGGATTAGTTTCAGGAGCAGCACATTCTACATCAGATACATTAAGACCAGCTTTACAAATTCTAAAAACGGCGCCAGATACCAAATTAGTTTCTGCCTTTTTTGTCATGGTTGTACCTGATTGTGAATATGGCGAAAATGGTGTATTTATATTTGGCGATAGTGGATTAAACGAAAATCCTAATCCAGAGCAATTATCAGAGATTGCTATTTCATCAAGTAAAAGTTTTAAACAATTAGTAGGAAAAGAACCTAAGGTAGCTATGCTTTCATATTCAACTTATGGAAGTGCACATTCAGAACTAACAGAAAAAGTGATAGAAGCAACAAAATTAGTAAAAGAAAAACAAAAAGATTTATTGGTAGATGGAGAATTGCAATTAGATGCAGCGATTATCCCAGAAATTGCAAAATCAAAAGCACCTAATAGTCCATTAAAAGGAGAAGCAAATGTGTTAATTTTCCCTGATTTAAATGCAGGAAATATTGGATACAAATTGGTACAAAGATTAGCAAAAGCAGAGGCTTATGGTCCACTATGTCAAGGTATTGCAAGACCAGTAAATGATTTATCAAGAGGATGTAATAGTGATGATATAGCAGGCGTTGTTGCTATAACAGCAGTACAAGCACAAAATTAAGCTATATTAAAAAGAGTTTTTTTAATTATAAAATAACAAACAATTTAACTTGCACAATGAGTAACCAAAAAATAAAGATAAGGAGTTTTTATGAAAATATTAGTATTAAACTCGGGAAGTTCATCATTGAAATATCAAGTCATTGATATGGAAACAGAAAGTGTTTTAGCAAAAGGATATTTTGAAAGAATTGGGCAAGCAGATTCCTTTTTGACACACAAAGTAAATGGAGAAGTTCACAAATTTGAACATTATGCTAAAAATCATGACAAAGCAATTTCATTTGTATTAAGCAGATTAACCAATAAGCATTATGGGGTAATAAAAAGTTTAGAGGAATTAGGTGGCATTGGACACAGAGTGGTTCATGGTGGCGAGAAATTTACGAAACCAGTTGTTATTACAGATGAAGTCATAAAAGGAATTGAAGAATGTGTAGATTTAGCGCCATTACATAATCCAGCAGCAATCTTAGGGATTAAAGCTTGTAGAAAGTTAGCACCAGATATAAAAATGGTAGCTGTGTTTGATACGGCTTTTCATCAAACACTAGAAAAGGAAAGATATATTTATCCAATTCCATATGAATATTATGAAAAATATGGTGTTAGAAAATATGGATTCCATGGAACTTCTCATCAATTTGTGGCAAATAGAGTGGCAAAATTGGTAGGGAAAGATATCAAAGAATTAAAAATTATTAATTGCCATTTAGGACAAGGTGCCAGTGTTTGTGCAATTCAAAATGGAAAGTCAGTAGAAACAAGTATGGGATTAACACCACTTGGAGGCATTTCTATGGGAACCAGAAGTGGAGATTTAGACCCATCTGTAGTTACATACCTTATGAAAAAAGAAAACTTAAAACCAGATGATATGGAGAAAATTTTAAATAAACATTCAGGAGCTTATGGAATATCTGGTGTTTCAGTTGATTTTCGTGATATAGAGGCAGAAGCAAAGGCCGAAGATGAGAGGTCTATTCTTGCATTGGACAATTTTCATTATCTAGTAGCTTGTTATGTAGCAAGATGTGCGGTGGCAATGAATGGATTTGATATTTTGACATTTACAGCAGGTGTAGGCGAAAAAGGGCAAGAATCTAGAGAAGCCATTTGTGATTATTTAGAGGTATTGGGTGTCAAAATAGACAAAGAAAAAAATCAAAAAGTAAAAGGTATAGAGGCAGAAATTACAGCCGAAGATACAAAAATTAGAACATTTGTAGTCCCAACCAATGAAGAGATTATGATAGCAAGAGAGACTAGGGATTGTTGAAAAATAATTGCGTTTTGGCGTTGTTAGCCTTCATCGAAAATCAAATCAACGTGCAGAAAGCACGCCTCATTGATTTTCGACTTGGCTGCCAGCTACTGCATACTGACCTTGTAACAGGCAAAGCCTTAACAAGCTCAGCATAGCCAAAAGCCCAATTCTTTTCCAACATTGAATTGATAAATAAATTTGAAATGATTAAGGAGGAATTTTAAAAATGAAAATTTTAGTTTTAAATTGTGGTAGTTCATCACTAAAATATCAATTAATCAATATGGAAACAGAAGAAGTTTTAGCTTCTGGAAAATATGAGAGAATAAGAGAAAAAGAGGCATTTATAACACATAAAGCATTAGGAAAAAAAGTAACAATTGAAAAACCGGCCTTTGACCATAAAGAAGCAATAGAGTTTACATTAGAACAATTTACAAATCCAGAATATAAAGTAATTGACTCACTAGATGAAATTGAAGCAATTGGTCACAGAGTAGTTCATGGAGGAGAAATTTTCAAAGAATCAGCTGTGATTAATGATGATGTTATAGAAAAAATTAAAGAATGTGGAGAATTTGCACCATTACATAACCCAGCAGCAGTATTAGGAATGGAAGCTTGTAAAAATGTAATGCCTGGTAAACCAATGGTAGCTGTATTTGATACAACTTTTCATCAAACAATGCCTAAAGATAAATATATTTATCCAATTCCATATGAATATTATACAAAATACAATGTAAGAAAATATGGAGCACATGGTACATCTCATATGTATGTATCTCAAAGACTAGCAGAAATTGAAAACAAATCTCTTGAAGGAACAAAAATCGTTACATGTCATTTAGGTCAAGGAGCTAGTATTTGTGCTATAAAAGACGGAAAATCAATTGATACAAGTATGGGATTAACACCACTTGGAGGATTACCAATGGTAACAAGAAGTGGAGATTTGGACCCATCTGTTCTTACATATATTATGAAAAAAGAAAACATAGACCCACAAACAATGGAAGATATCTTAAATAAAAAATCAGGATTAGCAAGTATATCAGGAATGGCACCAGATTTTAGAGTAATTGAAGAAGAGTCAAACAAAGGAACAGAAAGAGCACAAATTGCGATTGAACAATTTAATTATGCTATTGCAAGTTATATTGCAAAATATGCAGTTGCAATGAAAGGAATTGATTATATCATCTTTACAGGTGGAATTGGTGAAAATCAAATTAATATCAGAAAAGGTATCTGCGAAAAACTAGAATTTATGGGTGTAAAACTTGATTTAGATGCTAACAATATGAGAGGAGAAGAAAAAGTTATTTCTACACCTGATTCAAAAGTGAAAGTATATTTAATTCCAACAAATGAGGAATTAATGATTGCAAAAGAAACAAAGAGACTTGTTAAATAGAAAAAAATGGTTTACATCATTGAAAAAATGTGATATACTAATGTATAATTTTATAATAATTATAATAAATGGAGGGGAAAATATGGCAAAGATTTTAGAAGATATTTCAAGAACACTAAATGAGTACTTATTATTACCAAATTTAACAGATGAGAGATGTATACCAGATAAGGTATCTTTAAGAACACCACTTGTAAAATACAAAAAAGGAGAAGAAGCAAAATATTATGCAAATGTACCAATGGTATCTGCTATAATGCAATCTGTTTCTGGAGTAGAAATGGGAATTGCACTTGCAAGAGAAGGCGGTGTTGCATTTATCTATGGGTCACAAAGTATTGCATCACAAGCAGAAATGGTAAGACAAGTCAAAAAACATAAAGCGGGATTTATTATTAGTGATTCTAATGTAAAATCTGGAACACCATTAAAAGATGTCATCGCACTAATTCAAGAAACAGGACATTCAACAGTTATGATAACAGAAGATGGAACAGCAAAGGGTAAATTTATTGGTTTAGTAACAGATAAAGATTATCGTATTTCAAGAGATGACATGGAAGCACCAATTGATAATTTTATGACACCAAAAGAAAAAGCTGTATGGGCACATGAAGGAATTTCTTTATCAGAAGCAAATGATTTAATATGGGAAAATAAAATTGCATGTTTGCCAATTTTAACAGATGAAGGAGACTTAAAATATTTAGTATTTAGAAAAGATTATGAAGAAAGAAAAAATAATCCAAACTCATTATTAGATGAAAATAAACGATATGTTGTAGGTGCAGGGGTTAATACAAGAGATTTTGAAGAAAGAATACCAGCATTAGTAGATGCAGGTGTAGATTTAATTTGTATGGATTCTTCTGATGGATATTCTGTATGGCAAAAAAATACAATTGATTTCGTAAGAGCAAAATATGGAGATTCCGTAAAAATTGGAGCTGGAAATGTAGTTGACAGAGAAGGCTTTAGATATTTAGCAGAAGCAGGAGCAGATTTTATTAAAATTGGTGTTGGAGGAGGTTCTATTTGTATCACTCGTGAAACAAAAGGAATCGGTCGTGGAAATGCATCGGCATTAATTGATGTAGTAGCTGCTCGTAATGAATATTTTGAAGAAACAGGAATGTATATACCATTATGTTTAGATGGTGGAATCGTACATGACCATCACATTACTATTGCCTTAGCATTAGGTGCAGATTTTGTCATGATGGGAAGATATTTTGCAAGATTTGATGAAAGCCCAACAAGAGTTGTTAAAAAAGGAAATGGTTATGTAAAAGAATATTGGGGAGAAGGTTCAAATAGAGCTAGAAACTGGCAAAGATATGATATGGGAGGAGCTCAAAAACTTTCATTTGAAGAAGGTGTTGATTCATATATCCCATATGCAGGAAAATTAAAAGATAATTTAGCAATTACTTGTGCAAAAATTAAATCAACGATGTGTAACTGTGGAAGTGTTACAATTCCAGAATTACATGAAAAAGCAAGATTGACATTAGTTTCTGATGTAAGTATTTCAGAAGGTAGTGCACATGATGTTATTCTAAAAGAAATTGACAATCAATACAAATAAAATTATACTTATATAATTATAAATAAAGTAAAAAAATGTTGACAAATCTGAATTACAATTATAAACTATAGTTAGATTATAATTGTAATTTTTTTGATTTTACTAAAAACAAATTATGGAGAGAAAATGGAAGAAACAGTAGATATTTTAGTAGCAACATACAAACCCAATATCGTCTATTTAAAACAACAAATTGACAGCATTTTAAATCAAACATATAAAAATATCCAAATTATAATTTCAGACGATTGCTCAGAAGATAAAAATGTAATAGAAATTTTAGAACAATATCAGAAACAAGATGAGCGCATAAGAGTGTATTTGCAAGAGAAAAACTTAGGATATATCAAAAATTTTGAATTCTTACTAAAACAGTCTAAAGCGAATTATATTGCATTTTGTGACCAAGATGATATTTGGGATGTCAATAAAATAGAGAAGTCATTACAAACATTAAAAGAAAAAGATGTAGATTTAATATATTGTAATGCAAGACATATTAATGAAAAAAATGAAATAATTCATCAGAATTATTTTCAATATAAAAATATGCCATTAGTAAAAGGAAAAAATAACATTTTAGCAATATCTAGATATTTAGGATTAGGCTGTTCACAACTGTTTACTGCTGATGTACGAGATAAAATGTTACCATATACTACTTCTGTAATGGCACATGATTGGCTTGCAAGTTTTATAGCAAACGAAGGAAAAGGTGTAGCATATATTGAAGAGCCACTTTTTTCATATAGATTACATACAGAGAATGTTTTTGGTGGTAGAAGCTTACAGCAAAATATCACTAGATGGAAACAAGAACATGGAAAATCGTATAAAAGTTATTTACAATATCGAAATGAAAACGTAATTGATAAAGCATATTTAGATGGTGCTAAAATGTGCTTAGAATATGCTAAAAATTCACAGACCAGAGAAATGATAGAAAAACTAGTAAAATATTATGAAACACTAAAAAAATCAAGGTTTTTTAATTTTCATATTATACAGTACGTAAAATTTCTAGGTGGTAAGAACATGTTCAAAAAAATGCTTAAAGAAATGATAATTTTTCATATGCCATTATTTGGCTATTTGATATATTGTTTATAAGAAAGTTGTATACAATAATTAAACAAAATGGAGGACTTAAAAACAGTGAAAGATACACAAAAAATAGATATTTTGATGGCAACCTATAATGGCGAAAAATATCTAGAAGAACAAATTGAAAGTATTTTAAATCAAAGTTATAAAAATATCCATTTAATTATTTCAGATGATGGTTCAAATGATACCACAAGAGAGATTTTAAAAAAATATGAAGATAATGACAAAATTACCATTTATTATCAGGAAAAAAACTTAGGATATGTCAGCAATTTTGAATTTTTATTACAAAAAGTAGAAAATGAACTATATATGTTATCAGACCAGGATGATGTCTGGAAACCAAATAAAATAGAAGATACGGTAAAGAAATTAGAAGAAGAAAATGCAGATTTAGTGTTTACAGATTTAGAAATCGTTGATGAAAATTTAAAGCGTATACATCCTTCTTTTAATGCAACGATGGGAAAAATGCATAAAATTAAAAAAACATTGGGAACAAAAGAATTTGAGTATTTATATAACAATATGACAGGATGTACAATTTTATCTAAGAAAAAATGGATACCACAAATATTACCAATTCCAAAACATTCAAAATATATAATTCATGATTCTTGGATTGGTTTAATGATATCTTTCCATGGAAAAATTGCGTATTTAGATAAACCAACGATTCAATATAGGCAACATGGAGATAATCAAGTAGGAACAGAGAGGACTTCTTATAAATATAAAGAGTTTAAACAAATTCGAGAATTGTTTATTCAAGTAAAAAAAGATTTATTTAAAACATATTTGGAAAATCAAGAAAAATTTCCTGAGGATTTGCAAAAATTGAATCAACAAGGAAAAATATATTTTGATAAAATAGAAAAAAAGCAGTTTTTCAATTTTCAGAATTGGGGAACATTTCATAGATTATATAAAAATGAAACGATTAGCTATTATATATTAAACTTTATAATTCTCAATTTACCATTGTTTGGTAATTGGTTATTTGCAATTAGAAAAATACGAGTAAGGAGTGCGTAAATATTGTATATTCAATTAAAAGATAGATTATTCCCAAAAGATAGTAAAATTAGACATTATCTTGTATTAATAAAACAAACATTTCTGTCATTAAAAAATAGTGGAATAAAAGAAACTATGACTAAAATTAAGCAATATGATAGAAAAGGACAAGAAAATAATACTATTGCCTATAAAAAATGGATAGAAGCAAATGAGCCAACAAAGGAAGAGTTACAAAAACAGAAGGAAACCACATTTGCAATACAACCCAAAATCAGTATCGTTATCCCATTATATCATACGAAATTAGCATATTTAAGCGAAATTGTTGAAAATATGAAGGCTCAAACCTATTCTAATTGGGAACTTTGCTTAGCAGATGGAAGTGAAACAAAAAATCAAGAAATAGAAGAATTGGCAAAATCAGATGAAAGAATACGATATCAATATCTTGGAAAAAATTTAGGTATTGCAGAAAATACCAATGAAGCGATTAAACTTGCAACAGGAGACTATATTGGACTATTAGACCATGATGATTTATTAGCAGAATTTGCTTTATATGAAGTGGTAAAATGTATAAATGAACAACCAGACGCAGAATGTATGTATTCTGATGAAGATAAATTTTCAAATTCATTAGAAGATAGATATAGTCCACATTTTAAACCAGACTTTGCGATAGATACATTAAGGTCATTGAATTACATCTGTCATTTTACTGTGATAAAGGCTTCATTAATGCAAGAAATTGGTGGATTTCATGAAGGTTATGATGGGGCACAAGATTATGATTTGTTCTTACGAATAGCAGAACATACAAATCATATTGTGCATATTCCTAAAATTTTATATCATTGGCGTGTGCATGAAGGCTCTACAGCTGCCGCAGTGACAGGAGAAGCAAAACCATATGCATATGAAGCTGGAAAAAAAGCCTTAGAAGACCATTTAAAAAGAATGCATTTACAGGGAAGTGTGGAACATGGAAAATATTTAGGAACATATAAGATTACATATGCCATAAATAACAAGGACAAGGTTTCTATACTAATTCCTAATATGGACCATGTTAAGGATTTAAAATTATGTATTGAATCAATTTTACGTTTAACAACATATTCAAATTATGAAATTGTTGTGATAGAAAATAATAGCCAAAAAAAGGAAACATTTGACTACTACAAAAACATTGAAAAAAATGATAAAATAAAAATAGTGTATTATCCAGAAAAAGAATTTAATTATTCTAAAATTATCAATTATGGTGTAAAACAGGTAAATTCTCCATATATTTTACAACTAAATAATGATACAGAACTGCTAACCCCAGATTGGTTAGAACAATTTATAGGATTTGCACAAAGACAAGATGTTGGAATTGTAGGTGCAAAACTATATTATCCAGATAAAACTATTCAACATGCTGGAATTGTTGTAGGGATTAATGGAACAGCAGGACATATTTTAAGAAATTTATCAAAAGACAAAAAAGCATACTTTTTTAGAGAAAGTATCATTCAAAATTTTAGTGCGGTAACAGGAGCTTGCCTATTTTCAAAAAAAGCTATCTATGAAGAAATAGGCTATATGAACGAAACCTATCAAGTGGCATTAAATGATGTAGATTTTTGCTTAAAAGTACGTGAAAAAGGCTATCAAATTGTATGGACACCTTATATAGAATTAAATCATTTTGAATCAAAATCAAGAGGCTATGAAACAAGTAAAGAACAAATAGAAAGATATCAAAATGAAACGGATAGATTTAGAAATGATTGGAAGCATTTTCTAGAAAAAGGAGACCCCTTTTTTAATATAAATTTCAGAACAGATATAGAAGATTATCGCATAAGTGAAGGGAGGGATTCGTAAATTAAAAATAAAAAGTAAATTTGTTGTATACGAAAAAATCAATAGTGTTAAAATAATTAATCACAACATATACAATAAAATAGTTTAATTTTGGAAAGGAAAGAGGGAAAATGAAAAAAAGTACATATTTAATTAGCATTATTTTTATATTATCATTAATCATGCTAATATTTCCAATATCTTCAAAAGCCCAAAATGAAGCACAAATTTATATAGATTATCCAGTACAAAATGAGGTATGTAAAGACACACTTACTGTACATGGATGGTTTATGTCTGCTATTGAAGATAAATCTTTGAAAATATTTATTGATAGTGAAGAAAACGATATTACAGAGGCAATTGAAAGATATGATAGACCAGATGTAACAGGAAGTGTTACAGGATATGGAACAGCAGAGCAAAATCCATTGGCAGGTTTTAAAGGAACCGTAGATATTAGCCAATATAAAGATGGCACACATACATTAATTATACAAGCAATTCATAATGGAACAGGCGAAGTAATTGGAGAAGTTGAACAAAAATTTATAGTTCAAAAATATAATACACAACTATATATAGATTATCCAATGCAAAATGCACAAGAAAAAAATGAAGTATATGTGCATGGCTGGTTAATGTCAGAAACAGAAAACAAAGAACTTAAAGTGTATGTTGACAATGAGCAAAATGATGTCACAGCAAGCATTGAAAGATATAACAGACCAGATGTAACAGGAAGTATTACAGGATATGGAACACCAGAACAAAACCCACTTGCAGGCTATAGAGGAACAATTGATTTAAGTACATATAGCGATGGACAACACAAAATTTATATACAGGTTATCAATACAGATACAGATGAAGTCATTGCAGAAGATAGTAGAACCATTTATCTTCAAAAATATAACACACAAATTTATATTGATTTTCCTGAGCAAAATAAACAGGTAAGCGGTATTGTGTATATCCATGGCTGGCTAATGTCAGAAGCAGAAAATAAAGAACTTAAAGTATATATTGATAATGCGCAAAATGATGTAACAGAAAGCATTACAAGATATAATCGACCAGATGTAACAGGAAGTGTTACAGGATATGGAACAGCAGAGCAAAACCCATTGGCAGGTTTTGATGGAAGAGTTAATGTAAATAGCTATAAAGATGGAGAACATAAAGTCATATTCCAAGTAATTAATACAGAAACCAATGAAGTTATGGCAGAAGATAGCAGAACCATTTATCTTCAAAAATACAATACCCAATTATATATTGACTATCCAGTAGCAAATGAGCAAGAAAAAGATACGGTTTATGTACATGGATGGCTAATGTCAGAAGCAACAAATAAAGAAGTAAAAGTATATATTGATAGTGAAGAAAATGATGTAACAAGCAATATCGAAAGATATGCGAGACCAGATGTAACAGGAAGTATCACAGGATATGGAACACCAGAGCAAAATCCACTAGCAGGGTATAGAGGAACAATTGATTTAAGTAATTACAGAGATGGTAACCATACTGTCATTATACAAGTGATTAATACAGACACAGATGAAGTCATTGCACAAGACAGTCGAACCATTTATGTGAAGAAATACAATACACAAGTATATGTAGATTATCCATCAACAAATCAAACAGTGAAAACTTCTGTTAATATCCATGGATGGCTAATGTCAGAGGCAGAAAATAAAGAAATTAAAGTATATATTGATAGTACACAAAATGATGTAACAAGTAGTATTGAAAGATATGACAGACCAGATGTAACAGGAAGTATCACAGGATATGGAACACCAGAACAAAATCCATTAGCAGGATTTGATGGAACAGTTGATGTAAGTAATTTTAAAGATGGAGAGCATACAGTTATTCTTCAAGTAATTAACACAGACTTTAATGAAGTAATTGAAGAAGTAAGACAAACATTTTATATTAAAAAATATAACACACAAATTTATGTAGATTATCCTGTACAAGGACAAAATTATAGAAATTCTTTAAGTATACATGGTTGGTATATGTCTGAGCAACCAAATAAAGAAATACGTTTCTATTTAAATAACCAAAATATTACCAGTCAAATTAACCTATATAATCGACCAGATGTAACAGGAAGTATTACCGGATATGGAACACCAGAGCAAAATCCATTAGCCGGATTTGATGGAACAATTAATGTTTCAGGATATGCATCAGGAGACTATACATTGAAAATAGAGGTTTACTCAACAACATTAGGAGAAATCATTGATACACTTAGCTACCCAGTAACTATTAATGAATTTACTTATGAAGAAGGTACTTATGGAATTAGTGGATTACGAGTACAAAGAGCAGCAGAAGGAGACGATTTAAGATATTATAGAATTGGTGATGGACCAAATGTATTATTTGCTGTATTTTCAGTGCATGGATTTGAAGATGGCTGGCATAAAGATGGTCAAGAACTTTCTTATATAGCAGACCAATTTAAAAATCATTTATTACAAAACCAAATGAATTATCAAGATGTTCTAAATAATTGGACAATTTACATATTCCCATGTGCTAACACAGATGGACAATACTATGGTTGGGATAATAATGGTGCAGGAAGAACAACACTATATAGTGCAGCACCAGGACATCAAGGAATTGATATGAACCGTTGTTGGTCAGTAGGATATACAAGAAGAACAAGCACAAGAGAATATAATGGTACAGAACCATTCCAAGCATATGAAGCAAGATATTTAAGAGATTTCTTATTAAGTAAAAAATCATCATCAGGAAGAACCATTTTAATTGACTTACATGGTTGGCTAAATGAAAGTATAGGAGATAATGGATTAGGAGGTTATTATAGAAGTGAATATGGTATGTCAACACATATTTCAAGCTATGGTGGTGGATATCTAATTAACTGGGCACGTTCTTCTTTATCAAATACAAGAAGTGCATTAATCGAATTACCTCCTGTAAGTAATCATAATCAAGTTGTAAGTAGAGATTATGCAGGAAAATATATTAGAGCAACCATTAGTATGTTAAGAAATAGTTAATTGATATTGTAAAAAAAGGGACATGTATGAATTTGCTGTCCCTTTTGTAGTAAGTATACAAAGGTTGAAAACAATGATAATTTTTTTAATCTATTTGTGCCTTGGAGGAATGATAAAAAATGAAAAAATATATAAAATATGTTATCGTAATTGCTGTCATTATTTTAATTGCTATTGCGATATATTTCTTTAATAGAAAAAATGAAACAGAAGAATCACAAATAATAGAATATACACCACAAGAAGGTGTAGAAATTGACAAAAATCAAGTAGCTTATCAAGAAAATGTAACAGTAGATGAATTAAAAGCAGATGTTGGAGCAACAGGAGATAATTCTATCTATGATGTTACATCAGAATATGATGGTAGAAAAATTTTAACCATAAAACCAGAAGTACAATTCAATGTAGTATTAGCAGGAATTATTGAAAATCAAATGCCAGAAGAAAGACCAGAAAATTTAAGACAATATGATGAAGATTTTCAAGATAAAACAGGTATCTGGATTGCTGGTAATTCTCAAGAAGCATTTTTAGAGTTGTTGAATAATACAACACAAAATACGTATTCTATTAATTCAGACGGATACTTAGTGTGTGAAAATGCGACAAATGGTAATGAAATTGATGAGAAAATTCAAAATGTGTTGAATGGCGAGGATTTATATATAATTTCAATGACTGGAACTTGTTATGTGGCAGACGAAGTTTCTGGAGAAATTGTAGAATATCCTTTTGAACAAATGGACCCTTATCAAACTTGCGAATATTACGAAAAGGATAATAAAAAATTATTTGTTGTTACGACAAATGCAAGAAATGAATTGTCAAATGAAGAAATTATAACCTCTATTTTTATTGACAAATAATAGAATTAAAGATACAATATGTTTTGAAAAAACAAAGAGAAACAAGGAGAGAAATATGGACTTTTTTAAGACACTAATCAAAAATAGAAAATTAATTATGCAATTAGGAAGAAACGATTTTAGAAATCGTTTTGCCAATACAAGTTTAGGGGCAATATGGGGCTTTTTGCAACCATTTATCTTTATGCTTACCTATGTTATTGTATTCCAATATATTTTAAAAACAGGAGCAGCAGGCAATGACCCTTATGTAGTTTGGTACATACCAGCAATGGCAATATGGTTAACCTTAAATGATACGATTATGAATGCAAGCAATTCTATTAGAGCATATAGTTATCTGGTAAAAAAATTAGTTTTCCCAGTAGATATTATTCCAACAATATCTATTGTGTCATGTGCGGTCGTAGGACTATTTTTAGTTATTATCTCTATTATTGTATGTTGTTGTTTTGGATATTTTCCAAATATTTTAATGCTAATCTATGTATTAATTGCAACATATGCGTTTATACTTGCTTTTACAAGATTGACTTCTGCCATTTGTACATTGGTACCAGATTTTTCACAATTATTATCTATCATTATGCAATTAGCTTTTTGGTTTACACCAATTATCTGGAATTTATCTATGTTAGGAGATGGTATTTTACTAAGTATAGAAAAGTGTTTACCATTTACCTATTTGACTACTGCAATGAGACAAGTTTTTATAGATGGAAATATTGTATTTGAAGTATATGGATTTTATACACTTGTATTTTGGATAATCGTAGCTGTTTTGTTTATATGGGGAAACCGTATATTCAAAAGAGCAAAAAAAGATTTTGCAGATGTACTATAATAAAAATGAGGAGATAGAATATATGAATGAGGAAAATGCAATTGAAATAAAGGATTTAGTAAAGGAATATAAAATGTACAATAGAAAACAAGACCAATTAATTGAAATTTTATTCCCAAAGGTAAATCGTCATCAAGCGTTTAGAGCGGTAAATGGACTAAATTTGAATGTTAAAAAAGGAGAAATTCTTGGCATTTTAGGAAAAAATGGTGCAGGGAAATCTACATTATTAAAAATGGTAACAGGGGTAGTTGTACCAACCAGTGGGGAAATCCATGTAAAAGGAAAAATTAGTTCTTTACTAGAATTGGGAGCAGCTTTTAATTCAGAATTAACTGGATATGAAAATATTTATCAACATGGACAAGTTATGGGAATGACCAATGAGGAAATTAAAGCAAAGGAACAAGAAATTATTGATTTTGCAGATATTGGAGAACATTTAAGTCAACCTGTAAAAACATACTCATCTGGTATGTTTGCTAGACTTGCTTTTGCTTGTGCAATTAACGTAGAACCAGAAGTTTTAATTGTTGATGAGGTTTTATCTGTTGGAGATATGGCATTCCAAGAAAAATCTATTACCAAAATGAAGGAAATCAGAAAAAAAGGAACAACAATTCTTTTTGTATCCCATTCTTTGCATGCCATAAAAAACTTTTGCACAAGAGCCATTTGGATGAGAGATGGACAAATTGTACTAGATGGAGATACTGGTTTTGTAACAGATGAATATAAAAAGTATATGATTGATAATCCAAGAGAAAAACAAATTCAAGAAAAAATCGAAGTAATTGAAAAAGAAAAGAAAAAGAAGAAAAATGATAAAAATAAATCTATCCGTGTAGAAAAAGTAACAGCAGACAAAGAGGTCTATGATGTATTTGATGATATATATATCACAATTGAACTAGAAAATTTAAAACAAATTGACAATTATGGTGTAGGATTATTAATTTCCAATTCAAAAGGAGAAATCACAACAGCAATTAATTCTGTAAGAATTGACCAATTGATTGGCAAAGATGAGAAAAAAGTGACCTATAAAATCAATAGAAATAATTTTGCAGAAGATACCTATTATGTGACAGTATCTGTATGTGATGAAAAGATAATGTTTAGCTATGATAAGGTAGATTATGCAACAAGTTTTAAGGTTAAAGTACCTAGAAACCATTTTGGTGCTTTACATTCAGAAGGATTGTGTAGCTGTGATTATGAGATAATAAAAGAGGGGTAAGTTTTTATGAAAAAGGTATTAATAACGAATTTTGCAATTGTTCAATTTGCTGGTTCGGAAATCAATTGTGTGACAATTGCTAAAAGATTAAAAGAACTCGGATATGAGGTGTATATAGCAGCTTTAGAATTTGGCCCTCCAATTTATGATATTGTAAAAGATGATTTTGATGGTATCATTCATTTATTAGAAAATGATTTTGATTTTTCACAAATAGAATTTGATATTGTGTGGGCACATCATTCTTATTTACTAGATTGGCTGATTTTTGAAAAAGGACTACGTGCAAAAAAAATCATAACCAGTTCTTTGTCTCCAAAAGAACCATTTGAAGCAGCGCCTATCTATGCAAATGCATTATGTTTTTCTTTGGCAAATTCGCAAGAAACTTATGAAAAACTAACAAAAGAAGAACATATAAAAAATGTATATTTATTAGAAAATTATTCTTTCAAAAGCTATTTTGAACAAAATATACAAGTAGAAAAGCTTGAAAAGATTGCTGTTGTTTCAAACCACATACCAGAAGAAGAAATGGAAGCCATTCAAAAATTATCAGAAAAAGGTTATCAGGTGGACATTTATGGATTAGTGGGAAAACAGGTACTTATCACAGATGAAATTCTAAAAGAGTATGATTGTATTATCACTATCGGAAAAACTGTGCAATATGCCATGTCACTAAAAATCCCTGTATATATCTATGATATTCATGGAGGAGATGGCTATTTGCGTATGGAAACGATGGAAACCAATCGAGCACATAATTTTTCGGGTAGAGGCTTTTCTAAAAAGGACGCAGATACCATTGTAAAAGAAATCATTGAAAATTTTGAAGCTACATTAACACAGTTGGAACCAATTAAAGATTATGCCTATAACAATTTTTGTTTTGAAACAAAAATTGATGAAGTATTAACACGTTTAGAAAATTGTGAGGAGGTGGATATAGAAAAGATAAAACAGGAATATAGCCAATATGCAAGAAACCTACTAGTTTCTAAACGATTAGCAGAACATTTTGAAAGAAGAAAAGAAGAAACTTTAAAACAACAAACAATTGAATTTTATCAAATAAAAGAACAAGAACTAAATGAAAAACAAAGGGAAATTGACAATCGAGGCTATTTATTAGGAGAGAAAGATAAAACAATAGAGACTTTAAAGGAAGAAATAAAACAAAAAGATAAAGCCATTCAAGCAATTAAAAACTCTAGAAGCTGGCGATATACTAGATTTTTTAGAAAAAATAAAGATTAATTTGGAAAAAATCTAGAAATGTACTAACCATAAAAAATAAAAAGAGTAAAAAAGGAGAATTGGATATGAAAAAATTATTGTCTATAGGATGTATATTTTTAATCATTTTATTATCATTTTTAGCGATTAACACAGTACAAGCCACAACAGAAGATTATGAAACCTACTTAAATATAGATTATCCGAATACAAATGCGATTGATACAGATACTTTAGAAATTAATGGATGGGTTTTATCAACATGTAGTGATAGAACAATTCAAATTTTATTAGATGGAACCCTACAAGATGTTGATATTCCAACAAGAGAAAGGCCAGATGTAATTAATGCTGTACCAGGATATGGTGGAACCGATACAAATGCCGAACCAGGATTTAAAGCAACATTAGATTTAAGTAATGTGTCAGATGGAGCACATACCTTAACCATTAGAATTTTGGCAGATAATGGAACGGTTTTAGCACAAGAAAACAGAAATTTAAATATACAAAAATATCAAACATACTTAAATATAGATTATCCAAATACAAACTATATTGACACAAAGACCTTAGAAATCAATGGATGGGCATTGTCAACTTGTAGTGATAGAACTATTCAAATTCTTTTAGATGGTGGTGTAGAAAATGTAGACATTCCAACAAGAGAAAGACCAGATGTATTAAGTGCAATTTCAGGATATGGTGGAATTGAAACAAATGCGAAACCAGGATTTAAAGCAACACTAGATTTAACAAATGTACCAGATGGCGTACATACCTTAACCATTAGAATTTTGTCAGATAATGGAGAAATCTTAGCACAAGAAACAAGAACTTTACAAATACAAAAATATGAAACATATCTTAATTTAGATTATCCAAATACAAATTATATTGATACAAATACCTTAGAAATCAATGGATGGGTATTGTCAACTTGTAGAGATAGAACCATTCGAGTTTACATAGATGGAGAAGTACAAGATGTCGATATTCCAACAAGAGAGAGACCAGATGTATTAAGTGCTGTTCCAGGATATGGTGGATCTGCTACAAATGCAGAGCCAGGATTTAAAGCAACTTTAGATTTAAGCAATATTGCAGATGGAGAACATACTTTAACGATTAGAGTAATCGCCAATGAGAGTGGAGAGGTTATCGCAAGAGAAGTAAGAAATTTGACAATACAAAAATATCAAACATATTTAAATGTAGATTATCCAAACACAAGTGACATAGATACAGATATCTTAGAAATTAATGGTTGGGCATTATCAACTTGTAGTGATAGAACCATTCAAATCTTAATTGATGGAATTAAGCAAGATGTAGATATTCCAACAAGACAAAGACCAGATGTATTAAGTGCTATTCCAGGATATGGCGGAAGTGCTACAAATGCTGAACCAGGATTTAAAGCAAGCTTAGATTTGAGCCAAATAGCAGACGGAACACATACATTAACGATTAGAATTTTAGCACCTAGCGGAGAAGTTTTAGCAGAAGAGAATAGAAGTTTAGATATTTACAAATACCCTACATATCTAAATGTAGATTTACCAACCAATTATGTTGGTTCAACAGAGGTAGAAGTCAATGGTTGGGTAATGTCAAATTATAAAGATAGAATTATAGAAATCAAAGTAGATGGTATTGCTCAAGAAGTTGTTACAAGAGAAAGACCAGATGTTATTAGTGCAATAGAAGGATATGGCGGATTAGAAAGAAATCCAGAGCCAGGATTTAAAGTTTTAGCAGATGTATCAAATCTTGAAGATGGTATTCATACAGTATCTGTTAGAATTTTAACACAAGATGGAAGTGTTTTAGCAGAAGAAACAAGACAATTTACATTAGTAAAATATCCAACAATGATTTATGTAGATACACCATCACAAGGACATATTACAGGAAGAGATAATATGGAAATATCAGGATGGATAATGTCTACATATGATGATGTAACATTAAAAATCTATTTAGATGATGTACAATTAGACGAAGAAATTACAAGAAGAGCAAGACAAGATGTTATTGACTCAGTAGAAGGATATGGTGGAATTGAAACAAATCCAACACCAGGATTTCGTATGGAAATACCACTAACAAGTTATCCAGAAGGTAATTATACGATTCGTGTAGTAGCCGAAAAAGAAGATGGAACCGTGCTTTCTTCTTCAACCGTAGACTTTTCAATCAATAGAACCGTTTTAAGAGGCATTGATATTTCTGAACATCAAGGAACGATTGATTGGGAAAAAGTAAAAAATGAAGTAGATTTTGTTATTATTCGTTGCGGATATGGTGTAAATGATATGACACAAGATGATGAAATGTTTATGAGAAATGTATCTGAATGTAAACGATTAGGTATTCCTTATGGTGTATATATTTATTCATATGCAGTAGATACAGATAAGGCAGTATCAGAAGCAGAACATGTAAGAAGATTACTAACACAAGCTGGAGATTATACAACACCAGAATATGGAATTTGGTTTGATATGGAATCAGATGGCTATAAAGCAGATTACAATGTTACAGATGAAATGTATAGAGAAATTGCCCATACATTTATTAGTGAAATGAATAGATTTGGGTATAATAATATTGGTATCTATGCTAACTTAAATTGGTGGACAACTGTTTTAAATGACGAAAGCCTAGACCAATATCCAAAATGGGTAGCTCAACATAATACACATTGTGACTATCAAAAAGATTATATTATGTGGCAATATACAAGTGATGGTTCTGTAAATGGAATTTCAGGAAGCGTGGATATGGATTATTATTATTGTTACAGATAAAACAATTTAAATAGGGGAAAAATATGTGGATACTTTATATAATTTCAATTATTATATTATATATACTATTATTGATATTTAAAAAAAATCGGAAATAAAATGAATTTGCTTTTATGGGCAGCATTAACTGTTGTATTTATATTATGTTACAATGTATTTATATGTTATATATATAGTATTATAAAAATACCTTGCAATTTAATAAGTTTGACAATTTTTAATTTTATAGTAAGCTTTTCAATTCTTCTAGGAATTAGAAAACAAAAAACAATACAAAAATTTTTTATAAGAAAATCGGATATTGCCGTAATATTTCTATTTCTTATAATTGTAATTGTTATTGCCAATATACATTTTGGTGGATTTCCATTTGAATTGAATTATGAATCAACAGATCCTGCTACACATTATACGGCTGCAAGAGAATTTTATAAATCTTCTACATTATTAAATAATGTAGAAGATACAACTATTTTTAATTTTAAAACAATGATGCCAATTTCGTATGTTAATACAGGAATAACGTTCATGATAGCAGAAAACTTCTTAGAAGAATATCAATTTTATAATATTTATGTATTGATAGATTTGTTTATTCTTTTTGTGTCAGGATTATTGATATATAGTTATCTTAAATTGTTTGCGAAAAACTATAAATTTAATATAATTGTAATTCTATTTTCAATATTATATTTACTGGCATATCAATTAAACAGCTTGATATTTGGATATGCATATTTATCAGTTAGCTTGAATATTATCATTTCTATATTTATCATGATGAAATTAAAAGATAATCTAAAGTTTGGTTTGTGGACAACAATTATGTTTTTGTTAAATTTTGGATTGTTTTTTGGATATTATTTCTTTGTGCCTGTTGTCTATGCATCAGAAGGAATTTTCTTATTGTTAAATATGATAAAAAATAGAAAGAAAGAACCAATATTAAGATTTAAAAATTGTATTTGTATTTTTATTACATTAATTCTTCCAACAATATTGGGATTTATATATTTTGTTTTACCTGAAATAGGAAAAAGTAGTGAATTAATTGCTGTAGACGGATATATATATAAAGAATTATATGGGGATTTACTATTTTATATTCCTTTTGTACTATTCTATATTATCTATCATATAAAACATAAAAAAATTGATTTTAATTTTATAAGTTTAATAATAGGTATGTTGTATGCATTTACTCTTTTTATAGGAGGAATAGGATTTAACAAAGTATCTTCATATTATTTTTATAAAACATATTATTTTCTGTATATACCAATTATTATTACTACTTGTAATTGTATATATATTTTATGGAAAGAAGAAAAAAGTAGAGTTTTGACTAGTGTTATATTGGCTGTGTATATTGGAGGGCTAGTATGGAATGTTTTAGGAATAGATATAAAATTGCAAAACAGAAATCCAAAATTCAATCCTGAAACTAGAAGTGCACAGATTTTTCCAATATATAATTACAACTGGGAAAAAATGCATACAAGTGAGAAAATTTGCACAAAGGATATGTTAGATATCATTTATTATTATGGTAATTTAATTGATGATAATAAAGAATCTGTTATGATAAAAGGAAATAACAGATTACAGAGATGGATGTATGCTTTATTTGGGGTTACACATCATAATAACTATTTAGAATTTTCAGAACCTAGTATATGGAATACAACTGAAGATTGGATACAATCAGATAAGCAATATTTAATAGCGTTTTATGAAGAAAAATTAACACTAGATAATCAAGAAAAATATGAAATTATATTAATGAACGATGATGGATGTATTTTAAAAAGAAAATAATATATGATTTTAATTTTTATAGTAAAAATTGTAAGAATGGGAGAAAAAGATGAATAAAGATGTACTTATAGTTGTACCAGCATATAATGAAGAAAAAAATATAGAAAACACAATAAAAGATATAAAAGAAAATACAGCATATGATTATGTTATTATCAATGATTGTTCAACAGATAGTACAAAACAAATTTGTGAAAAAAATAAATTCAATCTAATAACATTACCGATAAATTCAGGACTAAGTAATGTTATTAGATTGGGAATGAAATATGCATATGAAGAAGGATATCAAATTGTTTTACAATTTGATGGAGATGGACAACATGAAGCCAAATATATCAATATACTAGTAGATGAAATAAAAAATAATAATTGTGATATTGCAATAGGTTCAAGATTTTTGGAAGAAAAAAAGAAGAAAAATATAAGAATGATTGGTAGCAAGTTAATTTCTTTAGCAATAAAATTGACTACAGGAATAACGATAAAGGATCCTACATCAGGAATGAGAGCATATGGAAAAAAAGCAATTTATGAGTTTAATAAAAATTTGCATTTGGCGCCAGAGCCAGAGACATTAGTATATATGATAAAAAATAATATTACAATAAAGGAAATTCAAGTAAAAATGAAAGAAAGACAATACGGTGCAAGCTATTTAACATCGTTAAAATCTATAGAGTATATGTTAGATACATTATTTTCAATATTTTTTATACGAAATAGAAGAAGTAAGAAGGAGAAATGAAAATGTCTATAACATTGAGAATAATTTTAATAATAGGATCTATTATATTATTTCTATTATGTTTAAAAAAGATGAGAAAATCAGAATTAAAAATAACAAATGGCGTTATGTGGATGTTTGGAAGTTTGATTTTAATATTAATGAGTATTTTTTCTGACGCAGTAGGAATTATTTCTCAAAAAATAGGGTTCATGGCACCTGTTAATTTTGTCTTTTTAATTATTATCTTATTTTTACTAATTCAAGTATTTCTAATGAATTTGAAAATAGTAGTGTTAACAGATAAAATTAACCAAATTAATCAATATATTGTATTGATGAAGACAAAATTAGAAAAAGATGGAGAAGATCATAAATGAAAACAATAGCTTTATTTTCTGGATATTATTTACCACATATTGGGGGTGTAGAACGATATACATATAATTTGGCACAACAGTTTAAAATGATGGGATATAGAGTTATTGTTGTCACTACGCAATATGATACTGCATTAAGTAGTGTCGAGGAATCTGAAATTTGTAAAATATATAGATTACCAATATATAGAATTTTTAGCAAAAGATATCCTGTTTTAAAAGTAAATATGAAATATTTTAATATGATAAAGCAATTGAAAAGTGAAAATATTGATTCAATTATTATAAATACTAGATTTTGGCTTACATCATTACTTGGTTCACACATATCAAAAAAATGGAATATTCCTGCATTTGTAATAGAACATGGTACATCTCATTTTACTGTAGGAAATAAATTTCTTGATAGATTAGGACATTTCTATGAACATAAAATCACAAAAGCAATAAAGAAAAATATAGTGGATTTTTATGGGGTTTCTAGGGAAGCAACTATATGGTTGAAGCATTTTAAGATTGAAGCAAAGGGTATTTTATATAATGCAATAGATAAAGGAGAGTATAAAGCGTTTGAAAAATATCTACAAAAAGAAGAGAACAGAATAATAATTACATATATTGGTAGGATGGTAGAAGAAAAAGGGATTTTAAATTTAATACAAGCCTATAAAAAAATTTCTGACAAATATCCTTATACAGAATTAATATTAGCAGGAAAAGGTACTCTATTAAAAAAAATAGAAAAAGAAAATAGTAATGATAAAAAAATAAAAATATTGGGAGAGATATCTCATGAGCAAGTTATGAAGTTATTAGGAAAAACAAATATATTTGTGAATCCATCTTGGTCAGAAGGATTACCAACTTCTATTTTGGAAGCAGGATTAATGAAATGCGCAGTTTTAGCTACACGGGGTAGGAGGAACAACTGAAATTATATGTAATCCCAAATTAGGAATTATTTGCAATAAGGAAATAGAGGATTTATCAAATAAATTAGAATATTTAATTTTAAATAAAAATAAATTAAATATAATGGGAGAAGAATTACATAAACATGTTTTAGAAAATTTCACTTGGGAGGAGACTGCAAGTAAAATAATAGATATAATGAAATTTAAATAGGAGAGAAATAAAGTGAAAAAATCGCATTTTATTTGGAATATGTTTGGAACAATAATTGCTTCATGTTTAAGTTCCATTTTATTATTAATAGTTGTAAGAATTAATGGTGTAGAAATTGCCGGTATATTTTCAATTGCATTTGCAACATCAGTTATATTGAATGCAGTAGGTGATTTTGGAATTAGAATTTTACAAGTTACAGATATTAAACAGCAATATACCTTTGGAGAGTATATGGCTTTAAGAATTATTGTTGTTTTTGTTATGATTGTATTAGGGATAATATTTATTATTGTTTCTCATTATGATATAGATAAAGCGTATATATTATTCTTTTTGATATTATTTAGAGCAGTTGATAACTTTAGTGAAAGCTATCAAGCACAATTTCAATTGTCAAATAGATTGGATTTAGCTGGAAAAACATTGATTATTAGAAATAGTATATCATGTGTTGCATTTTTTCTTGTAGACATTTTAACACATAATATTATTATATCGACACTTGCATTATTTATTACAAATCTTATTTTGTTGGGATTATTAGATTATAGGTGGAAAAAACATTTTGTTAAAGACAAAATACACTTTACAAAAGAAAAATGTATTGAAATACTCAAAGAAGCTTTACCTGTATGTATATCAACAATTTTAGCACTATATTTAACAAATGCTGTTAAATATGCTATTGACTTAGTTGGAAATAATGAAATGCAAACATATTATAATATTATATATCTACCAGCTTTTACAATTAATTTGTTAAGTACTTGCATTATGAAACCAATTTTAAAACTTTTGGCAGAATCTTTCGAACAGGGAGATATGAAAAAATTAGTAACATTAATTCTAAAGGTTATTTTACTAACATTTGGAGCCACAATCGTTATCATTTTGATATGTATGACAATTGGTATACCTATATTAGAATATATTTTTGGATTAAAATTGGATAATTATCGAAATGAATTTGTCATTTTATTAGTATCAGGATTTTTCTATTCTGTATCTATATTATTGTTCTATGCATTATCTACTATAAGGAAGCAGAAATGGACAATATATGTATATATGTGTGTCAGTGTCTTAGCATATTTTCTTACAAAAATATTCGTAAGAGAATTGCAAATGACAGGGGCTGCATTGGGAAATATTACGATAAATTGTTTATTAGTTGTTGCTTTAGGAATATTATTTATTATATTTATCAAAAAAAGAAGGAGAATTTCAACATAGGAATTCTCCTTAAGATTTTTCTTTTTTCAAGTAAAGACGGAAAAATGTTTTTGTTTTTCTAATTAAAATCCTAGGTAGAGAAATTAGCTTTTTAACGCACCATATAAGTTTATTTTTTATGCTAATAAAAAAGTTTTTTACAGAATTTTTGGCTTTTTCAAAAAATGCAGATATTTTGTCATAATGTTTATAATACGATAACCATTTTATAATGGCTTTTGTATTTTCTTGTTTAATTAATCCTAATAAATGTTTTCTATGAAGGTCTTTTAAAAAATCTTTTACATATGTATTTTGATAAAGGTCTTCTCCAAACATAGTATTTATTTTTTTACAAAAGATAGGTATCAAATGTTCCTGCTCTTTTTTAGACAAATCACTGATAGGGTAAATAAGCAATGCTAATATTTGGTGTGTATATAAAGAGGTTTTTATTTGTAATTGAACCTCTTCTGGTAAAGTTTTGGCATATTCAAAACAAATTTTAGCTGTGTCAAAAATAACAAATCGTTTTTCGCTAAAAGTATTATTTTGAATAGAACCAGCTCTTTGATAATATTTATAAAAAGGTTTATCAATTTTACATATTTTTTTAGCTTGTGCAACCAAAATAGGGGTAATAGCAACATCTTCATTGTTTAGTCCTACTGGAAACTTAGCACCTTCATATAATTCTTTTTTTACCAATTTATTACAAGAAGTCGCCATAAGTGGTGTATCAATTAATCTAAAAAAGTCGTCTGTTCGTTTTATATTGGTACAATGGCTATAAATCGTATGTCCATCATCAAAAACTTGCTCGACATCACAATAAACAACATCTGCATTTTCTTTTAATGCTAAAGCAAGCATTTCTTTATGCATATTGCTATCTACATAATCATCAGAATCAACAAAAGTGATATACTTTCCAGTTGCTTTTGCAATACCATAGTTTTTAGTGTCTGACAAACCACCATTTTCTTTTTTATAATATTTCAAAACATTTGGATATCGTTTTTCAAATTTTTTAATAATATATTCTGAATTATCTGGAGAACCATCATTAATTACCAAAACTTCTGTATTTTCTGGTACATTTTTTAAAACACTGTTTAAACATTTTTCAATATATTTTTCTGTATTATATACAGGAATGATGATAGAAAGATTATTGGTTGTTTTGCTCTTCAATTTCAAAACACCTCCTCTTATCAGCTCTCCTTTTCATTACACGTTCTTTTACCTCTTCTGATAGTGTAACTCTCTTCATAATATCATCTTGAATTCTACAAATTTCCTCATATTCTTGTTTGGCAGAAGTTGTTAAAGTAACAGATTTACTTTGCATACGATGATAATTTAAAGACGTTTTGCAATAATGAATATCGCCATGTTCTAATACTTTTGTATAGAAATACCAGTCACCAGCCAATCGGAATGTTTGAGCTGTTTTTAACATTTCTTCAAAATTTACAGAAGGTAATTTCCTAAAAACAGCACCAGAAACATTAGCAATGGTATTATTAATACATAATGTACTTGCAAGTTCCATATCGCCTGTATTATCATAATCTTCATTCCATTTGCCAGTTTGGAAAATATCAATCCATTCACGTAAATCCTTCATTAAAATAACATTATTCTCATCCATAGTTAATGATTCACAATAAGATAAAATGGTATTAGGATTGTCAAAACCTTTCATAACATTTTCTAAAAATAGGGGAGAACAACTATCATCAGCCTCACAAATCCATAAAAAGTCCCCAGTAGAATATTTAAAAGCATTTTGCCAGCCACAGAAAACATTTCCGCTATTGGTCTCTCTTTTAATAAAAGACACTTTCAAATCAGGATATTTTTTTTGCACCTTTTTTAATTTTTTATCAATAACCTCTACACTATTATCTGTAGATTTATCATCAATAATAACCAATTCATAAATTGGGTAAGTTTGTTGTAAAATAGAATCAATTCTCTCAATAATATAATTGGCATAATTGTAGTTTGGAATAACTGCAGATACTTTTTTAAGGTTGTCTAGAACTAATTTTTTTGGTACATTTTTATAAATATTTACTTTTTCTTTAAATAAGTTCTTAAAATTCAACATAATTTGCTCCTTTTTTTCTAAAATCAAAGAAATTATAACATAGCAAAAAAAAGTAGTCAATCAAAGTTTTTAAATAATACGATTGCTTTTTATATACAAGTTTGATATACTGTTCAAAGTAAAAGGGAACAAAAAAGGAGATAAAAAATGATACAGCCAAAATTAACAATTATTGTACCTTGCTATAATGTTGAAAAATATGTCGAAAAAAGTATCAACAGTATTTTAGAACAAACATATGAGCCAATAAAAATCATTGCAATAGATGATTGTTCAACAGATAAGACATATTCAAAAATAAAAGATATACAAACCAAGTATCCAGATAAAATGACAGTTTATCAAAATGAAGAAAATAAAGGTCTTGCATATACCAGAAACAGAGGAATTCAATTAGCAGATAGTGAATATATAGGGTTTATTGATTCTGATGATTATATTGATAAACAATATTATGAAAAATTAATGGGAGTTCTAGTGAAAAACGAAGCAGAAATCACAATTGCAGATATGCAATTAGTAGATGAAAATGGAGAACCATTAGGAGATGTACAAAGAGGAATAAATCTAGAGGAAACAGATATAAAAAAAGCAGCCATTGACAATGGATTAGCAGCTTCTGCTTGTAACAAAGTATTTAAAAAGTCATTAATTAAAAACTACTTATTTTTAGAAGGAAAAATTAATGAAGATATTTGTTCTGTCATTCCTGCTGTGCTACATGCCAAAAAACTTGCATATACAAACGAAGTGGCATATTATTATGTACAGAGAAATACTTCTATACAAAATTCTACATTTTCAGAAAAGAGATTTGACATTTTTGATTCTGTAGAATTAACATTTGAGAGAATTAAGGATTTAAAAGATGTACAAGCATATCAATCTATCATTTTATACCATCAAATCTTAATGTTATATGTGTTTGTTATTACAACACTAGAAAATATAAAGGATAGACAAAAATATTTGAAACTTTTTATAAAAAAAGAGCAAAATATCAAAATCGAAAAACAAGCATGTGTCAAAAGGTATTTAGACACAAGAGGAAGATGGGGAAGAATTTACTGGAAACTCGTAATTGGTCTATTACGATTAAAATCAGCAACACTAATAAATTGTATCATCACAATTGGAAAACAAATTGTAAAGTTTAAGAAAAAAATAATGGATAAAGAAGGAAAATGTGTCATAAAAGAAAATTTAGGAATGGAAGATTTGGTAAAAGCAGCTAAAGAACAGAAGAGAAAAAAAGAAAGCAAACTGCATATATCTGTAGTTGTTCCAAATTATAATTATGAAAAATTTTTAATAGAACGAATATATAGTATATTATATCAAACAGAAAAGATTAGTGAATTGATTATTTTAGATGATTGTTCAAAAGACAATAGTCGAAAATTAATTGATGACATTGTAGAAAATATAAAAGATTATATACCTGTTAGAAAAGTATATAATGAAGAAAATTCAGGAATTGCTTTTAAACAATGGCAAAAAGGGTTTAAACTAGCTCAAGGAGATTATGTTTGGATTGCAGAAGCAGATGATTATTGTGACAAACATTTAATGAAAGCATTAGTGAAAAACATAAAAAAAGATAAAGATATTGTCATTAGTTATGCAGATACTTCTTTTATAGATAAAGACGGAAAAATATTTTTGAAATCGATAGAACCAGAAATTGATATTCGAAAAACAAACCATTGGAAACATTCTTATATCAATAAAGGAACAGATGAATTAAATAATTATACATTTTTAAATTGCACAATTGCCAATGTATCATCTACATTAATTAAAAAAGGAAATTATGATACCTTTTTTGATAAAGCCATACAATATCGACAATCAGGAGATTGGGTGTTATATGCACATTTAATGACATTAGGAGATGTTGCTTATGTCAATAAACCATTAAACAATTATCGTGTTCATGGAAATAACATTACAAGTACGATGAAAAAACAAAAACACCTGGAAGAAATTAAACGTATTCATAAAGGAATGGAAGAATTGACAAGTATTACCGCATGGCACAAAAAAGAATTTCAAAAGCGCTATGATTTTTTAATAAAAGCATGGCAATTGGAGAAAGAAAACCAAAAGGAATTAGAACAATAAAGGATAAATAGAATTTAGGAGGAGCAAGTATGAAAGACATTTGGAAGGCTTACAAAGATACGATTCTTGTTACAGGGATTGCTATTATATTTATAGTCTTTTTAATTATACAACACCAATTTTTATATATGTATCATGATGATTATGGATATGCATCACTAAGTTATGCCTATCTAGTAGATGGGGTTAGTGGAACCAATTATTCTTTAGGACAGGTTTTTGAATTTTTAAGTGGACATTATCAAATATGGGGTGGAAGAATACTATATTTCTTCTTTGAGATTGTCCTACTAGGATATACAGGACTTGCAGGCTATAGAATTGTGCAAGCACTTGCCATATTCGGTATCTTTTTTGCAATGTATAAAATCATGCATAAACTTTTAGGAGACAAAGTGGAAAGATGGAAATTAGCCTTAACATGCATGCTATTATATGGTATTATAGAAATTATGACTTTCCGAACGGGAATATTTTGGATTACGGCAGCAGTATTATATATAATTCCGATTTTATTTTTATTTATTTATGTGTATGTATATATGTTCAAAATCAAAGGGGAACAAACAAATACGAAGGCAAAAAACATTCTATATATAACAATCATGGGCATTTGTATCTTTTTAGCAACATTTTCACAAGAACAAGTAGGTGTTGCTAGTTTAATGTTTGTGCTAATCTATACAGTGTATAATGCAATTAAAAATAAAAAGGTAAGTAAAATAGATATAGCGATGAGTGTCATTGCGATTATTGGTTTTGCCATTTTAATGCTAGCACCAGGAAATGAACTAAGAAAAGAACATCCAACAAGTATTGATTTTTATCAAAAGCCATTACTAGAAAGGACAATAGACGGAATTCAAGCAACGATTGAAGGGAATTTTGGAGAAAATAATAAAATTTTTGGACTTTTCTTCTTTACAACTGTATTGATAGCAAGTGTACAAAATATCAGAAAACGATATGGAATTAAATGGATGAACTATATAAGCTTATTATCAACAGCAGGAATAACTATGTTAATGTTCATCAAAACAGAAGGATATTTTAGTTATGTATATTCATTGGTACAAGGTCATAGATTGATTTTAATTGCTACCATTGGCTTTACGCTACTACAATTATTCTTCATTGCATATACAATTACGATGTATTTATGGAACAAAAAATCGGAAGGACTGATTAACCTCTTCTATTGTGCGATTATTTCTCAAGGGGTTATGATTGTAGCACCATATTTTGCTTCTCGCTCAAGCATTGTATTTGAAATCCTATATTGTGTAATCGCACTAAAAATCATAGGAGACCTGTATAAGGAAAACGGTGCAAAACAAATAGTAACATGTATCATGATACCATTTTTAGTGATTTGTTTATTAAATATGCTTATTATTACAAAAGGCTATTATGAAAATAGTCATGTGAATGCAGAAAATGACCAAAAGTTACGAGCTGTTTCTGAACAGATTGCGAATGGCGAAGAAATAACAGAAGTAACATTAAAACAATTACCAAATATTTTATATAGTGGGGACCAACCATATACAGAAGGAAATGATTATATAAAATATTATATGAGACAATATTATAATTTACCAGAAAACTTTGTTATCAATTATGAGGAATAAGAGGGGAAGGCTTGACATGCAAGAAGAAATTACAGAAAAACAAGAGATAATGAAAGTAGAAAAGACAAGTAAAATAGAAAATATATTGATACAAATTTGTTTTTTTATAGGTATATGTATAACGATTGGATTAGGAATAGCAGCCTTTATTATTACGTATTATTTTACAAATAAATATTCAGCGTATTTAGAGTTTATGAGTATTCGTATAGATAATATGTTATTAAATATAGTAGGTGTTGCCATATTTTTAATAGTAGTGTATATGATAAAAAAACTGCTGAAAAAAATTCCTAGTGAAATGTTATGTGTATTCACAGTTGTTACCATTATGCTATTATCTGCTATATTTATTTATTGGGCAAGAATTTTACCAAAGGCTGACCAAGAGATGATGACACATTTGGCTTCAGAATTTATAAAAGGAAATTATGATTCTCTAGAGCCAGGGGGATATTTACATACATATCCATTTCAATTAGGATATATTTATCTTACAGAAATCCTATTTAGACTATTAGGCGAAGATGCTATTGTTATGCAAATGGTAAATGTTCTTTGTATAGGTGGTATTGTACAATTATTATATAATTTCACAAAAAAAATCTTTCAAAATCAAGAAGTGAATAAAATTTTTTGCATACTTATGCTAGGATTTTTACCAATTATTTTCTTTTCTACTTTTATATATGGTAATATCATAGGACTATTGTTTGCATTAATTGCCATTTATCAAATTTGTTTGTATAGAGAACAAAGAAAAGTAAAATATTTAATAATTGCTAGTGTTAGTATAGGAATTTCTGTATTACTAAAGAAAAATTATCAAATATTTTTTGTTGGAATGGTTATCTTATGGATATTAGACTTTATTGAAAAAAGAGACAAAAAAATCTTTATAGGAATTGTATTATCTGCAGTCTGCATGGTTCTATTTGGTAAACTGGTTTATTTCTATACAGAACAACGAACAGGTATAGAAGTAGCAGATGGAATACCAATGGTTTCGTATTTTCAAATGGGATTGCGACAAGGGAATGAAAACAAAATGGCAGGATGGTATGATGCAAGTACAGTTATGATATACAAACAAGCTAATGAAGATGCACAAGAAGCTTCTAAACAAAGTTTAGAAGAACTAAAAGAACTTTTACAAGAATATGCCAATAATCCTTCAGAAGCTGTTAACATGCTGATAGAAAAAATTGAAACTACATGGTTAGAACCAACTTTTCAAACAATTTGGATAAATGAACCAGCAGAAAACTTTGGAAAAACACCGGAAAGTATGACAAGTAATAAAGTATTAATTAGTTTTTTTGATGGAAAATTATCAACAGCATATATAGAATATAATAATATTTATCAAATTGTATTATATATAATGGCAGGAATTGGCTTGATAGTGGAATTCAAAAAGCCAAATATAGAAAAATTAAGTTTAATTTTAATGGTAATTGGTGGATTTACTTTCCATTTGTTATGGGAAACAAAAGCATATTATGTTTTAACATTTTATATATTGCTATTACCATATGCGGCAAATGGTTTACAATTTATATTTGAAAAAATAAGAAAACAATGTTATAATTTGTCAAAAAGGAAGAAGGAAAAATTAGAAGGAGGATATAAAAGCGAAAATGGAAACAATAAAAGTACTATGGAACAAATATAAAGAAATTATTAATTATCTAATATTCGGTGTATTAACGACACTTGTGAATTATGTGTCATACCTTATCTTAGCAAAAGCATGTAATGTTGATTATATGGTAAGTACGGTCATTGCACAAATTATATCCATTCTATTTGCTTATGTGACCAATAAGCTATTTGTATTTCAAACAAAAGGATTAAGCAAAAAAGAATTTTTCAAAGAAATGTTTTCTTTCTTTGGATTTAGAATTTTATCTCTATTTTTAGATATGGGATTTATGTACCTATTTGTAGATGTTTTACACTTAAATGATGTGATTATGAAATTAGTTTCAAATGTACTAATTGTCATTGCAAATTACATATTTAGTAAAGTATTTATATTTAAAAAGAAAACAAAAGAGTAAAAGATAGGTTGCCTAAATGAATATTGTGTACTATATGAGAGAAAAAAATATATTTTATAATAGGAGATGTGAAAATAATGGAAACAAAGAAAAAAATATCATTTGTTATACCAATGTATTATGAAGAAAAAGTTGTAGAAGAATGTTATAAAAGAGTAAAAAATGTATTAAATGATTTATCACAATATGACCATGAAATAATTGTGATAAATGACGGAAGTACAGATGAAACGTTACCACTTTTAGAAAAAATAGCAAAAAACGATAAATCATTAAAAGTAGTTTCTTTTTCAAGAAACTTTGGGCATCAAGCAGCTGTTACAGCAGGGTTAAAATATGTAACAGGAGATGCGATTGTCATTATTGATGCTGATTTACAAGACCCACCAGAACTTATTAAAGATATGATAAAGTTATGGGAAGAAGGCAATGAAGTTATTTATGGAAAAAGAAAAACTAGAAAAGGAGAATCTGCCTTTAAATTATTTACAGCAAAAATGTTCTATAAAACACTAAATGCCTTATCAGATGTAGAAATCCCAAAAGACACAGGAGATTTTCGATTAGTAGATAGAAAAGTCGTAGATACGATTAATCAAATGCCAGAACATAACAAATTTTTAAGAGGATTATTTAGTTGGGTAGGATATAAACAAAAAGCTTTTGAATATGAAAGACAAGAACGATTTGCTGGAAAAACAAAATATCCATTGAAAAAGATGTTAAAACTTGCATCTGATGGAATAATAGGTTTTTCTACCAAACCACTAAAATTAGTAGGAATTTTAGGTATTATTTCTATTGTGATATCCTTTATTTTATTAATATATGCCTTAATATCTTATCTATTTCAATTAAATAATTTATCTGCTGGTTGGACATCTATTATGGTAGCCATTACCTTTTTTGCAGGGGTACAGCTATTATCTATTTGGATTATTGCAGAATATATAGGAAAAATATATGACGAATCAAAAAGAAGACCACAATATATTGTTGACAAGACAATTAATATAGAGGAAGAAGAGGTTGAAAAGTAAATGGACAAAATATCTGTAATTATATCTTGCTATAATGAAGAACAAAGCATACCATTATTTTATAAAGAAATAGAACGTGTGAGAAAACAAGACTTTGCTGAAACAGAATTTGAATATATTTTTGTAAATGATGGTTCAAGAGACAAAACACTAGAAGAAATCAAAGAACTAAGACAGCACGATGCAAAAGTACGATATATTTCATTTTCAAGGAATTTTGGGAAAGAAGCTGCTATGCTTGCAGGCTTAGAGCATGCAGAAGGTGACTATATTACTTTAATGGATGCTGATTTACAAGACCCACCAGCTTTATTAAGAAAAATGTATGATTGCATAAAAAATGAAGGATATGATTGCGTAGCAACAAGAAGGGTAAATAGAAAAGGAGAGCCACCAATTAGAAGCTTTTTTGCAAGGATTTTCTATAAATTAATTAATAAAATGTCAAATGTAGAAATGGTAGATGGTGCAAGAGATTATCGATTAATGACAAGGCAAATGGTACAAGCTATTATTTCTGTAAAGGAATATAATCGTTATTCAAAAGGTATTTTTAGCTTTGTTGGATTTAAAACCAAATGGTTAGAATATGAAAATGTCGAAAGAGTTGCAGGAGAAACAAAATGGTCTTTTTGGAAATTGTTTAAATACGCCATAGAAGGTATTACAGCATTTTCTACAACACCATTAATGATATCTTCTGTTATAGGTTTACTATTTTGCTTTGTAGCTTTTATATTGATATTGTTTATTATCATAAGAACTTTAGTATATGGAGACCCAACTTCTGGTTGGCCTTCTATGGTATGTATCATATTTTTTGTTAGTGGTATTCAATTATTTTCTTTGGGAATTATTGGACAATATTTGTCTAAGACATATCTTGAAGTGAAAAATAGACCAATTTATATCATAAAGGAAACAGAGAAAGATGAAAAATAATTAAAAAATTTGTTACAATTAACAGTTTAAATATCAAGTAAAATCAGAAACCAGTAATATATAAATATTTTATTCATTAAATGGCTAACATTACAGAATAAACAAATTATAATCTTATCAAGTGTAAAATCGCTGGCGTACCGCGACTTTTCCACTTGATAAGATAACAATTTGTAATATTCTTCCATTTGCACATTTAATTTCATAAAATATTTATATATTACTGGTTTCTGATTGTTTTAGAAATCGAATGTTAATTGTAACAAATTTTTTCTCCAAGTTCTTAGGAAAGTGCAGGAAAAGTCTTGTACTTTTTTGTTTTAAATGATATGATATATACGGTTTTTATAGGAAAAAAATTAGGAGGAGAGTAGTTATGAAAATATTAATAACTGGAGCAAATGGAATGCTTGCAAGTTCTGTAAGAAAAAGATTAGCAAATGGAAATGAATTAATTTGTACAGATGTAGCAGATTTAGATATTACTGATTTAGAGGCTGTTAAAAAGAAAGTGGCAGAGATTAAGCCAGAATATATTGTGAATTGTGCAGCTTATACAGCTGTTGATAAGGCAGAAGATAATTATGAAATTGCAGATAAAATTAATGGTGATGGACCAAGAAATTTAGCAATTGCTGCTAAAATTGAAGATGCAACTTTAATTCATATTAGTACAGATTATGTATTTAATGGAGAATTAGATGTATCAAAAGCATATAGTGAGGATGACGAAGTAGGACCTGTAACGGTTTATGGAAAAACAAAGTTACATGGAGAAGAAGGTGTAAAGGAAAATACAGATAAGTATTATATCTTTAGAACTGCATGGCTATATGGAGATGGAAATAATTTTGTTAGAACTATGTTAAAATTAGGAAAAACAAAAGATGAATTAAATGTTGTAGCAGACCAACACGGAAGCCCAACATATGCAGAAGATTTAGCTAACATTATTGCAGAGGCTATTGAAAAGAAAATACCATATGGCATTTATCATACAACAAATCAAGAATTTACAACTTGGTATGATTTTACAAAGAAAATATTTGAATTGGCAAATATTTCTTGCAAAGTAAATCCAGTGTCAACAGAGAAATATATAGAGATTATGAATATAAAACAGGCTAAAAGACCATTTAATTCTCAATTAAGCAAGGAAAAAATCTTAGCACAAGGTATTTCTATTCCAAATTGGGAAGATGGATTAAAAAGATATTTAGAAGTGGAATTAAATAAAAAAGATTAAGAATATATAATGAAGAATTGTATTTATAGAAAAAAGTAAAAATAGTTGTAGTTAAATTATATCAAAATTTAATTCCAGTGTATGGAGAAAGGAATGAGAAAAATGAAAAAGAGAAAAGGAATTATTTTAGCAGGAGGTAGTGGAACAAGATTATATCCATTAACACTTGCTATATCAAAACAAATCATGCCAGTATATGATAAACCAATGATATATTATCCATTATCCGTATTAATGGAAGCAGAAGTAAGAGAAGTGTTAATTATATCAACACCTAGAGATATGCCTGTATTCAAAGAATTATTAGGCGATGGTTCTCAATGGGGAATGCATTTTGAATATAAAATTCAAGAAAAACCAAATGGATTAGCAGAAGCTTTTATCATTGGTGCTGACTTTATCGGAGAAGATAATGTCGTTATGATTTTAGGAGATAATATGTTCTATGGTTCTCATTTGCCTGAAATTTTAAGAAGAGCTAGCAAAAGAGAAGATGAAGCAACAATTTTTGGATATTATGTAAAAGACCCAAGAGCCTATGGCGTAGTAGAAATTGACGAAAATGGAAAAGCAATTTCTATTGAAGAAAAACCAAAAGAACCAAAATCAAATTATGCAGTTCCAGGATTATATTTCTATACAAACGAAGTTGTAGAAATTGCAAAAGGTATTAAACCTTCTGCAAGAGGAGAATTAGAAATCACAACTGTTAATGATGAATATATGAAAATGAAAAAACTAACAGTAGAAAAATTAGGAAGAGGAATGACATGGTTTGATACAGGTACACATGATGCTTTATTAGAAACAGCAAGCTTTGTTCAAACTATTGAAAAAAGACAAGGAATGCAGGTTTGTTGCCCAGAAGAAATCGCCTTTAAGAAAGGTTGGATTTCAAGTGAAGAATTATTAGCTTTAGCACAAAAATATATGAAGACAGAATATGGTGTATATTTGAAAGATTTAGCAGAAAATAGATTTGGAAATGAGTAAAAAAATTATTCGTACAATATTTAAAGAAATTGAGTAGAAAAGTCTATTTTTTAAGGGGGAAAATTCAAATGGGAAAATTTAAAAAAATCGAAACATCTATAAAAGATGTATATATTATTGAACCAACAGTATTTGGCGATAACAGAGGATATTTTATGGAAACATATAGTGATGCAGAATTTGCAGAAATTGGATTACATTATCACTTTGTACAAGACAATCAATCAAAATCAAGAAAAGGTGTTTTAAGAGGGTTACACTTCCAAAAAGAAAATACACAAGCAAAATTAGTTAGATGTATTAAAGGAGAAGTATTTGATGTTGCAGTAGACTTAAGACCAGGAAGTGAAACATATGGTAAATGGGAAGGGGTTATCCTTTCAGAAGAAAATAAAAAAATGTTTATGATACCAAGAGGATTTGCGCATGGATTTTTAGTATTATCAGATGAGGCAGAATTTACATATAAATGTGATGATATATATAACCATGAAGCAGAAGGTGGCTTAGCTTGGAATGATAAAGATGTCAATATTGATTGGCCTTTAGGAGATATGAAAATTGAAGATTTATTAACATCAGAAAAAGACGCAAAATGGCCTTCATTAAAAGAATTAAAAGAAACAGATTTATTTAAGAATTTAAAATAATAAACGAAAGGAATGTAGAAAAAGATGAAAAACAATATTTTAGTAACAGGAGCAGCTGGATTTATAGGAGCAAATTTTGCAGAATTTTTTGTAAACAAACATCCAGACTATAATGTCATTGTATTAGACAAATTAACATATGCAGGAAATATGGACAACTTAAAAAAAGTAATGGACAAAATTACTTTTGAAAAAGGAGATATTTGTGATTTTGAATTTGTAACAGAATTATTTAAAAAATATGATATTAATGGTGTTATCCATTTTGCAGCAGAATCTCATGTAGATAATAGTATTAAAACACCATTTATCTTCACACAAACCAATGTATTGGGAACACATACTCTTTTAGAAGTAGCAAAACAAACATGGGGAGAAGGAAGCAGTAACAAATTTGTTCATATATCAACAGATGAAGTATATGGAACTTTAGGAGAAGAGGGATACTTTACAGAAAAATCTCCAATACAACCAAACAGCCCATATTCAGCATCAAAAGCAAGTTCAGATTTAATTGCTTTAGCATATCATGAAACCTATAAAATGAACGTAACTGTAACAAACTGTTCTAACAATTATGGTCCATATCAACATAATGAAAAATTAATTCCACATATGATTAAATTAGCTTTAAAAGATGAAAAACTACCAGTTTATGGAACAGGAAGAAATATTAGAGATTGGCTATATGTAGAAGACCATTGTGAAGCAATCGACTTAGTATTCCATAATGGAAAAGCTGGAGAAAGATATAATATTGGTGGACATAATGAAAAGAGAAATATTGAAATTGTTAAATTAATTTTAAAGAGATTAGATAAATCAGAATCATTAATTGAATTTGTTGAGGACAGAAAAGGACATGATTATAGATATGCTATAGACCCAACAAAAATCAAAAATGAACTAGGTTGGTATCCAAAAACAAAGTTTGAAGATGGAATTGTAAAAACAATTGACTGGTATTTAGAAAATCCAGAATGGTTAAACTAAAAGGAGGAGACATTGAATACAAAGGAAAAACTAGTAAGATACAAAAAGAACAATGTTAGATTATTTCCCTTGTACAAAATGGTATCATGGGACTTACTGTTCTATTATCCAATCATATTTTTATTTTTGACACAAGTAAAAGGCTTTTCTGCAGCACAAGTATTATTTTCTGATGCTTTTTATACATTATCCAATACCTTATGGCAAATACCAGTCACAAGATTGGTAGATAGAGTTGGCAAAAAGAATTCATTAATCGTCGGAAATATATTGTATACTTTAAGCATATTTTCAATGATTTTTATGCAAGAGTATTATGAATTGCTAATCATTCAATTTATATATGCATTAGGATATTCTATAAAAGGCATTTGTGAAGCAAATATTCTATATGATTCTTTACCTGGAAGTAATAAACGAGGAAAGGTATTTTCTACAATTGATGGAAAATCCTCTTCTTACTTCTATATATTTGAAGCCATTGCCTCTGCAATAGCTGGATTTACATTTGTTATTAATGGATATATTCCCATGGTATTATGTTTTATCTGCTGTACAATTGCAACCATTTTATCTTTTAAATTTAGACATACAGCAATTGTACAAAATAAAGTAGAACCAATTAGATTTACAGAATATATGGGACAATTAAAAACATCTTTTACATATTTCTTAAAATCCAAAAGGATACGTTCTTTAATCATGTTTAATGCATTATTAATGGGAACAATAACAGGAATTGTTAATTTGAGAAGTAGTATATTAAACGAAATGCAGGTACCAGAACAATACTTTGGAATTATATTTGCTATTCTACAACTTGTTGCAGCTATATCTACAAGAAATACAGAAAGAATACAAGAAAATTTCAAAAATAAAACATTAGCTTGGTTAGGAATTCCAACTGTGGTATCTTGTATAGTTATTGGTTTTATTGGACGAGATCAACTATCAAAATCGTCACTTATCTTAATCGTTGTGCTATTTGCAATTCAATATGCAATAAAAGGACCATATATTGGATTAATCACAAGGTACTTGAATAATTTTACCAATAGGAATATACGCCCTAAGATATCTGCATTGCGATATTTAACAGCCAACTTAGCAACAGCCATAATTTCACTAATATGTTCAGGATTATTGTCAATTACCACAACAGCGAATACATTTATTATTATCGGATGTTTAACAACAATAGGCATAATCTTATTATTAGATTTTATGAAAGACAAAGTGGGGCTACAACCAGAAGAATATAGTGAAGAAGATATCAAATATAGTATTAATCGACCAGAAAAACGAAATTGAAAAGATTAGAAAGTACTATTGAAAAAGTAATTAATATATGGTAAAATAATAAAGAATTAAAACGAAAGGTTAAATTGGTGAAAAAATGATGATTATTAATAAACTAAAAAATTTAAAATAAGATATAATCATATTTTAGAATAGTTTATTAATAATGCAAATTTTAATGTCATGGAATATGACAATCAATTTAATATTGGATTGTAAATTATTATATAATAAACCTCTTCTTTAATATGATTAAAGGAGGGGTTTTATGGTATTAGAATTAAAAAATATTTCAAAATATTATGGAGACAGAAAAATATTAGAAATTAAAAATTTAAAAATATATGAAAATGAAAAAATAGGAATTGTAGGACAAAATGGTTCTGGAAAAACAACATTACTCAATATTATTTCTGGAGCATTAAAACCAGATACAGGAGAGATTATTAGAAAACAAAAGATATTATATCTTGAACAATTTGAAGAAACAAACAATGAAAATATAAACTTAAGTGGCGGAGAGAAGAAAAAGAAAGCATTTAATCAAAAAATATTAAAACAAACAGGCATATTGCTAATTGATGAGCCATCAAGCAACTTAGATGAAAATGGAATACAGTATATAAAAAAAGAATTAAAAAAATACAATGGTACCATTCTTATCATATCTCATGACAGAAGTTTATTAGATGAAATCTGTACAGGGATTATTGAAATAAAAGATGGTAAAGTAAGAAAATATGATGGAAATTATGCTAGTTATAAAATGCAAAAAGAAGCAGAAATCAAAAGACAACAATTTGAATATAGACAATACATCGAAGAAAAAAATAGATTACAAAAAGCAATTATGATTTCTAAAAATACAGCAAAAGAAATTAGAAAAACACCAAAACGAATGGGAAACTCTGAAGCAAGACTTCATAAAAGAGGTGTTGAAAATGTAAGAGAAAAACTAGAAGGACATACAAATGCATTAAAAACAAGACTAGAAAAGTTAGAAGAAAAAGAAAAACCACATACCAATTCACAAATATATATGCAATATCAAACAGAAACAAGTATAAAAAGTAAAATTGCTATTGATATACAAAACTTAACATTACAATTAGGGAAAAAATCTCTATTAGAGAATGCAAGTTGTGTTATAAAAACCAATCATAAAACAGCATTAATAGGAGAAAATGGGGTAGGAAAAACAACTTTAATTAATGAAATTATCAAAAATACTGACAAATCTATCAAAATAAATCCAGGTATAAAAATAGGCTATTTTAGCCAAGACTTTACAAACTTGAATTTTCAAAAATCTGTTATAGAAAATGTCATGCAAGATACAAATCAGTCAGAAAAAGTGGTAAAAAATGTATTAGCAAACCTTCTATTTAAAGATAAAGATATTAATAAGAAAATAGAAAATTTAAGTGGAGGAGAACGCGTAAAAGCTTCTATTGCTAAAATATTAGTGTCAGAAAATAATATGTTAATTTTAGATGAACCAACTAATTTTTTAGATATAGAATCTATTGAAAGCTTGGAAAAATTGCTAAAAGAATATAATGGAACGATTTTATTTGTCACACATGATAAAGCATTTATTGACAATATAGCAACAGATATCTTGCTTATAAAAAATCACGAAATTATCGAACATGAAGGAAACTATACAAGTTATTTGCAGTATCAAGAAGAAAAATCAAAGAAAAAGGAAACATATACTGAAAACAATAAATTATTATTAGATTTCAAATTGTCACAAATCAGTTCAGAATTATCTATTACAAAAGATGAAGAGAGAAAAAAGGAATTGGAAGAAGAATTTAATCGATTAATACAATTACGAAATTTGACGGATTAGATAAAAAACAATATAATGTAGGAAACAAAGGAAAAGGTGATAAAGATGATTAGAAAAATAAGAGAAGAGGATTTAACAAATGTAATGACATTATGGGTAAAGGGAAACTTTAAAGCCAATAGTTTCATAGAAAAAGACTACTGGTTAGAAATCTATAATCAAGTAAAAGCAGACTTTTTGGAAAATTTTAAAACCTATATATATGTAGAAAATGAAGAAATTTTAGGATTTATTTCTATTCATGATGATGAAATTAAAGCAATATGTGTCAAAGAAGAAAATAGAAGAAATGGAATTGGAACAAAATTAGTAAATTATTGTAGAGATAATCTTGAAGAAAATGAAGAACTCTATATAAAAATTTTTGAAAAAAATATGAATGGTATCTTGTTTTTTTCAAAATTACAATTTAAAAATAGTAAAGTACAATTAAATGAACAATTTAATGAAACAGAATATGTTATGACATGGAAAAAAGAATAATTTTAAAGATAAAGATAAAGTATAAAATATTAAAAATACTTTATCTTTTATTTTTACATATTAACGATTATAATATCTTAAGAAAAATTTAATAATTCATAAAAAAATACTTAATAAATACCTGATATACTAAAAATTACAAAGATGTAAGATAAAAAATAATGTAAAATGCATACAATTTAGGAAAAATGTGGTATAATATATATGTTATAGTTTATTTTAACATAAACAGAAAGGATAAAAATGAGCAGAAAAAGTAAGATAAAAATATTGAGAATACTATTAGCAATCATTGCTGTTGCAATTATAATAGGGGTTATCATTTATTTGGTACCAGTTATGAAAAATTTAAGCACAGTCGAAGGGCAAGAAGCATTTAGAAATAAAGTAAATGATTCTGGATTTATTGGATTACTTATGTTATTTGGTTTACAAGTAGCACAAATATTTTTAATTATATTACCAGGAGAACCGATAGAAATATTAGCAGGTATGTGTTATGGAGGCTGGGGAGGCTTATTGTTTATAACTGTATCTGTATGTATTCTTACAACAGCTATATTCTTTATGGTTAGAAAATTGGGAAGAAGATTTGTTTATGATATTTGTGATGAAGAAAAAGTAAAGAAAATTGAAAATAGTAAACTATTTAAAAATCCTAAAAAAATTGAATGGATAATGATTATATTATTTATGATACCAGGAACGCCAAAAGATTTATTAGTATATATTGCAGGCTTATTACCAATAAAACCATTAAGATTTATCTTAATATCAACATTTGCAAGATTACCATCAGTTGTATCCTCAACATTTGCAGGAAATACGTTAATGAAAGGAGATTGGCAATCCAGTTTAGTTATATATGCTATCACATTTATACTAGTTGGAATTATCGTATTTATTGCTAACAAATTTGATAAAAGTAAAACAACCGAAGAAGCATTAAAATCCATACAAAAAGATATAAAATAGAAAGAAAGGAAATAAGGGGAAATATATGAATGAAGTATTAACATCTAAAACTACGAAAGATAAAATAATAGAATATATAATATATTTTTTCATATATTCTTTTATAGGATGGTTGATAGAAACCATTTATGCTTTATTTGTACATGGTTATTTTGTAAAAAGAGGATTTCTATTTGGACCAATTTGTCCAATTTATGGCTTTGGAGCAGTATTACTATTATTAGCAACAAAAAAACTATACAAAAAGCCGTTTTTGAAATTTTTAATTGCAACCATTGCTTTTACCTTATTTGAATATATGGTTTCTTTTATATTAGAAATGTTATTTGGATTAAGATGGTGGGATTACTCAAATGACTTTTTAAATATCCAAGGAAGAGTTAGTTTATTATACTCTATATTTTGGGGTGTTATCGGACTAATATTATTAGAAAAATTACACCCATACATACAAGATAAAATACAGAAAATAACCAAAGGAAACACAAATAATATTCAGAAAATTGTTTGTTTGGTTCTTGTTATTATATTAATAGTAGATACTGTTTTTTCAGTGCTAAAATATCTACATTAATTTATGTCCAATTGGGGACGTTTCTTTTTGAGACATTTTTATGTTAATATTAGTTTCTTAAATAATAAATAATGTATATCATATTTTATTCATTAAATGGCTATCATTACAAAATAAACAAATTATAATCTTATCAAGTGTAAAATCGCTGGCGCACCGCGACTTTTCCACTTGATAAGATAACAATTTGTAATATTCTTCCATTTGCACATTTAATTTCATAAAATATGATATACATTATTTATAGTTAGTAGCTTGATATGTTAACATAAAAATGTCTCGAAAAGAAACGTCTCTAATTGGACAATTTAATTTTTCTTAAGAATTTATTCAAATAAATTTAAGAAACCCTAAAAGTATTATTAAGATTTGCATGATATATTAAAATTACAAAAATGTAATAGAAATGTAAGACAAAACAATTTGAACAAAGTAAGATGTCGTGTAAAATGATAATATAAGGGGTGGAGCAAATGAAAAAAGAAAAATGGATAAATGAATGGATAAAATTATTCTGGGTATTCATTATTGGAAGTTTAATTGGATATGTTGTAGAAATGATTGTAGGTTTAGTTCAAAATGGGCATTTTGTTTCAAGACAGGGACTACTATTTGGACCATTTGCACAAGTCTATGGATTAGGAATTTTGGCATATTATTTGATTGTTCCAAAAATTAAAGGTGGCTATGTAAAAATCTTTTTTGTCACAATGATATTAGGTGGCACTGTAGAATACTTATGTTCTTATTTTCAAGAGTTATTATTTGGAACAATATCATGGGATTATTCTCACTTATGGTTTAATATAAATGGTAGGACAAGTTTATTGCATTGTACATATTGGGGAATAGGAGGCGTATTGTTTATGAAATATGTATTGCCTATCATCAATCACATAGATAAAATTATTAAAAATCAATATTTTAGAACTATAACTGCATTATTTGCAATATTTATGATATTTAACATATCTGTATCTTCAATGGCGGCTATTAGACAGGATGAAAGAAATCGTCAAATTGCTGCTTCAAATAATATTGATGTGTTTTTTGATAAATATTATTCTGATGAAGTTATGGACACGATATACGAAAATAAAATAGAAGTGAAAAAATAGGAAATAGGAATACTAAAATTGACATTATGTAAATAAAATTTCTGTCAAGCAACAGGCACCACCAGTTATAGGTGGTGCTTTTGCTTGTGTAGGAAAAATCGAGTTTTTCCTATATAAGCACATCGCTTTGCTCTAACGATTGCACACAAATTTTATTCTATCATGAAAAAACATCAAACATTATTTACATAAAATCATATTATATATAGAAGTTTAACCTTATTGTATGCGGAAAATCTACATAGGGCAATATAAAAGCCGATTTTTCCTTCAATAAGAAAACGACAAGAAAACTGAAAGGAGGAATTTATTTGGATGTTAAAGGTAAAAAAATAGGATTTGCTTTAACAGGCTCGTTTTGTACATTTCAAAAAGTGTTACCAAAAATGAAAGAACTCATCAAAAAAGAAGCAGAAATTGTACCAATTATGTCATTTAATAGTTATGAGTTAGACACAAAATTTGGTAAAGCAAAAGACTTTATTAAAGAAATAGAAGAAATGACAGGAAAAGAAATTATCCATACTATTCCAGGTGCAGAACCAATTGGTCCTAAAAAAATGACAGACATTATGATAATTGCACCATGTTCTGGAAATACAATGTCAAAATTAGCTTGTGATATTATAGATACACCTGCTACAATGGCAGCTAAATCGCATTTAAGAAATAATAGACCACTGGTTATTGCACCTTCGACAAATAATGGATTAAGTGGAAATGCTGAAAATATAGGAAGACTGCTTAATAGGAAAAATTATTACTTCGTACCATTTAAGCAGGATAACCCCATAACCAAGCCAAGGTCTATCGTATTTGACGCAGAATACATCATAAAAACAATAGAATATGCACTAGAAGGAGAACAGATTAGTCCTATACTAATTTAGAAAAAACAAACATTTTTTTGCAAAACCTATTGACAAAGAATAAATGTTCGTATATAATACAAACATAGCGAACATTTATTCATCAAGGAGGGGTTGTTATGAAAAATATAAGAATTATTAATAAACATAAATTTATCAGAACAATTGTTATTTTAGGAATTTTGATAGGAGCTGTCATATCTGTGTTCAACAATCGAGCATATTCTAATACAGAAGAAAAATACAAAACAGAATATGTTGTAAAAGGAGAAACGCTATGGGGGATTGCGGAAAAAGAAATACAAGAAAATCCTTATTTTGAAAATGAAGATATTCAAAATGTCATATTAGAAATAAAAAAGCAAAATCATATGACAACAAGTGACTTAAAAGAAGGAATGGAATTAAAAATTCCAACTTATTAGAGTGTAATATTATAAATAGTATTTAACAAAAAACGGGGCAAATGATTTGATTTACAAATCTTATACGTTTCTTGCTAGACCTTAAATTAATATAATAAATGTTAAAAAATAGAGAAAAGGTCTAGAGAAGCTAGATTTGTTCAACTTGCCTCGTTTTTTCTATTGTATATATTTATTTTTTATGATAAAATTTTTAAAGAGGCAGAAAAAACATATTTTCTTCTGCCAGACTTGTAGTTAATGAAAGGAATGATAAAAATGGAAACTTCACAAGATAAATATAATTGGAAATTAACAGACTTATTTGAAAACAAGGAAGCTTTTCATGAAGCGATAAAAGAAGTGAAAACACTTTTAAAACAAATAGAAACATACAAAGAAAAACTATGTGATAATGCAGATAATTTATATCAATGTTACCACATATATGAAACGATATTAATGCAATATGACAAAATCTACTCTTATGGAATGTTTTCTTATCACTTAAATATGGCAGACCAAGAAGGAATAAAACTATTTAAAGAAGTAGAAAGTCTGTCATCAGAATTGAGTACAGTTACATCTTTTATAAACCCTGAAATTACCTTTGCAGATGAAAATGTAATTGAACAATATTTAGCAGAAGATGAAAGATTAAAACCATATGAAAGAGATATAAAAGATACATTAGAAAAGAAAAAACATACACTAAGTAAAGAAGAAGAAAATCTACTTGCTAACTATTCAGAAGTATTTTCTGGTCCAGAAAATATATATGATATTTTAACAAATGCAGAATTTAAGTTTGGTACGCTAAAAAATGAAGAAGGAAAAGAAGTTGAATTAACAGACGCAACTTATACAAATTATTTAAAAAGTAGTAATAGTAAGGTAAGAAAGCAAGCTTTTGACTTAATGTATAAAAAGTATGGAGAATTTAATAATACAATAACAGAAATGTATTTAACAAATGTAAAACAAACGGTTATAACGGCAAAATTAAGAAAATATACATCTTCATTAGAAGCTGCAACCATTCATGATGACGCAACGATAAAAGTTTATGAGGCTTTGATGAAAGGGGTAAATGAAGGTTTAGCAGTGAATTATGAATTCATATCTTTAAAAAAGGATTTGTTAGATATGAAAGAAATGCATATGTATGACCTATATGTAAACCCATTTCAAGAAAAGAAAGATAATATATCTTTTGACGAAGCAAAGCAAGAAGTCAAAGAAGCATTATCTATATTAGGAGAAGAATATGGTCGTTTATTAGACGAAGCTTTTGAAAATAACTGGATAGATGTTTATGAAAAACCAAATAAAAGAGGCGGAGCATATAGTTCTGGTGTATATGGTGTTCATCCATTTGTACTTATGAGTTTTACAGAAAATAAAAATGATGTTAGCACAGTTGCTCATGAATTAGGACATAGTATCCATTCATATTATTCTAACAAATATCAAAATATTATTGATGCAAATTATACAATTATGGTAGCAGAAGTTGCCTCTACTGTAAATGAAATTCTACTTAGTGAATATCAAATAAAAAATGAAAAAGATGAAAAGAAAAAAGCAGAATTGATTTATGAATTATTGGAAATGATAAGAGCAACTTTTTATAGACAATCTATGTTTGCAGAATTTGAAAAAGAAGTTCATGAAAAAATTGAAAAGGGAGAAATGTTGTCAGCAGAAGACCTAAATACAATATATTATCAACTAAATCAAAAATATTTTGGTAATGATATTGTTATTGATAAAGAAATTCAATATGAATGGTCAAGAATACCACATTTTTATACAGATTTTTATGTATATAAATATGCAACTGGAATATCAGCAGCAATTTGCATTGCAACAAAGATTTTGAATAAAGAAGAAGGTTTTGTAGAAAAATATATTCATATGTTAAGTCAAGGATGTACCAAAAAATCAGTAGATTTGCTAAAAATGGTAGATGTTGACTTAGAAAACCCACAAACTTATGAATTAACAACACAATTTTACAAAGATAAAATTGACGAGTTGAAAAGTTTAATATAAGAAAGGTTTAGACATATATGAAACAAGAAAAACGAAAAAAAGAAGAAACAAAAGAAAAAATAGAAGTAACAAGTCAAACACCAAATAACCCTTCGAAGAAGAAAAAAATAACCATTAATGGTATTAGTTTATGGAGAATTTTAGCATATTTTATCATATATAGTGTGGCTGGATATATCATAGAAACTTTATATGGAATTGCAACAAAAGGGGTATGGGAAAGTAGGCAAAGCTTTTTATATGGACCTTTTTGTGGTATCTATGGTTTAGGGGCTGTGATTATGATTGTCTGCCTACATAAAATTCCTAGAAAATTCAATACCCTTTTTATTGGAGGCTTTATTGTTGGGTCTATTGTAGAATATGCAGTAAGCTTTATAGGAGAGATGCTATTAGGGGTTAAATGGTGGGATTATTCAGGAATGCCACTAAATATTAATGGTAGAATATGTGTCTATTTTTCAATATTCTGGGGATTTTTAGGTATTTATTTAATTGCCTCTTTAAATCCAAAAGTTGATAAAATCATTGACTGGATAAAAAGTAAATTTAAAAGCTATAAAACGCTAAAAACATTTGTTATGACCGTATTTATTTTATTAATGATAGATTGTGTAGCAACTGGTTTTGCCATTGAATTCTTTTTGGTAAGAGTCATTGTTCAGCACGATATTAATGTTGCAAATAAAGAACAAGTTATAGAACAATACGATAAGATTTATGGAAATGAAAATCTTTCTAAATTTATTTATGAGTTTTGGGGAGATAAAAAGATGATTAGAACATTTCCAAACTTGAAAGTTACAGATAAAGATGGAAATATTGTCTATATAGATAGTTTGTTGGGAATACAGCCATATTATGTAAAAGTGCATGATAAAAATAATAAGAATAATGAAGAAGTAGAGGCAGATATTAGAGGAGAAGAAAATTAATCAACAATTCTTATTTTAAAATTCGGAATTTAAAACCATTGTAAAACATTTTTGAGAATGGTATAATAAATTTGTGTGAAATTATCAGAGCAAAGCAATGTTCTTATACAAGAACAAAAGCAATATAAAAGTTTATTAACAAAATACGCAAGAGGAGGCATTAATATGAAAAATTATATAAGAAAAATTATTGTGATTTTAATAGTATTGGTAATGATTTTACCAGTTACATTACCAGTGGTATCAAGAGCGGTTTCTACTGAAACACCTTCTAATGAAGAAGATATAACATTAAGTGTGCAATTGCAAAGAGATGAAACAAATTCAAATCTTGTGCATATAACCGCAATAGATACTGCATATAACATAACAGATTTAAAATATACACATCAATATATTAATACAGATAATATAGATTATTTTGAACAGAATAATGATGATGTATATACATTTGATATAACACCAGCCCAAACAATCGAAGAAACTTTTGAATTAGACGGTTATGGCAGTTATACAGTATATGCTAGAAATTCAAGAGGAGATAGATTTTTGGCAAGACTTACAGTAAGTGACTCAAGTGATATGCCACAAATCACATTAACAAAAGATGAAGAAAATCCATTAATTTTAACTATCCAAGTAACAAGTAGCAATAACACCATAACAGCTTTAAAAATTGCTAAAAAGGAAGATATTAATGACAATATCGATTTTAGTACACAAGGTACAGATATTGAATTTATAGAAAGCAATGATGTTACTGTAAGATATACAGACATTACAGAAGAAGGACTATATGTGGTTTATGCAGAAGATAGTCAAGGTAATAGAGCAACACGTCAAATATATGTGGCAGAACAAAATACGCCAATTACAGTAGAAATTACAGAAGGTAGTAATCCAAGAGAAGTTAATTTGCAAATTTCAGATACAATCTGTGATATTGTATCAGTAAAAGTAGCGAGAAGTTCAGAAATATCAAATTTTGATGATTTTGCAACAATAGAAGGGCTACCTATTACACAAGGACAAAATGTAAATGTAACATATACAGCACCAGAAGATGATACATATGTATTGTATATTGAAGACGAAGCAGGATATCGTATTATGACACAAAGGAGAATTACGACTGAAGAGAGTAGTATGCAAGTATCGATTGCACAAGATGAAAATGCTCCTGGAAACTTGACAATAACAGCAACGAACAATATATGTAACATTGTAGAAATGAAAGTGGCTATTGGAGAAGATATTAACATAGACTATTTTGAGAATAATGGAGAAGAAATTTCAATAGAACCAGGAAGAGAAGTTGTTGGAACATATACAGTTGATGAAAATTGTACAATGAATGTATATGTACGAGATGAGCAAGGATATTCTTATATGTATTCAAGGACGCTTATTGGAATTGACCAACCTGAACCTACACCAAATGAACCACCTACTATTACATTAACACAGAATGAACAAAATCCAAGGCAAATTGATGTAACTGTTCGTGATGAGGACTCTTCTGTTGACCAAGTAAAATGGGCAGAAGGAAATCAAACAACAGCATATTTTGCAACAAATGGTACAAGAATTGGACAAGGAATTATTGGAAATGTCATTCGTACAGAATTTACAATTGATGCTATTGGAACATATACAGTATATGCAGTAGACGAGGAAGGAAACGAGACTGTACAAACAATAGAAATTACCAGCATAGAAGAAACACCAGAACCTCCAGAAGATGTAATACCACCACAAATCGATAATGTTGAAGACAATGGGATATATGGTTCATCTGTAACACCAACTATCACAGATGAACATTTAGCAGAAATCCATTTAACGAGAAATGGATTAGATGTAGAGGGCTATACCAATGGAGATACAATTGAAGAAGAAGGAAACTATGTTTTAAATGCAGTAGATGAAGCAGGCAATGAAACAGTTGTAAGATTTATCATTGATAAAACGGCACCTGAAATTACTATTAATCAAGAAAATACAGACAATAAAAATGTAGAGGTATCAATTGGAATTTTGGATAATCTTACAGAGGTTGCTAGTGTAAAAGCAGCACAAGGAGAACAAACCATAGAGTATTTTGAAAATGGTGGCCAAGAATTAACAATTGAAAAGGAAAATAATACAGCAAATGCAGCAATCAATGTTACACAAAATGGAATATATACGATATATGCTCAAGATGAGGCAGGAAATGCTAGTATTGAAACATTTGAAGTAACAACAATCACAGAAGAGCCTGAAATTGATGATACAACACCACCAACGATTGAAACGACAAATGAAAGTATAAATGATAATGAGTCTATAAGAGTAACTATAAATGTAAGTGATACAGAATCTCAAATTACAGAAGTTAAAATTGCTAACGGAATGCAAGATATAGATTATTTTGAAAATGAAGGAACAAGTTTAACGATAAGAACAGATGACAAAACTGCGGAAGCAGCAGTTATGATTACACAAAATGGTATATATACAATTTATGCAGAAGATGAACAAGGAAATAAGACTGTGAAAGTTATCGAAATTACAGAAATTGTAGACTCAGAGCCAGAACCAGAGCCTGACACAACACCACCTACAATCACAGGCGTAGAAAATGGTGTAACCTATGGAAGAGAAGTAACACCTAACATCCAAGATGAACATTTAGCAAGTGTAACTTTAACTAGAAATGGCAGTGTGGTAGAAAACTTTGAAAATGGAGATACAATTACAGAAAATGGAACATATGTATTAACTGCTATTGATGAAGCAGGAAATCAAACAGTGATTGAATTTGTGATAGATATTGATGATGATAACAATAACACCAATACAAACACAAATACGAATACTAATACGAATACAAACACAAACACAAATACGAATACGAACACAAACACCGATATTAATACAAATACTAATAATAACACGAATACGGATAATAATACAAATATTGATAATAATACATCAGGAAATAATATATATGAAAATAATAGTAACACAGATAGTAATTCTAACAATAATAATACAAACAATAGTTATGGGAATATAGTTGGTAATTCAAATGGAAATACAAATAGAGGGAATACATCTACAAGCAGTTCAAGATTACCTTATGCAGGACTTGAAAATGTATTAATGATTGGAATTGTTATTGCAAGTATACTAGCAATCTTTACATATATAAAATATAAGAAATATGAATAATTTTATGAAAAGTTCGAATAGGATTGGTTATAATTTACAGTTCAAATTATCTAGTTACCCTAAAACCAGTACTATATAAATAAAATATTTATTGGGAAAACAGTTATTCCATTCTGTACATCATCTTCATCTGATTTAGGACAAAGTGGAGAATTATTAGAACAAGAAGCAAATGGTGGAAATTGGTTAGAAGGACATTGTTTCAGATCTAATCCATCAGATTCTGACATTCAAGAATGAACAGATAGTATAAGAGAAAGCATACAATAATTTTTAGAATATGCGATAAAGAGTTTCTATATGAAACTCTTTGTTTTTATATTATAGAAAATTACATTTTCCTATCATACAAAAAGATGTAAAAAAGTATTGATAAAAAAAGATCAATAGTATAAGATATTCTAAAGGGGGAAATAAATATATGAAAAACAAAAAGATAAAAGATGGAAAAGGAATCACATTAATTGTTTGGATAATTACAATTATTATATTATTAATACTTGTAGGAATAACAGTAATGGTATTAATTGATCCTAATGGAATATTGACAAATGATTTAGAAACAAATAAACAAAAAGGAGAAATTGGAATATCAGGAGATGGAGAAGTACAAACATTATTAGAAATGTACGAAAATGGAGAAAATTGCGAAATATTAGATTGTACAGATGAAACGCATTTGCATATAGGAGACTATGTAGAGGGATATTTACCAGATAATATGGATGCAGAGGTAGAAGTAGGAAAAGAAGAAACAGGATACGAGGAAGAAAATGGAACAAAACAAAAATACGAAGTAGAAGAAAATATGAGATGGAGAGTATTAGGACTAAGCGAAGATGAAAATCATATTTTATTGACAAGTGAAAACCCAATGAGAAAAACAGTAATAGAAGATGAAAAGCCATACTTAATATTACAAGGTGCAGAAGCCTATATATATTGTGAGGATACATTAGATAAAATTTGTAGTATCTATGATAACACAGAATTAGCGGATGAAGTAAGAAGTATAAAAATAGAAGATATTAATAGAGCATTAGGTGTAGAACTAGGAACAGATGAAGATGGAAATGAAATAGTATATCAAAAAGATGATTCGGAAAAAACAAATATAGATGAAAACGGAACCTTGGGAGAAATATATGAATATAAAGAAGAAGATTATGCTCCAGAAAATTATGTAATAGATATGGCAAAAAAAGAAGGAAAAACGATTGTAGGAATTACGGAAAAAAAGTAGGAGATACAATTAAAGGAACAGCATATTATTATGATTACTATACAAACAGTCAATTTAATATAAGTCAAAAAGCATATGATATGCTATTTAAAGGTACAACAGGCGAGGAAAATTGCTCAAAGGCATATTGGTTAGCTTCACCTAGCATTACTACTGATTCATATGTACAATATAGTGTAGGATTTGTTGGTGATAATGTTGTTGGTGATCCTTCTATTTATACTGGACTTGAAATGTTTAATTCATTTGGAGAGTGGAATGCATTTAGTTTGGCGGTTCGTCCTGTTATTTCTTTAAAATCTGATGTTACAGAAAAGGAGATAAGAAAAGCAGAAAATCAAAATCCAACAGTAGATGAATGGACATATACAATTACAGAAGATATGGCTGAAGGAGCTATAGAAGGAGAAGAAGGTCAAGTAAAAGAAGATACAATACAAGAAGGTGGTATGCTTACATTAGTTCCTATGACAGAATAAATAAGAAGGAGGAAATTCATGTTTAAATTACATTCAGAATATAAACCAACAGGAGATCAACCACAAGTAGCTTTACAAAATAATATAATTATTTATACAACAGAAGATGGACAAGTTAAGATAGAAGTTAGGTTAGAAGATGAAAATGTATGGTTAACCCAAAATGCAATGGCTGAATTATTTGATACTACAAAGCAAAATATAAGTGGACATATACAAAATATTTTCAAAGAAGGAGAATTAGAAGAAAATTCAGTTGTAAAGGAATCCTTGACAACTGCAAAGGATGGAAAAAATTACAATACTAAATTTTACAATTTAGATTTAATAATATCAGTAGGGTATAGAGTAAAATCAATTCGTGGTACACAATTTAGAATATGGGCAAATAAATTAATAAAAGAATATCTAATAAAAGGATATAACCTGGATAGTGATAGAATGAAAAATAATGGTGGTGGAATATATTTTGAAGAGTTACTTGAAAAAATTAGAGATATTCGTTCATCAGAAAAAGTATTTTGGAGAAAAATACTAGATATCTATGCTACAAGTGTAGACTATGATGCAAATAATGAATTAACAAAACAGTTTTTTAAAACAGTTCAGAATAAAATGCATTATGCAGTTCATGGAAATACAGCAGCAGAGGTTATATATAACAGAGTAGATAGTAATAAGGAAAATATTGGATTAACAAATTTTAAAGGAGATATACCGACAAGAGCAGAAACAGAAGTTGCTAAGAATTATTTAACAGAACAAGAATTACAAATACTAAATAGAATGGTATCAGCATATTTAGATGTGGCTGAAATTAATGCTTTGAGTATGCATGCAATGACAATGAAAGATTGGATAAATGAATTAGATAGTTTCCTTAAGATGACAAGAAAAGATATTTTAAATAATAAAGGCACAGTATCACATAAAAAAGCATTAGAAAAAGCACACCAAGAATATGATAAATATATGAAAAATCATTTAACAACGGCTGAAAAAGATTACTTAAAGATATTAGGAGAAGACATTAGAAAGTTAGAATAGGAGGAAAACATGTTTAAATTACATTCAGAATATAAACCAACAGGAGACCAACCACAAGCAATTGAATATTTATCAAAAGGGATAGAAGAGGAAAAAAAATTCCAAACATTACTTGGTGTTACAGGTTCTGGAAAAACATTCACAATGGCAAATATTATTCAAAAAGTACAAAAACCAACACTTGTTTTAGCACATAATAAGACATTAGCAGGACAACTGTATTCCGAATTCAAAGAGTTTTTTCCAGAAAATAATGTGGAATATTTTGTTTCTTATTATGATTATTACCAGCCAGAAAGTTATATCCCACAATCAGATACGTATATAGAAAAAGATTCATCTGTAAATGACGAAATAGATAAGCTAAGACACTCTGCGACACTATCTTTATTTGAAACGAGAGATGTCATTATTGTAGCTTCTGTTTCTTGTATTTATGGTTTAGGAGACCCAGAAGATTATCAAGAAATGATGTTATCTTTAAGACCAGGCATGCAAAAGGGAAGAGATGAGGTCTTGAAAAAATTAGTTACCATGCAATATACGAGAAATGAGATTGATTTCAAAAGAGGAACATTTAGGGCAAAAGGAGATATTGTAGAAATTTATCCATCTGACCAATCAGAATCTGCCATTAGGGTAGAATTTTGGGGAGATGAAATCGAAAAATTGGTAGAAATTAATCCATTAACAGGAAAAACAATAGGAACTAGACGTCATGTTCTGATTTCTCCAGCTTCTCACTATGTAACAACTAAAAGTAAAATGGAGAGGGCCATTACCACAATTGAAGAAGAATTGGAAGAAAGAATTAAATATTTTAAAGACCATAATAAATTGATTGAAGCACAAAGAATAGAAGAGAGAACCAATTTTGATATTGAAATGATGAAAGAAACTGGATTTTGTTCTGGAATTGAAAACTATTCAAGACATATTAGTGGCAGAAAACCAGGAAGTCCACCATATACCTTGTTTGATTATTTTCCAAAAGATTTCTTATTATTAATTGATGAATCACATGCAACTATTCCACAAGTAAGAGCAATGTATAATGGAGACCATTCACGAAAAGAATCATTGGTTAATTATGGATTTCGTTTACCTTCTGCATTTGACAATAGACCATTAACATTTGAAGAATTTGAAAAGAAATTAAATCAAGTTATATTTGTTAGTGCAACACCGGGAGATTACGAAAAAGAACATAGCAAGGGAAATATTGTAGAACAAATTATTAGACCAACAGGATTACTAGACCCTAAAATTGAAGTAAAACCGGTAGAAAATCAAATTGATGACTTGCTAGAGCAAATTCGTATTAGAGTTGAGAAAAATGAAAGGGTTTTAGTAACGACTTTAACCAAAAAGATGGCGGAAGATTTAACCGATTATTTGAAAGGACTAGATATTAAAGTAACTTATATGCATTCAGATACAAAAACATTGGAAAGAATGGAAATTATCAGAAATCTTCGTTTAGGAGAATTTGATGTATTAGTTGGTATCAACCTATTAAGAGAAGGTTTGGATATTCCAGAAGTATCTTTGGTTGCCATATTAGATGCTGACAAGGAAGGATTTTTACGTTCAGAGAGGTCTTTAATTCAAACGATTGGAAGGGCAGCTAGAAATACAGATGGAACTGTTATTATGTATGCAGATGAATTAACCGAAAGTATGGAAAAAGCTATTTCAGAAACGAACAGGAGAAGAAGAATTCAGGAAGCATATAATGAAGAACATCATATAACACCAAAAACGATTAGAAAATCTGTACGTGATACGATTAAGGTTACCATTACAGATGATATTGGTGTAGAATATAAATTGGAAAAAGAAGAGGATATTAAAGATACAATTACAAAATTAACAGATGAGATGTTGAAATATGCGGCTGAAATGGAATTCGAAAAAGCTGCTGAATTACGTGATAAAATTAAAGAACTTGAAAAACTAGTTTCAGAATAAGAAAAAACTCGATTTTTCTGTGCAACGTTGTTTTTTTATTGAATAGGAAAAAGTAATTTTTTCTATTCAATAAAAAAGCCCTCGAAAATCTCCGAGGGGATTTATAAGATTGCTGTGCTGGTTAACAGTTACTGGAAATATTACATTGTAAGCAATGCTTGCAATGAAGACATTTTTACAGAATATTTTCCGTCTCCTTTACCAGAAGGAGTATACGGAATTCCCTGACTTTTCAAGAATGTCTTATCCCACTGGTTTAAAAAGACATCCTGTGTGCCATCTTTGTTTGGCGAGCCTGTTTTCGCCACACAGTATAAGTATTTATTCAAACTCATCGGAAACCATCTCCTTTCTCCGATGAAAAGGCACAGCAATCACTACAAACCTTAGAACTAAATTATAACATAAAAAATGGGAAAAACAGGAAATGAAATGATATTATTTTCACTTTTCATCGCAATATTCGACATTTTCTGCCAATATGTTTTTATATATTAGAAACTCAGCATGACTTTCCTAATATATAAAAATACAAAAAACTGTACACAACTTATTAAAATTGTAAGTGTACAGTTTTTTTCTATTCGAAAACATTGCGTTGCTTTGATAATTATTACAAATTAGAATTATCTTCATCATTATTTGTTGGTGGTTCATCAACAGGTTTTTCAGAAATATTTACAACACCATCACCTTGATAAGAAGTGCTGGAAGTTGTTGAAAAACCTCCATTTCCAACATATTGAGCTTTACCGAAACCTAAAATCATATAGAAAATCGTTGGAAGGAATAATAATCCGATTGTATATCCCACATCTTTTCCAAAAGCTTTTGCTAATGAATTGCATTGATAGATTCTAATTCCTAAAGCAATAAGCCATCCAATAAAAGGAATAAATGTTAATAAATACCCACATACAATCCATGGAGAAAGCCCAGAAATTCTAAATAGAATTACTAAATTGTAGATTGGTATAATACATTTCCATCCTTTTTCTCCAGCTTTTGTAAAGACTTTCCACATTCCAACTAATTGTAATATGACAATAATTAGACCAATTATTAGAAAAATTCCCATAATGGTTCCTAAAATGGTTCCACCCAATACAGCAATAGTTGAATCTGGACCACTACTATACCCGTAATCATAATAGTCTGCATAATTTGGATAAGAAGAATAGTAATCATAATATCCCATAAATAAATCCCCCTTTCATAAACTTCACAATTAAATTTTCCCATTTTTCGACAAAAAAGTCAATATAAAATAGAAAAAAACTTGTATAAAAAAAGTTAGTCTGATATAATCTATGTAGTTATGCAATAATATATACGGGAGGTATTAAAATGAGTGAAAACAAATGTCAATGTGGCAATCCCAAAAAGGATGAATTCATGCAGAAATTGTTTGAAGAATATTTGCCTATAAAAGATAATTTAATTCAAATGTTAAACGAAGTACAAGAGCATTATGGATATATTCCACAAAATGCACAAAAAGAACTTTCAGAATTTTTAAATATTCCAATGGCAGAAATTTACGGAGTCATAACGTTTTATTCGAGATTTACCCTAAAACCTAAAGGAAAATATAATGTTTCAGTATGCTTGGGAACAGCATGTTATGTAAAAGGTTCTCAAAAAATTATGGATAGATTAAAAGAAAGATTACAAATCGAACCAGGCGAAACGACAAAAGATGGTCTATTTTCTATTGAAGAAACAAGATGTGTCGGAGCGTGTGGTTTAGCACCAGTGTTTACTGTAAATGGCGAAGTATATGGAAAAGCAACTGTAAAAAAATTAGATGAAGTTTTAGACGGAATTATAAAAGAAAGTGAAAAAACAAACTAATTTATAAGAAAAGCGTGCGTTAACGAAATCAAAGATTTCGACGCACACATGTGAAGACTGCTTCGCAGTACTTCACAAATATATGTAGCTTAACCTTGTTGCCTTGTTGTATACGGAAAAATCCACATAGGGTCAAGATAAAAGACGATTTTTCCTATACAATAGGAATTTCTTATATTATAGGAAATGCAATCTCCTATAATGTAAAAAAATATAAATTAGCGCATTCTAATTTACATAAAAATGTCTCGAACAGAAACGTCCCTAATTGGACAAAAGGAGGAAAGTATGAAAAGTCTAGAAGAAATTCACAAAATAAGAGAAGAAAAAAGAAAAGAGTTGGATTTAAGAGTAAATACAAAAGCAGATACCAGAGAGAAACATATTTTGGTATGTCATGGTACTGGTTGTACTTCTTCAAAATCACCTGAAATTTTAGAAAATTTTAGAAGAATTTTAAAAGAAAGAAATATAACCAATGTAAGAGTTATCAAAACAGGTTGTTTTGGACTTTGTGCAAAAGGTCCAATTGTTATTATCAGACCAGAAGATACCTTTTATGCAATGGTTACACCAGAAGATTGTGAGGAAATTATTGATACCCATATTGTTAAAGGAGAAAGAGTAGAAAGATTACTTTGCAAAGATATAGATGGAACAGTTGTTAATAGTTTAGATGAGTTAAACTTTTATAAAAAACAAAAAAGAATTGCACTTAAAAACTGTGGTGTTGTCAATCCAGAAGATATTGATGAGTACATAGCATTTGATGGATATAAAGCATTAGAAAAAGTATTAAAAGAAATGACACAAGATGAGGTCATTGATGTTGTAAAAGAATCTGGCTTAAGAGGTAGAGGAGGCGCAGGTTTCCCTACAGGTAAGAAATGGGAACTTACCAAAGCGTCAGAAGGAGACCAAAAATACGTGGTTTGTAATGCTGATGAAGGAGACCCAGGTGCTTTCATGGATAGAAGTATCTTAGAAGGAGACCCTCATTCTGTATTAGAAGCTATGGAAATTGCAGGATATGCTATTGGAGCAAATAAAGGATATATCTATGTTAGAGCAGAATATCCAATTGCAGTTCAAAGATTAAAAATTGCCATCGAACAAGCAAGAGAATATGGACTATTGGGAGAAAACATTTTTGGAACAGACTTTAGTTTTGATATAGAAATTCGATTAGGTGCAGGAGCCTTTGTATGTGGAGAAGAAACAGCTTTGCTAGAATCTATTGAAGGAAAAAGAGGGCAACCAAGAGTAAAACCACCATATCCAGCACAATCAGGATTATGGGGAAAACCAACTTTAATTAATAATGTTGAAACATATGCAAATATTGCCCAAATTATCCTAAAAGGTGCGAAATGGTATTCTTCAATTGGAACAGAAACATCAAAAGGAACAAAAGTATTTGCATTAGGTGGAAATGTTAATAATATTGGATTAGTAGAAGTACCAATGGGAACAACCCTAAGAGAAATTATCTATGACATTGGTGGAGGAATTCCTAATGGTAGAGAATTTAAAGCAGCACAAACAGGTGGACCTTCAGGAGGATGTATACCTAAAGAACATCTAGATACACCGATTGACTATGAATCTCTAAAAGAAATTGGTTCTATGATGGGTTCAGGTGGATTAATTGTTATGGATGATACAAAATGTATGGTAGCTTTAGCAAAATTCTATCTAGACTTTACAGTAAGCGAAAGTTGTGGTAAATGTACACCTTGTAGAATAGGAACAAAAAGAATGTTAGAAATCTTAGAGAGACTATGTAATGGAGAAGGAGACGAACTAGATATCTATAAACTAGAAAAATTAGCAGCAAACATTCAAAAAGCAAGTATTTGTGGATTAGGGCAAACAGCACCAAACCCAGTTGTCAGTACTCTAAAATATTTTAGAGAAGAATTTAGACAACATGCTATCCAAAAAGAATGTCGAACACTAGAATGTAAAGCAATGGCAAAAATTACAATTAATGAAGAAAAATGTAAAGGTTGTGGCTTATGCCAAAAACATTGTCCAGTAAATGCCATAGACGGTTCTGGAAGAGACAAAAGAATTATCAACCAAGAAAAATGTATTAAATGTGGTACATGTATTGCAAGTTGTCCATTCCATGCAATAGGCAATTAGGGACGTGCCAAAAGGGACAGACCTATATGTCAATCATTTTAAATGAGTTAAGGAGAAGATGAATATGGAAAAAGAAATGGTTAATTTAACAATTGACAATCAAAAAATAACAGTGCCTAAAGGAACAACAATCCTAAATGCTGCTAAGCAAGCAGGAATAGACATCCCAACATTATGCTTTTTAAAAGACATCAATGAAGTGGGAGATTGTAGAATGTGTATTGTTGAAGTTGAAGGAAGAAGGGGATTTGCAACCTCTTGTATCCAAACCGTGGAAGAAGGTATGGTGGTCCATACGCATACGCCAAATGTATTAGAAGCACGTCATGTTATTCTAGATTTAATAATTTCAAATCATGCTAAAGACTGCTTAACTTGCACACGTTCAGGAAATTGTGAGTTACAAGCATTAGCAACAAAATTCAATGTTTTAAATATTGAATTTGAAGGAGAAAGAACAGAACATAAAATAGATGACTTATCTCCATCTATTGTCAGAGATTTTAATAAATGTATTTTATGTAGAAGATGTGTAGCAGCATGTAAAAATGTTCAAAAAATAGGTGCCATTGATTGTATTAATAGAGGTTTTGAATCTTGTATATCAACCGTTGGAGACCATAGTTTAAATGATGTTAACTGTACATTTTGTGGTCAATGTATAGAGGCTTGCCCAACAGGTGCATTACATGAAAAAGAAACGATTAATGATGTATGGGTAAAATTAAAAGACCCAGATACAACTGTTATTGTACAAACAGCACCAGCAGTTAGAGTAGCGCTTGGCGAAGAATTTGGAATGCCAATAGGTACAAATGTAGTAGGAAAAATGGTAACAGCATTAAAGCGATTAGGCTTTGATAGAGTATTTGACACCAACACAGGTGCTGACCTTACGATTATGGAAGAAGCAAATGAATTTATAGAAAGATTTACAAAAAATGATAATTTGCCTATGATTACATCTTGTAGTCCAGGTTGGGTAAAATATATAGAAATGAATTATCCAGAATTATTACCACATCTATCTAGCTGTAAATCTCCACATGAAATGTTTGGAGCCATATTAAAAACCTATTATGCAAAAAGAGAAGGACTAGACCCAGAAAAAATCTATGTAGTTTCAGTAATGCCATGTATTGCTAAAAAGTTTGAAAGACAAAGACCAGAAATGATGGAAGATAATTTATATGATGTAGATAATGTTATCACAACAAGAGAATTAGCAAGAATGATAAAACAAGCCAACATAGAATTTGAAAAATTGGAAGATAGTAATTTTGACAGCCCTATGGGAGAAGCAAGTGGTGCAGGAGCTATCTTTGGAACAACTGGTGGTGTTATGGAGGCAGCTTTAAGAACTGCACAAGATACTTTAACAGGAAAGGACCTACCTAAAATTGACTTTGAACAAGTAAGAGGTGGGGAAGGCATTAAAAGAGCAACCATTAATATTGCAGGAAAAGATATAAATGTTGTTGCAGCAAGTGGATTGGCAAATGCTAGAACCATATTAGAGGAAATTAAATCAGGAAAAGCAAATTATCAATTTGTCGAAATTATGGCTTGCCCAGGTGGATGTATCATGGGTGGTGGCCAACCAATTAAAAGTTCTAAAGTAAGAGCAGAAGTAGATGTTAGAAAATTAAGAGCAGACGCCTTATATACAATTGATGAAAGAAGCATTGTTAGAAAATCACATGAAAATCCTGTTATGAAAAAATTATATAAAGATTTCTTGGAAAAACCAGGAAGTGAAATTGCTGAAAGATTGTTACATACAACCTATACAAAGAGAGAAAAATATAACATTTAAAATTTATTTTAAATAGGAGAAGCAAATTATATGTATAAAATGATAATTTTAGATTTAGATGGAACATTATTAAATGATTACAAAGAAATTAGTAAAGAAAATATAAACCTTATAAAAAGAGCATATAATGAAAAGGGGATAATATCAGTAATTGCAACAGGAAGACCATTGGAATATGCAAATGAAATTTGTAATTTATATGGTAATTGTTTTACTAATTATATTATTGCATGCAATGGTGCTATTATAAAAAATACTGAAACTAATGAATATATTCATAAAGTTACATTTACAAATGAAGAGATATTAAATCTTAGAAATATTTTTTTAGAGGAAAATGCAGATTATATGCTACTTTATACAGATAAACAAGTAATAAGTGAAGAAAAAAAAGCAAATGCATTAAAGAATTCAGGAATCATTGCAAATCAAAAAGAAATAAAACTTGAAAATATAAAAGATGTAATAAAAAGTAATCCAAATCTTACAAATTTATTATGCTTGATAGGAGGAGATACTTTGGCATTAGAAAATATTATTTCAAAACTAAATAAAATAAAAGGAATAGACACACCTGGTATTTGCAATTATTCTCGTAAAGCAAAAACATTTTCATTTGAATCAAAATATATAGATGTAATGAAAGAGGGCTGTAGTAAAAAGAATGCTATATATATTTTGGCAGATAAACTAGGAATAAAAAAAGAGGAAATCATTGTAATGGGAGATGGAGGTAATGATATTTCAATGTTTGAGTGTGCAGGATTAAAAATAGCAATGGAAAATGCAGAAGAACATTTAAAAGAAAAAGCAGATTTTGTGACAGCAAGTAATAATAATGATGGTGTTGCAAAAGCAATTCAAAAATTTGTATTTAATGAAGTATAAAAAAGCATGCATTAACGAAATCAAAGATTTTGACGCACAAGTGCAGTAATAAAAATCCCCCTCTAAAAAGAGGGGGAGCGTTTATAAACGAAAAATCACATTTTAATGTGCAACATTAAATGTAATTATATTATATGCAAATAGTAAAAAATTATTACAAAAAAGCAGAGACTAGGTTTATACCTAATCTCTGAAAGACAACTTCCACATCGTATGATGTGCAACAATTAAATGTAACTATATTATAAACCTTTTTTCTATTATAGTCAAGTTTTTTATTTAATTATCAAAAAGATAATATTTCTTTAAAGCTATTAAAATTTTTTCATAGTCCATATTAGATAAAAAAGCTATTTTTTTATTATAAAAAAACGGCTCTCGTATTCTTTTGTAGCTAAAGTTAGCCATAGATTCTAATTTTGCAGTACTACAAGGCAGAGAATGTATATCACAGTGAAAATAATATTTATCATTGAAACACTTACTACTTAAAGGAATTACAGTCCACATTTTTTTATCCGAAGAAGAACGCCATAGAATAGCAGGTCTTAACTTTCTTATTTCGGAACCAATGTTTTGACCAAAATCCACCCAAACAATAGACCTAGGTTTTAATGAAAAGATATCTATATTTTGTTCTTCTAATAAAAGTTTATCATAATACCATTTTAGATATTTAATTTCTTCTATATTTTTATAATCAATTTTTTTATCTAATTTTTTCAATAGAGAAATTTTTAGCAATTTTAAAATGTAAGAGAAATCCTTGATATTTAATTTCAGAAAGTTTCCTTTAACATAAACTAACCCGTTTTATATTTTTTCTAGAATATTCTTGTAAATCATTTATATCAACAAATTTATTGATAGATTTTATATAAATAAAATCATCAGACTGCATAGTAGAATGAATTGTTAATCCTACATAATGATTTTTGGATATATTATATAAAATTAAAACAAATTTTTTATTTTCATTTTCTGATACTTCATAGATATTTTGAGAATATATATTCATATAAAATCCTCCTAGTAATAGCTTGTTTAATGATACTACATTTCTAGTTTAAAATCAATACATTTGTTTGCTAAAATCTAAATATTTTTTTCTAAATAAAAAAATTAACTATTTTCTATTGCAACTTTTTGATAAATAGTATATAGTAAGAAAGGGTGTAGAAAAATGACAAAATTTGTAGAAAATATTACAAGACTAAAAACAAGTAATATCAATAGAAATATTGTTTATTTTGCGTTCCCAATTTTTAAATTAATAAGGTAAGTGTTTATATCAATTCTTTTCGGATTGATATTTTTTTGCATTATAGGAAATTGCATTTTCATAATGCAAAAAAATTGCACAGAAAAATTGCTATGCAATTTTTCGCGCCGACAAATCAAAATACTTACTTAGAAAATAGAAGGAGGCGTTTTATGGAACAAACAAAAAAATTACTCTTAGATGTAAACGAAAAACCAACAATTGGTAAATGGATTATCTTAGCCTTACAGCATGTTTTTGCCATGTTTGGAGCAACCATTTTAGTTCCAATCATGGTAAATACAGCAGCAGGGGAAGAGGTTCTTACCATTCCAGTAGCATTAGTAACATCAGGAATTGGAACATTAATTTATATTTTATGTACAAAAGGAAGATCACCAGTATATTTAGGAAGTTCTTTTGCATTTATTGCACCACTAGCCGCAGCTTATGTAAAAGGTGGCATTTCAGGTGCAATGGTTGGTGTTATGGCAGTAGGACTTGTTTATGTTATTTTTGCAATTCTTATTCATTTTATAGGCAAAAAATGGATAGACAAATTATTACCACCAGTTGTTATTGGACCAATGATTATGATTATTGGATTAAGTTTAGCACCAAGTGCGATTTCTCAAGTAGGATTAGGAACAGAAACACAAATTGACTGGAGATGTATCGCAGTAGCCTTAATTACTTTCTTAACAACAGCAGTTGTTATGGTTAGAGGAAAAGGATTTTTAAAAATTATTCCATTTTTAGTAGGAATTGTCGTAGGATATGTTTCAGCAATATGCTTTGGATTAGTGGATTTTGCTCCAGTATTAGAAGCAGGATTTTTCAGTATGCCAAGCTTTGTGGTACCATTTTTAAATTATACACCTAATTTTTCAGCATTATTAACAATTGTACCAATTTCTTTGGTAACAATTGCAGAACATATTGGGGACCATACAGCATTAAGTACGATTATTGGAAAGAATTTATTGAAAGACCCTGGATTAGATAGAACTTTATTAGGAGATGGTTTAGCAACATTTGTAGCAGGATTTTTAGGAGGACCAGCAAATACCACTTATGGAGAAAACACATCTGTTGTTGGAATGACAAAAGTAGCGTCTGTATGGGTAATTGGATTAGCAGCAATTATTGCTATTTGTTTAGGATTTTTAGGAAAATTTACAGCACTAGTATCAACCATTCCTGATGCTGTTTTAGGAGGTGTATCTCTATTACTATATGGATTTATTTCTGTAAATGGTCTAAAAGTATTAATTGAAAATAAAATAGACTTTGGAAAATCTAAAAATATTGTTGTAGCTTCTACTATGTTGGTTTTAGGATTAGGAGGAGCAGCAATCTCAATTGTACATGGAGATTTATCTGTAACAATTTCAGGAATGAGTTTAGCAGCCATTATCGGTATATTATTAAACTTATTATTACCAGATGAAAAAGAAGATGAAGACACCAAACCAGAAAATGAAAAAGAAGTCAAATATGAAAGTGAGGCAAATGCAATGGAAGAAATCAAAAAGGATACAGTTAGCAATGTAACCGTATTAGACAATCCCTTAATAGAACACAAATTATCAATTATTAGAAACAAAAACACAGGAACAAAAGAATTTAGAGAAATTATAGGGGAGATAGCAACATTATTATGCTATCATGCATTAGAAGATGCAAAATTAAAAGAAACAGAAATCGAAACACCAATCTGCAAAATGAAAGCAAGAGTATTAGACGAAGATAATTATGCTTTTGTACCAATTTTAAGAGCAGGAACAGGTATGTTAGATGGATTATTAAAAATTGTACCAAATGCAAAAATTGGACATATTGGATTATACAGAAATGAAGAAACCTTAGAACCAGTACAATATTATTATAAAATGCCAAAAGATATCGCAAAAAGAGAAGCCATTATCTTAGACCCAATGTTAGCAACAGGCGGGTCAGCAGCAGATACCATCAAAATGCTAAAAAAAGATGGTGTTAAAAAAATCAAATTCTTATGTATTTTATCTGCACCAGAAGGTATTGAAAGATTAAAGAAAGAACATCCAGATGTACAAATTTACACAGCATGCATTGACGAAAAACTAAATGACAAAGGCTATATTGTACCAGGATTGGGAGACGCAGGAGACAGAATATTTGGAACAAAATAAAACACAAAAATGGGACAGTTAGGGACAGGTCGCTAATTGTCTCATTTTTGTCGAAATTTGTTCTTTATAGAAAAAATGAATTTTTCCTATAGTAAAACATTGCTTCGTTCTGAAAGTTCCAAAATCAAAACTTATTTGTTATTGTTATTTTGTCTTTCATTATTGTTATTTTGATTATTAGAATTATTATTTTTATTTTCTTTCTTTTTCTTACTCATATTAAAGCACCTCCTCAAAGTATATTATTATTTTGTACGATAAATGAAAAAATATTCACATATAATTTGTTTTTTCTATATAATTGATATATAATAGATACGATTAAAATTTCGGGAGGATTGACAAATGCGTTATAACAATGAAAAATTAAATGAATTTAATGATTACATAAGATACAGAAAAGTAGCCATAATAGGATTAGGTGTTAGTAATTTACCACTTTTAGATTATTTATATGAAAAAAAAGCCAATGTAACTGTTTTTGATGAAAGAGAATATAATCAAATCCCAAGAGATATTATTGAAAAAATTACCAATTATGGGTTTATGATACATTTTGGAGAAAACTGCTTACAACAATTAAAAAATTTCAATGTCATTTTACGTTCTCCTAGTTGTTTGCCAACAAAACCAGAACTAGTAGAAGAAGCAAATAGAGGAGCATTAGTAACAACAGAAGTTGAATTATTGATGGAAATGTGTCCAGCAAAAATTGTAGGTGTAACAGGAAGTGATGGAAAAACAACAACGACGAGTTTAATTAATAGTATTTTGCAAAAAGCAGGATATAAAACATTTTTAGGTGGCAATATCGGAACACCATTATTTACAAAATTACCTGAAATGACACCTGAAGATATTGTTGTTTTGGAATTAAGTAGTTTTCAATTAATGGGAATGGAAATTAGTCCACAAATTGCTGTTATTACTAATATAACACCAAATCACTTAAATATACATAAAGACTATCAAGAATATATTGACGCTAAGAAAAATATTTTTAAATATCAAGACGAAAATGGAATTTTAATTTTAAATTATGACAATGAAATTACAAGAGAATGTGCCAAAGAAGCAAAGGGCAAAGTAATTTTCTTTAGTAGTCAAACCAAATTAGATAATGGATATATTGTAGACGAAGATGTTATCAAAGAATGTGATGACAAAGTTAGAAAACATATCTTAAATACGGAAGACGTGATTTTAAGAGGAAATCATAACTATCAAAATATTGCAACAGCAATTGCTGCAACAGCAAGTTTAGTTGACACAGAAACAGCAGTAAGAGCCATAAAAGAATTTAAGCCAGTAGAACATCGAATTGAATTTGTGGAAGAAATTGATGGGGTAAAATGGTATAATGATTCTGCAAGTTCTTCTCCTTCTAGAACTTTATCAGGATTGAATGCATTTAAAGAAAATATTGTTTTAATTGCTGGAGGATATGATAAAAATTTAGATTACACACCAATTGCTAAACCAATTGTTGATAAAGTAAAAACATTAATATTAATTGGCCAAACTTCTGGAAAGATATATGAAGTGGTCAAAAAGGAATTGGAAAAGGAAAATAAAAATCTAGATATTTATATGTGTGAGACTTTGGAAGAAACTATTCCAATTGCTAAAAAAAGTGCTAATCAAGGAGATGTTGTTTTATTTTCTCCTGCTAGTGCAAGTTTTGATATGTTTAAAAATTTTGCTGATAGAGGTAATCAGTTTAAAAATTTAGTTAAGGATTTAAAATAGAAAAATAGAGATTTAAAATAAAAAATATATTAATATATAAAAGTGCAAGGGAGCCTAAAAAAACAGGCTCCCTTTTTCTACGGGCTACTCATTATTACATGTTAAAAGAAACTCTTTTGCCTTGCTTACAATATTTTGCTCACTAAGACTAAGTCTTTGCGAACTCTCAGAAAATAGAACAATTTGCTCTGCAATCTGAAATTCTCTTTTGGGTGGTAAATTTTGGTTCCATTGTGATAATAACATATTATAAGTCATAAAATACCTCCTTCATTAAAGCAACCCTTCCTTGTATCTGCATAATTATATCACAAAAAAACAAAAATGTAAAAAAAACAGAGGAGCCCAAATAATGAGCTCACTCTTCATCTACAGGCAATTACTTTACTGATAGAAGAAACTCAAGCGTTTCTTCTATCAATTTTTCATCTTCAGGAACAAAGCACATGGTCACTTTGTTCCTTGGGTCTTGCAGTAACTGAATTTCTTTAGCTACTGCCTTTTTCAAGTCGATAGGAGCATTGTTTTCATTCAAAAATGCCCATAACTCTCGTAGTTCTTTACTATTCATTATAACCCTCCTTGCCTTTTTTTGTATATGTATATAATTATACCACAAAATAGTGAAAAAGTAAAAAATATAGGACAATAAAACGAAACAATATGCACATTTCACAGTTTATTTACATATCTTGTAAAAGAAAAGTTATACAAGGAGGAATTTGATATGTATGATAATCAGTATGAGGAATACATAAGAAGTATTTTAGGATATCCAAACACAACAAACTTTAATCAAAATCAAATGTATTCTAATGGATATTCAGTAGCTATGCAAACAGATACGAGAAACGATTTAGAAGAATTTTATCCAGAGATATATAAAATTATATATCCGATGGTAAAAAAAGCTTGCGAAGGAAATATGAGAGCAAGCACGAGAGAAGAAATTGAACAAATGACAGATGAAATTTATTCAGCATTAGAAGATAGTAATCAAATTAATGTGAATATCAATTTAGGAAATACAGTATCTACAACAAATGCTAATAGAACACAAAATAGAAATGAAGTACATAAAGAGGAAGTTCAAAGAAAGACTTTAGAAAACCAAGAAACTGAAAATAGAAATGTAGAGATGCAAAATAGAAGACGTCCTGGGAATAATAATTTAAGGGATTTGATAAAAATACTTTTAATTAGAGAATTACTAAGAAGACGTAATAGACCACATAATAATTTCCCACCAAGACCACCACAAAATCCACCACGTCCACCAATGAGACCACCGATTATGCCAAGAAATTATGAACAACCATTATATGATATTTATGAATATTAAATTTATACTAGGAAAATTTTTGGTAAAAATTACACAAAATTTAAAAATTTGTCAATCTTTCAAAATAAAAACTGTACCTTATTAAATTCTGAAAAACCACATATATTCGAAAAACTACTCTTTTCAATACAACAAAATTTGAATAAAATTTTAGAAAATGCGAAAAATAAATATGAGAAAATTTGAAAGGTGGTAAAGAAAAATGAAAGTTAAAGATTGTATGTGTACAGATGTATGCTGTGTAAAACCAGAAACAACAATACGTGATGTAGCAAAATTAATGTCACAAAATCACATAGGTTCTCTTCCAGTATGTGATACAAATAATTGCTTATGCGGAATTGTAACAGATAGAGATATTATTTTAAGAACCATTGCTTGTGATAAAGATGTAAAAACAACACCTGTAAGTGATATCATGTCTACAAATGTATGTACTTGTGAAGAAAACGAAGATATGGCAAATGCTGAAAACAAAATGGGAACAAACAAAGTAAGAAGATTACCTGTTTGTGATAATAATAAAAAAGTAATTGGAATGTTGACACTAGGGGATATTGCACAAAATAGAGCAGATTTAGATGATAGAGAAATTTGTATTACATTTGAAGATATTTGTGATTGTGATACAAATAAAAATGCAGATTAAGGTTTAATAGAATATCAGAATATTAAAATGATTAAACTACCAGGATTTAAACGAAAAAATACTGTGTATAAAATTTTATATACAGTATTTTTTATTATAAAAAACAAAATGGTTAATAAGTTCTATATGTATATAAATTCCAAGAATACATATAATAAGATATAGAAAAGACTTTTTAGAAAAGTACATAGAATTTTTGAAACTTTCATTCTTCTAAAATATAGGAAACAGGAGGAAAAATGATTGTAAACATACCATATTGGACAAGAGTAGCAAAAAATATTTTATATGTTGTATTACTGATAGTTGGGTTATATATCGCACTAAAACTATCCATTTTTTACATGCCATTTTTAGTAGCATTTATCATTTCTTTAATTATTGAACCATGTATAAAATTTGTCATGCGAAAAACCAAATTAACCAGAAGAACAAGTTCAATTATTATTTTTATCATTGTTTCTCTTGTTATTTTGGGAATTTTGGGTTGGATTATTGTTACATTGTTTTCAGAATCTTCTAGCCTATTACAAGGATTAAATGATTATGTGGATAAAGCTTCTGTGCAAATCCAAAGATTTATTGAACAATTTGACTTTGATAAAATAAAATTATCAGATGAAATCTTAACCATTGTTCAAGATTCTAGTGGCGATTTTTTACAAACAGTTTCTAATTGGGTTAGAAATGCATTAAATGGATTAATAAATATGATAACAAAAATTCCTGAAATCGCTATTTGTGTGGGAATTACAATATTAGCATTATACTTTATTTGCGTAGATAAAATCTATATTTTAGACCAGATAGAACATCATTTACCAAAAGTTTGGGTAAAAAAATTAAGCAATCATTTGAAAGATTTAATTCAAACTTTAGGTGGTTATTTAAAGGCTGAGGCAACACTTATTTTAGTTTCTTTTATTATTTCTTTGGTAGGATTATATGTATTATCTTTTTTAAAATTTAATGTGCAATATCCTTTATTAATGGCTTTATTTATTGGATTTGTAGATGCACTTCCAATTTTAGGTTCTGGAACAGTTATGGTACCTTGGGCAATTATATCTGGCTTAAATGGAGATTTATCTTTAGGAATTGCTATCCTTACTTTGTTTATTATTATGTCTATTGTAAGACAGTTTCTAGAACCAAAATTGGTCAGCAAAAATATTGGTGTTCATCCGATTTTTACGTTAATTGCTATGTATACAGGATTTAAAATAACAGGGGTTATTGGATTACTTCTAGGACCAATTGCCTTAATCATTATTAAAAATATATTTGCAAATTTAATTGACAAAGGGGTGTTTAAGACAATTTTTGATAGAAAATAAAATACCATAAGAGGGACAAAATTAAAGTTTTTATGAATAAAGGAGAGTATTACCCCAATTTTGTTACCACTCAGTGCATAATCCCAAATCAAGAAATTTTTAACAAAGTAAATTTTAATATTGAAATAATTTTATAATAATGCTAAAATATTAATGATAAAATTGTAAAAAATATAGGAGAGAAAAAATATACTTATGAAAAATAAAAATCAGGAATATAATGATTTTGAAAATTTTAAACGAAAAGCACAAACAGAAGATAATTATTATTTAACTATATTTTATGAAAATAATCTAACAACGATAAATCTTTCTGAATATAGAAGGAACTTTTTTACTTTTGGAAGAGATGAAGATAATGACATTGTTATTCATTCAGAGGAGATTGATTTTGAACAAGGATATTTTCAAATTACGGAATATGGTGTTTTAGCAGTAAATACGAGTAAGAATTTTTTAATGATTAGTAATAATAATAAACCATTTAATGATGTGTATCTATCAGAAGGCGGATTTATAAAAATTATTAACCCATCTTCTCAAGATAGATCACACAGCATTTTGTTCATCATGTCTATTGGACAAAATTTAGATGAGTGGAAAAGCTATCCATTACAGTTTGGAGGAAATTCCCTAGGTAGTGGGGGAGGGTGTGATGTTATATTACCTCCAAACGGTGTAGCTAAAAAACATGCTGTTATAACGAGAATAGGAAATAAATTAACGATTAAAGATGAAACGACTTTAAATGGAATATTTGTCAATGGTCAACAAATTTCTTCATCACAAGAATTTCCACTAAATAATTTAGATGTGATTGTTATTGGCAATTCAAAAATTATTTTATATAACCAAAAATTAATTTATCAAATATATAAAAGAGGTGTACAATTAGACGCTATTGACATTGTAAAACGTGTCCGTATAAAGTTTAGGACAAGAGAAATTTCCTCTCATGTTAGTATGCATGTAAAACCTTCTGAATTTGTAGCTTTTGTAGGAGGATCAGGTGCTGGAAAATCTACATTTATGAAGTGTATTAGTGGTGTTGACACACCTTCATCTGGAATTGTTCTTTTAAATGGAGAAAATTTGTATGAAGATTATGAAAATTTAAAACATAATATAGGTTATGTACCACAAGAAGATATTGTATATTCTAATTTGACATTACATGACATGTTAAAATATACAGCAAAATTAAGAATGCCAGAAAATTCAACTAAAAAAGAAAGACTGCAAAGAATTAAAGAAGTACTAGAGATTGTACAATTAACAGATTTTGAGAATTCATATATTAGGCAACTAAGTGGTGGTCAGCGAAAAAGAGCAAGTATAGCGGTAGAATTAATTGCAGATCCAAGCTTATTCTTTTTAGACGAACCAACCAGTGGATTAGACCCAGATACAGAAAGAAGTATGATGCAAACCCTTCAAAAAATGTCTAAAATGGGAAAAACGATAATTTTAGTAACACATAATACATTAAATTTGCATTTATGTGACAAAGTGGCATTTTTTGGTAGAGGTGGTCATTTATGTTTCTATGGAAAACCGCAAGAAGCCTTAGACTTTTTTGGGGTAGATGATTTTATTGATATTTATACATTGTTAAATGAAAATATGGAAGAATGGTATGACAAATTTACAGCCATTTATGGAAAAGAAACAGTTAATCAGACAGAAGTTAAAAAAAGAAACAGAGTACCACACAAGAAAAAGTCATTTTTTAAACAATTAATAACTTTGATTAGGAGATATATAAAATTAATATCAAATGATGTGCAACAACTCATCCTACTGTTTGCTCAAGCACCAATCGTTGCTGTATTATTAGCACTGGTATCGACAGAAGATTTGTATTCTACTTATGATGATACAAAAGCAATTCTTTTTTCTTTAGGATGTGCGTCTATTTGGTTAGGATTAATGAATTCAGTTCAAGAAATTTGTAAAGAAAAAGTTATTTTACAAAAAGAACATATGTCAGATTTAAAACTATCGACATATCTACTATCAAAATTTATTGTACAAGGACTGTTAGCTTTTATTCAAGCAACACTGATGGTATATATTTTCCAAAAGATCGTTGGAGGTTCACCTAATAATATTTTGATAGATTCTTACTGGGATGTTCAGATTATCTGTTTCTTGTCAATTTTGTCTTCTGCTGCATTAGGATTATGTATCTCGGCAATTGTAAAAAATGCAAACATAGCTATGTCCATTATTCCTTTAATATTAGTTCCTCAATTACTATTTTCTGGAATGTTATTCAAATTAGAAGGAATTACAGAATTTATCTCCAATTTTATATTATGTAGATGGTCAGTAGAAGGACTAGGAACAAGTGCAAATTTGAACGATTTGACACATATTATTCAAACAATTAATCCAATGGCAGAAGTAGAACCTGAAGACTATTTTACCTTTACATCAGAACATATGATGCATGTTATTTTTGTTATTATATTAATGACATTGGTTCTAATGATTTTAAGTTATTTAGCGTTAAGAAAAAATGTAAATAAAAATATGTAAGAAAAAATAAAGAACCTTTGCACAAGGTTCTTTATTTTGCATCTTTCAATTGTTTATATCGAATAATAGAAATAATAGCACTAATAATCAATAAAGCAATAATTCCAATTATAACTGTACTTGTACCAGCGTAGGGAAGAGGCGTTGTCACTTGTTGAATATCTTGAGGTAAAGAAGTAGTTGTTTGTACATTTTGATTTGTATCACTATTTTGTTGATCTTGATTTGCATTTATATCAGTATTATTATTTGGTGTTTCTGTATAACCTAAATCTGCTGCTTTCTGATCTGACCATTCCTTTATAATAGCGATTTCTTCTTGCATTTCATGTAAATTACTATTGGTTAGATTGTCAACTTGTGAATTTAATTCAACATCCAAAACAGTTAAAATTAAAGGGTTTAAGTCTGAAACGGTATCTAACATGTCAATATCTGCACGTAAAGTTTCTTTTAAAGTGTCATCTACACTTGATACAGAATGTAAATCAGTATATGTTTTATCTACTATTACTTTAAATTCTATTAAATTTCCTAAATCGCTTTCATATTCATTTAATAATTCTATTAATTCTTGCCTTTCACTTTCTGTTACAGCCAATACAGGTGATAGCAAGTGAAAAAATAAAAACATAAATATAAAAATAATAATCAATAGTTTTCTGTGAATTTTATACATATTGAACGAATCCTTTCTTGTTTATCCTTCGTTTATTATATAGGAAAAATCTAACTATATTAGGAAAGAGATTTTAAATATTTTTCTATATAATAGTATGTGAAATAAGTTTTACATCTATACAAAAAATTTATTTGACATAGATTTTAAACTTCACTACTATAAAGTATACTATAAAAATGCTTTAAATGTCAACACCAAAAAAAGATACTTCTTCTTTTTAGAAGAAAGTATCTTTTTTATATTCTACATATTAGAAGCTAAACATATTTTTAATTAATTTTAAAGCTTTGATTAATCCACTAATTAGAGATGGACTTTCTGCTGCTTCTTCTTGATAGTCAGAAACTTTATCTACTTGTGCACCACTAGCAACTTTTTCAGCTTGTGCAATAAAGTTATCTACATGTCCTTCATATACATTTTCTTTGTTACCTAAGATGATGAAAGCATGTTGTTCTCCTTCGGCTTCAAATCTTTGTACATAAGGAATATTTGGATTGTTCATAGCTGTTTCATAAACTCTTGTACTATTTTCAAAAGGTACTGTGGTATCGCTTGTACCATGTATAATTAGTATTGGAAGTTGACAGTTTTCTAAGCTTGTTAATGCATTTTCATGTTCATCAAAGTTTTCCGCTGTTAAACCAACATCTACTTGATTAATTAACATGTCTTTGATTGTATCTCTACTAATAATTTGTGATAAATCTGTTACATCAAATATACCAAGTATTTTTGATACTAATTCATTACTTCCTAAAGTATTTAATAAGTCTTCTACAATTCCTGTCATAGAAGTATATCCACAATCATCTACTAATCCAATAACATTTTGATCTTTTAGTGTTTTACCATCTACTTCTAATCCTGATAAGAATAATGTTGTAGCACCACCTAATGATACACCATGAACAAAGATTTCATCACATGTGTAATGTTCATTTAGATATGTTAGCCAATCCCAAATGTCAAGACTATCTAGATATCCCATTCCACCTTTTCCTTCATTACCGCCACTATTACCAAATCCTCTTAAGTCAGGTGCTAGAATGTTAAATCCTTGATCAATATACATATGACCAATTGCGTCTGCCATTGCTTGACCGTTCATCATAAATCCATGTACTAATACAACCCATTTATTAGAAGTTGGATTTCCATTTGCATCTGGATTAGCATAATAGATATTACCGCTTAAATTAACTGCATATGCTTCTCCTGAGAAATTACCAGCAGTTGTTGCAACCATATCATCTACAACTACATTAGGACTTAAACTTTCTATTGCAAGATTAGTATTATTTAAGAATGATTGTATTGTTGATACAATAGAACTTAATAAGCCACTTGCACTTGTATCTGTTGATGTAATCGTTGTGTTTAAAATTTGGTTAGATATATAAGGTATAACTGTTGTATCACTGTATTTTTCTTGAAGTTCTGTGATCTTGTCAATGATATTAATTTTCATATCATCAACACTCATATTTGTGTTAAGACCTTGTGTGAAATTTTTTGCTTCATTTAAGAAAGATTTGTAGTTATCAATATCAGCATATTTATTGTTGATTGCTGTATTGACATTGTCTCTGTTTCCAAATGGCCAGAAACTAAAAGCCGCCTTACTTGTTATAGGTGTAAGTACCATAATTGCTAAGATAAGAATTGCTAATATTCTTTTCATAGATATAAATGAACTCTTTTTCATTTTACAACCCCTCCTTTGTTTATTCTAGTTAAAACCTGATGCATAAAATAATTAAATCATTTAATCACTCTACATAACATTATACCACATTTTATAATTATTGTCAAAAAATGTAGTCTAAAAAAAGAAGATTCATTTTTTTGAATCTTCTACTTTATTTATTCCCATTCAATGGTTGCAGGCGGTTTTGAAGTAATATCATAAACAACTCTATTAACATGTTTTACTTCATTAACAATTCTTGAAGAAACTTTTTCTAATACTTCATAAGGAATTTTGCTCCAAACACCAGTCATAAAATCTGTTGTTTCAACTGCACGTAGGGCAATGGTATAATCATAAGTTCTTTCATCTCCCATAACACCAACAGATTTTAAGTTTGTCAATACTGCAAAATATTGATTAATAGATTTATGAAGTCCTGCGTTTGCGATTTCTTCTCTAAAAATACTGTCTGCTTCTTTTAAGATATCTAATTTATCCTCAGTAATATCGCCAATTACTCTAATTGCTAGTCCAGGACCAGGGAATGGTTGTCTAAATACTAAGTTTTCAGGTATTCCTAATTCCAATCCTGTTTTTCTAACTTCATCTTTAAATAGATTTCTTAAAGGTTCTACAATTTCTTTAAAATCTACATAGTCTGGAAGACCACCAACATTGTGATGACTTTTAATAACAGAACTTTTTCCTAAACCGCTTTCAATAACATCAGGGTATATAGTACCTTGTACTAAAAAGTCTACTGTACCAATTTTCTTGGCTTCTTCTTCAAAAACTCTAATAAATTCTTCTCCAATGATTTTTCTTTTTCTTTCTGGGTCTGTAACACCAGCAAGTTTAGCTAAAAATCTATCTTTTGCATTCACTCTGACTAAATTAATATCAAATTGATTTCTGAAAACTTCTTCAACTTCGTCACCTTCGTTTTTACGAAGCAATCCATGGTCAACAAAGATACATGTTAAGTTTTTACCAATAGCTTTATGTAATAGCACAGCTGCAACAGAAGAATCAACACCACCAGATAGGGCACATAAAGCTTTTTTATCTCCGATTTTTTCTTTTAGAGTTTTAATACTATCTTCTACAAAAGAAGAAATTTGCCAATCTCCAGAACAACCACAAATATTAAACAAAAAATTCTTGATAACTTGTGTTCCATTAACAGATAAGTTAACTTCTGGATGGAATTGAATACCATATAATTTTTTCTCTGCATTTTCCATTGCTGCATTTGGGCAATGGTCTGTTGAACCAATATTTTTAAAACCGTTTGGTACTTCTGACACAAAATCTGTATGACTCATTAAGAAATCATTTGTAGTTTCAAATCCTTGAAATAGGGAAGAGGTGTTATCAATATTTACCTTTGTTGTTCCATATTCTCTTGTATTTGCTCTTGAAACATTTCCTCCTAAAGTATAAGTCATTAATTGCATACCATAACAAATTCCTAAAACAGGAATACCTAAATCGAAAATACCTTCTGCACATTTAGGAGAATCTTCTCCATAAACACTAGCAGGTCCACCTGTAAAGATAATTCCTTTCGGATTTTTCTCTTTGATTTTTTCAATAGAGATGTTGTATGGTACAACTTCTGAATACACATTACATTCTCTGACTCTTCTTGCAATTAATTGATTGTATTGTCCACCAAAGTCTAAGATTAAAATTAATTCATTTTCTTTCATCTTTTATCTCATTCCTTTCTTAAGGCACAAATCTGGTTGGAAAAGAATTAAATTTTGGCTAGGAAAACGAGTTTAAAATTTATGAGGCGTACTAGTTGTACGTTGAATAAATTTTAAATGAAGTTTGACGACGCCAAAATTATAATTATTTTTCAACCCCTTACCTCCGAATTTAAAATCATATATATATAATATCACAATTTGTCGATAAAGTAAACAAAAAAATGCCCATCAGGGCATTTTCTTTTACAATACACCACTTGTAGGAATATAGCTCTCATCAGGAGGATATACATATTCTTCATTTGGTTTATCAACTGTTTTTATGTCTGTTACTTTTACAATAGGCATATCACCATGATAATTGCCTTTTGTAATTTCACCAGTTAACTCAACCCAAGTTTCATTTTTAAACTCCTGTGCATTTTCATACTCACAAAGAAATCCAACAATCACATATTGAAAATCAGAAGAAATAATCATATCTCTAGCCAATATAAATTGGGTATCTGTTAAATCTAACACACGATAAATATAGCCTGTAAATTGAATTTTTACACCAACATAATCATCTATATTTTCATGAACGGCTTTTAAGACATTTGTATAATTTTTAGCAGAAATAACAGAAACATCGCTTTGAGGCATACAACTAGAGATATTTCTTTCATTTTTAGCACCCATGAATAATTTTATACTAACAAAGATTAAGATAATAATAATTAAAATGACAATACCTGTAAAAAAGTATTTAAAAAGTTTACTTCCATTTACTTTAAAATTATATATAAACATAGAATTTTCCTTTCCATTATAAGTTTTGCTTTTTAATTATATGCATATAAAAAACTATTATGCTTAATTTGATGACTTTGGGGACGGAGCAAAAAATCATCATTTATATAAAGATTTTTATAAAACTTCTTATAAAATAAATGATGATTTTTTGCTCCGTCCCCAAAGTCATCAAATTATTCTAATAAATCCCCTCAAAACACTTGATAAAAAAATATTTTAGTGATATAGTATCAAGGACAAAATTAGATATAAATGAAAAAATAAACTTAGGAGGAACGAATACAATGGGATTATTTAAAACATACAGTGAGAAAGAATTAAAAAGAGTAAAGCCATTAGTAAATAAAATAAATGCGCTTGAAGAAGAGATGTCAAAATTAAGTGATAGTGAATTAAGAGGAAAAACAGACTATTTTAAAAAACAATTAGCAGATGGTAAAACATTAGATGATATATTGCCAGAAGCTTATGCTGTTGTTAGAGAAGCTTCTAAAAGAGTTTTAGGTATGAGACATTTTGATGTGCAATTAATTGGTGGTATTATTTTACACCAAGGTAGAATTGCGGAAATGAAGACAGGAGAAGGAAAAACATTAGTTGCTACTTTGCCAGTATATCTAAATGCACTTGAAGGAAAAGGTGTTCATGTTATTACTGTCAATGACTATCTAGCAAAAAGAGATAGTGAATGGATGGGAAAATTATATAAATTCTTAGGATTATCTGTTGGATTAGTAATTAGCGGTATGGAACCTAAAGCAAAACAAGAAGCATATAATGCAGATGTTACTTATGGTACAAATAATGAATTTGGATTTGATTACTTAAGAGATAATATGGTTATTTATAAAGACCAATTAGTACAAAGAGGATTACATTATGCGATTGTCGATGAGATTGATAGTATTTTAATTGATGAAGCCAGAACACCACTTATTATTTCAGGTAAAGCAAATGAATCTTCTGATTTATATAAAAAAGCAGATAATTTTGTTAGAAGATTAACACCAAAAGTTATTGTAGAAGAAGATGTAAAAGATTATGAACAAGCAGAAGACAATGAAAAATATGATTATATTGTAGACTTAAAGGCAAAATCTGCGTCACTTACACAAAAAGGTATTAAAAAAGCAGAAGAAGCATTTGGACTAGAAAACTTCAATGACTTGGAAAATTCAACATTGGTACACCATGTTAACCAAGCTTTAAGAGCACATGGTGTTATGAAAAAAGATATTGACTATATCGTAAAAGATGGAGAAGTACTAATTGTTGATGAATTTACAGGTCGTATCATGTATGGAAGAAGATATAATAATGGATTACATCAAGCAATTGAAGCCAAAGAACATGTAAAAATTGCAGATGAATCAAAAACATTGGCAACCATTACATTCCAAAATTACTTTAGAATGTATGACAAATTATCTGGTATGACAGGTACTGCCATGACAGAAGAAGCAGAGTTTGAGGAAATTTATAACTTAGACGTTGTAGAAATTCCTACAAATAAACCAATGATTCGTAAAGATGAAAATGATGTTATATATAAAAATGAGAATGCAAAATTCAGAGCAATTGTAAAAAGCATCAAAGAAAGTCATGAAAAGGGTCAACCAGTTCTAGTAGGTACTGTATCAATCGAAAAATCAGAAAAATTAAGCAAATTACTAAAACAAGAAGGTATTAAGCATGAGGTATTAAATGCGAAATATCATGAAAAAGAGGCAGAAATTGTTGCACAAGCTGGTAAGTTTGGAGCAGTAACGATTGCAACAAACATGGCAGGACGTGGTACCGATATTATCTTAGGTGGAAACAGTGAATTCTTAGCAAAAGAAGAAATGAGAAGAAAGAAAGTACCTCATGAGCTAATAGAAGAAGCAAACACTTATTATGAAACAGACAATGAAGATATTTTAAATGCTAGAAAACAATTTAAAGAATTAGTAGATAAATATGATGAACAAATTAAGGAAGAAAAAGAGAAAGTAATTGAAGCTGGTGGATTAAAAATCATCGGAACAGAAAGACATGAATCAAGAAGAATTGATAACCAGTTAAGAGGACGTTCAGGACGTCAAGGAGATGTCGGAGAATCTAAATTCTATATTGCCTTAGATGATGATTTAATGAAAATCTTCGGTGGAGATGCGATTACAAAAGTATATAATTCTTTAGGTGCAGATGAAAACATGCCAATTGATTCTAAAATCATATCAAGAGCAGTTGAAAATGCACAAAAGAAAGTAGAAAGTAGAAACTTTAGTATTCGTAAAAATGTCTTAAAATATGATGACGTTATGAATGCACAAAGAGAAATTATCTATGGTCAAAGAAGAGAAGTACTAGATGGAGAAAATATCCATGATAATATTATGGATATGATACATTCTGTAGCAGAAGCTACTGTTAATATGTATATAGATCCAGAAAAGAACGAAGTAAATGTAGAAGCCCTAAATCAAGATATTTTAAATACATATGGAATTGAAATGCTACCATATATTAAGGACCATATTTCAGAGCCTGAAAAGATTACAGAAGAATTAATCAAACAAGCAAATGCAAAATATACAGAAAAAGAAGTAGCTATTGGTTCTGAACAAATGAGAGAACTTGAAAGAATTGTTATGCTTAAAGTTGTTGATGAAAAATGGATGAATCATATTGATAGCATGGACGAATTAAAAAATGGTATTGGCCTTCGTGCGTATGGTCAACAAGACCCTGTTGTAAAATACAGAATCGAAGGTATGGATATGTTTGATGAAATGATTTCAGACATTAAAGTTGATGTAACAAAAATTTTAATGAATATTCGTCAGCAAGGAGAAGCAAAAAGACAAGAAACTGTCAAAATTACAGGAGCAGCATTAGAAGCTATCCATAGTGTTGATGGCGGAGCAAAAATTGGTACAGACGTTGATAGAACTATCAAAAACGATGGACCAAAAGTAGGAAGAAATGACCCATGCCCATGTGGTTCAGGTAAAAAATATAAAAATTGTCATGGCAAAAATGCTTAGTCATATGCTTCCTGATAAATTTGTTATTGAATAGGAAACATGCAAATTCCTATTCAATAAAATAGATACAAAATTTTGGAGGGATGAAACGTGAACTACTCAAAAAGTACAGACAAAAAATGGCAAGAAAAATGGAAAGAAGCCAATATATATAAATACAATCCAGACAGTAAAAAAGAAAAACTTTATACCTTAGAAATGTTTTCTTATCCATCAGGAGCAAAGCTTCATTTAGGACACTGGTTCAATTTTGGACCAGCAGATTCTTTTGCAAGATTGAAAAAAATGCAAGGATACAATGTATTCCATCCAATGGGATTTGATGCCTTTGGACTTCCAGCAGAAAATTATGCAATTAAAACTGGTATTCATCCAGAAGACTCTACAAAGAAAAATATCGAAACCATGAAAAAGCAGTTAGAAGAAATGGGTGGAAGCTATGATTGGGATTACTCTGTAGAAACTTGTATGCCAGATTATTATAAATGGACACAATGGATATTTTTAAAATTATATGAAGCAGGGTTAACCTATAAAAAAGAAGCACCTGTAAATTGGTGTGATAGCTGTAAAACTGTTCTTGCAAATGAACAAGTGATTAATGGAAAATGTGAAAGATGTGGCACAGAAGTTGTCAAGAAAAAATTAAGTCAATGGTTTTTCAAAATTACAGATTATGCGGAAGAACTATTAGAAGATTTAAAAGATTTAGATTGGCCAGAATCTACGAAAAAAATCCAAACAAACTGGATAGGAAAATCAGAAGGTGCCGAGATTGTATTTAAAACAGAAGATGGAAAACATGATATAAAAATATTTACAACAAGACCAGATACCCTTCAAGGTGTAACCTATGTTGTTCTTGCGCCAGAAAGCAAATTGGTTAAAGAAATTACAACAGAAGAATATAAAGAAAATGTTGAAAATTATATTGCAGAAACTTTAAAATTAACCGAAATTGACCGTATGTCAGCAGAAAGAGTAAAAACTGGAACCTTTACAGGTGCCTATGCAATCAATCCATTAAATGGAGACAAAGTGCCTATTTGGATTGCTGACTATGTATTAGAAGATTATGGAACTGGAAACGTTATGGCAGTTCCTGCACATGATGAAAGAGATTATCAATTTGCAACAAAATATAATTTACCAATAAAAGAAGTTATTAAGCCAAAAGATGAAAAAGAAGAATATCATTTGCCATATACAGAATATGGTGTATTAGTAAATAGTGGTAAATATAACAATTTAACAACTGAAGAAGCGAAAAAGCAAATTGTAGCAGACCTAGAAAAAGAAGGTATTGGAAAGAAAACAATTAATTATAGATTAAAAGACTGGTTAGTATCAAGACAAAGATATTGGGGAGCACCAATCCCAATTATTTATTGTGATAAATGTGGTATTGTCCCTGTTCCAGAAAAAGACTTACCAGTATTACTACCATATAATGTAGAATTTAAACCAGATGGTGTATCTCCACTTAAAAAATCAGAAGAATTTATGCATTGTAAATGTCCAAAATGTGGGGGAGATGCAACCAGAGAAGCAGATACATTAGACACCTTTGTATGTTCATCTTGGTATTATCTAAGATATCCAAATGCAAAAAATGATAAAGAAGCATTTAATAAAGAGCTAACCAATAAACTTTTACCTGTAGATGTTTATGTTGGAGGAAAAGAACATGCGGCAATGCATTTAATCTATGCGAGATTTATGACAAAAGCAATGCGAGATTTAGGATATCTAAATTTTGACGAACCATTCACAAAATTAATCCATCAAGGTATGATTTTAGGACCAGATGGAAATAAAATGAGTAAATCAAAAGGAAATACAGTATCTCCAGACACATACATTGATAAATATGGAGCAGACGTTTTTAGAATGTATCTAATGTTTGGCTTTGACTATCAAAAAGGTGGACCTTGGGATGACAAGGGAATTGAAGCAATGGTTAAATATTTCACAAGAGTAGAAACATTAATCGAAAAAGTGAAAGACCTACAAACACAAGAAAATGCAAAAATTGGAACACCAGAAAAAGATTTACTAAGATTAATGAACCAAACCATTAAATCTATGACAATGAATATTGAATCTTTCCAATTTAATACAGCAATTGCAAGAAATATGGAATTACTAAATGCAATTAACAGTTATTTGAATACAGATAATGTAAACAATGCACTTGTATTAAATGTTACAGAAACCTTTATTAAATTACTAGCACCATTGGCACCTCATTTTGCTGAGGAAGAATGGCATGTATTTGGAAAAACTACCTTTATATATAACGAAGAGTGGCCAACGATAAATGAGAAGGACTTAAAAGGTGGTACTGTAAATATACCAGTTCAAGTAAATGGAAAATTAAAGACTTGTGTTGCAGTGGATGCAGAAATAAATCCAAAAGATATGTTAGATATTATTAAAAAAGATGAAAAAGTGGCTAAAATATTAAGTGAGAATACAGTTAAAAAGGAAATTTACGTACCAGGAAAAATATTTAATATTGTCATTTAAAGTTACTTCAAGCCTATTTTTGATTTTCCTAACCGTTTGTGCTATAATATAGGTATGGACGTAGTCCAAATAAATTATAAGGAGGCCAAAAATATGGCAAAAAAAGTAAAGCGGTTAATTGACAACACAGGAAAAAAGATTGAGGACATTCTGAATAGTCCTCGGATAGGATGGCGATTGCTCAGATATTTGAGCATAGCGGTTTTCTTATTCTTCATTGTTGGTAGCATTCTGTATTCTCTTGCAGAAGTAAGAGCTTTTACAGACTACTTATATCAGAACCCGAACTTTTTTGAAGAGTTCTTGAATATGGAAAACATCAAGGCAACTCTTCAAGAAGGAACGAGAGTTCTGAACAGCAGTGAAAATATGATACAAACGCTGATGGCGTTGGTATCAATACCATTCTTCATTTTGGGATTGCTTTCAATTGGAAATGCAATTATGCATTCCGATGAAAAGTTATCCAAATGTAACCGTTAACTTTACCTTTAGGGGCATTTGTCCCAGGGGGAAGCGTATGCTTCCCCCTAAAACTTTTAAAAAGGAGCGTGATAGAATGTTAGAGCTAGAAGAAAATGCAAGACTTTTAAAAACCTTAGAAGAAAAATTACAAGATTTGGGTGAGTCTCTTTGACATTTTTAAACTAGAAACAGAATTAAAAGATTTAGAAGCTCAAACACTAAAAGAAGATTTTTGGCAAGATACCAAACAATCTAATAAAGTATTAGCCAAAATAAAAAGTGTAAAAAATAAAGTAAATGAATATAAAACAATAGAAAGTGAAATACAAAATCTAAAAGAATTAACAGAATTGGTAAATTTAGAACCAGACGAAGAAATGGCAAAAGAAATTATTAAAAATACCAAAAAAACAGAAGCAGATGTAGAAAAGTTTGAAGTAGCAACTTTATTATCTGGAAAATATGATAGCAATAATGCCATAGTAACTATCCACCCAGGAGCAGGTGGTACAGAATCGCAAGACTGGGCAGAAATGCTATATAGAATGTATACCAGATGGGCAGACAAAAATGGATACACAGTAACAGAGCTAGACTATTTAGAAGGAGAAGAAGCAGGAATAAAAAGTGTAACCTTTGAAATTATTGGAGAAAATGCCTATGGATATATGAAAGGGGAGATGGGGGTACACAGATTAGTCAGAATTTCTCCATTTGACAGTGGAGGAAGAAGACACACTTCCTTTGCTTCTGTAGAAGTATTACCAGAAATTACAGATGATATTGAAATTGAAATCAATCCAGATGACTTAAGAATTGATACTTATCGAGCTTCAGGAGCAGGAGGACAACATATCAATAAAACATCATCTGCTGTTAGAATTACACATATTCCTACAAACATAGTCGTTAGTTGTCAATCAGAACGTTCTCAGATTCAAAATCGAGAAACAGCAATGAAAATGTTAAAGTCAAAACTATTTGATTTAAAAGAAAAAGAACATAAAGAAAAAATTGAAGATTTAAAAGGCGAACAAAGAGATATTGCTTGGGGAAGTCAAATACGTTCATATGTATTTTGTCCATATACAATGGTAAAAGACCATCGAACCAATTATGAAGTTGGGAACGTAGAAGCTGTTATGGATGGCAAAATAGATGATTTTATGGAAAGCTATTTGAAATTTTCTAAAAAATAACATATTCCGATATATTTGAATATAATAGTAATGGGTTAAAGTTAAATAATTTTAGCTCATTACTTTTATTATTATAATAAATTCCATTTTTATAATATTAAAACAACATAATTGCATGAATATCTACTATTAGGAAATTTGTAGATTTGCAAAGAGAAAGGAATGTGCTAAATGGAAGATATCATCGTATTAAAATTTGGGGGAAGTTCTGTTTCAAATAATGAAAACTTAAAAATTGTTGCCAACAAAATAATTGATTTCAAAGCAAATAATAAAAATGTCGTTGTTATATTATCAGCACAAGGAAAAACAACCGATAAACTCATTCATGAGGCCTATGAACTAACAGACGAAGTTAACAAAAGAGAACTAGACGCCTTAGTAAGTTGTGGAGAACAAATGTCAGCTGCAAAACTAAGTATTTTATTAAATAGCTTAGATTTTCCTTCTGTATCACTAACTGGATGGCAAGCGGGTATTTATACAAATAACACAAATCAAGACGCATTTATCGAAAATATTAATACAGAAAGAATTTATGCAGAATTAAAAAGCGACAAAATTGTCATTATCACAGGTTTTCAAGGAATTAACGAAAACTTAGACATCACGACATTTGGCAGAGGTGGTTCTGACACAACAGCTGTTGCGGTTGCAGCAGCCTTAAAAGCAAAAAATTGTTATATATTCTCAGATGTTGATGGAATTTATTCATCAGACCCTAAAAAAGTACAAAATACGAAAAAATTGACCAAAATTTCGTATGATGAAATGTTAGAATTGTCAAATGAAGGTGCAAAAGTTTTGCATAATCGATGTGTTGAAATAGGGGAGAAATATAAAATACCAATTATTACAAAATCAACTTTTAATGAGAATTATGGCACGGTCATATCTGATGAAAAAATAGAAAAAGATGAAATCAAAAGTATTATTAAAAAGGATATTTCTAGAATATCTATTATAGGCAATGGTATGATTAGAAATGCAGAAGCTATTACAAAAACGATAAACTTTATGAAAGAAAATAAGCTGGAATTATTGGAATTCCAGGTTACTGAAAGTAAAATTTCGATTACATTTAAAACATTTGTCACTGACAAAATGTTAGAAAAATTACATGATACTATATTTTATAATAATTAATAAATTAACTAGCTCAAGTTATATTAAATATTTTTGGAGATTAAATGTGCAAATGGAAGAATATTACAAATTTTTATATTATCAAGTGGAAAAGTCGCGGTGCGCCAGCGATTTTACGCTTGATAATGTTAGAATTTGTATATTCTGTAATGTTAGCCATTTAATCTCCAAAAATATTTAATATAACTTGAGCTAATAAAAATTTATAATCTATTCTGTTATTGAATTTTTGTTCTAAAATAGACAACCTTTGAATATATATAATTTAGATTAAAAATTTGGAGGTATGCATATGACAATTGATGAAAGAAAAACAATCAATACCGCAGTGGTACAAAATTTAATATTAGAAAATAGAGGAAAACTTAGCATATCAGGTGTCTTAGATGTTTTAAGTTTTGACGACCAAGTGATTATGGTAGAAACAGAGTTAGGTTTACTAACTATAAAAGGGGAAGGGCTTAGAATAACCAAATTGAGTATTGACACTTCTGAAGTCATTGTAGAAGGAAATATAGCCTATTTAGCATACAGTAATAAAGAAGTAGAAAAAAATAAAAGCAGTCTCATTAGCAAAATATTTAAGTAGAATTTTGCAATAGGGGGAAATGATGATTAATACACAAGTATATTTATTTTTGATATTTATTATAAATGGTTTCATCATTGGATTATTATTTGACTTTTTTAGAATATTAAGAAAAGCAATCAAAACTTCTGATTTTATAACTTACATTGAAGACGCTCTATTTTGGATTTTAACAGGTTTTATTATACTATACTCTATATTTACTTATAACAATGGAGAAATTCGACTATTTATGTTTTTGGCAATCTTAATTGGTATTTTAGTGTATATTTTGTTTGTAAGCAAATACATATTACGAATTAGCTTAGCAATCATCAATTTTATAAAGAAAATTTTTCGCACAATATTTCATATCATTAAAATTCCATTAACTATCTTAGCTAAGTTCATAAAAAAATTATTTTTAAATCCAATATCATTTATAATCATCAATATCAGAAAATTTTTTACAAAAACCTTCAAAAAAATTTCTGGTATACGAAAAAAAGCATAAATATCTAATAAATTTGTAAAAAATGCAAAAAATTAGAAGGAAAAAAAGCATATATGTAGAATAATATATATGTGAAACTTTTAGAAACTGGAGATTACCTATGAAAAAAAGTAAAAAAATTTTAAGAAATTTATTGATTATAGCAATTGCTATATATGTTATATATATCTTTATTAATCAACAAAAAACATTAAATGAATATAGTAAAAATACTGAAGAATTAAATCAACAAATTGCGTCAGAAAAACAGAAAAATGAGGATTTAAACCAACAAAAGGAAAATGTAAATTCTTTAGAATTTATTGAAGAAATGGCTAGAGAAAAATTGGATATGTATCACCCAAATGAGCGAGTATATGTTGACCAAGGAATGTAGTCTTGTAGATTATATTCCTTTTTTTGGAAAATTTGTTTATTTTTTTTATTTTTTATGTTATAATACTAATTGTATTAGGTTCGTTTTTATTCCCATATTAAAAATGTATAAATAAAATTAAATATTAAATAAAAGTATAAATGAAATAAACCATTCATTTATAAAGTTAGGAGGTTTTATGATAGATTTAGAAGAAATGAGTTTAACGGATTTAAAAGCATTAGCAAAAGAACACAACATTAAAAATATTTCAAAATTAAAAAAAGAAGAATTAATAGCAGTATTAAAACAAATAATCAATCCATCTTTAGAAGCAGATAAAGAAGATGAGAACAATGAAATGGATGAAAATATGACGAATGAAAACCACAATCATGAGGAAATAAAAAAAGTAACAGTAGAAAGACAATATGACGAAAATGGAGAACCTATTGTCGACTATAAATTAACCAATGAAGGAGACGAAATCGTTGAAGGTATATTAGACATTATGCCTGATGGATATGGCTTTTTAAGAGGCGATAATTTCTTGTCAAGTGAAAAAGATGTTTATGTATCTATGGTACAAATAAGACGTTTTAGACTAGACACAGGAGATATCATCAAAGGAATTTCTAGATTTAGAGAAGGCGAAAAATTTCCTTCACTAATCTTTGTAGGAGAAGTTAATGGAGAACATCCAGAAAAAGCTTTAAAAAGAAAAAGATTTGACGAATTAATTCCTATTTATCCAAACGAACGACTAAGATTAGAAACCGTTCAAAATGATTATGCAACCAGAATTATAGACTTAATGTGTCCAATAGGAAAAGGACAAAGAGGAATGATTGTTGCTCCTCCAAAAGTAGGAAAAACAACACTATTAAAAAAAGTTGCAAATAGTATTAGTCAAAACAACCCAGAAGTAGAATTAATCGTACTTCTAATTGATGAAAGACCAGAAGAAGTAACAGACATGAAACGTTCTATCAAAGGTCAAGTTATTCACTCAACATTTGATGAATTACCAGAACATCATGTTAAAGTTGCAGAAATGGTATTAGCAAGAGCCAAAAGATTAATTGAGCAAGAAAAAGATGTTGTTATATTACTAGATAGTATTACAAGATTAACCAGAGCATATAACCTTGTTATTCCATCTTCAGGAAGAACTTTATCAGGTGGTATGGACCCAGCAGCATTACATAAACCAAAAAAATTCTTTGGTGCAGCAAGAAACATTGAAAATGGGGGAAGCTTAACCATATTGGCAACAGCTTTAATCGATACAGGTAGTAGAATGGATGACGTTATATTTGAAGAATTTAAAGGTACAGGTAATATGGAAGTTCATCTAGACAGAAAATTGTCAGAAAGAAGAATTTTCCCAGCAATTGATATTAATAAATCTGGTACAAGAAGGGAAGACTTATTATTGACGCCTACTGAAAGAGAAACTGTTTTTGCTTTAAGAAAGGCAATGAATACAATGTCTGTTGCAGAAGTTACAGAACAAGTAATTAGTGAAATGACAAAGACAAAAAATAATAAAGAATTTATTGAAAAAATGGATGCTTATTTACGAAGATTTAAGTAAAAGAAGCAAAAAGATAAGTGCCATTGATTGTATGTATTTAGCGTATGAATATACATATATAAATTAAAATGAATGCATTCTTCATATTATATATTGAAAATATTGAACTAATGGATATTTACCGTTTGGTTCAATATTTTTTTGGTAATTGCTATCTAACATTGTTTTCTTTACGATAAAAAGAGATTAAAAAGGCAAAAAAAGAGCCCCCGTTAGGAGGCAAGGAATGGAACTATAGCACATAAAATTGCTATAATTGTTAATGATAAAGCTGTTGTATTTTCCTTGATATGTTCCCTAAAATAATTGAAACAACCAAACAAGAAAAGTACTAAATAAAAAAGTGCAATAATTTTGATAAATAAAATCATATTAATCTCCTACGGGGTCTCCACATAAATGTGGGCGAAGGTCTATAAACTAGACCAAATTAAAAAGTTCCATATAATTATTATACTACAAATCAATAAAATAGTCAAAAATTCGGTCTTTTACTTTCTGCATATTTCTTTTTATATCTAAAAATTTATTCTAGTTCTTTACATAAACGTGATATAATTTTGAAGGGGGAGGTCTATGAAAGAATATGGAATATATATTCGACAAGGAGAAGGAAAGCCTTATATATTACAAACCTTTAATGATATTGATTTAGCAAAAATAAAACTCTATGAGATGTTATGTTTTGAAGAACAACGACAAAGATCATATTTTGTAGATAATGATTTTTTTCATAATAAATATAATATTGCTACAAAATTAAAATATTATTGCATTCAAGAAAGAGAAGTAACAGAATGGAAAAAATATTCTGAAAAAAATAAAATGACGCAAAGTAATATTATATTTTTAAAAGATTTTAAAAATGAATAAAAAGCATAAAATGCTTATATTTAAAGTAATTGCGTATTTAAGATAGGGAGAGGATAGAATCTCTCAAATAAATATGCTTATTAAACATTGCACAAAATCAAAGTTTTGTGCAAAAAGAGATAGGGGCATAATATAAAAACAGCCATAAACCTCTACTTCTACTAATTCAAGGCTTTTAGCTGTTTTATGCATACTAATAATCTTTTGTATTACAGTTATATCAATATTATTATAACTTATTAAAATTAATTTTAAGACATTTTTTTTATTTTACTTATATAATTTCATTACTATAATTATTTTACTTGTTTTATTTTTAAATTTATATCTATAATTTTTTCTTATTATATATTTTTAATTTTTATATATTAAATTCTATGAAAATTTTTCAAAAATCTCCAAAGTGCCTATTTCTCCATATTTGCCTTATTTTACGGACAACAAACTATATGCCTAAAAAATGAAAACGACTTAAAATCGATTCTCGTGCGTCGCTTTTTTGGTACTTTTTTGTATATCTAGATATGATAGTAGTTTCTTCAGAAAAATCTACTTTTTAATGGTAATTTTCTAAAATCAATATTTAACCTTAAATTCTAAACAAGTAATTTATCAACCTAAAAATAAAAATGGCTTAAAATCGATTTTAGAAGGTCATTATTTTGTATGATTTTAGTTTGTAATACAGCTATTGCAACAATCATACAATTTATAAGATCATAGTACAAAATGCAAATATTATATTAATTAGGAATATATAAATCTGCAAAAAAACTCATTAAAATCAAAATTTATATAATAAATGAAATTACATTTCAATAATTAAAATTGCTTAAAAACGATTTTGAACTTAATGAAACAATAATTTAATTAAAATATTATATAAATTCTATAAAAAATTACTAAATAACAAAAGTTCGTTTTTTGATATTACAATAATATATTTTTAAATCTTAAAATTTATTTTTTTATTATTTTTATATTAAAAAAGTTTTTTATTTATAAATTTATTTTTTCTTAAATTAAAGATTGCACAAAATTTCATAATATTTTCATATTAAAAAATGTGCTATCCCCCCTATTTTATACAAAATGTAGCATACAAAGGGATTGATTTTATATTATTATTAGAAAATCCAAAATTTTTTGTAGAAATTCTTATTGCATATTTAGGCTGATATCTTTTTATATAAACATTTAAACTCTGACTTCCAACATTATCATTTGCCTTTACTTCAATTGGTATAATACCATCATTATTATATAAGATGAAATCAATTTCAGCTTGATTTCCAGATTCCCAATACATTAATGGAATATTTTTTGCTACCAATTGTGTAGCAACATAATTTTCCGCAATTATTCCTTTATATTGTAAAAGATTATCTAATATAATATCATTATATTTTACTTGTAGCATATTTACTAAAATTCCAACATCACTTAAATACAATTTAAAATGGTCATCTATAATAAATCCTAATGGTGGAATTTCTGGCTTTTTTAATATAGAACATTTATGAATCATAGTACTTGAAAGTAGCCAATTCAATGCTGTTTCATAGTCTCTTTTTCGTGCATTTGATGATATTTTTCCATATTGAAATTTATTACTCATATTTCCTAATTGCGAAGGAATAGATTTGTATATTGTTTCTATTTTGCTGGCTTCAAATTTATTTGAAACATATTTGTTCATATCATTTAGATAAGATTGATAAATATCTTCAATAATAGTTTTATCAAATTTCAATATATCTTTTTCATTAGCAATTATATTTTTTACTGCTTCAGGCATTCCTCCAACGCATAAATATAGTCTGTATAAATTTAGTGCTTTTTCATGCAATACCGAATCCATAGGTGTACTTTCTATATAACATTTTTTTATTTCATCAACGAGTGATTTACTACCATTTGCAATTAAAAATTCTTCAAAATCCATAGGATACATATTTAACATTTTAACTTTTCCTACTGGAAATGATGAATGCATTCTTTTTAATTTTACGCCTAGCAAACTGCCAGCACATATTATTTTAAAAGGTTCTTCACTTTCATTAAAGTATTTTAATGCACTTATTATTTCTTCACTTTCTTGAACCTCATCGAAAAATATTATGGTGTTTTCCAAATCAATGTCTTTATCCAAATAAATTTTCATTCTATTAAATTTTTCGGCCGTATTAATTTCTTCCTTAAATATTTTTATAATTTCAGTTTGCTCTAATAGATTTATATAAATATATTCTTTAAATTCTTTTTTGCAAAATTCGTCTATAATATATGTTTTGCCAATCTGTCTTGCTCCTATTATCATTAATGGTTTTTCAATATTAGAATTTTTCCAATTTAATAACTCTTGATAAATTTTTCTATCCATAAGTTCACCTCTATGGGTATTATATAATATATTATTACATAAGTCAATCAAATTTCACGTTTTTTATATCATGTATTGTATAATGTTTCACGTTTTTTATACTGTGTAGATCACTTATTTTCACATTTATAAAAATTTTTGGTTTGTATTATCAAAGTTTTGTGTAAAAAGGGATAGGAGCATAACATAAAACAGCCAATTTCATTACTATCATTATTTTACTTATTATATTTTTAAATTTGTATCTATAATTTTTTCTTATTATATATTTTTTATTTTTATATACTAAAAAATGTGCTATTCCCCCCCTACTCTACTGTTTTTTATAAGATAGAAAGAATTCTCCTAATATGGTAAAGTTTTTCCAAAGGCATTATATCATTATCAATTAATTTTTAAATTCTTCTAAAACTAGATAAAGGGGCGAAATTATTTCAAATAATATACCTATAAATGGTCTTAATTCTTTTTCATGTTTGTTATAAGCTACTTTATTATCAAATTTTCTCAAATAATCACAATAATCTGAATCAACTCTGACTATCTCTAAATTTAGTATCATTATATCTTCCTCCTTAAATTTAGTCTATTATATATTATTTTTGAAAAAAAGACAATTGAAAATTGTAGCAAAACTTTAAATATATCATATTTTTGTAGAATAATCAATATTTTTTGTGAATTTTATATAACTTGCATTTATATTGACGTTACTATTCACAGCTAAATAACTTGTAATATAGTTGTAATCAAAACTTAACACAAAAAAACGAATAATTTTTTTAAAAAATTTTGTAAATAAGAAAAA
>CASFHP010000005.1 GCA_949294555.1 uncultured Eubacteriales bacterium
TACACCTCTTGGTGCTGCTGGAATTCCTGTTAATTGGAATCTTCCTAATGTTTTGTTATATGCAGCCATTTCTCTTTCACCTTGTAATACGTGAACTTCTACTGATGTTTGACCATCTGCAGCTGTTGAGAAGATTTGTGATTTTTTAGTTGGTATTGTTGTATTTCTTTCGATTAATTTTGTAAATACACCACCATATGTTTCAATACCTAATGATAATGGTGTTACATCTAGTAGTACTAAGTCTTTTACATCTCCTGATAAAACACCACCTTGGATTGCTGCACCAATGGCAACACATTCATCTGGGTTAATTCCTTTATCTGGTTCTTTTCCTGTAATTCTTTTTACAACTTCTTGTACAGCTGGAACTCTTGTAGAACCACCAACTAATAATACTTTATGAATATCATTTGCTGTAATTCCTGCATCTTTTAAAGCTTGGTTTACAGGTCCTGCAGTTGCTTCTACTAAATCATGAATTAATTCTTCAAATTTTGCTCTTGTTAATGTAACATCTAAATGTTTTGGTCCTGTGCTATCTGCTGTAATAAATGGTAAATTGATTTGTGTTTGTTGAACACCAGATAATTCTATTTTTGCTTTTTCTGCTGCTTCTTTTAATCTTTGCATTGCCATTTTATCTTGTTTTAAGTCAATTCCATTTGATTTTTTGAATTCATCAACTAAGTAATCAATAATTGCATTATCAAAGTCATCTCCACCTAAATGTGTGTTACCACTTGTAGATAAAACTTCAAATACACCATCGCCAATATCTAGGATAGATACATCAAATGTTCCTCCACCTAAATCATAGATTAATATTTTTTGGTCTTGTTCTTTATCCATACCATAAGCAAGTGCTGCTGCTGTTGGCTCATTGATAATTCTTAATACTTCTAGTCCTGCAATTTTACCAGCATCTTTTGTTGCTTGTCTTTGGCTATCATTGAAATATGCAGGTACAGTAATAACAGCTTGTGTTACTTTTTGTCCTAAATAATTTTCTGCGTCAGCTTTTAATTTTTGTAAAATCATTGCTGAAATTTCTTGTGGTGTAAAGGCATCTCCTTCAATATTTACTTTATCAGCAGTTCCCATTTTTCTTTTGATTGAAATAACAGTATTTTCTGGATTTGTAACTGCTTGACGTTTTGCAATTTGTCCAACTAGTCTTTCACCATTTTTAGAAAATGCAACAACTGATGGTCTTCTGCGTTTGGTATAACGACTGGTTCTCCTCCTTCCATAACAGCTACACATGAATTTGTTGTTCCTAAGTCAATTCCTATAATTTTTCCCATTTTCAATTCCTCCTAAATTAAATTTATATTTTAAAATTAATACCTTTCATATTTTTCCATTCTTTTTTAAATCAAGAATGATTTTTCTATTGTTTTCTAAACTTTCCATTGTGACTTTTGTTTTCCATTCTTCTTTTGTCATATTGGATAATTTCCAATTGGATAATTCTTTATAGCCAATTTCTTCTCCTAACCATTCTGGCTTTTCAAAAGTATTAGCAATATCCTCATTTGGAAATTCTACTTCTGCTGTTATTAAACCTTCTAAATAGTCTTTATATACATCCATTTCTACATTTAAGTTATTTTCTATTGGTATCACTATTCTTGTTTTTCTAATGATATTACTTATTTTGTTTTTAATGAGTGCATTATATTCTTCTTCTTTTATATGGTTTTCGATTTCATATACTTGTGCAATATTAGAAGATTTGTCATATTCCATATCTCCTTTAGTTTTAACCGTATAGATATATTCTATCCTGTTTAATCTTTGATTTTGTATCTTTCTAACTCTAATGACTGTTTTGGCATCTTTATATATAAATGCTTGTTCTATATCTAATATATCTGTTATTTTTAAATCTTCAGGAATATATTTTACAGCATACTTTCTTTCTATTTCTTTTTTCATCTTAACTCCTCTTTTATGTGAAGATTGCTGCTTTTCATCAATTTAATTGGCTACAACTACCATAGAATGTCTAATGACTTTTGTACCAATTTTATATCCTTTTCTATATTCTTGAACAATTTCTTTTTCTCCTTTTGTATCATCTTGAACACTACTTACTGCCTCATGCAATTCTGGATCAAAAGTTTCTCCTAATGCTTTGATTTCTTCTACACCTTTTGCCTTTAATGTATCTTGAAATTGTTTTAATACTAATTCAATTCCCTTTTTATATTCTTCATCTTTTGTCTCTACCTTAGCAGCATTCTCCAAATTATCTAGTATCGGAAGCATAACTGCTACAACATCTGATAAAATAGAGTTATATAAATTTTCTCTTTCTTTTCCACTTCTTTTTTTGAAATTTTCAAATTCTGCTAAAATTCTTTTATATCTATCATCCAACTCATCATATTCTGATTTTGGTACAATTTCTTGTTCTTTTTTCACTTTTTTGTTTTCTACCTTTTCTTCTTTTTTTACATCATTTTCTAATTTTTCATTTTTCTCTTTTTCTGCCATTATTAAACCTACCTTTCTTAAATTTCTAATTTGGAAAAAATCGTTGTTTGGCTAGTCAACTAAGTTTTTAATTTATGAGACGTATTTTTTGTACGTTGATTAAATTAAAAATGAAGGTCAACAACGCCAAATGATGATTATTTTTCAAATTTATTCCATTTCTTTTAACTTTTTATTAATATATTTCATAACTGAAATTACTTTTGAATAATCCATTCTCTTAGGACCAATAATGCCAATTGTTCCTAGATCTTTTCCATTTACTTTATGTTTAAATGTTACCACGCTAAAATCTTTTAATTCTTCTTTCTGATTTTCCTCTCCTATATATACATGAATATCATCTGCAAATCCAGAATCTAGCATATCAGTTACCAATTCTTTAGTATCTAATACATTAATAAAGTTTTTCGCTACATCTAAGCTATTAAATTCTGGTAAATCAAATGATTTATTAGCTCCTTCTAAATAAATATTTTCTTCTTCTAATACTTTTTTGATTTGCTCAATAATTGGTTTGATAACATTTACACTATAAGTCATTTCATCATATAAGTATTCTTCTAAAGGTCCATCAATTGTTTCGATTGGTTGTCCTTTTAGTTTTTTATTAAACATATAATTAATGGTTTCTATTTGTTTTTCTGTAACATCCTCATCAAATTTGATAATTGTTTCTTTTACTAATCCACTATCTGTTAAGATAACTGCCATCATCATTCTAGAACCTAATAATACAAATTTAATCTCTTCAATAATCTGACTATTTGTTTTCGGTCCTATTGATACAGTTGTGTAATGAGTTACTTCTGATATTGTATTTGCTGCAATTTTTGTTAAGTCCTCTATTTCGTTTACTTTGGTTTCTAGTTTGTCACTAATATATTTAATTTCTTCTAAACTAATATCATCTTCTTTTAGTAGTTCATCCACATAATATCTGTATCCTTTTTCTGAAGGTACTCTACCACTTGATGTATGTGTCTTATCTAAGAAACCTGCCTTTTCTAAATCAGCCATTTCGTTTCTGATGGTTGCACTACTATAATTTAATCCATTACGGTTTATCAATGCATTTGAACTTACTGGCTCTGCTGTATTAATATATTCTTCTACGATTGCTTGTAATACTTTCTTTTTTCTATCATCTAACAATTGTTTCACCTCTTTTAGATTAAATTGTTAGTTCTATTATCTTATATGTTATTGCATTTCTACATTTTTTACTTTAATTTTTTAGCACTCTTATTGTTTGTTTGCTAACTTCATATATATTATACCCGTTTTTAGCACTTGTCAATATATTTTGCTAAAATAGTTTGTAAATTTTTTGTGAACAAATATGATAACGGCAACAAAAAAGACCTTTTACAGGTCTTTCTCTACAATCCTATTTTTTTATTCATTATAAAGTTTTCACAAATTCACAGACAATTTTATTATCTTGTCTATAAAAATTTATATCATATGTGTTTTCTGCATTTTTATATGTTTTACTATATAATCTTTCTTCATAATAGATACTTTCTTCTACTGGTCTTTCAAAGCTTTCTGTGCTTTCTCCATATAGTTGTTCTGTTTCTGTATATTCTTCTTCTGTTATTTCCATATATCCTTGACAGATACTTTCGAATTCTTGCATAATATTTTGTACTTGTGTCGTTGTATCTTTGTATTTATTTAATGTATATTCAACTTTATATATGTTTAAATTTTGTGTTCCTCTTGCATATATCATTTTTCCTTCAATTTCTCCTGCTTGCACATTTGCTTTTACTTCATACGTATTTCTTCCTGTTATATATTTTGTTGATATTTCTTCTTCTGTTTTTTCTGTTTCATAAGATAAAGTATCTATGTTGTCTACATCTATCAGTTCTGATAAATCCACATTCCCTAATGTTTCTGTATTCTCTGCTGTTTTATTATTGTTTGATGTTATTACTATTAGGATGACAAGCAATAGCACAATTATGGCTATGCTTGCTCCTATGATTATTTTTTTCTTTTGCTTTTGCATATTTTCCTCCTACTCTCATTTTTATATTCATGAAATGCTCTAAGCCATTTGTGTATTAAAATCTTTAACTTCATTTTGCTAATACTTGCTTTTCTTATTTTCCACATATAATTCTTTTATTCTACTACTGTTATGTTTGTATAATTTGGGAATTTGTCTATTATCCAGTCTCTTGTGCTTTGGTTTGTGATTATTGGAATGCTTGTTGGTACATTAAGCAACATATTTACCCAATTGGTAACATTTTGTGTGTTAAACTTACTTATATTTAGCACTTTTAAATTACTACATGTAGAAAACATATATCCCACATCTATTACATTACTTGTGTCAAAGTTACTGACATTTAAGTTTGTCAAACTTCTACAACCTCTAAACATATAACTCATATCTCTTACATTGTTTGTGTCAAAACTTGATAAATCTAAAGTTGTTAAATTTGTACAATTGTTAAACATATGAGCCATACCTGTTACATTGCTTGTATTAAAACTTGATAAATCTAAACTTGTTAAATTTGTACAACTATAAAACATTCGATTCATATTTGTTACATTGCTTGTGTTAAAGCTTGATAAATCTAAACTTGTTAAATTTGTACAATTAGAAAACATATACTGCATATTTGTTACATTGATTGTATCAAAATTACTAACATTTAAGTTCGTCAAACTTCTACAACCAGAAAACGTATAAAACATACTTGTTACATTGCTTGTGTCAAAATTATTTAAATTTAAGTTTGTCAAGCTACTACAATCATTAAACATATAACTCATAGTTGTTATTTTACTTGTATTAAAATTACTTATATCTAAATATACTAAATTGTTACATTGATTAAATATCTGTTCCATATTTGTTACATTACTTGTATTAAAATTACTTAAATCTAAACTTGTTAAATTTGTACAATAATAAAACATAAACCTCATATTTGTTACATTTGCTGTATTAAAATTACTTATATTTAACTCTATTAAATTAGTACATCTACTAAACATTTGTGACATAGAAGTTACATTACCTGTATCGAAATTACTTATATTTAACTCTATTAAATTAGTACATCCAATAAACATTTGTGACATAGAAGTTACATTACCTGTATCGAAATTACTTAAATTTAATGTTCTCAAATTACTACAACCAGCAAAAATTGCTTCCATGTTAGTTACATTGCTTGTATCAAAATTCTGCACGTTTAATTCTATTAAATTACTGCAATTATTAAACATATTAGCCATGTTAGTAACATTATGTGTATCGAAACTAGACAAATCTAAATTTGTTAAATTTGTACAGCCAGAAAACATATAACTTGTACCGATTACATTGCTGGTATCAAAATTACTTAAATCTAAATTTGTTAAATTTGTGCAATTAGAAAACATATAGCTTGTACCTGTTACTTTACTTGTATCAAAATTAGATACATCTAAACTACTTGCTTTACAGTTTGCAAACATGTACATCATACTACCTGTTACTAAACCTGTATCTAAATATTCTAATCCGGTGATTGTTACTTCTATATTTGTATCTGTTATTCCTGCTCCTATATTTCTAAATAAGTATGCTGGTATACTATTTGCTACAATTCCTCCTTCTCCTGCTATTGTAACATCATATCCATTTTCTTCGTCTCCTTCATACCATGCTAAATATCTTCCATTTCCATTTTCTGTTACATCCCATGTGTTTGCATCTGCTAAGCTATGTCCTCCTAATGTGTTTTGTATTGTTATACTCTTTATTAATCCTCTTTTTACTGTTACATTTTCTAAAAAGCCTGCATCTGATAAACTATCGTTTTCATTTACTCTCATTAACATTGTATGGTCTCTTATTGCATATGGTCCAAAGCATGTTTCTTGTTCTATTTCTCCCACTACTGCTCTTACCCATAAATAGTAATTTCCTTCTGCTGATACATCACTTGATACTTTTGTTGTTCTTATTCTTCCTTCTCCCGTTAAGTCTGCTACCTCAAATTCACTATCTGCTGGAGCTATATCTTGACTACTGCTCCATGCATATACTAGTGTATAATCTACATCTCCTATATCGATTAATGTTTTTACAGTTAGTCCTACTTCTTGCGTTAGTTTTGGTGTTGTATCACTTTCTGGATTTGCTGTTATATCTGCTCTTGTTAATAACTCATCTTCTTCTCCTAAATAAGTTACTTCTCCATCTATGCTTACTTTATATATCCTTCCACTATCTACAAACTTTACAAAGTAGCCACCTTCTTCTGTGTCTGCTGTTACAATTGTTTTTCCTTCTCCTGTTATTTTGTCTAGTTCTTCTTGCAATTCATCTCTTACGATGTTCCCTCTTTTATTATTTCCCATCGCTTGTACGGTTGCTTGTTCTACTATTTCTCTTTCATTATCTATTTCTGTCATTTCTTTCGCACTTAGGGCGTTTTGGATTATTCCATTATCTGATGTTATGGAAGTTATTGTAATTCCTGCTAAGATTAACAAAACAATTATGTTTAGTATGTTATTGATGGTTAGGCTGTAAGAAAATCAGACTGGAATAAATTGCTAGACCAGCCTGACCATCTATAACATTCATCGTAGTAAATTGCGGTAACTTTTTTCTACATTTTTCTATGGATTTTCTATTATTTTCTCTCACTTGATTTTTACCTCTTTTTTAATTTTATTTTACTAGCTATTGTATTTTTTTTTATTCCATTGTACAATTAAAGCATAGTTTCCCCCTCCCCAGAATGAACGGGCTTTTAACGAGATATTCAATTGTTTGGTTTTAGCTAGTATTTGGAATTAACATATGACCTTTTTTGCAACACGGACATAGGTTAAAATCCTTTCCTAAAACTTTCTTTAGTAATTCTAGAGGGGGAAGCTCTTTCTTTTTGTATATTTTTGTTCTTGTTAATATTTTACACTTTAATAACTTTTTCTTTTTATTTCTGTTTCCTAATATTCCATAATATCTTATTTTCATAAATCTTGGTGGTAATATATGTATTAAAAACCTTCGTATAAACTCTTCTATTGTTACTGTCATTTCTTTCATTTTGTTATTATCCTTGTAATCTCTCCATTTAAACGTTACTTTATTATCTTCTATTTTGATTATTCTTTCATTTGATATTGCTACTCTATGTGTATATCTTCCCAAATATTGAATTACACTTTCTGCATTTTTAAATGGTTCTTTACAATACACTATCCATTCTTTGCTGTAGATACTTTGTATTAATTCATTATATATTGCTGGGTTTTCTAATTCTTTGTTTTTCCCATAAAAATCAAGTTTTGTTTCTTTCATATAGTTTAAAAACTTTCCTCTAAATTTTCTTGACATAACTTTTACAGGTATGAAAAAATCTTCTTCTTTTTCTACCCATTTTCCTAGTTCTGTTAGTCCTCCTCGGATGATACATTAAGTTTTGTCCCCATGTATGTATTATGCTAAAAAATCCTATTTCTCCTCCTAAATATTTTTCATCTTCTGCTAATTCTTGTAATGTTTCTGCTGATGCCTTAAACATTATTTTATATATCTTACTTTGATTTTGTATTGCTATATTATATATTTCACTTGGTATTGTAAATACTACATGATAATATTTTATATTTAACACTTCTTCTTTTCTTGCTTCTATCCATTTTAACTTTTTTCCTGTTTGACAATTTGGACAATGTCTATTTCTACATGAATTATATGCTATTTCTTCATATCCACATTCATCACATACATATTTATGTGCTCCTAATTTGTCACTCTTACAATTTTTTATTGCTTTTATTACTTTTTGCTTATATCCTACTGTTTTATTTTTTTCTAAATATTCTTCCAATCCTATTTCTAATATTTTTTGTATGTTTGTCACTTCTTATTTTTCTCCCTTCATAAATTCATCTAATGGATTTTCTACTGATAATTCCATTTTTGCTACATGTATATATTCCATTGTACTTCGTATATTACTATGTCCCATTAATTCTTTTACTTCTAATATACTTGCTCCTCTTTCTATTAAATCTGTGGCAAATCCGATGCCTTAAACTATGAATTACAAATTTGTTATCTATTTTTGCTTTCTTTCTATACCTTCTAAAAAATACTCTTGTTCTTTCTATTTTTAATGGGTTTCCTTCTCTATTTAAAAATATATATCCTTCTGGATGTTTAGGTTTGTATATTTTGTAATATTTTCTTAACATTTCTAAACTTGTTTTTGGTAATACTGTATATCTATCTTTTCCTCCTTTTCCTGCTCTTACAAATATTCTCATTTTCCTACTATCTATATCTTCTATTCTTAAATTTACTGCCTCCGATACTCTTAATCCACTTCCATATATCATCATAAATATTGTTTTATACATGTAATTTTCACAGGCATTAAAAAAAGTGCTTAACTCTTCTTTTGTTAGCACATCTTTCATTTTTCTTCTTTTTCTATACATTGGTAATTGTTTCTTATTTATTATCTTATCCATTGTTACTTCATAAATGAATCTTATTACTGAATTGTAGTAATTTACACTTCGCTCTGATAGTTTTCTTTCTTCTCTTAAGTGTTTTAGTAGGAAATTCCTTAACTCTTCTATTTCTACTTCTTCCATTGGTTTTTTAAAATATTTCATTATATCTTTTGTTTTTCCTAAATAACTTTCTTCTGTCCAATGTGAAAATCCTCTCATTTTCATGTCTTCTTTCATTTTGCTTATTATTTGTTCATTTGTCATATCAAAAAACCTCCTGTTTAATATATTTGCAACTTCAAAGTTACATAATCTATATTATACACGAGGTTTTATATTTTTTCAATTTTATTCATTCAGTCCATTGCGAGGCACGAGCAATTTAGTACACTTAAGGTATAAAAGAAAAAGCCGAAAATGTTTGATATATTTACCATATTAAACATTTCCGGTTTTCTTTTTTTATAATTTGAAAGTTCTTTTATCTTTATTTTTTTATCTTTTCTACCTATTGACTTTCTTATTGTTTATTGATACTATATGTTTAGTTTTTACATCGTTAAGTATTGGACTTAACGATTTTTTGTGTTTTATTTTTATCTATAATTTTTTTACAAACTCACATATAATCTTGTTGTCTTGTCTATAAAAATTTATATCATATTCACATTCCTCATTCTTATATGTTTTACTATATAATCTTCCTTCATTATATATACTTTCTTCTATTGGTAAATCAAAGTCTACACTGCTTTCTCCATATAACTGCTCTGTTTCTTTATATTCTTCATCTGTGACTTCCATATATCCTTCACATATCATTTCAAACTCTTGTAAAATACTAGTTACTTTAGTTGTTTTATCCTCATATTTATTTAACATATATTCTGTTTTGTATATATTTAATTTGTCATAATTTCCTCTTACATATATCATCTTTCCTTCTATTTCTCCTGCTTTTACATTTGCTTTTACCTCATATTTATTTCTTACTGTTATATATTTTGATGATATTTCTTCTTTTATTTCTTCTGTTTCATATGATAAACTTTCTATATTTTCTATATTGATTAACTCTGATAAGTCTACATTTTCTAATTGTTCTGTATCTTCTGCTTTTTGATTGCTTGATATTACTACTATGAGGATTACAAGCAATAGTACGATTCCTGCTATGCTTGCTCCTATGATTATTTTTTTCTTTTTTTCTGGCATGTTTCTCCTCCTATGCTAATCTTCAATTTATTAAACTCTTTAACTTCCTATTGTTACATTCGTATAACTTGAAAGGTTCTCTGTAAACCAATCTTTCATGCTTTGATTTACAATAATACTACATGTTGTTGGTACAGGATATATCCAATAATAACTATACCCTGTTGTCTTTGTTATATCAAATTTTCTAATATCTAATTTTTCTAAACTTCGGCAATTGTAAAACATCTGATCTATATTGGCTCCTTCCTTTACCTCAAAATTGCTGAGATCTATTTCTTGTATTTTTTTAGAACCTCCAAACATCCAATCTACAGATGTTACTTCCGGCATTGTAAAACTACTTAAATCTAATTTTATTAAATTACCACATTCTCTAAACATACCAGAAGCATTTGTTACCTTACTTGTATCAAAATTGCTTACATCTATATTTTCTGCTTTACACCCTATAAACATTCTATACATATTTGTTACATTACTTGTGTTAAAACTACTTAAGTCCAAATTTGTTGCTTGACAATTTTCAAACATTCTTTCCATATTTGTTACATTACTTGTATTAAAACTAGACAAATTAATACTTGTTGCTTTACAACCACTAAACATTATTCTCATATTTGTTACATTACTAGTATCAAAATTAGTTAAATCTAAACTTGTTGCTTTACAACCTGAAAACATACCTTGCATGTCTGTCACATTACTTGTGTTAAAATTACTTACATCTAAACTTGTTATAGAACAATTTCCAAACATACCATTCATTTTGGTTACTTTACTTGTATTAAAATTTTGTATATTTAATTCTGTTATACTTGTACAGTTAGAAAACATATCTGCCATTTCTGTGACATTACTTGTATTAAAGTTTGTAACATTTAATTGTGTTAATTTACTACATCCTTTAAACATCTCTGTCATACTTTTTACCTTTTCTGTCTTTAAATTTTCTATATCTAACTCTTTTAAATTGCTACATCCTGCAAACATAGCTCCCATATCTTCTACATTATTTGTATCAAATTTGCTTATATCCAGTTTCTCTGCTTTACAATCATTAAACATTTGCCCCATTTTTCTTACTAATCCTGTGTCTAAATATTCTAACCCTGTGATTGTTACTTCTTGATTCTCTACGCCATAGCCTATATTTTTAAATAAATACAAAGAATTACTATTAGCAACAATTCCTCCATTTCCTCCAATTGTTACATCATAATATCCATTCTCATTTACTTCATACCATGCTAAATACATTCCATTTCTACTATCTGTTACATCCCATGTGTTTTCATCTCCTATACTATGCCCTTCTAATGATGATACTATTTTTATATTTTGTATTTTTCCTCTTGGTACTTCACTATTTCCTAAAAATCCTCCTGTTGCTAATCCATCATTCCAACCAACAGCTACTAAAGTAGTATAGTCTTTTATTGCATATGGTCCAAAACATGCTTCTCTTTCTATTTCTCCTACCACAATTCTTACCCACAAGTAATAATCTCCTCCTACTGTATCACTACTATATACAGTTGTCGTTCTGATTCTTCCTTCTCCTATTAGGTTTGATTCTAAAAATTTTGTATCTTCTGGTGCATTTTCTTTATCTTGGTTCCATGCATATACTAATGAATACTCTGCTCCTTCTATTTCGATTGGTGTTTTGACTGTTAAATCTACTTGTTGTATCAATTCTGGTGTTGTATTACTTTCTGGATTTGCTATAATATCTGCTTGTGTGATTAATTCATCTTCTTTTCCTAAATACTCTACATCTCCATCTATACTAACTTTATAGATTCTTCCACTATCTACAAACTTTACAAAGTATCCTGATTCTTCTGTATCCGTTGTTACAATGGTCTCTCCTTCTCCTGTTATTTTATCCAATTCTTCTTGCAATTCATCTCTTACAAGATTTCCTCTTTTATTATTTCCCATTGCTCTAACAGTTGCTTCTTCTACAATTTCTCTTTCATTTGCAATTTCTGTTTTTTCTTTTGCACTTAATGCGTTTTGTATAATTCCATTATCTCCTGTTATGGCTCCTATTGTAATTCCTGCTAAGATTAGTAACACAATAATTGTGATAACAAGGGCTATTAAAGTAATACCATTATCCTTTTTATTTTTCCTATTTTTTTTACTTTCTATGTTTTTTATATTCTTACTTTTCATTTCTATCATCTTTTAAAATTTCCCTTCTTTTGTTTTGTTTTCCTTTGCATTATGTATCATTTCATTTGTATATATTTTCCACTTTATTATTCTTAAAGTTTTTGAAATTTTTTCCTAATTTTTTAATTCATTTTTCTCTATTCTCGTAAATAGTATTCACAATTTTTATTTTTTATATTCGAATAATGCTATATATTTCTCAATGTTTTTACTACTTACAAAAATAATTTTTTTGCTGTATTTATTTTATCTATTTTATAGAATTAAGTCAATGTATTGTCGTGTTTTATTTCTTGTTTTTACTTAGATTTCAATACTCTAAGAAGATATATTATTCTTTAGAAGTATTGAAATTGCTGGGATTATTGGTGTTTATTGGTTATAAGATTTTTTAAAATTTTGAATTTCTTAGACTAATTTTGAAATAAATTTTTTATTTATTTTTATTGACTTTACTATACTTTATTGTTAGAATGGAAATGTAAAAATCGTTCTTAGAGTATTGAAATCTAGGAATATTTTTATATTTTTATGACTTAATTTTATTTTTATTCTTAATCACAATTATTATATTTGCTCCATCAAGCACTGATATTTTATATATAATTTTATCTTTTTAATATAATAAAAAATCCCCATAAAAAAATGCCTTGAATTTAATTTCTTAAACTCAAAGCAAAATACTTATTTATTTTTTATAATAAACTTCCATCTAAATAGTTTCTTCCTCCATAATATATATGTGCAATATATAATCACATATTTCTTCAAACTCATCTAAATTTTTTATCAATAAATTTTTCTTTTATTTCTTTGTTCTCCAAAATTATCTCAAATTTCCATTTGTGTTCCTAAAAAGGTGGCTGCTGATTGTGCTACTTTTTTCTCTACATCATCCATTTTCTTGTTTGCTTCTTTTGACATTAGTATAACAGTTCCAATTGTATCTCCATTTGATATAATTGGATAAACAACTTGTGCATTATATTTTCTTTCTGGATTGTCATTTTTTGTTATAGGCATTGCAACATCACTATTGTCTTTACTCGTATATACTTCTTTATCTTCCATTAATTGCTCTAATTCTGGGCTCACATCTTGCTCTAAAAATTCTTTCTTTGAACCCCCTGATACAGCAATAACCGTATCTTTATCTGTTATACATGCAATATGTCCTGTTGTTTTTGATAATGTTTCTGCATATCCTGCTGCAAATTCTGATAATTCTCCTATTGGAGAGTATTTTTTTAATATTACTTGTCCTTCTCTGTCTGTAAATACTTCTAATGGGTCTCCTTCTTTTATTCTTAGCACTTTTCTAATTTCTTTTGGTATAACAATTCTACCTAAATCATCTATTCTTCTTACGACACCTGTTGCTTTCATAATTAAAATCATTCCTTTCTCTGGGTACAAGTCTGGTTGTAATTGTAATTATATTTTTCAACCATCCTCCCTTTTGTTTTATAAATTTCTTATATTGTTATTATTTCTTATTGTTTCTTTTTTATTCATTTTTTGTCAAAAAAAAAGTAGAAGATTTTTATTCCTCTACTTTTGTTTCCTTTTCTTCCTTTTTAGGGAACAAGGTTGGTTTATATTTATCAATTATATAGCCCAAATCCTTTGAAAATTCTTTTAACATAACAATTTTTATTGAAGGGTCTTTTCCATTTAAGTAATCATCTATAATTTGTTTTAATTGCTTAATATTTTTGATTTCTGGCTCTATTTGTTTTGGATATTTATTGGCTCTCGCAACTAATTTCTCTTTTATTAAAACGATGTCTTCGTTACTTGCACAAGATATTCTTTGGAACATTTGATATGGATCATAATACTTAAATATTGGTACTTCCATACATTCTCTATCAAATTTTTCATAGAATAATTCCATCTTCATTGGAATATATTTAAAAATTTCTTCTGCCTTTTCTTTATACATTTTATCATATAATTGTCCATTTAATGTATTAAAATGCTTCAAAATATCATCCATATCTTCTGCTACTTCATCTATGGCGATTTTTCCAAGTTCTTCATCTACATTATCACAATATTCTGATTTTAATGATGCTATATTCATACCATTGAAAAATACACTTTTAATTGTTTTTATATCATAGTCAATTAAATTTTTCTTTGAGAAATAGCTAAAGTATGCATATATTTTTACATTGTCTATCAATCGTAAATTTCCTTGTTTTACATCTTCTATAATGTCAGAAATAACTTTTCCAAATTCGTCATCAGATATTTTCCAATATTCTTCTGTAAGTAATCGTTTATATGCTGGCAAGTTTTCTGTATCAACGGTATTTCTGATGGTCTCCATATTGTCTTTAAAGATTTTCATATCAAATATTCTAGTTCTTACATAATATTCTATAAATTTAAAGAATCGATATTCTGCTTTAAAGTTATAATAATAGTTGCTATCAAATTCTTTGATATAGAATTGTCTGTTGTCCATTAATATTCTAGAAGATACCAATATAGATTTATATTCTTCATTATCTTTGATATTTACAAACTTATCTTTTGTGATTTTTCCAGCTTTAATTTCAAATGAAATGGCAATTGTAAAAATCAACATTGTTTGCATTACTCTATGGCTAGTATTTGGGTATGATTTATTAACCATTTCATAAATTTTTTTAAAATCATTTAAGGCATGTTTTAATATTCTTAAGTTTCTAGTTCCACTTCTTTCAAATGTTGATATAATTAATCTTGTATTTTCTCTTAGGAAACGAATTAAGTCTGCATTGTTTTCATAACGCATTAAAATCCCATTGATGATATAATCAAATTTAGGGGCATATTCAAAAGTTTCTCCTATTAACTTTTCTTTAATTCTTTCATAATCATTTGCTTTATCAAAAACATTTTCTATTTTTTGTTGTATTTTTTCTACAATTGGCTTGTCATTTTTGTTTAATTCATCTTGCTTATCTAACAAATATGTGGCAATAAATGTCTTCATTTCTAGGTTTGAACTTTTTAACTTTGTTGACAATTCTTTTTCATTACATATAATGATGGTTTTAATGTGGTCATGCTCAACAAAGTTATTAATATATCCTAAAATATCAATAACATCTACATTTGCTCTTTCTAGATCATCAAAGCATAGCACTTTGTCGTCTGTTGAGAAAAATTCAGCATAATCCACTTTATCTCCACTTTGTGTGACACCAAAAAAGTTTGCCATATCAATTCCCGTTTTTGCATATTCTGGAATCGTCGTTTGTTCATTGGCATTCATATATTTTCTTAAGTTTTTATCCATTAATTGTGTCGTTTCAATAAAGATTTTCTTACTGATATCTTCCAAATTTGAGATACCATATAAAGACATATAAATGGTTGTATATCGCTTTCCATTTAATTGCATTGATTCGATTTTTTTCCTGATTTTATGATTCCAAAAGTGAGTTTTCCCGTGACCCCCATTCTCCATTTATCATAATGGCATAATCTGTATAATCTGATCTGATATAATCTAAGATACTTTCAACTAAATCCTCCATTTATAACCTCATTCCCTTCTTTTGTTTTTAATCCTTTGCCAGAACAAACACACCAATTTCTTTTGGCTCTGCTTGTCTTAATATTCTTGAACATTCTTGTACCGTACTTCCTGTCGTATAAATATCATCAATTAACAAAATTGTTTTATTGTTTAGTATTTGTTTATTTTTTAATTCATATACATCTTGAATATTTTGCAATCTTTGTTCTTTATTTAATTTACTTTGTTCCACTATATTTTTGGTTTTGAATAAACAGTTTGCTTGCAATGTAATTCCTAACTCTTTACTCATTTTCTTTGCAATTAGCAAGCTTTGATTATATCCTCTTTCTTTCATTCTTTTCTTGCTTATTGGAACTGGAATAATTGTATCATAAGTTTTTAATTTTTCAAACATTTTTTTATTTTTTAAAACAAAATTCACAAAAGTTTCATAAATATATGACTTTTCATTAAATTTATAATCGATAATCATATTTCGTATATATCCTTCATATTTAAAGATATATATTAACTCTTCAAAATTACAAAATTCAAAATTTATTTTCTCATTTTTCATTTGGAGAATTTGGTTTTCCGCAAGTTTGTCTAATTCCATTTTACATTTGTTACAAAGTGCTTGATTATCAAGTTTTCCACAAACACCACAAACCTTTGGAAACAGTAAATCTATTAAATTGAAAATTTTTATCGCCTCCATTTGAGACAATTCGGGCCAGGTTTAATTTTGTCTCATTTTTGATGTATTATGTCGAAAATTGTCACATTTATCTATAAAAATTACTTCTTGCTATATTTACCATTTTTGCCAATTCAGACTTATTTAGCTTGTCTATCATATTATTTTTCTTTAATTCCTCTAAAAATTCTTTCTTAATGCTTTTACTTTCTCTCATTTCTGCCATTGTTAATTTTTTTCTCTCCAAATATGCATATACAATCTCCTGTGTAAATGTTCCCTCTTCTTTATCATCTATGAAAAAATCTCGATTTGAAAATTCTTTATCTATATTTAACATTGAATCTAATTTTTCGATACTACATAATCCAAAACCATTTTGAAAATTCCTATATGAAGAAAATGCATAATCTCCCTCATTTTGGACCATGTTAGCCTTAACAGGATTCATATGAATATATTTTATACATTGATATAAACTTTTTTCAGACATAATCACTTTTGACTTAAATCTACTTCTAAAAACAAAACCTACCCTATCTTGTTTTTTATTATAATATATCGCATAGTCCCCATTAAGCTTTCGCATAAAATTACTAATTTCACCCACTTGCTTGGCTTGAATTAACATATGCACATGATTACTCATGATACAGTAGGCAACTGTATTTATATAAAATTCTTGACTATATTTTGTCATTAACTTGAGATAAATTCGTTTATCCTTGTCATTTTGCAATATGTATTCTCTGTTGATACCTTGTGACATAATATGAAAATATTGTCCAGGTATTAAATTTCTTGGAATTCTAGGCATATTTCCTCCTTCTTTGTCTATAATAAATTTATAAAAATTGGGGTTCTTTAGAAAATTAAAAGATCAAAATACAGTTTTAAAATGGTAAAAATCATATTATTAAATATTAAAGAAATTTAACATCTTTATATTAATATATATTTCACAAAAAATCAACTAAAACTCATCGCAAGAACTGACAAAAAACGACAAAAATGAGACAAAATTAAACCTGTCCCATTTTGTACTCTAAACCTGTATTTCTTTTTTTACTATCTACATTTTGTATCATGAATTTTATGACCTTGTCACTTCCAATGATGATTAGTAATTTTTTTGCTCTTGTAATTCCTGTGTATAGAAGATTTCTTGTTAGTAAGACTGGTGCTGATGGTGGTACTACCATTATAACAACGTCAAATTCGCTTCCGCTGTGCTTTATGGATGGTAATGGCATAACTATGCTCAATCTGTTCTAGTTCTGTATAGTCATAGTAGGCTGTTTTTTCGTCGTCAAATTTGATTTCGATTATTTTATTTTTTTCACTGACTTCTGTAATGGTTCCGATTTCTCCATTAAATACGCCTTTTCCTACTTCTACTGTTCCATTATTTCCTTGTTTTTCCCAGTCGATGTCATAGTTGTTTTTTACTTGCATAATTCTATCTCCTGCTCTATACACTGCTCCCATATTGGCTTTTTCTGGTAAGTCATGTATGTTGGGATTTAGTCTTTCTTGTAAAGCCTTGTTTAGCTCTCTAGTTCCTAGCATACCTTTTTTTGTTGGGGTTAATACTTGTATACTTTGGAAAAAGTCATAGTCTCCATAGTTTTTTAATCTTCCCGTGCATAATGATAAGACTTGTTCTAACATTTTTTCTTGTGAGTTTTCCCTGATGTAGAAAAAGTCTTCCATAGTTTCTTCTGTATAATCGTCGTCTCCTTTTGTGATAAAAGGCTCTCCATTATTTACTCTGTGGGCATTTAAGATGATTTTAGATTTGGCAGCTTGTCTAAAGATTTTGTCTAAGTGTATTGTTGGCACTTTTTCTGATGCTATCAAGTCTTTTAACACACTTCCTGGTCCTACTGATGATAACTGGTCACAGTCTCCTACTAAGATAAGTTTTGTTCCTTTGTAGATACATTTTAATAAATAACTCATGATAAACATATCTACCATAGATAACTCATCTACTATGATTAAGTCTGCGTCAATTGGTGCTCCTTCATATTCTGAACTGGTTTGATAAAAATTGTTTTCGTCTATTTTGCCAATTTCTAATAATCTATGTAAAGTTGAGGCTTCTTTTCCTGTGGTTTCTGTCATCTTTTTGGCTGCTCTTCCTGTTGGTGCACATAATACCACTTTGTTTCCTTTTTGTTCGTAAATGTCAATAATACTTTTGATAATAGTGGTTTTCCCTGTTCCTGGTCCTCCTGTGATTATGGTTACATTGTTTTCATTGACCAATTCTATTGCTTCTTTTTGTTTTTCTGATAGTTCTATATTTGATTGTGTTTCTAACTTTTTTAAAAGTACTGCTATATTCTTAATTTGTTTTACATTTGGTGCTGATTGTAATCGTTTGATTCTAAGAGCAATATCTTGTTCAGTGTAATAAAAATTTGATAAATAAATCCATGTGCCTGTTCCATCATTTCTTTCTTCTATTACAATTTCGTCATTTGCTCTTAATTCAATTAGTCCATCTTCAATATTTTCTGTCATAACATCTAATAAAGAAATGACAAATTCAATAAGATTTTCTTTTATAACACAAGCATGTCCATTATATGTTGCTCTAATAAGAGCATATTTGATACCACTTCTAATTCGCTTATCATTGTCATAACTAATTCCTAAATCTAATGCCATTTTGTCAATTTGTTTAAAGTCTACACCTCTTGCTATATCGATTAAAATATATGGGTCATTTTCGATTTGTTCAATGGCATTGACACCTAACAATTCATAAACCTTTTTGGCAAATTCTGCACCTATACCAAACCTTTCTAGAAAACCTACAATTTGCCAGACTTCCCAATTTTCTAAAAAGCTTTCTGCAATATCTATTGCTTTTGCCTTTGATATACCTTTTACTTCTGCTAATCTCTGTGGCTCTGTTTTAAACACATTGATTGTATCTTCTCCAAATCGACTTACAATTCGCTTTGCTAGGGCTTCTCCTACACCTTTGATATTTCCATTTGCCAAATATTTTTCTAATGCCCCAACGGTTTGAGGCATTAATTTTTCGAAGGTTTCTACTTTAAATTGTCTTCCATATTTTTTATGTTCAACAAAGTTCCCAATTACTTTTAGATTGTCTCCACTTCCTACAAAAGGCAAATATCCTACGATTGTGGTTTGTTCTTCTTCTGTATCAAATTCTGCTATCATATAACTATTGGTTTCGTTATAATATATGATGTCTTCTATTTCTCCTACTAATTCCATTATCTCTCCTTCTTTTTTTAGTTAAACAAATCTAGCTTTGCTAGACCTTTTCTACTTTTAACATTTACTATATTAATTTAAGGTCTAGCAAGAAGCGTATAAGATTTGTTGCGCGAAAAATTGTGTAACAATTTTTCTGTGCAATCTTGTTTTTTACATTATAGGAAATGCAATTTTCTATAATGTAAAAAATAATCAGCATCTTGCGTCGTTAAACTTCATTTGAAATTCATTCAACGTACAAATAGTACGCCTCATGAATTTCAAATTTGTTTGCCTAGCAATATACTAATTCTTTTTTAAACTAGTAATTCTTGCATTGCCTGTTTATACTGCTCCTCATTAGGTGCCTTCCCATGCCATCCAACTTGATTCTCCATAAAAGATACTCCTTTTCCTTTTATGGTTTTTGCAATAATGCATACAGGTTTTTCTTTTATATTTTTAGCCACATCAAAAGCGTCAATAATCTCTTGCATATCGTGACCATCAATTTTAATAATTTCGAATCCAAAACTTCTAAATTTCTCATCAATTGGATATGGACTCATAACTTCTTCTATTGTTCCATCAATTTGTAAATTGTTATTATCTACTACCACACAAAGATTATCTAACTTGTATTTCTTAGCAGACATTGAGGCTTCCCAAACTTGTCCTTCTTCTATCTCTCCATCTCCCAAAACACAGTAAACTCTATAATCCTTGTTATCCATTTTTCCTGCAATCGCCATTCCAACTGCTGCTGATAGACCTTGGCCTAGAGAACCAGTTGTCATATCAACACCTGGTATCTTTTTCATATCTGGGTGTCCTTGCAAATAACTGTCTATTTTTCTAAATGTTTTTAAATCCTCTACTGGGAAAAATCCTCTATTTGCTAAACAGCTGTATAAAGCTGGAGAACAATGTCCTTTTGACAATACAAGTCTATCTCTATCTTCCCATTTTGGATCTTTTTCATTAATGTTCATTTCGTGGAAATATAATACTGTTAAAATGTCTGCAATTGATAAAGAGCCTCCTGGATGTCCTGATTGTCCACTATATACAGCTTCTATAATTCCTCTTCTAATTTCTACCGCTTTTTTGGTTAATTCTTCAATATTCATATTTTCTCATTCCTTTCTAAAAGACAAATCTGATTGAAAAAAATTTAAATTTTCAACCTTTTCTTCCTTTCATATTTTTCCGTTTTTCTTACTATACGCATTCTATCATATACTACTATCAAAATCAATCTACCCTAAAGAAACTTTCACATAAATTTTATTGTCATTTTGGTATATTTTAGTATATAATCAAACCATAAGTGATATTTACTTAAATAAAAACATATACTATGAAAGAAAGGACTGGTTATATTGATAGAAAATTTTATAAAAGACAATCAAGAAAACATGATAAAGCACTTGCAAGAATTGATACAAATTCCAAGTGTATATTCTGAGTCTAAAAATCCTCTAATGCCTTTTGGCGAAAATGCCAACAAAGCTTTAGAATATATGCTTAATTTAGGAAAACAACTTGGATTTAAAACGAAAAATGTGGATGGCTATTGTGGCTATATCGAGTTCGGAGAAGGTACAGAAATGGTCGGCATTATTGGACATTTAGATGTTGTTCCAAGTGGCGATAATTGGACATATCCACCTTTTTCTGGTACTGTTTTTGATAACAAAATTTATGGTAGAGGTGCCATTGATGATAAAGGTCCTGTCATTGCTTCTTTGTATGCCATGAAATATGTATTAGATAATTGTAAAGTGAATAAAAGAGTTCGTTTAATTTTAGGGTTAAATGAGGAAAATGATTGGAAATGTATGAATTATTATAAAGCTCATGAAGAAGCTCCTACCATAGGTTTTAGCCCTGATGCTGATTTTCCATGTATCTATGCTGAAAAATCTATTTTGACACCATATTTTTCAATGGACTATTCTGAAAATTCTTCTCCTATTTCTATAAAAGAAGTTGATTGTAACCAAAATGCCATAAATGTGGTTCCTAAAATTTGTCATGTTGTATTAAAGATTGATTCTTCTTTATCTATGGAAGATTTTATCAAAAATATTAAGGAAATTTGTAGTCATTATGATTTTGAAATTGATACATATAAATTAAATGATGAAGAAGTAAAATTAACCGCTCATGGTGTTGGTGCACATGCTGCTCATCCTGATTTAGGTATTAATGCGATTTCAAGATTAGTTATTATTTTAAATGACTTGTTTAAAGTCTATGATATATCTAATCCATTATTTGATTTCTTTGACAAATATATCAATACAGAATATGACGGTAAAAGTTTGGGAATAAATTATAAAGATGAGTCTGGTAGTTTAACATTAAATGTAGGAAAAATTTCTTTGGATAAAAACATTTTAAAAATTGGATTAAACTTACGAATTCCAATTCATACACCTATTGAAGAAGTTGAAAATAAATTTTTAACTGTGTTGGCTGATTATCCTGAAATTACTTATACAAAGTCAGGTTCTAAAGCAGGTTTATATATTCCTAAAGATAATTATTTGGTTAAAACACTTTGTGATATTTATAATGAAGAAGCAAATAGTTATTTAGAGCCTATTGCCATTGGTGGTGCCACATATGCTAGGGCTTTTGATAATTGTATTTCTTTTGGTGCTAACCTTCCTGGTCAAAAAGATATGTGCCATCAGACTGATGAGTTTATTTCTATTGATAATCTGTTGTTTGCTTGCAAAGTTTATGCTAAGGCGATTTGTGAATTGGGTAATTTCCTATAATTCAAAAAAGGTTGATTTATTTGAATTTTTGTGGTAAAATAATTATGTTTACTAAATAGTGCATTATGTAATAAAAGGAGGAATTTTTTATGATGAGAAATGAATTTTCTTTGCAAATTACCTCACGGGATAGCCGTGAAGTAGTAACCTTTGAGAGGTGTTCTTCCATCTGTGAATACAGAAGCCAGATTTTAGAAAAGGCTTCACAGATGGGTGGAACTGTAGGACCAACTAGTTCTTACATTCTCGTACCAACTAGTGAAAAACTTCACGAATTGGTACAATATATTGAAGAACTTATGTTTCCTGCAAATATTGTTACAATCAAAGTTAGAGGCAAATTTTTTGCTTCTTTCCCCAAGACGACAAAAATGAACACCTTTCGTGAAGCATTATTGGTACAAATGAGTACCCATCACGGAACAGAGACGGACTATGGATTTTCTTTTGACAATCCATATGAAGCGTCCTTATTTGTGGCAAGTCTTGCCACAAACTATACATATTAAAAACCTTCCCCCCTTCAGGCGTTCTGCTACGAGGGGGGTTTTCCTTTTATTTTAATGTTACAATTCCATATCTAGCAAATTATTTAATTGTCCACAGTTGTATTATAATATTTTTAAACCTTAACTATTCTTCTTCAAAAATTTGATTAAATTCTTGTTCATTAATCTTTTCTTTTTGCAACAATACCTCAGCAATTCTGTCTAGCTTATCTCTATGCTCTTTTAAAAGTGTAATTGCATCATTATAAGCTGTATCAATTAAAGTTTTTACCTCTTCTCCAATTTCATCTCCAATATTTTCTCCAAACATTTGCATTTCGTATGGTTCTTTTCCTTGGAAATCAATTGGTCCTAATTTATCGCTCATACCATATTTTGTTACCATATCTCTTGCAATTTGTGTAGCAACTTCAATATCATTACTTGCTCCTGTAGAGATATCATCTAAAACCAATCTTTCTGCTGCTCTACCACCTAAAAGAGCAATTAGCTTTTCTTGCATTTCTGTTTTTGAAATATAATATTTATCTTCATTGGTTTTATACATTGTATATCCACCAGCAACACCTCTAGGAATAATAGATACCTCTTTAACATTAGTTTGAGTTGGTAGATATCTACTAACAACGGCATGTCCAGCTTCGTGATAAGCTGTTAGACGTTTGTCTTTGTCTGATATTACTCTTCCTTTTTTCTCTAGTCCAACTGTTACCTTTTTAACTGCTTCTTCAATATCATCATTTTCAATTTCTTCATGTTTATTCTTGGTTGCAACAATAGCTGCTTCATTTAAGATATTTTCAAGTTCTGCACCAGTAAATCCAGCTGTGTCTTCTGCTATACTTTCTAAATTTACATCGTCTGACAATTTCTTATCTTTACTATGAATTTTTAAGATATCTAATCTTCCGTTTAAATCTGGATTTGGTATCGTAATTTGTCTATCAAATCTTCCTGGTCTTAGTAAAGCTTTGTCTAGCATTTCTGGTCTGTTTGTTGCAGCTAGCACGATAATCGTTTCTTCTGAACTAAATCCATCCATTTCTACTAGCAATTGATTTAATGTTTGATTGTTTTCTGTTTCTGCTCCACTATTTGATGTTCTTCTTGAACCGATGGCGTCAATTTCATCGATGAATACGATACATGGTGCTAATTTTCTAGCTTTTTCAAATAATTTTCTAACACGAGAAGCACCTAGTCCTGCAAACATTTCGATAAATTCTGACCCACTCATTGATATAAATGGTACATCTGCTTCTCCTGCAATTGCTTTTGCAATTAAGGTTTTTCCTGTTCCTGGCTTACCATATAGCAAAACACCTTTTGGAACTCTTGCACCCATTCTTGTATATTTTTCTGGTCTTTTCAAAAAGTCTACAATTTCTATTAATTCATTTTTTTCTTCTTCTAAACCTGCTACATCATCAAATCTAACTTTTGTCTTTCTTTCTGTTTCGTCATATACCTTTCCTTTTTCTCCAAGTCCTTGCATTTTAAATATCATGATAAATAATGCTACCATAATAATGGTTGGAAGGATTGAAAATATTGTACCTGGTAATTGTGCCAAAAAGCTTTGTGGTTTTTGAATTAATTCTATTTCATTGCCTTCTGCTACTTCTGTTTGAATTAATGTAATAAAGGCCTCTGAATCAGGAATAATCGCTGTTTTTTCCTCATCTTCATTTTTCAATTTTACTTTGGCATTTCTGCTACCTGTTGTCAATTCTACCTTTTCTACATTTTCATAAGAGATTTCTTTGATTAATTCTGTATAGGCAAGTGTATTTTCATCTTCTTCATCATTATTTTGATTATAGATAACAACACCTACAATGGCAATAATTAACAATATAACTAATGTAATGACAGCTATCCATAATTTTTTCTTTTGCTCTTTTTCATTGTCTTTATTTTTATCTTTATTCATTTATTGTTTCATTCCTTTCCCGTATAATATTGTCTATGCATTAGAACCTTCAGGTTCATCATGTTCTCTGTCTTCCTTACCTTCTTTATTTCCTGGTTTATCCTTTGTTTTTTCTTTGTCTTCTTTTTTCTGTTCTTCTCTTTCTTTCTCTTTTTCTCTTTCGCTTTCTTTTTCTTCCATCTCTTTTTTTACAATTTGCTGAGCTTCAATAATTTTCATAACTTCTGCTTGTTTCTTTATCAAATCTGACTTAATAATAAACATAGCAGCCAATAAATAAATCGTTGCAACCGTTACATACATAATGCTAAAGTATTCAATTGTAAAGTTAAAGACAATATTTACAATTAAATAGATAATATTTAGTATTGTAGAAAGTGTTAGTCCATAGATTGCCATATTAAATATAGCAACATAACGCATTCTCATTTTTAATACCCACATTGTAAAATATCCCACAATACTAATGATAACTGCATACCATAAAGTATTGATAAAATACATCGTAAAGCTATAAATAAACAAGGTTACAAATATACTAAAATATAAAGAGTTCATTTGTCCACTTTGTACATAATTTACCACATCTTGTTTACTAAACGCTGTTAAATTAATACTGTCAAATGATTCTTTATAGTTATAAGACAATTCTCCAGTCATTGTGGTACTTCTTAGTTCCACTCTATCTTTTAAAATTAAGGTACCTGCACCATATTCATTAATCTCGTTTAAATATTGATTAATCGTTTCTTCTGAATCTGTATTGGTATCGACAATAATTTTTCCAAATTGTTCATTATCAATTTTCATGGCTTCTTCTGTATTTACTGTTAAAGTCCCATCACTATATGAAAAGTCTGGAAAATTATTTGCAAGATAATCTGCTCCTTGTCTTACCATTTGATACGTTTGATACAAAGTCCACACACTTAGCACAATGGCTAATATTGCTACCAATTTGGCAATATATGAAACTGCTTTTCCTATTCCTTCTGCTGCCATCTCTGGATATTTTTCAATGTTTACTATAGAATATTTAACTTTTTTAAAAAATCCCATCCCTTTAAATGGTTTATATTCTTCTTTCTTTTCTTCAACATGATTATTTTCTTCTTTTTGAGCCATTATCTGTACTCCCTTCTAACACTTGAATCTACATATTTTGGATTAACTCTAAATATCGCTTTTTCCCCAATTTTTATATCTTTATTGGTAATATCACATACCACATGATAAGTTCCTACTCTACCTAAAATTCTACAGTTAGTATCTCCAATTTTTACATACATATTTTGATTTTTAAAGAAATCTTTCATATCTCTTACAATATATCGTAGCTTGTCCACCCATCGAAACATATCTCTTCCAGTTTCCATATTTATTCCATCCATATATCCTGCTGGAATAATTGCTACTTTTGTTTCTTTTTTGGTTGTATATGTATTAGAATATCCAATATTAAATCCTTTTGGCAATTCTTTGATTTCTGACACCTGTGCCTCTAAATGTGCAATTGGTTTTAATCCCAAAGAATTTCTAAAAGCAATTCTTCCTAAAAAAGCTGACCCCACTCTTACAGCATTCAAATGCATATTTGGAAATTTTATAAAAGCTGATGAATTGCAAATATGAAGCATACCTGTTTTTATATCATTCATTTTCAAAACTTCAATGACATTGATAAATCTGTCAAACTGTAATTTTGTATATTTATCATTGAAAAAACTAACAGAAAAATGAGAAAATGTACCTTCAATTTCGACATTTTTTATTCCTTTTAAAACTTCTATCATTGTATCCCTGTCAGAATAAACAAAACCATACCTTCCAAAGCCTGTATCAATTTTTAAATGTGCTCTAATTTTTCTATTCTCTTCTTTTGCAACCTCTTCAGCCACTTCTATATCTTCTTTTGATCCAATTGAAAGGATAATATTGTTATCCACTAAAGTTTTTACATCTTCTTTTATGGCAGTTGTCGATAACATTAAAATATCTTGTTTTATACCAGCTTCTCGCAATTTTAAAGCCTCTTCAATGGTAGAAACTGCAAAAAATGAAATTCCATTATCAATTAATAGCTTTGTAAATTCTACAATTCCTAAACCATAAGCATTTCCTTTAACAACTGCAATAATTTTGACCTTTTTTCCATTATCATCTGGTCCATTTGTTTCAGCATGTTTTTTTATCTGCTCTATATTATGCACTAAATCTTTCTTTTCTATCACTAAAGCTTTCATTTTTATCCTTTCCTTTTGGGGACGTGCCAAATCGTTTCAAAATGAAACCAAAAGGGACAGTCCCTAATGATTCAAACTTTTTCTTTTCAATTGTCTCAATGTTCTAAACATTTTTTCTGAAAATTTATATAATTTATATTTTAATGGTTTAAAAGGATAATATACTTCTCCTATAAATTCTGTAAATGTTGCTCCAAATCCTTTTTTAAATCTATATAATCCATATTGTGGGTGGCTTTCATCTACAACACCTGATACACCTCTAAAGTCGTAAACGTCATCATGTCTTGCAATTGCCATTTTTATCATTTCCCATTGTAATAAATAGTTTGGCATTAAATTTCTATGTTTATTACTACTTGCTCCATATAAATACCATGTTTTATTTCCATAGAAAATTGGAATAACACCTGATATTGGTTCTCCATCATAATATGCCATTAAAACCTTCATATGCTCTGGTCCTAAGCAATCATACATTTTTTCAAAATATTCTAATGGTCTTATGATAAAACCATCTCTTTCCCCTGTTTCTACCATAATCTTGTGGAAATCTTTTAAATCTTCTTTGGTTCCGTCTTTTACAGTAACACCTTTTCTTCCTGCTAATCGAATGTTATATCTCCATTTTTGATGAAATCCTGCCATAATTTCGTCTTCTGTTTTTCCTTTTATATCTAAACGAAATACATATCTTGGTTGAATTTCATCTTTAAAATCTTTGGCGTCATCTTTAATTTTATATCCTAAATCTGTAACGATTTTTCTAAATTCTTGGTCGCTACTTAAAATATCTGGTTCTGTTCTTAATACAAACGCATTGTATTTTTTTGCTAATTCTTTTGCACCATCTGTCAATTGTTTCAAAACATTTTCGTCATGTATATCACAAACTGGTCCTCTTGATGCATACATCATGTTTCCAAATATAGGCATTTTTCTTACCCATACACATAAAGAACCAATAATGTTTTTATTTTCGTCTTCAGCTAATATTACTTCAGGCTTCCAATTTGGCTTCTTGACTTCTGCCCATTCTAATGATTGTTGAAAGTTACATCTTTCATGTCCTTCTAAAAATTTTTTATATTCTTCTTTTGATTTTTCATCTGTTACAAATCTCATGTTTTCTTCTTCCTCCTAGTATATTTGCGATACATGAGTATTTTACACCAATATATGGTTTTTTACAAGTAATTTGTGTTAATTTTTGGTGAATTATTGGCAAGGACACAAACAAATTGCATTTTCTAGAATTAAAAAAAGAATATAAGTGAAACACATCTCCTATATCCTCTTATTTTTAATTTTTATTATCTTTCTGTATTTCCAGGGAATTTTATAATATTGCTTTTTTCTTGTTCATCCTTCATTTTTTCTAAATATGATTCAACAGCCTTTTTTACAGTCTCTGGTATATTTTCAACTTTTTGACACTCGCCATTTTCATCTACTGTAATTCCGCCTAAATATCTCTGTTGTTCTTTTCCTTCCTCAACTTTTTCTATATTAAAATTCGTAAAAGTTTCTCCTAATACAAAATTCAATCCATCAAATTTTTTATTGATAAAATATTGAACTAAATTTTTTCCTTCTGTCCATAAAACTACATTTTCGTAAACATCTGGACTTACAAATTGGATTGTTTCTCCTGCTTTTGAATTGATTTTAGTTGCCTGTCCTATTTGCGTTTTTCCTATATAAACATACTTATTATCTTCTGTTTGTATCGGTGCTTTTGGCATATATCTATAATACAATGCATCACTATTAATTCCAGCAAATTGAATATCTTTCCCTTGTTCCATCCAACATTCCTGTTCTGATACTACTAATCCTCCTCCAGCATCAATTACAACAGAGTCTTTGTCTCTCATAAGTTCTTGTTTTTTCAAACTTTCTCTTTCTTGTTGCAATAATTCTTCTACATCTTCTGCTATTTGAGAATTGTATGTATATTGTCCTTTTTCTCCTTTTTGAATTGTTCCTAGAACAAAGTCTGGTTTTGCGAAATGTGCCATATGTCCTTTTAATGGACCTAATTCTTCTCCTATAGATTTATAATATTGGTCACGTATTTTTGTTGCATTTTGTTCTGATAACATCTCTTGTAATTTGGTATTTCCATCTGGACTTGCAACAATTTCAGATAACGGAACATTTGCTTCTATTACCCCTATTGCATTATCTGCACCTTGTATAATTCCTCTATATACAAACCTATTTTTTTCATAATCTTCTACAATTGGATTGACCGCTATGAATGCGGAATTATCTTGTAGATATGGATTAGATACATAATAGTCTCTTGCATTTCCTTGTGCATCTCTATGTACTTGTAAGGTTCTAGAATCATCTGGACTTATTTTTCCCCCTAATAATTTTGCTTTTAAAAGTGTCCATTTTCTTTTTAATTCTTCCATCTTTTTTGTTCTTTCATATTTCTTTTGTTCTTTTTCTGTCCTTTGGATTATTTGCATACTATTTACCAATATATATTCGTTTTAGAAATATATATTTCCTTTCTTTTTTCTCCTGTATTTTTTGGTGGAGATGAGGAGAGTCGAACTCCTGTCCATAATACCTTCCAAATAAATTTCTACAAGTTTAGTTTATTTTTTATATTCATCTAACTCACACCAATAAACAGGTTTAAATTAGATATAGCTTTTAAAATCCCCACTACTTCCAAAGCAAAAGTAGCTTTGTTTCCTACTAATATGACACTTTATCTAAATGCGTAGGAACATTTAGGAAAGCGTAGCCGCAACTAGGCAGCTAAAGCATACTCATTATTATTTTCTGCGTTTATATTTAGTTTTCCGTTTTTTTAAGTGGCCAACGAGAATCCACTACTTGCCATCTATCCTTCTAGTATTATGTCGAAACCAAGTACATCCCCATGTACTTATCTATTATACAATATCTTGATGATTTTATCAATAAGTAATTTTTGTAAATGATACTTTATATTTTTCATATATTAATAAAAACACAAAATCTTGTAGTTTTATTACTACAAGACTTTATCGTATATCCGTACTTTAAAATAAATTTGGAAATTGTCTTACAATACCATTTACAAAAAATTGAGACATTTTCAAAATTTCTTTTTGCACCATATCATAACTATTGATATCTGCCATATAATTTCCTTGTAACCTGTTATTTACCTCATTTGTTGTAAGACGTAAATGTTCATATAACATGTTTCGAATTTCTTCTTTTGGATAAAATGGATTTATACTACTAAACGCCTCCGCCATTTCATCCGCATTCTGATACCATTTTGTATTTAACTTTGTTGCTTCTTCTTGATTTTTATTTTTTAGTGCAACAATTAAATCTTTACCAATACTTAAATGTTCTGTTAGTAATTGTTGAATTTTATTTGCTACTACAATTCCATAATATCTTCTAAAAACATCTGCTATATCTTTCGGGTTTCGTAACAAACGTGCTTGTGTTGCATCTAAATCATTCAAGTTTTCAGCAATGCTGATTAAAAGCATTCGTGTCCACATGATATGTTGTTCCCAAACTAAATTCATTTGTTGTAACAATTGAACTTGATTCATACTTACCCAATAACTTGTATTTTGTGCGTTATCGGGGTAAATATAAATTTGTTGACCTACTCGTAAATCATATGGATTTAATGCCATATTGGTGTCTATTATGTTCTGTACTGTTGTTCCATATTGTAATGCTAAATTATACAACGTATCTCCTGGTCGTATTGTATGCAAAATTAGGTTCATTTCATTCATAATTTTATCTCCTCCTAATTATAGGATATTAGAAAAAACTCAATTTGTTTACTTGTACAATTTAACTTTTTATCATTCCAAATTTTATATAGCTTCTTCATAAAGTAGTTAAATAATTTTGTTTTAACAAATATTAGAAAATTTCATATCATATTGATAGGTGATGAAAATGAATATTATTCCTACAAATGTCTTGTATAATTCATATTTATTAAGACAAAATTTGATTTTATTAAATCATATATATCCTTTTTTAAATATCCAAGTTGTTGGAAATAGTGTATTAGGAAAACCTATATATGTTGTTAAATTAGGAAAAGGTGCTAACAAAGTTTTCTATTCTGGCTCTATTCATGCCAATGAATGGATTACTTCTGTTTTATTAATGAAGTTTATCGAAAATTATTGCGACGCTTATCTTTCTGATGGCTCTCTCTATGGATATTCTGTTAGAAATCTTTTTAATAGTACTTCTATTTATATTATGCCAATGGTAAATCCTGATGGTGTTGATTTAGTTAATGGCTACATAAATCAAAATTCTACTGCTTATCGAAATGCTGTTACAATTAGCAGTCGTTTTCCTGATATTCCTTTTCCTTCTGGTTGGAAAGCCAATATCAATGGTGTGGATTTAAACTTACAATTTCCAGCTGGTTGGGAACAAGCTAAAGAAATCAAATATACACAAGGATTTAATCAGCCTGCACCCCGTGATTTTGTTGGTTTTGGTCCTTTAACAGAACCTGAATCTTTAGCCATTTATAATTTTACTTTAATGCATGATTTCAAACTAGTTCTTGCCTATCATACCCAAGGGCAAGAAATTTATTGGCAGTTCCAAAATTTTAATCCACCAAACAGTTTAGAAATTGGTCAAAAATTAGCCGAAGCTAGTGGTTATAGGCTTGCTGAAACACCTTATAATTCTAGTTTTGCAGGATACAAAGATTGGTTTATTCAAAATTATAATCGCCCTGGATATACGATTGAAGCTGGCATTGGAGAAAATCCTCTTCCAATTTCACAGTTTAATGAGATTTATAATGATAATATTGGTATTTTAATATTAAGTGCTGTTTTATAAGAAGACAAATTTTATTATATTCTGTACAAAAAAATACTAAGTTACCATTTTTTAGCACTTAGTATTTTCTTTTTATTATTTTAATGTTTATCAATATTTCTGTATCTTAAGAATTTGTAAGCTGATACTAATACAATTCCAATTGCTCCAATACCTATACCTATGAATAAATGATTATTTCCTGCAGCTGGTAATTTTGTTTGAGCAAGTGATGAATATTGTTGATTTCCACTTGTAGATGTTTGTCCATTATTTAAATTTAAGTTATTATTTAAATCATCTAAACCATTTATTAATTGATCTGGATCTTCTAATTGATCTTGCCATTGATCTTGTATTTGGTCATCATTTGGATTTTGTGAATCTGGATCTTCTGTTCCTGGATTTTCTGGGTCTGGGTCTTCTGTTCCTGGATTTTCTGGGTCTGGGTCTTCTGTTCCTGGATTCTCTGGGTCTGGATTTTCAGGATCTGGATTCTCTGGGTCTGGGTTTTCAGGGTCAGGATCTGGAATTTCTTCTGTTCCATCTGTTATTTTCCATAATTGTGTTCCATAGAATGGATTTGCTGTTCCTACAAATAGTCCGTAATCAGTTGCCATAATTGATCTTCCACCATAATTATATCTATCATTAAATCCACTATCTGTCACTAGTTCAAAGTTTTCTCCATCTGCTGATTTTAAAAGGTCAAATCCCCATGTGTCATTATCTATGGTTTTTGCAATGTAAGAATACATTCTTAAGCCTTCCCAATCCACACTATTATATAAGTCTTGGAATTCTGCTCCTGCCATTTCTAGCAAATCACTATGTTCTGTTCCGAAATCTGCCATTTGATTAATTTCATTTTCATATTTTATAACAAAGTCATAAAATAATTTGCTATCGTCTGCTACTGTTTTATATTCTTCAAGCAATCCTTGAAGACTTACAAGTATTTCTCTAATTTCATCAATTCCTTCAATTGAACCACCAACAGTATCGATCATAGATAGTAACTCATCTATTTTTCCATTTAAATCATCTATTTCTTCTTCTGTTAAGTCTACAAAATAGGTTCCTTTAAGATTTGTTATATAATTATAAATAACTGCTGAATCCATTGTTGTGATAAATAATTCATCATGATAAACATCTGCTCTCCATATATATTCTATACAATTATCTTGCATGTATTGAGAATATCCTTCAACTTCATTGAATTTTCCTGTTTCTTCATCATAACACCATAATCTTTGTGGATGTTGTAATGTCGTGTACATCGTTTTTAAATAGTCACTTGGTTTTACATCTTGTTGTGCAAGTTCTGATACTAATCCTGTTAAAGCTGCAACTTCTGCCATAATTGTATTATCAAAGTCAAATAAATATAATTTTCCATTAAATGCTATTGGTGTTCCTGAAGTTGAAAGTAATCCAGCTTCGTCTGCTCCTGCATATCCATCAGGACTATCTGCTAATCCTATATTATTTATACCATTATTTTTTCCAATAACTTCTTCCCAATACCATCCATATTCATTTGCTGGTTCATCACCTTCTGCTGGATGTCCTCTAAACATAACAACACCAACTGTATTTGGAATTGTTGCATATACATATCCATTATATGTACACATATCCCATATTGGGCTTGCTACACTATTAAATACAGCTGTATCTGTAGCATAATCTTTAAAATCTTTATAATCTGCAATTCTATCCCATTTTGTATCATCATTTGCATCTTTTTTTAGGATTGCTAATTTTTGACAATTCTCATCACCTTCTGCAAGTTCTATTCTTGCATCTACACCTCCGAATAATAATGAATTGTCATAAACACAAGATGCTCTTAAACTGGTTCCATTTGAAGATGTAAAGGCAATCGTCATATCATCATTTTCGTCAATTTTATATATATAATTGTCTGCTTCAGCAACAGATGAATATGAAGCAAAATATAAGTTTCCTTCAAATTCTGTTGCCATTCTGAATGCCACACCTGCTTCAGCTGTGTAGATTTTCTCTATTTCTCCAGTTACCATATCACATTTAAAAATTTCTCCACCATCTTGTGTAGTAGGTCTTGGAATTTCATTATTTGTCATCGAATTGATTAATCCCCATGCAACATCTTCTGTTATACCTGCTGAAGTCATTGCGGTAACAAAAGCATTTGCCACATTTCCAATAACATTTCTATTCGTTCCTATATATAAATATTGTCCTCTCGCTGCCATCGCCCAAGAATAACTTGTCTCACGATCTCCACCATCTACTAGTCCATCTGCTTCTCCTTCTCCCGCATTAGGATTTGAGATCTTTTCTACATTTAATTCCTTTGTACTTGTACTTACTGTATATGCATCACTAACATATACATTTAAATTAACAGCTAACATTGTTAAAATAACAATTACTGACAAGATAATTTTTAACTTTTGTTTTCTCTTAAAATTCTTCATACCCTTTTTCTCCTTTGCACATATTTCGTCATATTTATGATAATATGTTCTTGCAAAATGGTCAAGATATGTTTCATATTTGTTATAAAGATTTAATCATATTGTAACAATTTTGCAATATATTTTAATTATATCGTTCTTTTTTTATACAGCATAGACTTGAAAAAATTAGTCTATTCTTCCTCCATATTTCTAATTACATTTTCTATTCGTTTTAGAAAAGCTTCTTTATCTTGTAATGCTTCAACAAATTTTACCTTTGCATTTTCAAATTCTTCATCATATAAATATGTTTTTGCATATCCATTTTTTCCATATTTATTATTTAAGTGTTCATAAATTCTATTGATTTGTTCCTCTTTCGTTGTCAACTCTGGATTATTCTTTTTAAAATATAAATATGTTCTCTTTATACAAATATCTATACTCTTTATGCTTCTATCTGCTGTGCTAACAATTTTTCCATATATACTTCTAGGCTCATGGTCGCTGGATGCTCTATGGTCTTCAATGGCCTCTTTTATGATTTTGATTTCTTCTTCTGTGAACCACTTTTTTATTTTTTCGTCTTTCATAAAGATTTCTGCTGATAATTTTTCATGTATTTTAGGATCAATATAATGTCCTAAATCATGATAGGCTGCGACCGTATATACAATATTTTTGTTTACATCATATCCTTTAGCAATCTTTAGACTTCTGTTGATAACTGTATGAATATGCTCAATTCCATGTGCTTTTTCATTTCTATCATATAATGGAAAAATTTCTTTTTCAATATATTCCTTTAATTCTGGTTTTATTTCATCCTTTTTTGTTTCAATGTTCATCTTTTTCTCCTCGATTCATTTTATTTTTCATTTAATCTTCCATTTATAAAATCTTCATCTGTATAGGCAGGTACACTTATAAATAACAATTTCATTTTTCATCACTTCCTTTCCCCATAAATATATCATATATTTTTTTTTCACACAACAACAAAAAATAAGAAGTTCAAATTGAACTTCTTTAAAAAATCCCTACAATTTCTCCATTTTCATCTATATCAATACTTTCTGCTGCTGGTACTCTAGGTAATCCTGGCATTGTCATAATTTTTCCTGCCAATGCTACAATAAAGCCTGCTCCAGTTTTTAATTCTATATCTCTTATAGTTATATTGTATTCATCTTTACACTCTAAATTTTTAGGGTCATCTGAGAAAGAATATTGTGTTTTTGCAATACATACTGGAAGATTTGCATATCCTAATTTTTCTATTCTTTCCATTTCTTTTTGTGCTTTTTCTTCAAATACAACACCTTTTGCTCCATAAATCTTTGTTGCTACTTTTTCTATTTTTTCTTTAATTCCTTCATTTAGTTCATACATATATTGGAAGTTTTCTTCTTTTTCTGTTAAGCTTACTAATTTTTGAGCAATGTCGATAGCACCTTCTCCACCTTTTGCCCAACCTTCTACTAAACTTAATTCTACGCCTTTTTCTTCCAAATGTTTTCTTAAGCATTCAATTTCTGCTTCTGTATCAGAATTAAATCGATTTATGGCTACAATGACATTTAATCCAAATTTGTCTTTGATATTAGATACATGTCTAAATAGATTGTCCATTCCTTTTTCAAGACCTTCTATATTTTCTTCTTGAATTTTGTCTTTTTCAATTCCGCCATGGTATTTTAATGCTTTGATGGTTGCTACTATAACCACTGCATCTGGTTTAATTCCTGCTTTTCTACATTTTATATCTAAGAATTTTTCTGCTCCTAAATCTGCTCCAAATCCTGCTTCTGTAACTGTATAGTCCGCTAATTTTAATGCTAATTTTGTTGCAGCAATACTGTTACATCCATGTGCAATATTGGCAAATGGTCCTCCATGGATAATTGCTGGTGTATGTTCTAATGTTTGTACTAAATTTGGTTTAATCGCATCTTTTAATAATACTGCCATTGCCCCTTGTGCATTTAGGTCTTTTGCATAAATTGGTTTATCTTCTTCATTATATCCAATTAAGATGTTTCCTAGTTTTTCTTTTAAGTCTTTGATATTTTCTGATAAGCATAGTACTGCCATAATTTCAGAAGCTACTGTTATATCAAATTTATCTCTTCTTGGAACAATTTTGTTTTCTCCTGAAAGGCCAGTTTCTACCACTCTCAATTGTCTATCATTTAAGTCTACACATCTTTTCCAAACCACTTCTTTAAATTTTAATTCATTTCCAAAATAGATATGGTTATCTATTAAACTTGCTAATAGATTGTTAGCAGCTGTAATAGCATGAATGTCTCCTGTAAAGTGTAAGTTGATATCTTCCATTGGAGCAACTTGTACATGTCCTCCACCTGTTGCACCACCTTTAATTCCAAATACAGGTCCTAGAGATGGTTCTCTTAATGCTAAAATAGATTTTTTGTTAATTTTTCTTAATCCATCAGCAATTGCAATAGACATGGTTGTTTTTCCTTCTCCTAATGGTGTTGGACTTATGGCTGTTACTAAAATTAATTTTCCATTTTTTCTATCCTTTATTTTTTCATATAATTCTGAAGAAAATTTTGCTTTATATTTTCCATATAATTCTAAATCCTCTTCTTCTACATCAACTTTTTTTGCCACATCTACAATATTGTCTAATTTTGTATTTCTTGCAATTTCAATATCTGTCATTTTTTTCACATTCCTTTCTGGGATAACCTTAATTTTTTACTCTCCTCTTCCTTTGGGTACAGGAGGATTATTCTCATCTTTTGATTTTAATCGTTTTTGCAAATTTAGAATTTCTTCTATTGATATTCCTGTTTGTTTTGCTGTTTCTAATACCCCCTTTCCACTGTTTAACATGCTAGTTGCTTCTCTTTTTCTTTTTACATTTTCTATTTGACTTATTGCTGTTAGTAATTTCTCTTTTGTCTCCTTTGTATATTCTCCATTATTATCCATACTACAAATAGTTAGCATATCAATTGCTTCTTGAAGTTCATTAAATCGAATACATGCATTTGCATAAATGATTGCATAATTATATGTATTTACTAAACTGACTGCTTTTTTCATATCTGCTAATTCTTCTTTTTTTAAGGTGCCTTCTTTTAATTTTTCCCTACACTGTTTCATATATTCTCTCGCTTTTTTTTCATTACCTTCATTCATTTTTGGCTTCTTATTTCTATTTCCGATTTGTTAATTCTTTTGCACTTTCAATTTCTCCATTTCCGATTTGTTAATTTTTCTGCACTTTCAAGTTCTCCTTTTCCTCTTACAATCCCATGCTTCTTAATTTCTCTATTAATAGTTGCAGTTGACACCCCTAGTTCATTTGCTATTTCTGTATATGTTTTTCCTTCTATATATAATTCTTTTACCCTTTCTTTTGTTTTTTCTCTTATTTCTTGTTGTTTGATTTTCTTTTCTGGTAATTTTGGGATTTTTCCTTCTTTCTTTAATTCTTTTATATTATTTGACACAGTTGGTTGTGATACATGTAATTCTTTCGCTATTTCCATTTGTGTTTTTCCTGCTTCATATAATAATTTTATTTGTTCTTTTCTTCTATTTGTTCTTGGTATGTGCCTTTTTTTACTTTTTCGTAGTTCTTCTATCAAAATTCCTTCTTTTTTTAACTGTTTTATATTATTTGACACAGTTGGTTGTGATACATGCAATTCTTTCGCTATTTCCGTTTGTGTTTTTCCTAATTCATATAAATTCTGGATTTGTTTTTTTCTTACCTCTACTTTATCTTTCCTTCTTTCTCGTTGTTTTATACTTTTCATGCGTGTTTGTCCATCATCTATTTTGCCTTCTCTTCTTAGAAAATTTATATCACGTTCAATTGTTATAGGAGATACACCTAGTTCATCAGCTATCTCTTTTTGTGTTTTATCAATATATAATTTTTCAACTTTTTTTCGTCTTTCTTCTATTTTTTGACTTGTTGGTATTTTTTGTGTTCCTTCTTGTTCTTCTAAATATAGTATATCTTTTCTTAGTGTTGTAAGAGATATGCCTAATTCCTGTGCTATTTCTTTTCGTGTTCTACCATTATTATTTAATAATATTTTTACTTTTTTTCGCCTTTCTTCTATTCTTTGATTTGTTAGTATTTTTTGTGTTCCTTCTTGCCCTTCTAAATATAGTATATCTTTTCCTACTATTGTAACAGATATGCCTAATTCTTGTGCTATTTCTTCTCTTGTTCTATCATTATTATTTAATAATATTTCTACTTTTTTTCTTCTTTCTCTGATTCTTGCTTCTTCATTTCTGGTTTTTATTTCTTTTTTAGTAAAAATTTTTCCTTCTTCTCTCAACTTTCGTAAATAATTTCTTGTATCTGCTAAAGATAAATTCAACTCTTTTGCAATTTTCCCATGCGTTTTACCCTCTTCATATAATCTTTTTATCTGCTCTTCTATTTCTTCCATTTCTTTCACATCCTATAATTTATATCCTACACAATTAAACCTGCAACAATTCCTATCAATGCTCCAACAAGCACTTGAAAAGGTGTATGTCCTAAAACTTCCACCAATTTTTCTGATACTTGCAAACCTGTAAGTCCTGGTGTTTCCACTAATTTATTTAATAATGCTGCTTGTTTACCTGCTGCTCTTCTAACCCCACAAGCATCATACATAACGACAAATGCTACGATAAAAGATAGTGCAAATATAGCCGTATCAACACCTTCATATTTTCCAATTAATGTTGCCACACTTGTCACAACTGCTGAATGAGAACTTGGCATTCCACCAGCACCTAAAATTCTTTTAAAATTAAATTTTTTCGTTTTTACTAAATCATATAATAATTTAAATAATTGTATAAAAAACCATAATAAAAATGGTACATATATATATTTATTTTGAATAAACGCTAAAAATCCATTCATTCTTTTGCATAATCCCCCTTACCTTTTCTAAATTATTCTGCTGTAAAGTTTTCTTCTTGTACTTCTCCATTTTCGCCATTTAACAATATTGTTATTTTCTTTTCTGCATTTTCTAACATTTTATTACATTCTTTTGAAATTTTCATTCCTTCTTCAAATTTAGCCACAGAATCATCTAAGTTTAGATTTCCGTTTTCTAATTCATTGATGATTTGTTCTAATTCTGCAATTTGTTCTTCAAAGCTTTTTTTCATTTTTTATTTCATTCCTTTCTAAATTGCACAAATCTGGTTAACAGTACCAAAGCACAATTATTTTTTCGATTTTTTACATGTATGTAGCAAAATTTTTGCTTTTGCTAACAGAAATTTTTTATTGTTCTGTTACTGTATCTGTAGATAAATCCACACTATACCATGCCAAAACCGCGGTTGTTGCTATATCGTTTACTGATACATAATACATATTTCCATCTACATTGGCAATATTAAAACTTACACCTTGGTCTGTTCCATATTGATTTTTTACTAGTTCAATCACTTTCTCTTCCACTGTTTGCTCATCATTTCCTGCTTCTTGTTCTTCTGTTCCAACATAGTCACTATTAATTTCTTCTTCAGTTACATTTGGTTCTATCGTTGGTGTAATGACTTCATTTGCTGTATTTTCTGTATTTGTTTCATTTTCTGTTTCTATGTTATTTTCTGTTGTTGCATTTAAGTCAATTTCATTGATAACATTATGGTTTTCATTACCGTGTGTCTCTCTGTCGATTATATACACTATAGCAAGCCATTCCTATCATAGCAACTAATAATATGATCGTGATTATCATTAGTACTTTTTCTTTTATTCCCATTGTTTTTATTCTCCTTTATTCTTAATGTTTTCTCTTTACTTATTGTATGAAGACCTATTCTTAATGTTTTCTCTTTACTTATTGTATGAAGACCTATTCTCAAATTTTTGTATACAACAAGGTTACAATTTTTAAATGATTTTTGCCTGTTTCTCTCCATCTTTTAGTCTGATAGAAATTTCATCTTCTGTTTTTAAATCTGCTACACTTTTTATAATTTTTCCTTCTTTTTCCACAATTGAATATCCTCTAGTTAAAGTCTTTAGTGGACTTAATGTATCTAATTTAGATACCAATTCAATATATTTATTTTTATTTTTCTCTTTTACTTTATTTATTAAATTTTCTAATTGTTTTACATATGTATCAATTTTGATATAATTTTCATTAATTCTTCTTGTTGGTTCTTTAAATACTGAACTTGACATGCACTTTTCATATCGAAGTTTCATAATTTCCAATTTTTTTGTTAATGCCATTTTTAATCGATTTTGATATGTATTGATTTTTTGTTTTACTTCATAAATATCTGGCACAGCTAATTCTGCTGCTGCAGAAGGTGTTGGTGCTCGTAAGTCTGCTACAAAATCAGATATTGAAAAATCAGTTTCATGCCCTACTGCTGATATAATTGGAATGTTAGAATTATATATACTATTAGCCACTACTTCTTCATTAAATGGCCATAAATCTTCTAGTGAACCTCCACCTCTCGCCAAGATTAGGACATCTGCTAATTGATTTTTATTCATATATTCAATACCATTAGCAATTTTTTCAGCTGCCCCTTCTCCTTGAACAGGTACTGGTAAAAGTCTAATATATACATTTGGATTTCTTCTTGTAGATACATTAATAATGTCTCTAATAACTGAGCCTGTTTGAGAGGTTAATACTCCTACTACTTTTGGAAACATTGGTATCTTTTGTTTATGGCTTTCGTCAAATAATCCTTTTTTCTCTAATTCTTCTTTTAATTTTTGATATTTGGTATACAAATCTCCTAATCCATCTTGTTCCATAGCTTTTGCATAAATTTGATATACACCATCTCTTTCAAAAACAGATACTGCTCCGAAAATATATACTTTCATTCCGTCTTTAGGTTCAAAATTTAATTTTTGGGCATATGACTTAAACATGATACATTTGATTAATGAATTTTCATCTTTTAAAGTGAAATATAAATGTCCTGTATAATGATGTTTAAAATTTGATATTTCACCTTTTACAATGATATTGCTTAAATTTTCATCTTCTGCTATTTTATTTTTTATATATTTGTTTAAATCTGTTACACTTACTGCTAATTCTGCATATTTCATATCATACTTCCTTTATACTTAAACTAGGGATATTTTATTTTTTCTAATAAAACTATCCCTGCCTTTTTCTACTTGTTGACAATACTTGCCAATATTCCATTTACAAAGTTTTTTGATGAATCTTCTCCATATTTTTTCGCTAATTCTACTGCTTCATTAATAACTACCTTAAATGGTATATCTTTATATTGAATTTCATAGATAGCCAATTTTAATATAGATAAATCAATTTTAGAAATTCTTTCAATCTTCCAATCAGATTTTAAATTTTTTTCAATTTCTCCTACAATTTCTTTTTTGTGTGCTTCTATTCCGAAAACAGCGTCTTCTATATATTCTTTTGCTTCTTTATTTTCTATGTTCTCACTTTCAAAATATAAATCAATTTGTTCTTGTAGGCTATCATATTTTTGTAATTCTAAACTATATATTAATTGAAATGCTTTTTCTCTTATAGCTGTTCTATTCATTTTTTTATTTTGTTCCTTTCTTACATTACAAATCTAGTCAAAAAAGAATGAATTTATTAAACATCACGAAAACCTTTCTCTGCATTCTTTTTCTTTTAAGACTACATTTTATCAATAAAACTTTTTAACTTTGTTTTTACATCTTCTTTATTTCTTTGTACATAATTGCCAATAAAAGCACCTAAAAATAGTACGACAATTGCCAAAATTAGTTTATCTAGTCCTGTTATTAAAATTAAAATTGCTATAATAACACCAATAATCGCACCTTTGAATTGATTCCAAAAATCTTTAAAACTGTTCATAATTTTCACAACCTTTCCAATCTCAAATCCGTTTTTAACCTCTATATATGCTATCTCCTATGCTTCTTCTGGCTTTTCAGCAACTTTCTTTACTGTAATATTGACTTCATTTACTTCTAAATCTGTTGCTTTTTTAATTTTATCTTTAATACTTGTTTGAAGTTTTGCAGATAAATCTTTAATTACTGCGTCTGAACTTACTACTAAATTTGCATATACTTTTACATTATTGTCTTTATCTAACTCTACTCTTGTTATTACATCTTGTGTACTTTCAAATCCTTTAGCTACTGAATTTACTAAGTTTTCAATTGTTTCTTTAGAAATCATTAATTTACCACTTTCATTTTCTAATAAGACACCTTGTCTTTCTTTGATTTGCTCTTTTGATGTTGAATCAAAGAAAATACATTTAACAGAAAGTAGTATAAATACCACACTCACACCTAACACGATTTTTCCAGAAACATCTCCTGTTAATATATTATGAATAATTTCTCCTACTAGTTCTGCGTCTAACCAATTAAATACTAGTAAACACGCTAAAATCGCTAATATTAGCATAACATAAGAATATATAATTAGTGTAATTTTTTCTAAAATTTTCATTTTCATCTTCTCCTCTATTTTTTAATTTTCTTTTCACATATTTATTTTTTATTGGATAAAAATTTGTATCTTATCTTTATTTTTTTATATTATCTTTCTCATATTTTAGTTTTCTTCTGAATTTTCTGTATCATTTTCTTCTGATTTATCTTCTTCTTTTTCGTTCATAACAGCGTCTGTATTAACCCCTTGAACATGAACATTAACTTCTTCTACTTTTAATCCTGTCATATTTTCAACAGATTTCTTTACTCTATTTTGTATTTCAAATGCGACATCTGGAATTCTTGAACCATATTCTACAATAATATTGACATCTATCTTAGCTGTATTTTCATCAATATCTACTTTAATTCCTTTTGCTAAGTTCTTCTTTCCACTTAATACTTCTGTAATTCCGCCAGCAAATCCGCCAGACATTCCAGAAACACCTTGTACTTCTGAAACAGCAACACCTGCTATTACGGCTACAACATCACTTGAAATTTGTATTCCTTCATTTTCTGTTTTTATTTCTTCATCTAATTCTACAACTTCCCCATTTTCAACGTTTTTGTTTTCTTCTTCCATAACATTTCCTCCTATCTTTTTTGTGTGCAACATTATCTTTTTTCTTTATAAAGAAAAAAGATATACTTAAAATTCTATATAAGTATATCAATTTTTTACCAATTTTACAACCATTTTTATCAACTTCTATTCAAAAACCTCAAATTCTTCTATTGGATTTCCTCTTAAATAGTCTTGAATTTTCATTCTTTTGGCATTTTCTCCTTGTATTTCTAAAACTTTTAAAATACCATCCTTGCATTTGATAAATATACCATCTCTTGGGTCAGATACAATCACTGTACCATTTCTTAGAAAGTCCATATTCTCTGCATATATTTCATTTTTTCCTGCCACTGCTACTTTCCAAAATTTTATCTTTTTATCATTTAGAAACGTATATGCTCCCATGATTGGATTTAAGCCTCTAACCAAATTTTTAATTTCCTCAGCTGTTTTTTTATTCCAATCAATTTTAGCCATATCTTTTGATAACATTGGTGCAACTGTAAAATCTTCTCCTTGTTTTTCTCTTGGAGCTGTTCCTTTTTCAATTTGTTTTAATGTTTCAACCAATAACTTTCCGCCAATCTCTTTTAATCTATCCCATAATTCTCCTGTTGTCTCATCTTCGCCAATCTCTACTTCTTGTTTTAATATCATATCCCCTGTATCCATACCAATATCCATATACATAGTTGTAACACCTGTTGTTTTATCTCCATTTAAAACAGCCCATTGAACAGGTGCTGCACCTCTATATTTTGGTAGTAATGAAGCATGAACATTAATACAACCATATGGTGGAATATCTAAAATTTCTTTTGGTAATAGCTTTCCATAAGCTACAACACAAATAACATCAGGGTTTAATGCCTTTAATTCGTTTATAAATTCCTCATTATTGTTTACTTTTTCTGGTTGAAAAATTTTTAAGTTCTTTTCCATAGCAAATTCTTTAACAGGACTTGGAAGCATTTTCATTCCTCTTCCCTTTGGTCTGTCTGGATTTGTTACTATACCTATAATTTCATGACCTGCCTCATAGGTTGCTTTTAAACTTTCCTCTGCAAAATCTGGTGTTCCCATAAATACTATTTTCATATTTTTTCTCCTTAATTTTTTTCTGGTTCAATATACTCTAACGTTCCTGGAACAATTTTGTCTATAAACAATTCTCCCTCTAGGTGATCTAGTTCATGTGAAATAGCTTGTGCTAATAATTCTTTTGCCTTTACTCTCATTCGTTTTCCTTCTCTATCTGTATATTCTGCAACAACCTCTGCTGGCCTAATTACTTTTGCAAATTCATTTGGAAAACTTAAACATCCTTCTTCTACTTCTTGTTCTCCTTTTGTTTTTATAATAATCGGATTAATTAACACGATTGGTCCATGGTCATCATATAGGTCTATAACAACTATTCTTTTTAATACCCCTACCTGAACCGCTGCTAGTCCCACACCATTATATTTGTGCATGGTCTCTATCATATCATCTATTAAAGATTGGATTTTTTCGCTTGCGATTTCTTCTTCTGGAACTTCTCTTGATTTTTTCTTTAATATTTCGTCTCCTTGATATCTTAAATTTCTGATTGCCATTATTTTTCCACCTTTCTTGCTATTTGTTTTGAATCTATATTTTAATATTAACTCATTTTATTATTTTAAAATATTATAAATTCAACTGAAATGATAATTTTTTCTCCGTCCCCAAATCATCAACTCATATTATTTGGATTAACATCAATTGAAATTCTTGTATCTTTTATGTTTTCTTGATATATTTCTTTTAAACATGCATTTAGAATTTCGTTTGCCTTTTCTGTCATGTTTCCTTTTATAATAATTCTCCAGCGATAACGATTTTGAATTTTATCAATTGGGCAAGGCATTGGTCTTAGCACTTTAAATTCTTCCTTGTTTAATCGTTGTTCTAAATATTGATATATTTTGCTAGATACATTTTTGATTTCTGTTTCTTGATAACTATTCAATCCAATTAATATTATATCGCAAAAAGGGGGATATTTCAACTGTTTTCTAAGTTCAATTTCTGTTTCATAAAATAAATTGTAATTTTGCTTTTGGGCGCAAATAATGCTAAAATTGTCTGGATTATATGTTTGAATAACCACTTTTCCTGGTAGATTTTCCCTACCTGCTCTTCCTGCTACTTGTGTTAAAATCTGGAAAGTTCTTTCATTTGCTCTGTAATCATCAATATTTAAAGAACTATCTGCTGCAATAACCCCTACCAATGTTACATTTGGAAAATGATGTCCTTTTACAACCATTTGTGTTCCAATTAAAATATCTATGTTTTCATTTTTAAATTTGTTTAAAATTTCTTCGTGTGAATTCTTTTTTGTTACTGTGTCAATATCCATTCTAATTGTTGAAGCATTTGGAAATTGCTTATGTATTTCTTGCTCTAGTTTTTGTGTACCTGTTCCGAAATATCGAATTTTATCACTATGACATTCTGGACAAACTGTTACAATATTTTCTTCATGTCCACAATAATGGCATTTTAATTTTCTTTCATAACTATGATATGTCATACTGATATTGCAATGTGGACATTTTACTGTATATCCACAGTTTCTACACATGATAAATGTTGAGTACCCTCTTCTATTTAAGAACAATATGGTTTGTCTTTTTTGTTTCAAATTTTCTTCAATGCTATTATATAATTCCAAACTTAGCATTGAACGATTTCCATTTGCCAATTCTTGTTTTAAGTCGATAATCTCAACTTTTGGTAGTGAAGATTTGTTGGCTCTTTTCGTTAATTCTAGCAAGGTAATTTTGCTTTCTGTTTCTTGATTTTGTCTGTCTGTTATTTCTTTATCTGAAATAGCTTTTGTACTATCTTTTGCATCATTCTCAAATTGCCTTTCATAATCTTCTGTTCGTATATTTATTTCATATTCAAATTCTGTATTTTTCTGTAAATTATGCGAAATTAATTTTTCTTGTGTTTTATAAAATGTTACAATGTCTGGCGTTGCACTTCCTAGTAACAAAGGTGCCTGATTTTCTTTTGCTAAGATTTTTGCAATTTCTTTGGCATTGTATCTTGGATTGGTTTCAGACTTATATGAACTATCATGTTCTTCGTCTATAATGATAATCCCAATATTTTCAATAGGTGCAAATATAGCAGATCTTGCACCTATTACAATTCTAGCCTTTTTTTCTCGAATTCTCTCCCACTCATCATGTCTTTCTCCAATCGATAATTTACTATGTAAGATAGCAATTTCTTCTTTTCCAAAACGAGAGATAAATCTATCTAACATCTGTGGGGTTAAAGATATTTCTGGCACTAATACAATCGCATTTTTACCTATGTTTAAGACTTTTTCAATTAACTGTAAATAGACTTCTGTTTTTCCAGAACCTGTCACACCATATAGCAAAAATTGTTCATATCTTTTTTGGTCGATTGCTTCTTCTACGTGCTTAAATGCCTTTTCTTGCTCGTCTGTTAAATTTAGTTTATATGTTTTTTCACAATTTCTCCCCAACAGTGGATTACGTTCAACCTTTTTTTCTATAATCTCTAAATATCCGTTTTTCACTAAAGTATTTACAATGGCTCTTGAACAATCTGTGAACATTTCAATTTCTGGTACAGTTGCTCCTTCATTGTCTTTAATAAAGTTTAATAATTTTTTATGCTTTTCTGATTTAATTTTTCCTGTTTCAATTTCAAATTCAATCTCTTCTATCTCTTTTTTTAAGTACACACAATTAATGGTCTTATCTTGAATCCTTTTTTCTTTATTTTTATTTCTTGTACCTGGTGTTAACATCAATTTAATACAATCAGATACATTACAAAAATATCGCTTTGCCATCCATTTAGCTAGTGCAATCTGTTTATCTGTCAAATTTTCTTCAAGTTTTGCAATGTCTTTTACTTCAAATTGTGATTTTTCTTTCATTCCTACAACAAAGGCTTCTGTTAATTTTCCGCCATTGCCAAAAGGAACTAACACTTTACTTCCTATAAGTATTAGTTCTTCTAATTCCTTTGGTATATTGTAGTCAAAGGTTCTATTTAGTTTTTTTGCTCCTCTATTAATAATGACTTCTGCTACCATTTACTTCTCCTTTTCACTAGGACAAGTATATCAAATTTTTTTTGTTTAAACAAGAAAAACTGTGTAATTCAAAAAATAAAATTTTGAACGTAAATTCATAAAGTAACTTGTTTTTATCCAAATGATGGATAGCTATCTTCTTCTAGTATCCAATTTTTCCAACCAGTATTTTCTCCAATATTATTATTTAGCATATTACAAAAACTTTCACTTTTCATATAAGATATATCATAACTTTCAATCTGCTCTTCTTCTGTACAATTTCCTTCATAAATTGCCTTATTTGCTGATGAAGTTAAATAATATGTATTTTTTATAGATGATGTAACCGTTGTTCTAGAATCTGAACCTGTAAGTTTTCCTATAATTCCTCCATTATATTTTCCTTGTATTTGACCTACTGAATAACAATTCTCTATATTTAAATTTATACTTAAGGAAACTAATCCCTGTACTCCTAAAATTCCTCCACAATAATTTTGACTTACAATGTTTCCTGTATTATAGCAATTATATATATTTAGTATTCTATCTGTTGTATAAGATACACCAATATATTCGCCAACAATTCCTCCTGCATATCCAATACTCTCTTCTCCAATAATTGCTTCATTTACACAATTAATTATATTGATTGTTTCACCTCTATGCTTTCCTAAAATCCCCCCACTTGTATAATTTCCTATTGAATGAATTCTTCCTGTATTTGAACAATTTTTTATTTCTATACTTTCTCCTGTTCCTACTATTCCTCCACATATATAATTTCCATATATCTCACCTGCATTATAACAATCTTGAATTGTACCACTACCATACGCTATGATCCCCCCTGCACCTCCATATTGATAATCAACGGATTCTATATATATTTTTCCATAATTTTCACAATCCTGTACACTAACATTATTGTTTGCCCAAGCACATATGCCTCCTACCATTATTTTTCCTTTAATATTGGCATAATTTTTACAATTTATAATTGTCATTCCTCTGCTCACATTGTCTCCAGATATAATTCCAGCAGCACGGTTTGTTGAACAAATTTCTCCTGAAATGCTTAAGTTTTTTATTACTGTACTGCTATTTCCTGCTATTATGAAACCTGCCGTTCCTTCTTTATTTATATATATATTCTTTATTTCATGATATTCATTATTAAATTTACCATCTAATGTACCATAAAAATATAGTATAGGTCTAAATCCCGTTCCTGTTGTCATTTCATTCATTAAGGTATTTCCATCATTATCATTTCCATTAAGATCCCCATAATCTCTTCTTTCACTATCTGCATAAGATAATTTTGATTTAAAATTTAGTGTCGTACATAATTTGATACATGAACTCGCATATTTACTATAATTTTGTGTCCATTCTACTAAATCCTCTATACACCATATCTGATATGCTGTTTTTTCCGTTTGCCCATCTAATGTTTCTCCATCTTTTCCAACCGTAATATCTCCAGGATATTTGTCTTCTATATATTCTTGGACTTCACCTACATTTCCATCCTTGTCTACTGTATAGTATCGGTTGGTATCAATAAAAAGAACTTCAAACTCATTTTCAATATCGGTTGCATCCGTCTTTCCTTCTCCTGTTTCTTTATCTAATTGTGCTTGTAATTCATTTTCTTCTATATTTCCATATTTGTTATTACCCATTGCTTGTAATACTGCTTTTTCTACGATTTCTTTTTCATTAGCAATTTCCGATTCTTCTTTTGCTTTTCCTGCATTTCCTATAATCCCATTATCTCCTGTTATTGCACTTATCGTAATTCCTGCTAAGATTAATATTATGATAATTGTGATTATTAATGCAATTAACGTTATTCCTTTGTTTCTTTTTTGCTCTTTTGTTCTCATGATATTCCTCCTTCTTTAATTTTCCTACTCTAAGAAAATTAAAACCGTGAAAAGTATTGAAAAACAAAGGTTTCTTTTATGTTTAATATCTCTTTTGAGCAATTATTTTTTTTGCTTTTATTTCGTATTTTTCATTGACATTTCAAAGCTTTATTGATATTATTTTTATGAAAAATTTTTCTTAGAGTAGGAAACTCTAGGAAAATTTTTTTAAATTAATTATAGAAAACATAAAAAAACGAAAAATAATGCTATGCATTACTTTCCGTTTTTTATCATATTTATATTTCTCTGCTTATATTCTTAAATTTATTTTATTTTTTCTCCATTTTTTTATATTTTGTATAATTTTGATTTAATTATATAGTTATTTTTATGCTGTTTCTTTTTCTTCCCTTTGTGGCACTTGTCTTTTTTTCTTTTTGTTCTTTTGCTCTTTTTGTTTATTGTTATTCACCACAATATCTGGTGCTTCATTATCTAATATAGTTCTTTTTGTTATAATACATTTTTCAATATTTGGATTTGATGGTATATCAAACATGATATCTCTCATTCTTTCCTCTATGATTGAACGTAATCCTCTTGCTCCTGTTTTTCTTTCAATTGCTTTGTCTACAATTGCTCCTAAGGCATCTTCTTCAAAGATTAGTTCTACCCCATCAATTTCAAATAGTTTTTGATATTGCTTGATTAGTGAATTTTTTGGTTCTTTTAAGATTTCAATTAATGCATTTCTATCTAATTCTTGTAATGTTGCAACAATTGGTAATCTTCCAATAAATTCTGGTATTAGACCATATTTTAGTAAGTCTTGTGGCAATAAATCCTTAAAGACTTCATATTTACTAATATTTTTTGTACTTTCTATTTTAGAACCAAATCCAATTGATTTTTTACCTGTTCTATCTCTGATAATGTTTTCTAATCCCTCAAATGCACCTCCACAGATAATTAGTATGTTTTCTGTGTTGATTTGGATTAATTCTTGGTTAGGATGTTTTCTTCCGCCTTGTGGTGGTACAGCTGCAATCGTACCTTCGATTATTTTTAATAAGGCTTGTTGTACACCTTCTCCACTAACATCTCTTGTGATTGATGGATTTTCTGATTTTCTTGTAATTTTATCAATTTCATCAATATAGATAATTCCTTTTTCTGCTTTTTGCACATCGCCATCTGCTGCTTGGATTAATTTTAATAAGATATTTTCAACATCTTCTCCAACATATCCAGCTTCTGTAAGTGTTGTGGCATCTGCAATCGCAAATGGTACATCTAAAATTCTTGCTAATGTTCTTGCAAGTAGCGTTTTTCCACATCCTGTTGGTCCTAATAACAAGATATTGCTTTTTTGGATTTCTACATCATCATCTTTTGTCGCTGCCTCTTCATGGGCAATTCTTTTATAGTGGTTATATACTGCAACTGACAATGTCTTTTTGGCGTCTTCTTGCCCAATGACATAATCATCTAATACTTTTTTGATTTCTCTTGGACTTGGAATATCATTTAATTCATTTAATGTATATCCTGCTTTATCATCGTCATATAATTCTGCTTCTATAATGCTATTACAAAGATCTATACATTCATCACATATATATACACCTGGACCTGCAACAATTTTTCTAACACTCTCCTGTGCCTTACCACAAAATGAACATCTTACACTTTTTGGTACATCATTTTTTGCCATCTCTTTTTTTCATTCCTTCCTCAAATCTTTCTTTTTTATTGTATCTGTACAATTTTTTACATTATGAGAAATGCAATTTCCTATAATGTAAATGTTTTCGCATACAATAAGGTTAAGCTTCTTATATTATATTAAATTTTATAATTATTATACATTTGTCCTTCTAAATATTTTTGTATAGGAATTTTTTATGGCTATTTTCTTTTGTCCATAATTCCATCGATCAATCCATATTTTAACGCTTCTTCTGCTGTCATATAATTATCTCTTTCTGTATCTTTTTGGATTGTTTCTACTGTTTGACCTGTTCTTTCACTTAAGAATTTGTTTAATTTTTCTCTTGTTTTTACTAAGTGATCTGCATGAATTTTGATTTCTGTTGCTTGACCTGAAAGTCCGCCACCACCGATTAATGGTTGATGAATTAAGATTTCTGCATTTGGTGTTGCAAATCTCTTTCCTTTTTCTCCTGCTGCTAATAATGCGGCTCCCATGCTTGCTGCCATTCCTATACAAATGGTTGATACTGGGCATTTGATATAATTCATCGTGTCGATGATTCCCATTCCATCTGTGATAGATCCACCTGGTGAATTGATATATAAGTTGATGTCTTTGTCTGGGTCTTCTGATTCTAAGAATAATAATTGTGCAATAACAAGACTTGCTGTTGTTGCATTTACATCTTCTCCTAAAAATATAATTCTATCTTTTAATAATCTTGAGAAAATATCGTATGATCTTTCTCCTTTACTAGTTTGTTCTATGACATATGGTACTAAACTATTTTTTTCTAACATAAATAAATTCCTCCTTTAAAACTTTTTATTACAAGTCTTTTCATTAATTTTATCCTATTTTTACAATATTTTAAAATTTCACAATTATATTTACTATATTGTAATGATTAAAAATTGTCAAAAAAGCTGGGGTTAAAACTTAACTATTACATTTAACACCCCAACCTTTCTATATTTGTTGTTTTATTTGATTTTTGCATTTTTTACTAAAAATTCTAGTGCTTTTTCTGATTCTAATCCTTGTTTAATGTAATTTCTTACATTTTCATTTTTCATGAATTCTTCATCATTTTCTCTACCATAATTTTTAGCCATTTCTTTCATCTTTTCTTCTACATCAATATCTGGTACCTCTATTTTTTCAGCTTTGATAACAGCTTCTAATGTTAAACGAGATTTAATTGCTTCAACTGCTTGAGGTTCATATTCTTTTTGCATTTCTTCTTTTGTTTTTCCCATCATTTGAAGATATTGTTCTAATTTTAGTCCTTGATATGCTAATCTTTGTTCTAATTCTTTTACCATATTTTCTGTTTCTGTTTCAATCATTCCTGATGGAATGTCTACTTTTACATTTTCACATACGGCTTTGATAACAGCATCTTCTGTTTCATATTTTGCTCTTTCATCGTTTTGTTTTTGTTTCTTTTCTTTGATGCTTTCTTTTAATTCTTTTAATGTATCAAATTCACTAACATCTTTTGCAAATTCATCATCTAATGTTGGCAATTCTTTTTTCTTGATTTCATTTACTTTTACTTTAAATATTGCATCTTTTCCTGCTAAATCTTTTGAAAAATATTCATCTGGGAATTTTACTTTTATATCTTTTTCTTCATCAATTTTCATTCCAATAATTTGGTCTTCAAATCCTGGTATAAATGTATTGCTTCCAATTTCTAAATCATGATTTTCTGCTTTTCCACCTTCAAAAGCAACATCATCTACAAATCCTTCAAAATTAATATTTGCAATATCGCCTTTTTCTACAGGTCTATCTTCTACAGATATTAGTCTTGAATTATGTTCTTGCATATGACCTAATTCATGGTCGATATCTTCGTCTGTTACTTTATATTCGATTTTTTTGATTTCTACACCTTTATATTTTCCAAGTTCAGCTTCTGGTTTTGTTTGGAATACTGCTGTAAAAATTAGGTCTTGTCCTTTTCCAATTTGTGTTACATCTATATCAGGTCTACTAACAACTTCTAATTTGTTTTCTTCTACTGCTTTTTCTAGTTCTTCTGGAACTACTTCATTAAAAGCATCTTCATAGAAAATTTCTTTTCCATAATATTTTTCAACAATATTCATTGGTGCTTTACCTTTTCTAAATCCTGGTATATTAAAATATTTTGCACTCTTAAAATATACTTTTTTCATTGCTTCATCAAATTTTGAAGCTTCTATTGTTACATTTAATTTTACTTCATTTGCGTTTTCTGTTTTTTCTACTTTACATTCCATTTTTTTCACATTCCTTTCTTAAGTCCTAAATCTGGTTGGAAAAGAATTAAATTTTGGCTAGGAAAACAAGTTTGAAATTTATGAGGCGTACTGATTGTACGTTGATTAAATTTCAAATGAAGTTTGACAACGCCAAAATTGTAATTATTTTTCAACCTTATTTAATCCTTTCTTTAATCATATAGCCTAATTATTATACCACATTTTTCCTATTTTGCAAGGATTTTTAAATATTTTTTAAAAAATACTTGTTTTTTTCATACTTTTGTGTTAAACTTGTTACTAGTCAGTTTATTTTTTTATTAGGAGGTGCAATTCAGAAATGGCTAAATGTGCAATATGTGAGAAATCAGTTAATCATGGAAATAAACTTAGTATCACACGTTCTCATATCAGTAAAAGATCTCCACGTACTTGGAAACCAAATTTAAGAAGTGTTAAAGTTACAGAAAATGGAGAAACAAAGAGAATTTATGTATGTGCTAAATGTTTAAGAGATGGAAAAGTAAAGAGAGCTTAAGCTCTTTTTTTGCGTTATAGGAATTTACATTCTCTATAGTTCAAAAAAATAAATTGTTGTATAGAAACATTCACTTTTTCTTTTGAAAATAAAATATTAATTTTTATTCTCACTTTGGGTTGTGAAACAAAAAAATTTCATATTGTTTCCTATTTAATTTAGATAGAAAACAGACCGCAATTACTGCGGTCTGTTTTCCGTTACTTTTAGATATCCTCTTCAGAACGGATTGCTCCTTTTGGAGCTTCCTTTGCAGGTACGTATCGGTCAGGGCTTATAATTTCAAATATCTTGGCATTATACCACTCGCCCGTTTTTTCATCTTTGAGCGGTTTAGTTTGAATATATCTAACTGTTGTGAGCTGGTTGTCACATTGATTATCGTAATGAATATAATCAATTCCAGAAGCATAACCACATTCCTTCTGAATGACCTTCTCAGCTAATACCATGTTTGCTGGAAAATCCGCGTCGATTATTACCCCTTTTCTCATCCGTTCTGAGATTTTTTCATCGTACATTACTTGTAACCTCCTACTTCTTTTGTATTTGACAGATTTTTCTGTCATCATATTAATTATACCACTTTTTTGCTTTTTGCTCAACTTTTATGTTAATCTTTTTACTTTCTAGTCATTTTCTTATACAACCTGTCAATTTTTATCTTTAATTCCAAATATTAATTTTACAAAACCTCTTAAAAACTTTGGAACTTTTTTTACAACAATTGTCATCTATGTATCCCTCCTTTTATTTTAGCATGCTAGCCACATAAATCCAACGCATACCACAGCTAAGCCTATAATAAATAGCCACCCAGTCATTGGAAGTAATAAAACCAATAATATTCCTAAGCCAAGTCCTATCAAGCAAATCGCTAAAGTCTTTTTAAATAATTTTAACATGTTTACTACCTCCATTCTCTTTTGTATATTATATTCTTTTTGTTTTTTAATGTTACATTTATGGTAACTATTGCCAAAGGGGACGGCCCATTTTGGCAATCTTTCATATTTGTTCTCAATATTGACTTTTCTCCTTTTTTTCTTTAAAATGTATATATTCTAATTACATCAAGATAAAAAAATGAAAAAATATATTATTATAATGAAAGGACCTATATATGAATAAAAAAGACGCAGTAAAAATGATAGAAATATTAAAACAAACATATCCAGATGCAACTTGTAGCTTAGATTTTGAAACACCTTTCCAAGCAGTTGTTGCTGTTATTCTTTCTGCACAATGTACAGATGAAAGAGTTAACAAAACAACACCTGCACTTTTTGAAAGATGTAAAACTGTAGAAGATTTTGCAAATATAGATATAAAAGAACTTGAAGATTTGATACATCCGTGTGGATTTTTTAAGAATAAAGCAAAAAATATTAAATTATGTGCAAAACAAGTATTAGAGAATTTTAACGGACAAGTACCTAATAATATGAAGGATTTAATGAGTTTAGCTGGTGTTGGTAGAAAAACGGCTAATGTTGTACTGTTAGAAGTTTTTGGAATTGCAGAAAGTGTTGCAGTTGATACGCATGCAAAAAGAATTTCAAATTTAATTGGGTTGTCTAGTGAAAAAGAACCTGAAAAAATTGAACAAGATTTGATTAAGATTTTTCCTAAAGAATATTTAAAAGATATTAATCATTTATTTGTTTGGCATGGCAGAAATACTTGTATTGCTAGAAATCCTAAGTGTGACATTTGTTCAGTTCATGAGTATTGTAAGCATTATAAAAAAATAAAAACTTTATAAAATAAGAACTTATCTGTAACCTGCTTTGCTTCATGAGAACTTTTTTCTACTTTTCTAATTTAACTATATATATTTAATTTTTTAATATAATAGAAAAAGGAATCTGCATTGTCAGGTTCCTTTCTTACTTAGTGATGTGTGGGCAATTTTTTTATCTTATTAATTTTTTTATTTGTTTTGGACATCTCTTTCTAGATATCCAGTTTATTGGGCTTCCTACATTTGGACAAAAAAGCAAGTAGTCCCCCTCTTCATCTTCAACTAAATCCCGAATTCTATAAACATGAATTTCAGGATCCCTCTCATAGAGTGCTATACAATCATAGCACTCTATAAGAAATCTCACATTCTCTTTTGTTGGTTTCGTAAAACTCAACCGTTTTAATCCATTTTCGTTATTTACTAACCAACATGACATTCCTTTTAATTTTTTCGTCTCTTCTTTTATTTTTGGGTTTATTTTTTTCATTTGCTTCCTCCTATAGCCCACACTTCTTTTAAACTCTAAGTATATATAGTATATTACAGTTTTATGTAAATTGTCAATTTTTTGTTTTTTCATATTAAAAAAGCCCCTTAATTTTGGATATATCCATTTTTCTCTAACCACTTCCAATAATTATTATATTTTGCATATTTATTTTATTTTGCTCCATACTACTATATAGAGGTGATTTTTTGACAAATATTAATTGTTCACTAAATTGTATTTATCAAAAAGATGGAAAGTGTTCTTATTCTAGTATCACACCAACCACTTTTTCGACAACAAGTGAATGTGCCTACTTTGTTGATAAATCCAAAGAAGAAACTAATTCATAGCAATTAGTTTCTTTTTTGTCCATTGACAAATTTTTATTTACGGTATATATTGCTATTGATAAAAATTAAAAGAGGAGGTTCTTTATGTTAAAAAATAAAATTGGAATTATTTCATTAATTATGCTACTGGTTATTTCACTATTAGCCCCAATAGTTAATGCTGAAAATGAGGTTGAAGCAACAACAACTGACCAAGTAGACCCTATTAGCCAAACACAAGAAACCTATACGATTAAAGAAGGAGACGAATATCTATTTGAGCAGAATGTAACAATTGATACACCTGTTGACGGAAATGTATTCATTTGTGCAAATAATGTTACAATTAATTCTCAAATTGGTGGAGATGCTTTTATTTGTGCTAATACAATTACCGTTGAAGAAGATGCTTATATTTTGAGCAATTTATTTGCTTGTGCTAATACAATTAATATTAAAGGTGCAATTTATAACATTTATTCTATTGGTGATACCTTAACAATTGATGGATTTGTTTACAGAGACATTCGCAGTGTTTGTAATTCTTTGAATATTAATGGTATGGTAGGAAGAAATGTATTTGTAAATTGTTCTGACATCCATTTTAAAGAAAATACAGAGAACACAGAAAATTCTAGTGTTGCGTCTTATGGAACTATTCAAGGAAATTTAAATTATTTTTCTGATGAAGAAATCACCATTCCTGAAAATGCTGTTTCTGGAGAGGTCATTTTCTCACAATTAGCTAATTATACTTTTGATATAACAGATTACATATATTCTCTAGGTACTATACTTGTTTCTGTAATTGTTATTTGGTTAATTGGTTTATGGTTTGCTCCAAAATTATTACAAACCTCAACCAAAGCAATGTCATGGAAAAAAGCTTTGCAAATTATAGGATTAGGAATTATTGTACCAATTGTTCTTGCTCTATTGACAATTATCATTCTTCTTATCCCTATTGCTAGTCAATTTGTTTTATTACTACTTTGTCTATTAATGATATTGTTCTTTATCAGTACATCTGTTACATTAATTGATATTAATGACGGAATTTGTAACAAATGCAATATTTCAAAAAATGTATATAAATTAGGCTTTTTAATTATTGTTACATTCATTTACTGGCTATTGACATTTGTTCCTTATTTAGGTGCTATTCTTTCATTAATTACTGTTATATGGGGTATTGGTAGTGTTTCTTATAGACTTTTTATAAAAGAAAATGAAAATGATAAACCTACCACAACTGATAACACTAAAAAAGATGAAGATAAAACTTTAAAAGAAAAAAAGGAAGAACGTAAATCAAAAGCTAAAAAAGAAAGTCCATCTGATAAAGCAACAGATGCGAGAAAAGATGATAAATCTGATGGAACTGCAAAAGACCAAAAATAAGATAACGAAATAAACAAAAATATATTTTAAAAGAAGGAATCTGCAATGTCAGATTCCTTCTTTGCCTAGTATTTTAGTTTTTGTGGATTAGAGTACATAAATGTCTCATAAGGAAACGTCCCCCATTGGACATTTTAATTCGTCAATAATTACTTTGTAATCTACGGCATTTAGAATTGCTGTTCCTGCAACTAAAATGTTAGCCCCTGCCTTTTTCACTTCTGGAGCCGTTCTTAAATTAATGCCACCATCAACCTCTATGTCAATTTCTAATTGATTTTCATCTATATATTTTTTTAAAGTTCTCACTTTTTCTGTCATTTCACTTAAGTATGTTTGTCCACCTTTTCCAGGTTCTACTGTCATAACCAAACACATATGGATATATGGCAAGTATTGATAAACCTCTTTTATACTGGTATTTGGTTTTACAGCTATCCCTACTTTACAATTGTTTTGTTTTATGTAGTTTATGGTTTCCATTACCTCTTTCTCATCTTTACATGCTTCTAAATGAAATGTTATAATATTGGGTTCTACTGCACTAAAATCATCTACTGCCTCTTTGATGTCTTCTACCATTAAATGTACATCTAATGGTGCATTTGATATTCTTCTAATGTAAGAAGCATATTCTAACATTGTTTGATATGTATCTTTTTCTACAAATTTTCCATCCATAACGTCAATATGAAAATAATCTGTTTTGGCTGCTTCTAATGCAAAAAATGTTTTTGATTCCTCTCCTTTTTTTACTGAAAGAATAGATGTTGAAACTTCTACCATTTTCTTTCCTCCTTTTCTTTTAATTCATTATATATTTTGCAAAATCGTTCATATCTAGCTGTGTCAATTTTGCCTTCTTGCATAGCTTGTTTTATCCCACAATTTTCTTCTTTTATATGGGTACATCCAATAAATTCACAATTCTTAGCATATGTGTTAAATTCTTTAAAATATTGATACAAATCTTTACTTTCAATCTCTGAAATATCAAAAGTCGAAAATCCTGGTGTATCAGCAATATAGGTATTATCATCAATTTCATAAAGTTTAATTGCTGTTGTGGTATTTTTTCCTCTTTTATTTTTCTTACTAATTTCGCCTTCTTGTGTTATATCTTTATTAAATATTCCATTAATTAATGTAGATTTTCCCACACCAGAATTTCCAGAAAACGCATTGACATTATTTTTTAATGCCTGTTTTAGTTCTTCTATTCCTTTCCTTTGTTTTGCGTCTGTTAAAATAACTGTATATCCTATTTTACTATATACCTGTTTTATATTCTTAAATTCTTCTTTTTGGTCTAAATCTGTTTTATTCAGTACAATAATTGCATTTACCCCTATATACTCTGCAAAAGCCAATTGTTTATCTAACATGTATAAATCTGGTTTTGGGTCTTTACTAGAAACCACAAATACAATTTGAGTAATATTTGCTAGTTTCGGTCTTTTGATATATACCTGTCTTTCGTAAATTTCTTCAATAACTGCTTTTTTCTGTATCTCATCTGTCACAGTTATTTCGACCTTATCTCCAACCACTGGGGTAATTTCGTCTTTTTTGAATTTTCCTCTTGCGGTTGTTTCATATAATCCCTCTTCTGTTTTTACTTGATATAAATTTGATATATTTTCTATAATGAATCCTTGCATATTTCCTCCATTTTGTCCAATTGGGAACGTTTCTTTTTGAGACATTTTTATGTAAAGTTAATTTTGCTTTCATCTAAAGACATTTCTTTGAATACACATATTCCTTCACAGACAAATTTCTCTAACACTTCTGTCTTTATTATTATACATGAAAAAAGCTCAATCCGCAATTATGAATTGAACTTTTTACCACTATTTATCTATATACTTGAAGTTATAATATATGTTTAGCTAAATGAGATTGAATCTTGTGAGCCAAATGTCACTGTTCTTTCTGAACTATAGATTTCTGCACCTGTACTAGGGTCTGTTATTGTTAGTGTAACAGTTGTGCTTTCTCCTTCTTTTCCTGAAAGGGTTATCGCATAATTTGCCTCATTTTTACTAACCCCTGTTCTTCTCTCGTTATTTACTGTTATATTTACTGTTGAGCTTGTTGTTGAACCTGTTGTATTTTCTGTTTCTGTATAGCCTCCAGTAATTGCTTTTACATTAATGTTTACAGTCAATTCTTTTGTTTCTGCTACTTTGTTTACTGTTAAAGTTACCGTTGTTCCTTCATCTACGGTTGTTCCTGCAGTTACACTTTGTGCAGTTACTCTTCCATCATTTGATGTTGCTGTTGTATAATTTACTGTAACCTTTAACCCTTGGCCTTCTAATGTTGTTCTTGCATTTTCTTCTGATTGCCCTACAACATTTTGGACTGTTACTTGCTTAATTCCTGTTCCTGTACTTACATGAATTGTTACTGTATCTCCTGCATAGGCTTCCGAATCTGCATCTAAATCTTGAGAAATAACATATCCTTCTTGCACTGTTCTACTTGTTTCTTCTACTACTTCTACTTCTAAGTTCGCATCTTCTAAGGCTTTTTCAGCTTCTTCTCTCGTCATTCCAACAACTTTAGGAACTGTTGTCTTTTCTTGTCCTTTACTTATGACAACACTTATGGTGCTGCCTTCTTTGACATTATAATTTTCTATGTAAGAAGGGTCTTGTGAAATGACATATCCTTCTGGAACATCTTTATTGTATTCTTCACTTGATACTTCAAATACTAAATTAGATTCTTTCGCTGTTTGCTCTGCTTCTTCTCTTGACATTCCTACTAAATTTGGTAAAAGTACCTCAGCTGGATTTGTGATATTCAAATATGCTAATGTGCCTCCTAAACTGATGGCAAATAACAAGATAAGTCCAATAATGGTGCTTAACACCTTATGTCTTTTTATAAATGCTACAAATTTATTATCCTTTTTTCCTTTTTTCTTGTTATTATCCTCTTCTTCGATATTTCCATATAAATCTGTATTAATTTTTTGTGTTTTTGCTGTTGCGTCATAACTTCTATCTTCTACAAAATCACCATTTGAATTTTTTAAAGCTTGCCTTAAATCGGCTAACATATCTGTTGCTGATTGATATCGTAATGTTGTATCTTTTTTTAGTGCTTTCATAATAATTCTATTTACTGCTGATGGCAAGTTTGGATTTAATTCTATTGGTTCTTCTGGCTCTTCTTGCATGTGTTTTAATGCCACAGAAACTGGTGTATCTGCATCAAATGGCACTCTTCCTGTTACCATTTCATACATAACAACTCCTAAAGAATATAAATCAGATTTAGCGTCTGTATATCCACCTCTTGCATGTTCTGGTGAAAAATAGTGTACAGAACCAATTGTTGTTCCAAAAGCTGTGATTGTCGAATTAGAAACTGCTTTTGCAATTCCAAAATCTGTTACTTTTGCAATTCCATCTTCTGTTATGATAATATTATGTGGTTTGATATCTCTATGAATAATATTATTTTTATGTGCCATTTCTAATGCTGAAGCAATTTGAATAGCTACATTTACTGACCATTTCCATGGAAGTGGCCCTCTTTCTTCTACGATAATTTCTTTAAGTGTCTTCCCTCTGATTAATTCCATAACAATATAATATAAATTATCTTCTGAGCCAACATCATAAATAGATACGATATTGGGATGTGTTAGTCTTGCAGCTGATTGTGCCTCTATTTCAAATCTTTTGATAAATTCTTCGTCTGTTGTAAATTCATCCTTTAAAACCTTTACCGCTACATTTCTTTTTAGCACTTTATCTTCTGCTCTATATACTGTAGCCATACCACCATTTCCCACTTTTTCGATGATTTCGTATCTATTCCCCAATATTTTTCCTTCTAAAATCATATTTATCTCTCCTTAATATGTGTAATCTGTAGATTGCTTTTAGTAATTATATGTTTTTAATGACAATAACTGTTATATTATCATATCCCCCATGCTCATTTGCAAGCTTGACTAATTCTTTTGGTGCTTGCTCAATATCTTTTTTTGCCCATTTGAACATATCCTCTTGTGAAACCAAATTGGTTAATCCATCTGAATTCATAATCAAAATATCATCTTTTTGGAAACCTTTTACCATAACATCTGGTTCTACAAAAGCATTACATCCTAAAGCCTTCATTAACATATTTTTTTGTGGATGATGTGCCGCTTGTTCCTGCGTAATCGTTCCATCCTTTACTAATTTTTGAACATAGCTGTGGTCTTGTGTTAATTTTCTCATAAAATCTTTTCGAATTCTATATATTCTACTATCTCCAACATGACCGATAAAGGCTCTATTATTATATATTAAACAAACTTCTAAAGTAGTACCCATTCCCTCTAAATCTGGATTTTCTTTTGACTTTTCATATACCACCATATTGGCATATTCCATACTGCTACCAACCAATTGAATAATACTTTCTTTATCTTTTGGAATGTCTTTAAAATTATTTTCTATATAACTTTTAGCTGATTGAATAGCAAGACTACTTGCAATCTCTCCGCCATTATATCCTCCCATACCATCTGCTAACATATATAGCTGAACTTCATCTAGAGAATTGGATATATAGTAGCTATCTTGATTAATCTCTCTTACTTTACCTATATCTGATTTAGCGTAAGCCTTTATCATGTTTTCACCTCGTTTTCCTTTTGTTTACATACAATTTTCCTTGTATCTTTTATATCACAAGTTAATAATTTTTGCAATAGCAACATGTTAAATTGGTCATTGGGGACGTGCCAAAATGGACAAAAAATGTCCAAAAGGGACAGACCTTAAAATATATCAAATTAATATAAATCTATTGACTGAAAAATTTTATTAACCTATAATTAACAATATAAATCATTATTATAGGGGATAAAGTTATGGAAGAAAAATATAAATTAAAAGAATTAAAAACTGATAATATTATTTCAATTAAGAAAATTAAAACTTTACTATTTACTATATGGTTAATTGGTGTAATAATTATATCAATACTTATCTTTATCGCAACAAAATCTATTGGAGCCACGCTACTTATCGCATTTAGTTATAGTTGTATATTCGGAATATTTGCATTATTTATTTACTTATTTCCAAAAAATAATAAAGAATATGAATATATAAAAAATATTGGAAAAAAGGACACTGCCTATATAGTAGATACAGGATTCAGTCAATATGGTCACTCTGTGCATCTTAGTGGCAATCCTATCGTTTCCATTGCTATTGCTGCAGCTTTTTCATACGCTATTATTAAACGCCATGGTCATATTAAAAATGAAAATTCCAGACGTAATCTATACTATATTACTATTGTTTATAAAGAAAAAGTTAAAAATATTTATAATTTACAAGATAATAATGCTTACGAAATACTAAAATTGATATTAGACTCATACACTTACCCTGTTGCAAAGCCAATAAATATTCCTGTTGATGTTTACGTTTATGGAAATAAATTATATGTAGATTTTGATAGTGTAAAATTAAGTACTTTAGAAGGATATGAAAAAGCCAAAAATGTTATAGAAAAGTTAAACGAGCAATAATCTTACAAAATTATTCTATATACTAGAAAATGAAATTTAACAACTTTCATTCTAAATTCGTGATGACTTTAGGGACGGAGCAAAAAATCATCATTTATATAAAGATTTTTTATAAAACTTTTTATAGAATAAATGATGATTTTTTGCTCCGTCCCCAAAGTCATCAATTTTCCGATTTATTTTTTCAATTCTTCTAAAAACATTTGATTTAACATTTGTGGATTTGCTTTTCCTCTGGTTTCTTTCATGGCTTGTCCTACTAAAAATCCTAATGCTTTATCTTTTCCACCTTTATAATCTGCTACTGATTGTGGGTTTGCTTCTAATACTTTTAATACAACGTCTTTTATTGCACCTTCGTCTGATATTTGTATCCATCCTTTTTCATCTATAATATCTTCTGGGTCTCTTGGGTGTTCAAACATTTCTACTAATACCTTCTTAGCAATGCTTGAGCTAATGGTTCCTTTATCAATTAAGATAATTAATTTTCCTAATTGTTGGCTATCAAATGGAATTTCGATTGGTTCCATTTCTGTTTCATTTAAGATTCTTGATATATCAGATATAATCCAGTTATTTACTGATTTTGGATTATTACATACCTTAATTGCTCCTTCAAATAAGTCTGATAAATATTTTGAAGATGTAATAATATTGGCATCTTTTTCTGATAATTCATATTCTTTCAAATATCTTTCTTTTCTGCTTTCTGGTAATTCTGGTAGTGATTTTTTAATATTTTCAATATATTCTTCTGATAATTTAATTGCAACTAAGTCTGGGTCTGGGAAATATCTGTAATCTTGAGCGTCTTCTTTATCTCTCATTGGGAATGTTTTTCCTGATACATCATCCCATCTTAATGTTTCTTGTTCTACTTCTCCACCATCTTCAATGACATCAATTTGTCTATCTACTTCATATTCAATGGCTCTTGTGATACTTCTAAAAGAGTTCATGTTTTTCATTTCTGTACGAGTTCCTAGTTTTGAATCTCCTTTTTTTCTGACAGATACGTTTACATCTGCCCTAAAAGACCCTTCTTGCATTTTACAGTCAGATACTTCAATATATTCTAATATAGATTTTAATTTTCTTAAATATGCTTCTACCTCTTCACTACCTCTTAAATCTGGTTCTGAAACAATTTCGATTAGTGGTACACCTGCTCTATTTAAGTCTACCAAACTTCCTCCTGCAAATTCGTCATGATTTAATTTTCCAGCGTCTTCTTCTATATGAATTCTAGTTAATCTAATTTTTTTCTTTCCTTCTTTTGTATCAATTTCTACATATCCATGCTCACATAATGGTTTGTCATATTGTGAAATTTGATATGCTTTTGGTAGGTCTGGATAGAAGTAGTTTTTTCTATCATTTTTACTATTTCTTGATATTTCACAATTTGTTGCTAATCCTGCTTTTACAGCATATTCTACAACTTTTTCATTTAATACTGGTAATGTTCCTGGCATTGCCATACATATTGGACAAGTTTGTGTATTAGGAGCTGCTCCAAATTTTGTTGGGCATGAACAAAATATTTTTGTTTTTGTGGAAAGCTCTGCATGCACTTCTAGTCCTATAATTACTTCATAATCTTCTCTTGACATTTATTTTCCTCCTATTTCTTAAATTCTGGTTTATAATTCTCTCTAAATTTCAAATCTTGTTCAAATGTATAAGCTGCATTTAAGATTGTTTCTTCACAGAATTTATTTCCGATTAATTGCATTCCAATTGGCATACCTTCGTTATCTACACCACATGGAATAGAAATTCCTGGAAGTCCTGCAATATTCACAGAAACTGTACATATATCTGCTAAGTACATTTCCAATGGGTTATTTGATTTTGAACCAATATCAAATGCGACTGTTGGTGATGTTGGTACTAAAATGACATCATATTTTTCAAAAGCTTTATTAAATTCATTCATAACTAATGTACGTACTTGTTGCGCTTTTTTGTAATATGCATCATAATATCCTGATGATAACACATAAGTTCCAAGAATGATTCTTCTTTTAACCTCTGGTCCAAATCCTTCACTTCTTGATTTTTTATATAATTCTTTTAAGTTTTTAAATTCTCCTGTTCTGTATGTATATCTGATTCCATCAAATCTTCCTAAGTTTGAACTAGCTTCAGCACAAGCAATAATGTAATAAGATGCTAAAGAATATTTTGCAATATCTAATGAAAATTCTTCAACTTCTGCTCCTAATTTTTTATATCTATCCATTGCTTCATATAGTTTTGCTTTTACTTCTTCATTGATTCCTTCTGCATAAAATTCTTTTGGAACACCAATTTTTAATCCTTTTACATCACCTTTTAAACATGCTGTATAATCTTTTTTCTCCATATCTACTGATGTGGTGTCTTTTTTATCATGACCTGCAATGATATTTAATAACATAGCAGAATCTCTAACATCTTTTGTGATTGGACCTATTTGGTCTAATGATGATGCAAAGGCAACTAATCCATATCTTGATACCAATCCATATGTTGGTTTTAATCCTACAACACCACAAAAACTTGCTGGTTGTCTAATAGATCCTCCTGTATCACTACCTAATGCCCATGGTACCATATTGGCAGCTACAGCTGCTGCACCTCCTCCTGAAGAACCACCTGGTACTTTATTTAAATTCCATGGATTTTTTGTTGGATGAAAATATGAATATTCTGTTGAGCTTCCCATAGCAAATTCATCCATATTTAATTTTCCAAGATGAATCATATTTTCATCATTTATCTTTTCCATAACAGTTGCATCATATGGTGACACAAAGTTTTCTAGCATTTTCGAACTGCAAGTTGTTTTTACACCTTTTGTACAAATATTATCTTTAATTCCTATTGGAATTCCTGCAAAATCCCCCTTTACTTCACCTTTACCCATCTTTTCTTGCATTTCTTCTGCTTTTTTATTAGCATCATCCGCTAATACTGTTATAAAAGCTTGTACGTCTTTTTCTTTTTCAGCAATTCTATCTGTATATGCTTTTGTGATATCTTTTATTGTTAATTCTTTACTTTTTAACTTTTCTTGTAATTCATGAACCGTTAATTCTGTAATTTCCATGCAATACGCCTCCTCTTTTAATTCTTTTTATTTCATAGTTTCTTTATAGCTTTTTATTTCTTGATATAACTGTGCCCAAGAATATACCCTTTCTATTTGTTTATCCTCAAAATCTTTGTTAACAACCGTGTCCATCATATATGTTTTTATTCCCGCATTTGCTATTGCTGTACAATGTTTTACATTATCATCTATAAATATATCTATGTGATTTTCTGTTGCTGCTAATAACTTATTTTGCGAATTTAATATTAATTTATCATATTGTATGTTATATTTTTCTAGCCATTCTTTAGTTAATTTTTCTACATCAAATTTTTTAGATGGAAATCTAGCTGTAATAAAATAAATTTGATTGCCTTCTTCTTTTAAAATATTAACCTTTTCTACTGCTTGTTCTTTTGGTTCAACATTAATAACCGCTTTTTCATAATATTTGTCGAAAAAATCTTTTCCTTGTCTGTTTTCTTCACTACTTAATTTTGTATGATACATTTGTGCTAAAGCATCTTTATTTGTTCTATCTCTATCTTCTATAATGTCATCTTTGGTATATTCTTGTAAATATTTGAATAGCACATCATAGGTATTTGCAATTGTATCATCTATATCTATTCCTATATTCATAAACTTTCTCCTTCTTTTTTCATTTTCAATTATTCTTAATTAATAACTTTTGGTATTTTAAACATATTTTGTTCTTCACTTGGTGCATTCATGAATAAAGCTTTATTATCTTCAAATATTTCTACTTCATCTTTTCTAAATACATTTTTAGCTTCATTTGCACCTATTGTAATATCTAAATTTTCTGTATTTGCATTATTTACAATATTGGCAAAATCTAAAATTTCCTGTAAATTATCCAAATATTGTTGGACTTCATTTTCTTCCAATGTTAAATTGGCTAAATTTGCAATGTGCAAAATTTCTTCTTTACTTACTTGCATATTATCATCTCCTATATATAATTTGGTTTTTATTATATACTGAAAATATCAAAAAAACAAGTCAAAATGACTTGTTTTCTATATTTTTTCATTATTTTATTCTTACAATTAGTTAAATTGCCCTTGCCTTTATAATCCATCTTTGACTACTATCATCTGTACATGTAATTAATGTGATTTCTCTTCTTCCATCTGTATTTTGAGATGTACAACTTACATCTGTTGGGTCAACAACATATTTGTCATATACTGCATATTCTACAGTACTATTATCTGCAAAGTCTGTAATTTGTATAGTATCTCCATTTACCAAAGTTGGCACTTTACTAAAAAATCTTGAATTTCTATAATTATGTCCTACAATACAATAATTTCCTACTGTATTAATCTCTGGTCCATGGAATTTTACTGGAGACATTCTTAATAATTCTTCTGTTTCTGCTTCTGAATCACTTTCTCCATCTAAAATTGGATATTCTACATTAATTTTAGGAATCGTTATCTTTCCATCTGTTATATATGTATAGCCTGATTGTGATTGTTGTTTCGTTTTCGTATTTTGATTTGTATTTGAAACAACTACTGGCGTTTCTGTTCCATCATCTGTTGTATCATTTAGTACAGCAATCAACACATCGCTATCAACTACTGTATTGTCTTCTTGTTCTTGCTCAGCAGTTGCTAAAATATCATGTGATACAGCTTCTGCTTTGTCTCTATCATAGGCAGCATATATATATACAGATATTAGTACAATTAAAAAGAATACAGATACTATGAAATTAACTTTATATACTTTTTTCTTCCTTTTTAGTTCAGGCGTTATGTATAATTTCTTTGTTACTAATATTTGATTCATAACTCTCTCCATCTAATAATAATCTTTCTATCTTATTATAACATGAAAATAATGAAAATCAAATATATTTATTGAATTTTTTTTAATTTCATTATATAATATGTTATATGCGGGTATAATTTAGTGGTAGAATGTCATGCTTCCGACCTGATAGCGTGGGTTCGATTCCCACTACCCGCTCCAATTTTTAATATTTCATATCTTTTAATGTTAAATTTTAAAATAGCTTTTTATTATTTTTCATTGTACCCCCCAAAAATGGTATGGTATGATATGATTTATATTGTAAAATATTAAATTTTAAGGAGAATAACTATGAGTAAAGAAAATGAAAAAACATTAGAAGTATATAAGGAAAAAGCCAATTTGTATTTAGCTAATAGTATTGAACATGATAGATTAGATCCAGCTAAAGCTAAACAAAAACGTGAAAAATTAGAAAAATTAATTACAACAAACTTTTCATCCTTACCTAAACACGCTAAAATTTTTGAAATTGGTTCTGGAGATGGATCAAATTCAAAATTTATTCAAAGTTTGGGGTTTGAAGTAACTGCAAGTGATACAGCAGATGCTTTTATAGAAGCCACCAAACATCAGGGCTTGAAAACAATTAAGTTCAATGCACTAGAAGATGCCTTTCCAGAAAAATATTATGCAGTCTTCTGTTGGAGAGTTTTTGTACATTTCACTAAAAAAGATGCTTTAAAAATCATGAAAAAAGTATATGATGCTCTTGAGGATAATGGAATTTTCATTTTTAATGCTATAAACCGTGAAATTAAAAGCATTGATAATGAATGGGTAGATTTTGAAGGTGAATATCATATGGGAGCAGAACGTTATTATAATTACTTTTCTCAAAGTGATTTAGACAATATTATTCAAAAAACAAAATTTAAGATAGAAAACTTCCATAAAGATGGCGGAGACAATAATAACAAGTGGTTAGTATATGTATTAACAAAATAAATATATAAAAATATTTATCTTTTTCTTTACCTGTATTAACTAATACAGGTAAAATTTTAGAGAAATTTGTAAAAATCTATACAATCTTGTAAAAATGTGATATAATATGTTACATAATTAAATATTTAGTTATTAGAGTAGAAAATAAATCGTTAAGACTTAGTAGACGGGAAGTTGTTACTAAGGCAAAAGTATCTTCCATTATAATTACATTTCCTATAATGGAAAAATTAATACTTGCGTATCTATTTTCGCATTCCGCTAATAAAGATATTATGGATGTTAACTCCTATTCTTTTAATGCGGATATTAAATAGAAGGGAGATTTTTTTATGCGAAAAAACAAAAAAATTATATTAGCAGCTATTTTATTAGCACTGTTAATTATTTTATCCAGATTTTTATCTGTAAAAACACCTATTATCAAAATTAGTTTTAGTTTTGTTCCTACTATGCTTTGTGCCATTTGGTTAGGACCAAAATGGACTGTTCTTGTAAATGTATTAGGAGACTTAATAGGAGCAACTTTATTTCCATCTGGTGCTTTCTTTATTGGATATACCATTAGTACAGCCATTGCTGGTTTTATTTATGGCTTACTGCTTTATAAAAAAGAACCTGACACTTTTACAAATAAACAATTTATTGCAAGAACCATTATTTCTGTTGTTTTAGTTACGGTTATTGTAAATATGGGATTAAATACATTGTGGACAAGTATTACTTCTGGAAAGGCTTTTATGGTATTGTTTGCCACAAGAGTTGTTAACCAATTGATCATGGCACCAATCCATGTAATTGTTATTTTATTTATTGAAAAAATCTTAAGAAAACCATTTGATAAATATATAAGGAGCAACGATGATTAATATAGAAAATGTATCTTTTAAATATAAAAATAGTGATTATATTCTAAAAAACATAAACTTTTCTGTAAATGATGGTGAAGTAATTGCCATTGTTGGCAAAAATGGTTCTGGAAAATCCACGCTTGGGCGATTAATTGCTGGAATTACCAAGTTAAAAGAAGGTAATATAACCATTGACAATATCAACACATCTAAAGATATCAAAGCTATTAGAGAAAAAGTAGGTATCGTGTTTCAAAATCCGGAAAACCAAATTATTTTTAATAATATTTATGATGAACTTTCTTTTTCTCTTAGAGATTTAGAAAAATCAGAAATTGAAGAACGAATATCAACATCTTTGAAACAAGTCGACATGTTTGATTTTAAAGATAAAGATTTGTATTCTCTTTCTCTAGGACAAAAACAAAGAATTATGATTGCAGAGATTTTGGCTAAAAATCCTAAATACATCATATTAGATGAACCCACTACTATGATTGATAGTTATGGGAAAGAAAAAATACATGATATTATTATAGATTTAAAGCAAAAAGGATATACCATTATTTGTATTACTAATCTATCAGATGAAATTTTGTTAGCTGATAGAACACTGATTTTAAATAATGGAGAAATTGTAGCTGAAATTCCAAAAGATGAATTACTAGACAAATCAGATGTATTAAAAAAATATGATATAAAACTTCCTACTTTGCTAGATATTTTAATTCAACTAAAAAATGAAGGAATTCAATTGCCTGTAAAAGATTTTTCAACAGCAGGGATAACAACTGCATTTAAAGAGTGCCTTCATACAGGAGGAAACGTATAAATGAAAGATATTATTAAATTTTTATTATTTATTATCTATGCAACAGCTATATTTTTCTTGCCTAATTGTTTGTTTATTTTGTTATTTTTTATAGTAAATTTATTGATTATTATTTTAGCAAAGCTAAATTTAAAAAAAGCAATTACCAATACACTAAAAATATTGCCATTTATCCTATTTACATTTATCATTAATATATTTTTAGATAACTTTACTAATGCTTTCTGGATAGGCATTAAATTAATCATTGTTTGCAACGCTACATTTATCTATTCACAAACCACTACTGTTGCACGGACTTGCTAGAACAATACGAAAACTATGTGCACCTTTAAAACTTTTCAAAGCAAATACAGAAGAAATTGAAGTTATGGTATGTATTTCTTTGTCCTTACTTCCTGCAATTAAAAATGATTTAACAGAAGTTAAAAATGCATGTAAAGCTAAAAATATAGATATGAACTTGAAAAATATGAAGTATATTTTGTCTAAGTTTTTGTTGTCTTTAATTAAACGTGTGAATCAAATTGATGAAGCTATGATAGAAAAAGGATGTGACTATTAGTTTATAAATAGTCACATCCTTTTACATTTTTATACTTTTTAATTCAATTTCTTTTCCATTTAAGTATGTCAATATTCCACTTTCAGATTGAAAATTAAATTTCAATTTATAACTACATAGCATCTGATATTTTTTACCAAATTGTTTATTGATTTCATTTTTTCCATATTTGCCATCTCCAATAATTGGATAACCTATGTAAGCTAAATGCGCTCGTATTTGATGTGTTCTCCCTGTTTTAATTTCAACATCTAATAAAGCTGTATTATCTTTTCTTTTTTCTAGGACTGTATATTTTGTAATAATTTTCTGATATCCTTTTTTAAAAGTATCACTAATATATACTTGTGACTTTTTATTATCTTTAAATAAATATGCTTCCAACCTACCTTCTTTTTTGTTTGGAATGCCATATACGAATGCTAGATAATGTTTTTCGATTTCATGTTCTTTAAATTTTTCTAATAAAATTTCTAATGCTTGTTCATTTTTTGCAAACATAACTAGTCCAGTTGTGTTTCTATCAATTCTATGGCATGGTTTAGGCTTGAATTCACAATTTGTGTACTGTTTGTTGATTATCTCTGTTAAAGAATGGTTACCAGTTACTTCAATGTTTGCTGGTTTATTAATTACCAATATATTGTCATCTTCATACACAATGTCTAAATCTATTTTTACCTCCTCCAATTCTTTTGGAAGATATACTTCTATCCTATCATTTTCATATATAAGAATATCTTTATTAGTTCTTTTCCCGTTTACCTTTATATCTTTTTTTCTAAGTAATTTACAAAATGTAGGATAGTTCAAGCTTGGTAATTCTTCTAATAAAACTTTATTTAATTTCTTTTCATGGTATTTTTTATTTACAATTATCTCTTTCATCATAGTATGATTATATCGTATTTTTAATATTGAAACAAGCTAGTTTCTAGGATTTTTTCATATTTTTCAAAGTTTGGCTCATAATTTTCTATCATTCTATAAAAATATTTTGAATGTGTTTTATATTTTAGGTGACAATATTCATGTAATACTATAAAATCGATCACATCTCTATGAAACATAACAATTTTAGGGTTAATTGTAATTGTTCCATTTACACATCTTCCGATCTCTTTTTTCATATTTTTGATTTCATAATCTTCTGGTGCAAATCCTAACATAATTCTTGTTTTTTCCATTGCTCTTTCTACTTCTACTTTTGCAATTTGTTCATACATTTTCTCAATTGCTAGATCTAAAATTTCTTGATTATTATCTTTTTTATATCGATTAGGAAGTGATATTTTTATCAATTTATTTTCTACATTTAGTTCAGGTACTTTTACGTTTTTGTATACAATTTTCACTTTGTAATCGATTCCTAAAACTGGTACTGGATGTCTTTCTAATGTTGTATTTATATTATTTTTTACACGGATTGCTCTTTTTACTTTATACATAAATATCACTCCTATTCTTGAATTTTTGTTTTACAAATTATTGTTCGCTTTTGTTGTTCTTATTCTATATCTTATTTTTCAGTTTGTCAATACTTTTTTATAAAAAATATAAAATTTTTGTTCGCATTTATTTGAAGTTAGATATCTCAGTGTTTTCAAGCTTTTTGCACTTTTTATTCTTTTTCTTTTATATACTTTTTAAAATCCACAAAACCTAACGGTTTTGAGTAAAAATAACCTTGTATAAAGTCACACTTTTTCTCTTTTAAATATTTTACTTGTTCGCTTTTTTCGACACCTTCTGCTACTGTTTTTAAGTGTAATTTTTGTGTAATGTATAAAATAATTTCTAAAAGATCAATCGCATTTTTTTCTTGTCCAATCTTATCTATAAATGATTTATCAATTTTTATTGTATCAATCGGTAGCATTTCTAACATATTTAAGGAAGAATAGCCTGTTCCAAAGTCATCAATTGCTATTCCAAAACCTTTTTCTTTTATATTTTCCAGTATTTCTTTCATATCTATATTGTCGTCCGCCGTTGTTCGTTCTGTTATCTCAAATTGAATGGTATTGGGATCAATTTCATATTGATTTGTTATTTTTATATATCTTTCAAGAAAGTCTTTTTCTGCTAAACTTTCTTTAGAAATATTCACAGAAATTTTGGGTATATTTTTTACTTCTTGTTTCATTTCTTTCATATGTTTGCATACCATTTCAAAAATATATGCATCTAATTTTATAATAAACCAGTTTCTTTCAAATATCGGAATAAACTCATTTGGCGAGATACTTTTTCCATTTTCATTCCATCGAATTAAAGCTTCTGCACCTACTATTTTCTCTGTTTTTGTATCAATTTGCGGTTGATAATATATTTCAAATTCTTGATTTTGGATTGCTTCTTCCATCCTGTTTTCTATTTCACTTTCTCGGACCATTTTTTGTTCAAACGCTTCTGTAAATACGCCATATGTTACATTGTATTTTCCCTTAATACTATCATGTGCAAAAATGGCTTTATCAATTATGCTTTGTACGTCTTTTTCTTCGCTCCCACATATATATACACCCATAGATATTCGCAAATTATACCAGATGTTTTCCACATTAATTCTAGATATTTTTTTATTTAATCTTTCTGTTATGTTTTCTACATCTACTTCTCCTACTAGAAAAATTCCAAAAACATCATTTGCCAATCGACACACAATATCTGTTTTTCTAATAGCATTTTTTATTTCTTCTCCTACTCTTTTTAATAATTCATTCCCTTTTGTGTGTCCATATTTTTTATTAAATGATTTAAACTTATCTATATCTAATATTATCATTGTTTTTTTACAATTTATTTCTAATTTTTCTTTTGTTCTTGCTAGATATGCATTATAATTTCCTAAGTTTGTTATAGGGTCAATATATGCTAATTCAAAAAGTCTATTTCTTTTTCCTATTCTTAACTTCTTATACATTCTATTCACAACTTGTCTCCTAATTTATTGTTTTTCTTAATGATTTATATATTTTAGTATGTGTTATAAATAGAAATATATGCGAACAATAGCGAGCTTTCTTAAACATTTTTTCTGTTCAACAAAAAAAGAAAACATCTTTTTTGACGTTCTCTTTCAATCATATATCTCTCTTCTATGTCCTACTTCCAATACTAATACTATAATTTCTTTATCTTGTATTTCACATATAACTCTATAATCTCCTATACGATATCTCCATTGTCCTGACTTGTTTTCTACTAATCCTTTTCCATGAAGTCTGGGATTTTCACAATTTTGAATATTCTTTTCTAACCATCCAATGATGAGTGCTGCTATATGTTTATCTAGTTTTTTTAATTGTTTCTTTGCTCTTTCTGTAAATATTACTTTATATTGCATTATAATCCCAACTCCTCTTTTACTTCATCCATTGTGTATGTTTTAGGATTTTTCTTATATTCTTTTATTGCTTTATTATAAGATTTTAAGTCATATTCATCTTCTATTTTTTCTAATACAGCATTTCTTATTAAATCGGATAAAGAAATATTGTTCATGTCTGCATATGCTTTTATTAATTTTGAGTCTTCTTCATTTAATCTTACTGAAATTGTCATACCTATCAACTCCCTTCTGTAATCATTGTACTACATTGTATTACATTTGTCAATATTATTATATTATTATTTTCTGAAAATTGTGATAATATTCAAAATATAATCAGAGTTAAGTTTTTTATAAATTTTCCACTCAGAATAGACAAAAAACAGACCTCAGAATAACTTTTTATAAGTTTATTGTTTGAGGTCTGTCCCTTTTGGCCAAAAATTGTCCATTTTGGCACGTCCCTATTGGACTATTTCATTGCTTCTTCTACTGCAACAGCTACTGCAACTGATGCTCCAACCATTGGGTTGTTACCCATTCCGATTAATCCCATCATTTCAACATGTGCTGGTACTGATGAACTTCCTGCAAATTGTGCATCTGAGTGCATTCTTCCCATTGTATCTGTCATACCATATGATGCTGGTCCTGCTGCCATATTGTCTGGGTGTAATGTTCTTCCTGTTCCTCCACCTGATGCTACTGAGAAGTATTTTTTACCTGCTTCTAATCTTTCTTTTTTGTATGTTCCTGCAACTGGATGTTGGAATCTTGTTGGGTTTGTTGAGTTACCTGTAATTGATACATCAACATCTTCCATCCACATGATTGCTACACCTTCTCTAACATCATTTGCTCCATAACATCTAACTTTGCTTCTTTCTCCATCTGAGTATTTAATTTCTTCTACAACTTTTACTTTTCCTGTAAAGAAATCAAAGTCTGTTTTTACATATGTAAATCCATTAATTCTTGAGATAACTTGTGCAGCGTCTTTTCCAAGTCCATTTAAGATAACTCTTAATGGTTCTTTTCTTACTTTATTTGCTGATTTTGCAATTCCGATTGCCCCTTCAGCTGCTGCAAAACTTTCATGTCCTGCTAAGAAAGCAAAACATTTTGTATCTTCTGATAATAGCATTGAAGCTAAGTTTCCATGTCCTAATCCAACTTTTCTATCATCTGCAACTGAACCTGGGATACAGAATGCTTGTAATCCTTCTCCAATTGCTTTTGCTGCATCTGCTGCTTTTGTACAACCTTTTTTAACAGCAATTGCCGCTCCTAATGTATATGCCCAAGCTGCATTTTCAAAACAGATTGGTTGTACTCCTTTTACGATTTCATATGGATTAAATCCTTTATCTGTACATATTTTTAATGCATCTTCAAAATCTTTTATTCCGTATTTTTCCATTACTGGTTTTATTTGATTAATTCTTCTTTCATAACTTTCAAATGTTACTGCCATTTTATTTCCTCCCTATTCTTATATTTTTTTATCAAAATATTCTATAAATTTCTCTAATTCTGTAATGTATTCTTCCTTTATTCTATTGTGTATCTCTTCTGCTACATCTTCTTTATATGTATGTGTTATTAGTTTTCTATCTTTTAACATATACATATATGTTTCACCCTCTTGGATAATATTATATTGAAAAGCTGTTCTAATTACTGAACCTGGACCTAACTCATCTAATAATTCTTGTTGTTTCAAATATTTTTGAAGGGTTTTCCAAAATAACTCAAAAGTATATTGATATGCATTTATGATAGCTCCTCTATCTTTCTCACTACCATTATCTGTATCGACAAATTCTTTTAATTTACTAAAAGCCTTTTTAAAATTTTCATAACTTTGTATTACATTATCTGGCATATATTTCAATTCCTTCTTTTAATATGCTATTCTTAATTTTATCTTCTTCTCCAAGGCTATTAAAATTTATTAAGTCTATTTTGTATGTCAGATATAAATCATCAATTTCAAAATATATTTTCGTATTTATTTGAAATGTAAGATTTTCTCCAAACAAAGCTATATCGATATCAGACCCATTTCGATAATCTCCTCTTGCTCTTGAACCAAAGATACAGGCACTTTTCACTTCACTATACTTTTCTAGTATAGATACAATATCTTTTACAACTTTTTCATCTAAACCAAATTTCATTTTTCCCCCACATCAATTTGACTTACTTCAAATAGATATTTATCATAGTTCTAGTTCATCATCTTCAATTTCTTTTCTTGCTTCTCTTAATGTTCGCCCACCATAATAATCTACTTTTCCTAAAATTTCTTTTTTTCTTTGTTCATCCTGTAAGTATCTTTCTATTTCATCATAGCTTTTTCCTTGTTCATACATCTCTATAGCTGATAATATGACTTCACTTGATAAACTCTTTTGATATGACCTTAACAACTTATTGATTGCTTGTTTTCGTTGAAAATCATCATCTTCTTCACTATCTTCAACTTTTTTTGTTTTCTTTTTTGTAAATTTCTTTAATCCATCTAATCCATTAATTTCATCTTGTGTTCTATTAAATTTTCTGCCATTTTCCTGTGCAAGTTTTACATGATAATCTTTCATTCCCTCTTGCAATGCACTTCTGATTTTTCTATCTTCATCATCATATTTCAATCTTGTCATACTCATATCATTCCTTTAAAATTATTTTTAATTTCAATACCTACACTACTAGAACAAAGTAAGTAGTCTCGCTTTTCATTCGTTTTATTCGAAAATTGATTAAAATTAGTGAGATGTGCATTTTTCATAAATATAGACAAACTGAAAGTGTACTTTTGTACATCGAAGTTTGGATATTTTATGAAAAATGTGCAGATTGCTGATTTTAATTAATTTTGTCTTGGGTCGATTTTTTTAACAGCCTCATCAAATCTTCCATAAGTACCAGAAGCCTTTTCAATAGCCTCCATTGGGTCCATACCTTTTTTAATATTATCCATCATTTTACCCATATGAACATATTTATAGCCAATGATTTGGTCATCTTTATCTAATCCTAGTTCAACGATGTAACCTTCTGTTAATTGTAAATATCTAGGTCCTTTTAATGTACTTGAATAAATTGTTCCAACTTGTGATGTATGTCCTTTTCCTAAATCTTCAAGTCCTGCACCTACTGGAAGTCCTCCTTCTGAGAAAGCTGTTTGTGTTCTTCCATATACGATTTGTAAGAATAATTCTCTCATAGCAGTATTGATAGCATCACAAACTAAGTCTGTATTTAATGCTTCTAATATTGTTTTTCCTGTTAAAATTTCTCCAGCCATAGCTGCTGAATGTGTCATTCCTGAACATCCAATTGTTTCAATTAATGCTTCTTGAATGATACCATCTTTTACATTTAAAGTTAATTTACATGCGCCTTGTTGTGGTGCACACCATCCAATACCATGTGTTAAACCTGATATATCTTTTATTTCTTTTGCTTTTACCCATTTTCCTTCTTCTGGAATTGGTGCTTCTATTTCATCTTCTGAAAATAATATTTGATTTCTAATTGTTTTTTTAATTTCTTCATTTGTGACTTCTTCTTTATTGTTTCTTTTCTTCTTTTTATTGACTGGTTGCGTCACCTTTTTCATTTTTTGTTTTGTTTTTTCATCTTGAATGTCATTTATCTTTTTTGCTAGCAATTCTTCCTGCAATTTTCTCATTTTTTCTATTGTATCTTCATTTTTTACTTCATCTACATTATTTTGTTTTACTTCATTTAATGTAACATTTTCTTGTTTATCTATTTTTTTATTATTTCTAAAACCTCTACTACTTTTTATAATATATTGTTCAGCAGATTTGTTATCATGGCTCCACATGGTTTCTTCTTTTTTTCGAACATTTGCATCCCAATTATTCTCTATTTTATGACTTTTAATTTGGTTATATTGTTTTTGAATTCCTATATTTGGTGTTTCATCTTCTCTAATATAACCATCATTTTCCAATTCATCTTCTTGGGTACTGTATTCAAAAATATTTTTTGTATCTTGTTCTATATAGATACCTGCATTATATTCTTCTACTTCTGCCAAATTTCTTGCTCCATTAAAATAGCGAAATAATATGTCTTTATCCTTCTTGGAAACTTGTTCTGGTCCAATTCCTAAGTATTTATATCTCCAAATGACATGACGTTCATAACTATTAAAAGCATTATTTACCAAATCTTCATAACTATATTCTGCTCGGAATTTCATATTCGTTATCGATATGGTAAGATTGCTCCACATTTCTCCTGGCGTCGTTCTTTTAAATTCTTCTCTTAATAGCTTAATATTGTCATATAACTTTTCTACTAAGTCTAAATACTGTGTTTCATCAATATTAAATTTACTTGGCACTTCATAGACATTAACAGGATTTTTTCTAAATATTCCTTTCGGAATATAATAGAAAAACAATTCTCCTGTTGGCTCTTTTTCTCCATTGTCTATGACAGAACTATATAGATATATCGATTCCCATTTTTCTGGTATCAAATATAATAATTTTCTTTGTATTTCTTCATATATTTCTTTTATCTGTTTTGTATGATTTAACATATCCTTTTATTCCTTATCTAATAAACTTTCTCCTGTCATTTCCTCTGGTTTGTCTAGATGCATTAGATCAAGCATAGTTGGTGCTAAATCTGCTAATTTTCCACCTGATTTTAGTTTTAAATTACTATTTGGTGTTACTAATATAATTGGTACAGGATTTGTTGTATGTGCAGTATGAGGTTCTCCTGTTTTGTAATCTATCATTTGCTCTGCATTTCCATGGTCTGCTGTAATAATTAGATTACCTTGTTTTTCTTCTACTAGGCTTACGACTTTTCCTACACATTCGTCTACTGCTTCAACAGCTTTTATAGCTGCTTCTAGACTTCCTGTGTGTCCAACCATATCTGTGTTTGCATAATTTAAGATGATACTATCATATTTATCACTTTGAATTGCTTCTAATACTTTATCTGTTACTTCATATGCACTCATTTCTGGTTTCATATCATATGTTTCTACTTTTGGAGATGGTACCAATATTCTGTCTTCTCCAGGATATTGTTTTTCTTCCCCACCATTAAAGAAGAATGTAACATGTGCATATTTTTCTGTTTCTGCAATTCTTAATTGTGTATATCCTAATTTACTAATATATTCTCCAAATGTGTTATGCAATGGTTCTTTTTTGAATGCAATATGAACATTTGGCATGGTTTCATCATAACTTGTAAAACATACATAATATAGGTCTAAATCTTTCTTTGTCTCAAATCCATCAAATTCTGGATCTACTAATGCTCTAGTAATTTCTCTTGCTCTGTCTGGTCTAAAGTTAAAGAATATAACAGAGTCATTTTTTTCGATTTTTGCAATTGGTTCTTCTCCATTGCAAATAACGGTTGGTTCAACAAATTCATCAAATACTTCTTTTTGATAAGAATCTTCGATAGCTTTTACAGCGCTTCCTGCTTTGATTCCTTCACCATTAGCAAGAGCATTATAGCATTTTTGAACTCTTTCCCATCTTTTGTCTCTATCCATTGCATAAAATCTACCTGATAAACTTGCGATTTTTCCTACATTTTTTTCTTTCATTTTTTCTTCTAGTTTTACAATGTAGCTTTCAGCAGATGCTGGTGGTGTATCTCTTCCATCTAAGAAACAATGTACATATACATTTTCAAAATCTCTTCTTTTTGCCATTTCTAATAATCCATATAGATGACGATTATGACTATGTACACCTCCATCTGATACTAATCCCAAAATATGCAATTTAGAATTGTATTTTTTACAATTTTCAATAGCTGCAATAAATTCTGGGTTTGAGAAGAAATCTCCATCTTCTATTGATTTTGTAATTCTGGTTAATTCTTGATATACAATTCTTCCTGCTCCAATATTTGTGTGTCCTACTTCTGAATTTCCCATTTGTCCTTCTGGTAATCCAACATGTAATCCACTTGTATAGATATCTGTATTTGGATATTTTTTCATTAGTCTATCAATATTTGGTGTTTTGGCTAATTTAATCGCATTCCCGTCTTTGTTTGGATTATCCCCAAAACCATCTAATATCATTAACATTGTTAGTTTATCTTTCATAATCTACCATCCTTTTCTTTTAGATTTGAAGTGTTTTAGTTATTATATAGAAAAAATCCACTTTTATCTTGACCCTATATAAGATTTTTTCGTATATAACAAAGTTAAGCTTCCTTATCAAAGTTAACAATCTTTGAAAATTCTTCTGGCTCTAAACTTGCTCCACCAACTAATCCTCCATCTATATCAGACATTGTGAATAGCTCTTTTGCATTTTTAGATTTTACACTTCCACCATATTGTATTATAACGCTATCTGCTACATTTTGTCCATAAATTTCGGCAATTTTCTTACGGATATCTTTAATTGAGTTGTTTGCATCTTCACTTGTTGCTGTTTTTCCTGTTCCAATTGCCCAAATTGGTTCATAAGCTATAATCGTATTTTCTACTTGTTCTTGCGTTAATCCTTCTAGTGCTAATTCTGTTTGTTTTGTAATAACTTCTGTTGTTTCTCCAGCCTCTCGTTGTTCTAATGTTTCTCCCACACATACAATTGGTTTTAATCCATTGGCAAATGCTGATTTTATTTTTTTATTAACACTTTCATCTGTTTCATTAAAATATTGTCTTCTTTCTGAATGTCCAATAATGACATATTCCACATTAATTGATTTTAACATTTTTGCCGATACTTCTCCTGTGTAAGCACCTTTTTCTTCAAAATGCATATTTTGTGCACCTATTTTGATATTGGTGTTTTGTGCAGTTAATAAAGCATAAAATAAATCAGTAAATGGAACACATAAAATAACCTCATTTTGTGTTTTATCTACTAATTTTGCTAAATCGTCAATATATTTAATTGTCTCATCTGGAAGCATATTCATTTTCCAGTTTCCTGCGATTACTTTTCTTCTCATTATATAATCCCTCCATTCAAGCATTCTTTGCTTTAAATTTTTATATATAATAATGTTAAATCGCATTTTTGGTGAATTAACATTATTATTCGCCCTTACAGACATTTCTATTGTATAACAAAAGAGACTACTTTTCAAGTAATCTCTTTTATTTTTCCATCTGTTTTTATTTTTCCTGATATAACTGCTTTTTGTACTTGCCCATTTATCATATCTATCTTGATTTTTATGCTTTCTCCTGATGGCTGTTTGATTTCTAACATTTGACTGGCATTTTCTTTCATGGCTTTTACAATTCCTACCCCAGTTGTTCCTGAACCACAAGCTGTTTCATAAAACATTGTATCAATCGCATTTACCCATACAACTGGATTAATTTTTAACATATTATCTTCTCTTTCTAGAAACATAATTCCCACTGCTTCTTCATTTGTTAAATCATATTTTTCAATAATTTTTTTAGCTTCTTCTTTTATTGTTTCTTTATGTTCTAAATATGGTTTTGCCTTATCTTCTTCTATTACGATGGTTACCATTCCTTGCATTCTTACTTGATAAATACCATCTTCTTTTGTTTCAAACATTTTATTATTTCCTGTATATAATGGAATTTCACAATATGCTTCTCCCTTTTCATCGACACCTGCTGTTACATAATCTTTTCCATTAACTTTTAGCAATAATTCTCCTGTTTGTCCTTTTAAATAATAATGTGCTGCACTTCTTGTTGCATTTCCACAAAACTCTCCTCCAGCCATTTCTAATTCTGGTTCTTTTCCAAATTCTACAAATCCCACTTGCTCTATATTGCTTTCTTTCTGCATAATAGCATCATTGATTTTTTTCTTTTCTTCTGGTGTATATCCTCTTTTTAACACAAATGCTGTATCATTTCCTGCTGGAATATAGGTAATATATTGAATTTTTTCCATGCTTTCTCCCACCTTATTTATAAAATTTTTCTGTACATTGTATATCAAAAAATCCACATAATATCAAGATAAACGTCAATCTTTCTTATTCAACAATAAAGAGGAAACTTTGTTCCTCTTCAATCTTTTATTTATCCATTAAAGCTTCTATTCCTGGTAGTTTCTTTCCTTCTAAGAATTCTAATGAAGCTCCACCACCTGTTGAAATATGTGTCATTTTATCTTCTAATCCAGCTTTCTTAACAGCAGCTGCTGAATCACCACCACCGATAATTGTTGTAGCGTCAATTTCTGATAGTATTTTTGCGATAGCATTTGTTCCAACAGCAAATTGATCAAATTCAAATACACCTAGAGGTCCATTCCATACAACTGTTTTTGCTGTCTTTAATTCTTCTTCATACATTTTTATCGTTTCTGGACCAATATCCAATCCTTCCCAACCTTCTGGAATTTCTGTATATTTTACAACTTTACTTTCTGTATCTGCTTTATATTCTTTTCCTACTTTTGTATCTACTGGAAGCATCAATTTAACACCTTTTTGTTTTGCTTTTTCCATTGCTTCTTTTGCTAAATCTAATTTGTCCATTTCGCAAATAGAATTTCCAACTTCATATCCTTGTGCTTTAAAGAACGTATATGCCATACCTCCACCAATCATTAAGGCGTCTACTTTGTCTAATAAATTATCAATAACACCAATTTTGTCAGAAACTTTTGCTCCTCCTAAGATAGCAACAAATGGTCTTTCTGGATTATTAACTGCATTTCCTAAGAATTTCAATTCTTTTTCAATTAAAAATCCTGCTACTGCTGGCAAATAACTTGCAATTCCTGTTGTTGAAGCATGTGCTCTGTGTGCTGTTCCAAAAGCATCATTTACATATACTTCTGCCATTGAAGCTAATTTTTTAGAAAATTCTGGGTCATTATCTGTTTCTTCTTTATGGAATCTTACATTTTCAAGTAATAAGATTTCTCCTTCTTTTAGATTAGCAGCTTTTGCCATAGCGTCTTCCCCGATAACATCTTTTGCCATAATGACTTCTTGTCCTAATAATTTTGACAATTCTTTAGCAACTGGCGCTAATGAAAATTCAGGTTTAAATTCTCCTTTTGGTCTTCCTAAATGTGAAGCTAGTATTACTTTACAATTTTGTTCTAATAAATATTTAATGGTTGGTAATGCTGCTACAATTCTTGTATTATCTGTTATGTTTTGATTTTCGTCCATTGGTACATTAAAATCACATCTAACAAATACTTTTTTTCCTTTCAAATCAATATCTTTTACAGTTTTCTTATTCATAATGAATTCCTCCCTTTCTTCTGTCAATGGGGACGGAGAAAAATGACAACTTTTTCTATTTGTTATATATAAGCACATTGGTTTTCTATAGTTAAGTTGTCATTTTCTCCGTCCCCATTGACAACTCTCTCCAACAGTTTTATTGTATAGCATTTTTTTTCAGTTTTCAAGTAATTCTATTAATAATTTTTAATTCCTTTTTTCATTGCTATTTCAAGTTATTTCTTATAAATTATTTCATAGCTGTTCTTCTTCCTTTTCTCCTTGTTTACTATACGTTTCTTGATTTTTCTCTTCTCCTTTTTGCATTAATATTTCATTTACTTTTCTATTAAATTCTTCTTTGGTTGTTCCATAATTTTGCAAATCCCATTCATGTTTATTTTGTTTTCTTGATATAGTTTCTCTTGTCATTGTTGTTTCTGGTAATTTTTTTATTTCATCCCTTCTTATTATTTTTCTAAATATATTTTGTACTTTTTCCTTTAATTTATTCCATATACCTTTTTTCTCTTCTATTTCTGTATTGTTAATATCATTAAATTTTTTTTCATTTTCTGTTTGATTATTTTGTTCTTCTTCATATATTTCTTCTTGTGCTGTCTCATCATATTTCATTTTTTCTACTTTCTTTTCCGTCTTTTCTTCCATTTGTCCTTCCATCTGTTGTAAGACTGCTAAATATTCATTTTTTCTAGATGTACTACTCATATTTTCGGTTAGTTTTTGTTTAACTTTATTATATTTATCTATATTTTCTGTTTGTAAGTTTTTCATCTGTTCTTGTACATATTGCTCTATTTTATCTGTTCCAATTAATTCTATGTCTTCCTCTTCTATGCGATATCCAATTTTTTGCCCCTCTTTTACAATCTCTTGTAAATCTGTTCTTTCTTTAGTTGCCTCTTGCAATTCTAATAATACATTAATATCAACTAATTCTCTTATATCTTCTGGAATTTCTCTAACACATTCTATATCATATGTATATTTTTCTTCTACTTCTTTTAGTTTTTCCGGATTTTCTTTTGCCTCTTCTCTTTCTGATAAATATTTTAACTTGAGAAATGTCATTCTATGATTTCCATTTCCCCTAACATATAATTCAGAACCTTTACCTATTAGTTTTATTGCTTCTTCTTTATTTAATCGTTCCATATCTTCTTTTCCAAATTGATATTCTCCAGACAAAGCTTTTTCCATATATGTATCTGACCTTTTTAGTGTTTCCCATAAAGTCTTCCAACTACATTCTCCCAAGTCTCCATTTGTTCCTTCTTTTTGATTCATGCATAAGGTTCCCTTTATATTTTCCATTGAAATTCTTCTTGGTTGCTCATAATCAGCTCTTACATTATTTAAATATTGTTTTTCCAATTCATCAAAAATGCCATCTCCAAATTCTGCATAAGCCTGTTCTCTTTCAATGACTTGTTCATTAATACCAATTTTTTCATAATCAGAACGCTCTTTACTTAAGTCAATACCTAATTCTTCTATTGCAATTTTCTTTATTTCTTCTGGTATATTTTCTCTAACTTCTTTATTGTTTTCTGAATATATAATTCTATCAATTACTTCTCTTTTTAATCCTGTTTGCTCTAAAAAATGTTTTTGACTTCCAAATCTTGCATCTAAAAGTTGTCCTACTTCTGCCTTTATTTTCTCGTTATCTACCGTTTGAATAATTTGATTTGCAGTTACTGTATTTTTTAAATCAATAGCCAAACTCTTTATCAATAATTCATCTGCTATATTGCTTTTTTGAAAAGCTTCTTTAATATTCCCTTTATCTGAAATCGTTTGTATGATTGCTACTTTTAGCATTACACTATTCATATTTTCTACTAATTGTATTTTTTCTTCGTCCGACATATGAATTTCCGTTAATCTTTTTTCAAGTAGTGCTTTACTACAAGCTTCACTTTGTGCTTCAGACATTGGAATTCCATTTTTTCTTAATGTTCTACCATTTAATCGAACAAAACGATATATTTCATCTTCCGTTAAATTCATATTTTCCCCTTCTTTGTATAATACTTTTAAAAGTATTATAACGTATAAGAAAAAAGAAAGCAATAACCGCTTTCTTTTTATATCTCTTTTTCTTTTATTTTACAGATGCAATATAGCAAGCTAAGTCTACTAATTTGTTTGAATATCCCCATTCATTGTCATACCAAGCTACTAATTTTACAAATGTATCTGTTAACATGATTCCAGCTGAAGCGTCAAAGATTGATGTATGTGGGTCTGAAATGAAGTCTGAAGATACAACTGGTTCATCTGTGTATTCGATGATTCCTTTGAATTCATTTTCAGAAGCTTCTTTCATAGCTTTACAAATTTCTTCATATGTTGTTGGTTTTGCTAAATTACATGTTAAGTCAACAACTGAAACATCAACTGTTGGTACTCTGAATGACATACCTGTTAATTTTCCATTTAATGATGGAATAACTTTTCCAACTGCTTTTGCTGCTCCTGTTGAAGATGGGATAATATTAGCTGCTGCTGCTCTACCACCTCTCCAATCTTTTTTAGAAGCACCATCAACTGTTTTTTGTGTTGCTGTTGTTGCATGTACTGTTGTCATTAATCCTTCTGTAATACCAAATTTATCATTGATAACTTTAGCAAGTGGTGCTAAACAGTTTGTTGTACAAGATGCATTTGATACAATATTCATTTCTGGTTTGTATTCTGTATTATTAACTCCCATAACAAACATTGGTGCATCTTTTGATGGAGCACTAATAACAACTTGTTTTGCTCCTGCATCTAAGTGTGCTTGTGCTTTTTCCATTGTTGTAAATACGCCTGAACATTCTAATACATATTCAACACCTAATTCTCCCCATGGGATATTGTGTGGGTCCATTTCATTATATACTTTTATTTCTTTTCCATTTACTACTAAATTTCCATCTTTTTCTTCAATTGTTCCATTGAATCTTCCGTGTACTGTATCATATTTTGTCATATATGCCATATAGTCTGCTGCAACAAATGGGTCGTTAACTGCTACAACCTCTACCCCTTCTTTTGCTAATGCTGCTTGGAATGATAATTTTCCAATTCTTCCAAAACCATTAATTCCTAGTTTTACTGACATAATAATTCCTCCTTTATACTTAAAAGTCATTGACTTTTATTTTTTGGTCTTCCTCGACCTTTCTTATTCTATACCAAAAAAGAATACTTTTCAAGTATTCTTTTTTATTTTACTATAAAATTTTAGTTTCATATTATCATTTTTACTAATTTTCTACTATATCTAAAAATGCTTCTTTGAAACTTTCACCATATACATCTATTTCTCCATAATTCACATTTTCAACTGTATACCAGTAAGAACTGGTATACATTCCTGGATTTAATCTTTGCTCATTACTTTTTTCTGTACTTTGTTCTTCCTTATCCCTAGTATATTCTTCATTATACTCTTCTAAAGATGTATTACTTAATAATATTTCTAGTTCGTTTACATCATTTTCTGTTAAATTCTTATTAAATTCAATTGCTCTTGTATTTATATGAAATATACTACTCATATTTGCTCTTATAATTTCGTAATACTTGGTAACTTTTCTTTTGTTTAAATCAATACCATAATATATATCTTCATGTGAGCCACCATCATTTCTCATTGTTAAAAATTTTGTATCCGTTGTTACTAAATACTTATTAGCATTATCTAAGTGAAATTCCGTACAATATTCATAGATTTTATATCCTATAATGACTATGAATATGATACATATAATTGAAAGAATTGTAATAATAATTTTTTTTGATTTTTTCATAAAATTCCCCTTTTATTCATATATATTTTTTCTAATTCATTTCCACTTTTCCAATAATATCATTGATATCTTCTATATTGCATTTTCTCATATATTCTTCAATTCCTTCAACAACTTTCACACTTGTATATGGGTCTATGAAGTTACCAGCACCGATTGAAACGGTTGTTGCACCTGCTAACATAAATTCAATGGCGTCTTCTCCTGATACGATTCCGCCTAATCCCATGATAGGAATATTGACTGCTTGTGCTACTTGATATACCATTCTAACAGCTACTGGTCTGATAGCTGGTCCTGATAAACCGCCTGTATTATTTGCAAGTACTGGCTTTCTTTTATAGATATCTATTTTCATGGCTAACAATGTATTGATTAGAGAAACTGCATCTGCTCCACCATCTTCCACACCTTTTGCTATTCCTGCGATATCTGTTACGTTTGGTGTTAATTTTACTATTAATGGTTTATCTAATACTTTTCTTACCTCACTTGTTACTTTTTTTACACCTTCATAAGTATTTCCAAAAGCCATACATCCTTCTTTAACATTTGGGCAAGATAAGTTTAATTCTACACCATCAATGTCTAAGTTATTTAATATCTTACACAATTCTACGTATTCATCAATTGAACTTCCACATGCATTGACAATGATTTTTGTATCAAATTTTCTTAAAAATGGTAAATCATTATTTGCAAAATATTCTACCCCTGGATTTTGAAGTCCAATACTATTTAACATTCCACTTGGTGTTTCACATACTCTTGACGGTTTATTTCCACTTTTTGGTTTTAATGATGTTCCTTTTGTGATAACTGCTCCTAATTTTCCCAAATCAAAAAAGTCTGCATATTCTCTACCATATCCAAATGTACCAGATGCAACGGTTACTGGATTTTTCATTTCAATTCCTGCAAAATTTACTTTCGTATTCATACTTTTCATTCCTTTCTTCTAAAGATTAATTTTTTATAATCTTTTTCATTCTGCTTTTCTTTTAATGACTTCTGCTTGCTGTTGCAAATCCATATTTGAAATTTCTTCGATAAATTGCATTATTTTTTCTAATTTCAAATATTTCGGTTCTTCCTTTGCTTCATTCATATATTTTTTTATTTTTTCCATAACTTCTACATGATATCTTTTTATGATTTCAGCATTTAAACAATCATAATCGTTATGAAATGTATCTTGATTTGCTTTTGCTTGTTTTGCCTCTTCTCTAAAATAGATTCTATCAAAATAATCATCTGCTAATAAATGGATAAAATATCCTTTCCAATAATCTTTGCTTAAATCTACTTTTTCATCTTTCAAAAATTTATCTAAGTAGATTTTTTGGTCATCTTTTGTCCAATCTCCCCAAACCCCATAATGTGTTTCATTTTTGCGAATATTTTTGTTTTCTACTGAAATATAGTCTGGAGCAATTGTACCTTCCATAAATTCATTCATATTTTTTATTTCATTTTTATGTTTTTTTGCATATTCTTTTGCTATTGCAATATGTATTGTAAATCCTGGCATTTTTGTTCCTCTTTCATTTAAATTCATTACCTAATTTTACCATTTCTGACAAACCGTTTAACGCTATATACATTTATCTTGAACTAAATCTCTACATCTCTTGCGTTAAATACTGGTCCACCTTTACAAACATGGAAATATTCTGGTGCATCTTTTGGACTTTTTGCTGTTTTTACTGCACAACCTAAACATACACCTAATCCACATCCCATTTTTTCTTCTAATGATAATTGACATTCAATGTTATTTTCAAGGGCATATTTTTGAACTGCTTTTAACATTGGAAGTGGTCCACAAGCATAAATACAATCATATTTTTCTTTTGCCATATCTTCCATTAAATAATCAATTGCAAATCCTTTATTCTTGTAACTTCCATCATCTGTTGTAATAACCAAATTATCTGTTACTTCTTCAAATTCTTTTTCTAGCATAACAAAGTCCTTGTTTCTAAATCCTAGGTAACCATTAACTTGTTTTTTCTCTGCTTTTGCTTCTTTGGCAAGTTCATATAATGGAAATATTCCAATTCCTCCACCGATAATTGCTAACTTATTATATTTGTCTGTTTTAAATGTACCATATCCCAATGGTCCTATAATATCAATTTTGTCTCCTACTTCTTTTCGAGATAATAGGTCTGTTCCTTTTCCTTTTACTTGGAAAATAAATTCTAAGATTCCATTTTTTCTGTCCAAATTGTATATACTGATTGGTCTTCTTAAAAATGGCTCTACTTGGTCTGTTACTCTAATTTCTATAAAGTTTCCTGGTTTTGAATCTTCTACAATTTCACTTGCCTTTACACTAAATTTGTAAATTCCTTTTATGATTTCTTCTTTTTCCACTAATTTTGCTAATACTTGTTTTGGCATGTTATCCCTCCTTATTTTTATAATGCTTTATTTCTTCTTGTTTATTTTTTTATTGCTCCGTTTAATTCATCTCTCATTCTAATAGCCTCTGCTCTAGTTGCTTTCGCAAATTCCTCTTCTGTATATTTATCTTTCCATAAATCTGATTTATAAGCACACATTAATCCTCTAGAACTGTTGACAATTCCACCAATTCCATTTTCATCAAACCCTAAAGCGATATCTTCTGCTTTTCCACCTTGTGCACCATAACCTGGTATTAAGAAAAATGTATGTGGTGCTACTTTTCTTAAATCTTCTAATTGTTTTGGATAAGTTGCTCCTACAACTGTTGAAATACTACTATATCCATATTCTCCTCTTAAATCCTTGCCCCATTCTTCCACAAGTTTTGCAACTTTTGTGTATACTTCTTCTCCATTTTCTAATTTCAAGTCTTGCAATTCTCCTGATGATGGATTTGATGTTTTGTCAATGATAAACACACCCTTACCATATTTTGCACAATCTTCTATAAATGGTTTAATTCCATCAATTCCTAAATATGGATTTAATGTTACAAAATCAACATCATAAATGCTTTCTTCTTTTTCTCCAATTTTCGTTTTTCCTAAGAAAGCATTTGAATAGGCTTTTGCTGTACTTCCAATATCTCCTCTTTTTATATCTGCTATTACTAACATTCCTTTTTCTTTGGCATATTTACAAGTTTCCTCAAAAGCTTTCATTCCTTCTAATCCATACATTTCATAAAATGCAACATTTGGCTTTATTGCTGGTATAACATCATAAATCTCGTCAATTAATGCTTTGTTAAATTCCTCAATTGCTTTTGCTGACCCTTCTAAATTTTCTTCATATTTGTTTCGAATACAAGCTGGTATCATCTCATATCTTGGGTCTAAACCAATAACGGTTGGGTTATTGGTTTCTTTAATTTTATCTATCAATTTATCCATCATATTTTTCATCTTAAAAATTCTGCCTCCTTTATTATTGGTACCTGTTTATTTTAATTCTTCCCATTCTTTTTCTCTAAAACCTACATATATTTTTTCTTGGGTTATGAATAGTGGCCTTTTGATTAACATACCATCAGATGCTAATAATTTTATTTTTTCTTTATCTGTCATTGTTGGTAACTTTTCTTTTAAATTTAATTCTTTATATTTAAGTCCACTTGTATTAAAGAATTTTTTTATTTCATATCCACTTTTCTTAATCCATGTTTCTAATTCTTCTACTGTTGGATTCTCTAGAACTATATTTCTATCTTGAAAAGATATATTATTTTTTTCTAACCATTGTTTTGCTTTTTTACAAGTAGAGCATTTTGGATATTCTATAAATATTTTTTCCAAAGTTATTCCTCTCTTTCTTTCCATTTATCCTTCATATACAACTCTTCCGTTTACGATGGTATATTTTACTTTTCCTTTTAGTGTTTTTTCGATAAATGGACTATTTTTTGATTTTGATACTATCATTTCTTTTGTGTATACATATTCTTCATTTGGGTCAAATATTGTGATATCTGCCATTTTTCCTGCTTCTATACATCCTCTTTCATTATCGATATGTAATAATTTTGATGGTGTATATGATGTAAGTCTTACTAGATTTAAGTAATCAATATGTCCTGGGTCTACCAAATTCATAATTTCAGCTGGAAGTGCTGTTTCAAATCCAATGATTCCATTTGGTGCTTTTGATAACTCTACATTTTTTTCATCTTCTGCATGTGGTGCATGGTCTGTGATAATGCAATCAATGGTTCCTTCTTTTAATCCTTCAATAATCGCTTGTCTATCTTTTTCTTCTCTTAATGGTGGATTCATTTTTGCATTTGTTCCTGATTTTAATACTTCGTCTACTGTGAATGTGAAATAGTGTGGACAAGTTTCACAAGTGATTTTGACACCTCTTTTTTTCGCGTCTCTTATCATATCCTTACTTGTTTTTGTACTAATATGGCAAATATGTCCTCTAACACCATTTGTTTCTGATATTACAATTTCTCTTGCTGCCATAATTTCTTCTGCTTCTGGTAATACCCCTTGCACACCCAATTTATCTGCTACAGGTCCTGCATTTATTGCTCCTGCTGATACAGATTTTTCTTCACAATGTGATGCTACATATGTTCCTAACTTGTCTGCTTCTATCATAGCTTGTCTCATCATTCTACTATTTACTACTGGCATTCCATCATCAGAAAATCCAATAGCACCTGCTTTTCTTAATGCTTCAAAGTCAACTAATTCTTCTCCTTTTTCTCCTTTACTTACAGAAGCATATGGCAATACATTACATAAATTTACTCTTTTTCCTTCATTTATGATATATGTTAAAGTTTCTACATTGTCTGGTGTTGGTTTTGTATTTGGCATTGGACAAATGGTTGTAAATCCACCTGCAACGGCACTTTTTGAACCAGTTTCTATTGTTTCTTTGTGTTCTCCTCCTGGTTCTCTTAAATGACAATGTACATCTATCATACCTGGTATAATATTTAAGTTTGTACAATCAATCTCTTTATCTGCTGTTTCTGTTATATTTTTCTCAACTTTTACAATTTTATCATCTTCAATTAAGATGTCATATGTATCATCTAATTTGTTTTTATAATCAATAACATGTCCATTTTTTAATAATAATTTCATATATTTCACTTTCCTTTCTTTCAATAGAAATTAGTTTACTTGTTCTTCGCAATATTTACATCTATATACCACATTTTCTCTATCTGTTAATTCACAAATATGTGGTAATTCTTGTTCGATTGATGTAATACATCTTGGATTTTTACACTTAACAACATTTACTAATTTTTCTGGAAGTTCTGGATGAAATTTTTCCACAATCTTTCCATCTTTAATTTTATTTACTGTAATTTTTGGGTCTAAATACCCCAATATATCTAAATTGATATCTAAGTTTTCATCAATTTTAATGATGTCTTTTTTTCCTGTTTTATTACTTTTTGCATTTTTGATAATTGCAACAGAAGTATCTAACTCTCCTAATTTTAAATAATTATATATCTCAAAACTCTTTCCAGCTTCTATATGGTCAATTACATATCCATTTTTTATACTATCTATATTCATTCTCAAATTTCCTTTCTATACTATTTTTCAAAATTTAACAACTTTAGAATCAAAGCCATCCTAATAAACTTACCATATTTTGCTTGTTTAAAATAGCAAGCCCTTTTATCATCATCCACATCTACTGATATCTCATTTACTCTTGGTAATGGGTGCATAATACATAAATCTTCTTTTGCATTTTCTAATTTTTCTTTATTTAAGATATAATAATCTTTTAATCTGATATAATCATCTTCATTGAAAAATCTTTCTTTTTGTACTCTTGTCATATACAAAATATCTAAATCTTGCATATATTCCTCTATATCATTTGTTTCTACATATTCTATATGGTTTTTCTCTAAAATGTCTGTTTTAACATAATCTGGAATTTGTAATTCCTCTGGTGAAATAAGAACGAATTTAATATTGGCATATCTTGACATTGCCGTTATCAAAGAATGAACAGTTCTTCCGAATTTTAAATCACCACAGATTCCTATTGTCAAATTAGATAATCTGTGTTTTTCACATTGAATTGTTAATAAATCTGTTAATGTTTGTGTAGGATGGTTGTGTCCTCCATCTCCTGCGTTAATAATAGGTACTTCTGATTTCATAGCAGCAACTAGTGGTGCCCCCTCTTTTGGATGTCTCATAGCAATAATGTCGGCATATCCACCAATAACTCTTACAGTATCAGCAACACTTTCTCCTTTTGCAACAGAACTAGAATTTGCAGAAGAAAATCCTAATACATTTCCTCCTAGTTCCATCATAGCAGCTTCAAAACTTAATCTTGTTCTTGTGCTTGGCTCATAAAATAAAGTTGCCAATTTTTTACCTTCACATTTTTTTGCATATTTTTGTCTATTGTCCATAATATCTTTTGCTACATTAATAAGTTCGTCAATTTCTTCTGTTGATAAATCTTTGATATCAATTAAATGTTTCATGTTTTCCTCCTTTAAATTAATCTCTTAATACTATACAGAAAAAACGCTTAAAAGTCAAGAGAGATGTTGGATTTTGAGACAATTGGGGCCAGGTGGGGTTTTGTAT
>CASFHP010000006.1 GCA_949294555.1 uncultured Eubacteriales bacterium
GCTTGGAGCGTAGCAGACGTGTTCATAATTAGGATGAAAAGATGATGAGACAATTTGGGACAGGTCGGTTTTTGTAGCATTTTTGACGAAAAATAGGAGACCGTTAATATCGATACGTTCTCATATTTTTCGACAAAAATGCTACAAAACCCTACCTGTCCCAAATTGTCTCATCATCTTTTCATCATAATTCTGAACACTTCTGCTACGCTCCAAGCCTGTGCTATCGCACCTTTTGGCAATTGTGGTTTTACAGAGTCATATAGTTCTGAAATACTACCAATACAACCATTTTCGTTAATTTCTTTTTTAAAGGTCTTTGTTGTTTTTTCTACAAATTTGTCTATTTTGTTTTCTAGTAATTCTCTTTCTTCGTCTTTTGCTTTTTCTTTCATGTTCTTAAGTGCATTATAATATAGTCCTAATAGCCATGGCCAAGTAATTCCTTGATGATAACTACTATCTCTTTTAAATGCGTCGCCTTCGTAAATTTCTACATAGTTTTCTTCTCCTTTGGCTAAGGTTTTTAAGCCATATGCATTTAGTAATTTTTTCTCTACGACATTTATGATATTTTTTGCCATTTCTGAGTCTACATCTATTACTGGATATGTTAGGCTTAGTGCAAATAGTTGATTTGGTCGTATTTTGCTGTCTCCTAATACATCATAAAGACATTTTGTTTGTGGATTATAAAATTTTTCTTCAAAGGTTTTTTTACATTTTTTTGCTAAGTCTTTATATTTTTTTATTTGTAGCAAATCTCCAATTTTTAATGTTAAATTTGCCATAATCATATTGGCATTATACCACATAGCATTTATTTCAACCGCTTTTCCATTTCTAGGGGTTACTGCAACATTGCCTACCTTTGCATCCATCCATGTATTTTGTGTATCTTCTGTTCCTGAAACAATTAGTCCGTCTGTGTCTAAATAAATATTGTTTCCATCAACATTATTACCTTCTACATAGTTCTTGATGATATCTTCTAGTTTTGGATATATTTTATCTTTTATAAATTTATAGTCTCTGGTATATGCTAAATATTTTTCGACCTGTTCAAATAGTAATAAGGAAGCGTCTACACTGTTATATAATGGCCTACTATCATATCCTGAGTAACCATTTGGTACCAATCCATATTTTATATCTTTTACCATCGTTAGTAAAACTTCTCTTGCAATATCAAATTTTCTGGTTACCAATAATAGTCCCTCAAAAGCGATTAAAGAATCTCTTCCCCAATCCAAAAACCATGGATATCCAGCAATAATAGTATGTAATCTGAAGTTTGGCCTATAAACAATAAAATTATCAATGGCTTTTATATATGTCTTAATTAATTCTTCTTCATTAAGTTCTTTTCTCGTTTTATTTTCTTTTTCTGAAATCAAGCCTGTTTTTTCTATTTCTTCATCAATTCTTGCTCTCTCTTTTTCCATTACTTCTTTGACATCTATTTCTTCAATATTTTCTTGTAATGAACAGACAAAAGAAATTTCTTTTTCTTCATTTGCTTTCATTTCTATTTCATACACACCAGGCACTGCATGATTTTCTTCTGGATAAAATCCTCTTTTTTCTTCTTCTACATAAAACATATGCTCAAAGTTGTCATTTTGATGTGGAATATATGTTCCTTCTGATACACACATATATACTGGTGTTTGGGATTTATCATCAATGACAATTTTTACTTTTGTATCATTGATTTGTTGTTTGATGTCAAAATAATGTCCTGTGTTCATTGTATGAAAGTCTCTAAAATTAACAATTGGTGCTAATGTTAATTTAGATTTATATTTTCCATTTTTTATTTTGTAATATACACCTACCGTATTGGCATTTTGCTCCATACAAATACTTTTTTCAATTTCTATCCCTTGTACTTTGTATTGAAAAGTAGGATAATACTCTTTTTCAAATGTTTCCTGATATTGATACCCATGAGAAATATAGGATTGACATATATTGGTATATAAATCATATCGCTTTCCTCTAACTTCAATCGCTTCGTCTAATTTTGATAAAATCACATAGCGATTAGCTGGTGGGTTTAACGGTGCCACTAACAACCCATGGTACTTTCTTGTATTTGCTCCTATAATAGTGGATGAAGCAAATCCACCAATTCCATTTGTAATTAACCATTCTCTTGTAATTCCTGTTTCTAAATCTAAACTTTCCTTTGTAAATTTCATACTCTATCCTCCGTATCTCATCTTTTATTATAGGTACTATCATTTAATGCTTTTAGCATTTCTTCTCTTAATTCTGCTTTTGTTTTTGCTGTTCTTCTGCCTCTTCCTCTAGCACTTTTTGGCTTTGTTGTTGTTTTTGTTCCATCATTGTTGTGATGTGAATAATCTATATAATCCGTATTATATGCTCTACTACTAGATTTTCTTTTTGCCATTTCTTTTTCCATTTTTCTTTTTACTTTTTCATCTGCTTCTCTTATAGAAGCGATTCTTTCACTATATTTATTGCTAAATTTACTCTTTCCTCTTTTAATTCGTTTTGGTTCTTTATTTCCTTTTCTTGCTTTTCTTTCTGTTGCTTTTTTCTTTTTATTAATTCTCTTTTCTTCTTGCAATTTTGTATTTAACATTAAATATTGTGGGTCATTTTGTTTATCTTGATATTTTAAATCATCACAAATTAATTCAATAATAGAACTTGCAACCAAACTTGGGTCATGCCTGATGAATTCGCCATCTACCATTGATAAGTTTCTTTGTAAAAATTTAATGCCTTTTACTTTGTCCACATCTTGCTCTACAAGGTCTTGTCCTTCTAAATTATATTTTTTGATAAATTCTGGTATAATTTCTCCTGTATCATAAATACAATAATCAAAAATTCCTTGTCCACAATGTTCAATAATCGCATTGATGTGGTCTGATACACTGTAATTATCTGTTTGCCCTGGTTCTGTCATAATATTGCTAATATATACTTTTATTGCTGAACTTTCTTTAATGGCTCTATTAACACCATTTACTAAAAGATTTGGAATCACATTGGTATATAAACTTCCTGGTCCGATGATAATACAGTCAGCTGCTTTAATTGCTTCTACAACACCTGGTGCTGGTTTACAATTTGCTGGACTAATGGTAATTCGATTGATTTTAGTTATCTTTTCAGAAACCACTTCTGCTATTCTTGCTCTTTCCTCTACAATATAACCATTGGATAATTCTGCTGAAATTTTCATCTCATCTAATGTCACAGGAATAACTTTTCCAATCATATTGATAACTTCATTACTTTTTATGATAGAATCTTCAAAATTCCCGTTAATTTCTTTCATTGCCAAGAAATAGATATCTGAAAAATCTAATCCTCTTAATTTTCCTGTTTTAAATTCATAATTAAATAATTTTTCTACTTGCTCTTCTTTTTTAGCTAAAGCTACAATACTATCTTTAATATCATTAAGTGGTAACGTTTGTAATTCTCTCCTAGAATTGCTTTTTTCTTCTCCATAATCTGAAACGGTTACAATAGCAGTTAAATTATTTGTATAATTTTTCAAGCCTGAAAGCACTGTATTTAAGCCTGTTCCTCCACCAATAACTACAATATTCGGTCCTTTGTCATAAAACGTTTTGTTAAAGATTAAAGACTTAATATTGACATTTTTCTTGTTTTCCATTCTTTCATCTGTTGATTCAATTAATACTTCCATTGTTCTTTTATTAATGTATACCAGTCCTACCACTATAGCAACAAAGCCTACAACAAAAATGGCAACAACTTTTCCTACTTCTTGAAAAGAAATTTCTCTCATGACCAATATTTCTGCTATTCCATAACAACATAGTATGATACCAATCAAAATTAAGAATATCCACCTTTTTATTTTTGTACTTGATTTAAACCAATGCATAAAACCACTCATCTTAATTCTCTCCCATAATCTCAATTTCTAGTTCTATTTTCTTATTAAATTTTTCTTCTACTGTTTTCTTCACATATTCTATTAATTCTAATATATCTTTTGCTGTTGCATTTCCTTTGTTTATAATAAATCCTGCATGTTTGGTAGACACCTCTGCACCGCCAATATGATAGCCTTTTAAACCAGCTTCATCGATTAATTTTGCTGTAATGAAATCATCTCCTCTTTTAAAAGTACTACCTGCACTTGGATATTCTATTGGTTGTTTTTCTTTACGATAGGTTGCATATTCCTCCATTTTACTTCTGATTTCCTCTTCATTTCCTTTTTGAAATTGCATTCCAACCTCTAGAACAATATATTTCTTATCTTTTAGCATACTGCTTCTATATGCAAATTCCATTTCTGCATTTTCAAATTGCTTGATATTTCCATCATAATCCATACAAGTTACAAAATTGACAATATCTTTAAATTCCTTGCCATGTGCACCTGCATTCATTCTGACTGCTCCACCAATAGTTCCTGGTATTCCAGATAATTCTTCAAATCCTGTTAATTCATTTTTTAACAATAAATGTCCAAAAATAGAAATTTTGACACCTGCACCAATGGTTGCAAAAAACTTTCCATCTAAATTAACCATTTCAATTTTATTTAATCGAATGTTAAGAACTATTCCTTTAATTCCTTTGTCTAAAACTAGCACATTACTGCCATTTCCTAATACGGTTATCGCTATATTCTTGTCTTTGGCAAATTTAAGTATTTTTCTTAAGTCTTGAATATCATTTATTTTAATATAACATTCTGCTGGACCACCAACCTTAAATGTTGTATGGTTTGCCATTGGCTCATCAAATAAAATATTGTCTTTGCTAATCCCTAAATTGCCTATTTCTTGTTTTAATTCTTCTGTCATAAACTACTTCCTCCCATTTAAATTGCAAATAGTTACACAAGCATGCCGTGGGCTTTTTAAATAGCCATATGTTCAAGAAAATTTACTATTATTCTGTTGCGTAAATATATAAAGGTTTTCCTGTTCCTGTTACCAATGTAGTATAATTGATAACTTCCCCTGTTTCATAATTTACAATATATTCATCTACTGAATTACTAATTCCTAAATCACTTAATCCATTGTTAGAATCAGATAAATAATAATAATTATCATCATTTGAATCTTTTCTTGTAACAGTTTCTTCTCCAGAAGCTGTGTTAGCATTTATATCTGATATTACATCATCCAAATCAATTCCTGCTGTTGTAATGGTCTCTCCTGGATAGGCTTCATTTGTCAAATCTGCTTTGGTTTTTCTTTGCAAAACTGCATTTTGTACCATTCCCAATTCACTTAGCATTGCATTTTCTTTTGACTCTTTAATTCCATCTTTTCCAATATTAACCGTTATTGCCGTTAGAATTAATAATACGATAATAATGATAGATAATGCCATTAGGGTTACCCCTGTTTCTTGTTTTGCTTTATATATGTCTATTTTCATAATCTTTCTTCTCCTTTGTTAAATTCTTTATTACTATATCATTTTTTCTAATGAATTACAAGGTATCTTAACGAATTTTGCCAAAACCCTTTATTTTTTCCATTTTTTATAGTATAATATATATAGTGAGAGTTTTTAAAAAGGAGGATTTCATATGTGGCAATTTTGGTTAATTGCTTCTGGAATATTTTTTATTGCAGAAATTATAACAACTGGATTTTTAGTATTTTGGTTAGGTGTTGCAGGTTTAATAACTATGTGTGTTAGTTTCTTTACTGATAACTTAACCATTCAAGCAACTGTATTTGTTGTATTGTCTGCTATATTAATTCTAGCAACAAAGCCATTTGTTAAAAAATTTGTCAATAAAAATGAAAATACAGAAGAAAAAACAAATGCTTTTTCTATTATTGGAAAAAAAGCTATTGTTATTAAAGATATTGATTCCATTAATGGTGTAGGTCAAATCAAAGTAGATGGTGAAGTTTGGTCTGCTGAAGGAATCGATGGTTCTAACATCGAAAAAGGAACTAAGGTTGAAATTACAAAGATAGATGGTGTTAAAGCAATTGTGGCACCAATTTCACAAAAATAATATGTATTTTTGTTTCTAAATTTTATAATTTAAAATATAATTTAAGGATGTTGAAAAAGGAGGAAGTTTTATGATTTTTTTAATAATATTACTTGTTATCATCTTAGTCATTGCATTTATGTCAATAAAAATCGTTAAACAATCTGAGGTATATATCATTGAAAGGTTAGGTAAATTCTATAAAGTTGCTGACGCTGGTCTTACCATTATTATTCCATTTTTTGACCATGTCAGAAGTGTGGTAAGTTTAAAACAACAAACAATGGATATTCCACCTCAAAGTGTTATCACAAAGGATAATGTTACCATTACTATTGATACAGTTGTGTTCTATCAAATCACAGACCCTGCAAAGGCAGTTTATGAAATTCAAAGTTTGAAAAAAGGTATTGAATATTTAGCAATTACAACGATTCGTGATATCATTGGTAAAATGGATTTGGATGAAACATTTAGTTCAAGAGATGGTATTAATACAAAATTAAGAACGGTTCTTGATGAAGCTACAGACAGATGGGGCTGTAAAATCGACAGAGTGGAAATCAAAGATATTGAACCACCTGCTGATGTTAGAGACGCCATGGAGAAAGAAATGAATGCAGAAAGAAATAAAAGAGCGTTGATTTTGGAAGCAGAAGCACAAAGACAATCTGCTATTACTATTGCAGAAGGTAAAAAACAAGCTGCTATCTTAGAGGCTGAAGCTGATAAAGAATCACAAATTAGAAGAGCTGTCGGTGAAGCACAAGCAATTAAAGAAGTTGCTGACGCCAAAGCACAAGAAATTCAAAGAGTATATGATGCAATTAAACAAGCTAACCCTGACGAGAAATTAGTTCAATTGAAATCTTTGGAAGCTTTAGAGAAAGTGGCTGATGGAGAAGCAAATAAAGTGTTTATTCCATTTGAGGCAACAAGTGCTTTAAGTAGTTTAGGTGCCATTAAAGAAGTTATGACTGATGATAAAAAAGCAAAAACAACTAAAAAGAGTGAAGAATAAAATTAAAAAACAAAAGTGTATGTTATTTGTACACTTATATCAAAACTATATCTAAAAAAATCCGGGATACCCGGATTTTTTTAATTTGATGACCATCTTAACATTCTAATATCATTATATTTTTTTACAACTTCTTTGTATTTGTCATACTCTTCTTCCCATAATTCATCTGGAACTTTATCAAATGCTTTAAATATTTTTTCTGCCTCTGATAGATAAATAACCTGCTCTTGTGGTGTCATATTTTCGTATTGTTTTGCAAATATATATAATTTATCTAACATTTGATTGGCTTCGATAAACCCCCAGAAATCTTTTACTTTCATTCCAAATAGTTTGATTTGCATTACCGCATATGCTACTAATGCAAATATGGTTAGTATTAGTACATATATTACGATAAGTATTGCTGACATAATTATTACCACCTTTTAATTTGCTTTCGTACTTAACTATTATACCACATATCTTCTATTTTTGTAAATACTTTCTAATAATTCTCGTATCTCCTCTCCTGCCTCGTTTTTATTGCTATTAGGTAGAAATTGTGGTATAATGAATATAGTGGCTACTAATAGGTAGACCGCAAAAAATAATTAAGAAAGGGTCTAGGAGCTATCCTAGACAAAAGGGCAAAAAAATGGAAAAAAATAGTGCTCCCATTTTATTTGGAATACGGCAATCTGTTCTAAGTGATGAACAGCAATGCTCTTTACTAAAAGAACAGTTAGAGAGAGGATATAACATTCCACTCTCTGTCATCACAGGAATACAGAATGGAATTATTTTAGCTCATTCTTGTATTCCTTCTGGATACAAGCCGTTTGATGTCACAAAACTTCCTTCCGTTGACAGTACGGAATGGAAAGAGTCTGTTTCTCTCCTTGTGAAAACAGAAAGGGAAAGCGGATATGAAGTCAAATGGTTCGAATCCGCAGAACGTGCCCTCTATTTTATAGAGGTGCACAACCTTTCCAACTAAGCCCTAAAAAGCGGAGGTTTTCTCTTCTTGAGAATTCCTCCGCTTTTACATTATTATATATCTTTTATTATTTCCTATTTTTCGCTGCTTCCACCAATCCCACAAATAATGGTCCTGGTCTATTTGGTCTAGATTTCAATTCTGGATGAAATTGTCCTGCAATAAAATATGGATGTTCTGGCATTTCCACCATTTCTACTAATAAGCCATCTGGAGAAGTTCCAGAAACTTTTAGACCTGCATTTTCTAATCTTTCTCTATAATCATTGTTATATTCAAATCTATGTCTATGTCTTTCTGAAATCTCAGTAGTTCCATAAAGTTTTTCTGCCAAAGTTCCTTCTTTTATAATACATGGATATGCTCCTAATCGCATAGTTCCGCCTTTTTTATGTACATTTTTTTGTTCTTCCATGATGTGGATAACTTGATTTTTGGTTTCTTTGTTAAATTCTTCTGAATCTGCATCTTCTATTCCTAACACATCTCTTGCAAATTCAACCACAGCCATTTGCATTCCTAAGCAAATTCCTAAAAATGGAATGTTATTTTCTCTTACATATCTTACTGTTTCAATCATTCCGTCAATTCCTCTATCCCCAAATCCTCCAGGAATGACAATACCGTCCATTCCTTTTAGCTGTTCTTTGGCATTTTCTCTTGTGATTTTTTCAGAATCTATTAATTTTACTTTTACCTTTACATTATTTACAAAACCTGCATGGTATAAGCTTTCAATAACTGAAATATAAGAGTCTTCTAGCTTTACATATTTTCCAACCAAACCAATTGTAACAACATTATTTTCATCTATTTTTCTAATATTTCCAATCATTTCTTCCCATTTTGTATTATCTGGAATATATTTTTCTAAATGTAAATGATTGCAAACTTCTCTTGCCAAGCCTTCTTCTTCCAACATTAATGGTACTGCATATAGACAATCTGCTGTTTTATTTTGGATAACACTTGACTTTCTTACATTACAAAATAGAGATAATTTTTCTCTTATGGTATCTGGTATATCTTGTTCTGTTCTACAAACTAAGATATCTGGCTTAATACCTAAACTTTGTAACTCTTTTACAGAATGTTGTGTTGGTTTTGATTTAATTTCATTAGAACCAAAAATATATGGTAATAATGTTACATGAATGTATACAACATCTTCTTTATTTTTCTCTAATCCTACTTGTCTAATCGCTTCAATAATAGAAACTCCTTCGATATCTCCTACAGTTCCACCTACTTCTGTTATTACAATATCTGTGTCTGTATCTTCAAATCCATAAATCTTCTCTTTGATTTCATTTGTAATATGTGGGATTACTTGTACCGTTTTTCCTAAGTAATCTCCTCTTCTTTCCTTCTCTATAACATTTTGATAAATTTTTCCCATTGTAACACTTGAATTATGTGTCAAGTTTTCGTCAATAAATCTTTCATAATGCCCTAAATCCAAATCTGTTTCTGCTCCATCATCTGTTACAAAAACCTCTCCATGCTCATATGGATTCATCGTTCCTGGGTCTACATTGATATATGGGTCAAACTTTTGAATTGTTACTTTATACCCTCTGTTTTTTAATAGTCTCCCCAAAGATGCTGCCGTAATGCCTTTTCCTAGTCCTGATACAACGCCACCTGTTACAAAAATATACTTTGTGTTCATTGAATACTCCTTTCAAAATAAAGAACCAAATTGATTTTAATTTATACTTTCTTAAAAATTAAAAAAAGATTAAAAAAATCTTCCCTCAAAATCGGTTTTTTTTTAATCTATTACTATTGTAGCACGTATTTTGACAAAATACAAGGTATTTTTCAATTTTTGTAATAAATTCTTAATTATTTATAATTTTTTTACTTTCATTTAATCAATATTTCTTAAAAAATTTCATAGAACTTTATCTTTTTTCTATGTTATGCTATAATGCAAATATAAAATTTATAAAGGAGCATAACAAATGAAGAACTTTTTTATCATATTTGCAATGAAACTATTAAATATTGTATTAAAACTATGTGGAAAACATGGAGGTAATTTTTTAGGAAAAATTGCTTTTGATTGGAATCCAGAAATCTTTAAATATTTTAAAGTCAATTGTCCTGTAATCGCTGTTACAGCTACAAATGGAAAGACTATGACAAATAATGCTATTGGTGCAGTTTTTCAAACTGCTGGAAAGAAAGTAATTAGTAATAAAGAAGGAAACAATATGGAAACTGGCATTCTTTCTACTTTGCTAAAATCTTGTACATTAACAGGAAAAATCAAAGCAGACTATTTGGTTTTTGAAGTTGATGAAGGCTATGTCCCTGTTGTATTTAAAGATTTTCGATTAGATACGCTGGTTGTTCTAGATTTCTTTAGAGACCAATTAGATAGAAATGGCGAAGTCGAATCTTTAATCTTAAAAATTAATGATTTTCTAAAGACTTATACTGGTAACTTAATTTTAAATAATGATGACCCAAATGTTGCAAGACTAGGAATGGCAAATCCTGATAATCAAAATATCTATTATTTCCATGTTGATAGATACCCATTTGCTACTGACAATATGAAAGAAGCTGGAGAAGGAAAATTCTGTCCATTTTGTAAAACACGTTTGGAATATGAATATTATCAATATTCTCATATTGGAAAATTTGCTTGCCCAAATTGTGGATATGGAAATAATAAAATTTATAAAGAAACAAAAAATATTAATCTAAATGAAATGACCTTTGAAGTTGATGATGTGTTATATAAAATAAAATCAAATAGTATCTACATCATTTATAATTTTATAGCTGTCATTTCCTGTTGTTCTTTATATCATATTGATACAAAATATATACAAGAAACTTTAGCAAATTTTGAACTAAATAATGGAAGGCTAGAAAAATTAGTCATAAAAAATGCCCCAACAATCATTAATTTGGCAAAAAATCCAACAGGTGCCAATGTAAGTTTACGATTATTAAATGAAGATGTCGAAGAAAAAGAATTATTATTTGTTTTAAATGATAATAAAGCAGATGGTTTTGATGTTTCTTGGATTTGGGATATTAATTTTGATAATTTAAATAATGTAAAAAGAATAGTAACTGCTGGAACAAGAGGCTATGACATTGCCATTAGAATTAAAACCGCTGGATTTGATGAAACGAAAATAGAAGCTTATCTTGATTTAGAACAAGCCGTACAAGCATTATATACCAACACAACTAAAAAATATGTAATTGCCAATTATACATCTTTACAACCTACTAGAGCAGAAATTTTAAGATTAAAATGATTTTCAATTATATATACTCAATTAACAATTGATTTCAAAAAAATTGGTGGATAACCTTAAAAGGGAACCGATTTTTTTTGAAACAATTGTTAATTAAAACAAAATTATTGAAATAGGAGTTGAAACGATAATGAAAGAATTAAAAATATTATACCTATACCCTGATATGCTAGAACTATATGGAGACTATGGAAATATACAAGTATTAAAATATAGACTAGAAAAACGCGGATTTAATTGCATTGTAGATAGATATTCAATAGGAGACAAAAAGCCAGATTTTAAAAGTTATGATATCATTTTTGCAGGTGGTGGTGCAGATAATGAACAAAGTATTTTATCAGAAGACTTAATAAAATATAAAGAAGAAATTAAGGAAGCTGAAAATGAAGGTGTCTTCTTTCTATTAATTTGTGGTGCTTATCAATTATTTGGTAAATATTATAAAGGTGTTGAAGGAAATATCATTCCTGGTTTGGAAATTTTCCCTTATTATACAGAAGCAATTGCTGATAGAAAAAAGAGATGTATTGGAAATATCGTACTTGAAGTTCAATTAAATGGAATTTCCACAAAAGTTATAGGCTTTGAAAATCATGGCGGACAAACTTATGATATTCCTAGCCCTTTTGGTAAAGTATTATTTGGCAATGGAAACAAATTTGGCGACACAGAAGAAGGCTTTTTTAAAGAAAATGTGATTGCAACTTATTTACATGGTCCCCTTCTTTCTAAAAATCCTGAACTTACCGATTATATTATTAAACATTGCTTAGATAGAAAATATCAGGAAAATACTGTTCTAGAACCTTTAAATGATGAATTTGAAAATTTGTGTAGAAAACAATTGTTGGATAGATTTTTAAAGTGAGACAGTTTTGTCCAATTGGGGACGTTTCTTTTTGAGACATTTTTATGTTAACAAGATTATTGAGCAAAAATAATGTATATAATATTTTTAATAAATTATTATAAAATTAATAAAATGTCTCAAAAAGAAACGTCCCCAATTGGACAAAATTGTCTCAATCTAATTTAAAATCTACTGGTTTATGTTCTTTTAAACTTTCTTGAACATCTAATATTCTTTGATTTGAAGAACCTCTAAATCTTAAACTTAAATCTTTTTTATCTTCTTCAAATTTTCCATCTACCACAACATCTATATATTTCAAAAGTTCCTTTGTTGTCTCATTATTAGGCACCATTTTTTCTACAACATCTTTTTCAAAATCAAATCCTGTATAGCACCATATATTTTTGTTAGGAAATTTTTCTTTGACTTTTTTGACTAATGGTAATAGTCCTTCTTGATTTTGCTTTTCTAATGGTTCTCCTCCTAAAAGGGATAAGCCTGAGATATAGTCATGGTCTAGATAGTTAATAACTTGATCTATTTGTTCTTCTGTAAATTTATTGCCATAATTAAAATCCCATGCACACTCATTAAAGCATCCTTTACAGTGATGATTACAACCACTTACAAATACGGATACTCTAACGCCTTCTCCATTTGCTACATCTACTCTTTTTATATCTGCATAATTCATATTTTCTCCCTCTTTTCTACAACATTATGGAAAATGATTTTTCCTATAATGTGGATAAATTTTGGAACGTTTGGGTATTCCCTCCAACGTTCCAAGTCTTTGATTTTGTTAATGCGCACTTTTCTTATTTTTAGAAAAATTCTACAAATGCATTACTCTTTGTTTAATTTCTTTTGTTTTTCCTGCATTCCAGAAGTTTTCTCCTAAGTATCCACAAGTTCTTCTAACAACTGTCATTTTTGAATGGTCTTTGTTTCCACAGTTTGGGCATTCCCATTCATTATCTTTATTTAAGATAATTTCTCCATCAAATCCACAAACATGGCAATAATCTGATTTTGTATTAAATTCAGCATATTGAATATTATCATAGATAAATTTAACAGCTGTTTCTAATGCATCTATATTTTTTTGCATATTTGGTATTTCGATATATGAGATTGCTCCACCTGATGATATTTTTTGGAATTCGCTTTCAAATCCAAGTTTTTCAAATGCGTCGATTTTTTCTCTTACATCTACATGATATGAATTTGTGTAATATCCTTTATCTGTTACATCTTTGATTGTTCCAAATTTTTCTTTATCAATTCTAGCAAATTTATAGCATAAGCTTTCTGCTGGTGTTCCATATAATGCAAATCCAATGTTTGTTTCTGCTTTCCATCTATTAACTGTTTCTCTTAAGTGTTTCATAACTCTAATTGCAAAATCATGTCCTTCTGGTGTTGTATGTGATACACCTTTCATAACTTTTGTCATTTCATATACACCAATATATCCTAGAGAAATTGTTGAATATCCACCATATAATAATTTGTCTATCTTCTCACCTTTCTTTAATCTTGCGATTGCTCCATATTGCCAGTGAATTGGGCTAATGTCTGAATGTGTTCCAAGTAATGCATAATGTCTACACATTAAAGCTTCTTTACATAGTTCTAGTCTTTCATCTAATAATTTCCAGAATTTATCTTCATCACCATCTGCAACGATTGCTACTTGTGGTAAGTTGATACTAACAACACCTTGGTTAAATCTTCCTTCAAATTTGTAGTTTCCATTTTCATCTTTCCAAGGTGATAAGAAACTTCTGCATCCCATTGGGCTAAATACATTACCTTCGTAGTTTTCTCTCATTTTTTTAGCTGAAATGTAATCTGGATACATTCTCTTTGCTGAACATTTAACAGCTAATTTTGTTAGATAATCATATTCTCCACCTTTTAAACAGTTACATTCATCTAAAACATATACTAGTTTTGGGAATGCTGGTGTTACATATACGCCTGCTTCGTTTTTGATACCTTGATATCTTTGTCTTAAAACTTCTTCAATAATCATTGCATTCTCTTTAATGTATGGGTCTCCATCTTCTAAGTGTAAGAATAGTGTTACGAATGGAGATTGACCATTTGTTGTCATTAATGTATTGATTTGATATTGGATGGTTTGTACACCTGCTTTTAATTCTGCTTTTAATCTATCTTGTACCAAATCTTCTATAACATCATCTGATAATTTTCCTTTATATTTTTTCTCAATTTCTGCTTTAAATTTGTCATAACTCTTTCTTAAATATTTTCCTAAGTGTTTTAAATCAACTGATTGACCACCATATTGGTTACTTGCAACTGCTGCAATAATTTGTGTTGTAACTGTACATGCTACTTGGAAACTCTTTGGACTTTCTATCATTTTTCCATTCATAACGGTTCCATTATCTAGCATATCTGATATATTAATTAAACAACAGTTAAAAATTGGTTGTACAAAGTAATCTGCGTCGTGGAAATGTAAGACTCCGTCTGCGTCTGCTTTGGCAATTTTTTCTGGTAATAACAATCTTCTTGTTAAATCTCTTGATACTTCACCTGCGATATAATCTCTTTGTGTAGAAGCAAGTAACGTATTTTTATTTGAATTCTCTTCTGCTAATTCTTTATTTTCATTTCTAATTAAACCTAAAATGGTTTCGTCTGTTGTATTTTGTTTTCTAACCAATGCTCTTGTATATCTATATACAATATATTTTTTAGCTAATTCATATTTTTCAATTTCCATCAATTTTTCTTCAATGATATCTTGAATATCCTCAACTAACATTCTTTTTTTATTCAAATCCTCTATATATTGGATAATTCCTTTGATATCCTCTTTATTCGCTCTCTCTTTTGGTTTTACCTCTTGATTTGCCTTCTCAATCGCAGTTTGAATTTTTGCTCTGTCATAATCAACAGCTCTTCCATCCCTTTTAATAACTTTCATTTTACATTTCCTCCTTCGATTAGTATGGTTACATTATATCTCTCAAAAAATTATTTTCCGTTGCAAAAGCAACACATTATGGAAAAAAACTTTTTTCAATTCTTAATCACTTTGCCCTCTAAGTTTTTTTCTTTTATTACAAATATGTTACAAAAGTATTACAAAAATATTTTTATTCTTTTGTTGCTTTTGCAACTTTTTTATTGTATAATACTTATGTAATTTTTAAGGAGGAAAAACCATGAACACCAACGTAGACATAGAAAACTTCATTCTTGATTTTTCTAATTCTTGTCAAAAAAAACAGAAAAAAAATTTTAGCAAAAATGAAGTTGTTACAACATATATAAAAAATCGAAATCAATTATGTATATTACTAGATGGGCATGCTGATTTAGTACGTTATGACTTAAATGGTAACAGGACGATTGTAGAACATTTCTCAAAAAATGCACTTTTTGGAGAAGTCTTTTATACTATCACAACCAATAATGAGCTACTAGTAGAAGCAAAATCAAATTGTACTGTTCTATTTTATATTTATGATGATATTTTTCATAAATGTAGAAGCAATTGTAAATTTCATCAGAACTTGTCTGAAAATTTGCCACAATTGATTTTAAATAAAGTAACAGACTTAAATATGCGAATTGAACTTTTAACTCAAAGGTCAACTAGAGACAAATTATTAAGGTATTTTTCTCTACTATCCACCAGAAATTTGAGTAAAACTTTTGAGCTTCCTTTTTCTCTTACAGATTTAGCCGACTATTTAAGTGTTGATAGAAGTGCTATGATGAGAGAGTTAAAACTTCTTAAAGAAGATGGATTGATTGAAAAAGTGGGAAATCGAATTATTTTACTTTACAAATAGGGACGTGCCAAAACGGACAGAGCGATGACTTTGGGGACGGAGCAAAAAATCATCATTTATTTTATAAAAAGTTTTATGAAATAATCCTTATATAAATGATGATTTTTTGCTCCGTCCCCAAAGTCATCGCTCTGTCCGTTTTGACACATCCCTAATGGTTAATGTAATTCCAAGAATCTAAACACATATCTTCTAAGGTCTTTTCTGCTTTCCAGCCCAATTCTTCAAATGCTTTTTTAGGGTCTGCATAGCAAGTTGCAATATCTCCTGCTCTTCTTGGTGCAATTTTGTATGGTACTTTTTTTCCTGTAGCTTTTTCGAAAGCTTTTACCATATCTAATACACTATATCCTTTTCCAGTTCCTAAATTGTAAATATATAATCCTTCTTTTTCCTTTTCTAATTTTTCTAATGCTTTTACATGTCCTTTTGCTAAATCTACAACATGAATATAGTCTCTAACACCTGTTCCGTCTGGCGTATCATAATCATTTCCAAATACTGATAGTTCTTTTAAAGTTCCTGCTGCTACTCTTGCAACATATGGCATTAGGTTATTTGGTATTCCTTGAGGTTCTTCTCCAATTAATCCACTTTCATGTGCTCCTACTGGATTGAAATACCTTAGTATGCAGATATTCCATGTATTATCTGATTTGTATATATCTTTTAAAATTTGTTCTATAAATAATTTGCTTGTACCATATGGATTTGTGGTTCCACCTGTTTTGCAATCTTCTGTGATTGGAATTCTTTCTGGCTCTCCATAAACAGTTGCTGATGAACTAAAGATAAATGTTTTACAGTTATATTTTCTCATCGTGTCTAATACTACCAATGCTCCCGAAATGTTATTGGTGTAATATTCGATTGGTTTTTGTATAGATTCTCCTACTGCTTTATATCCTGCAAAATTCATAACTGCTTCTATATCATTTTCTTCAAATACCTTTTCTAATTTTTCTCTATCCATGTAATCCATTTCATAGAATTTAAAATCTTTTCCCGTTATTTTTTTGATTGCCTCTAATACTTGAGGTTTACTATTGGAAAAATTATCTATGATAACGATTTCTTTTCCTGCATTTAATAATTCTACTGCTGTGTGACTTCCGATAAATCCTGCTCCCCCTGGTAATAATATTGCCATAAAAATCATTCCTTTCCTTTTTTTATTTGTTACTATTATAGTGCTACTTATGAAAAAGTACAAGTTTATCTTATCATATTTTTACTTTTCTAAAGCTTACAAATTTCCATTCCATCTTTTGTATCTTTTACTTCATATCCTTTTTCCTTAATTAAATCTCTTAGTCTATCAGACTCTGCCCAATTTTTTTCCTGTCTTGCTTGTTTTCTTTCTTCTACAAGTTTTAATACTTCTTTTGGAATTTCTATCTCTTTATTTATTTCCACTTTATCGATTTTAATTCCTAATACTGTATCAAATTTTAACAATAATTCAGCAATTTCTGGAGATTTTTTAGGATATTTCACAACTTCCCATACAAAACTCATAGCAAGTGGCATGTTCATGTCATCATTAATCGCTTTATGAAATTCATTTTCTAGTCTTGCTAATTCTTCTTTATCTGTTTCATCTAAGATATCTTTTCCATTTTTATGTGCCTGGTATCCGTTTCTCAATCTTTCTAGTGATTTCGCAGTTGCTTCTATCCCTTCCCATGTAAAGTTCAATTTGTTTCGATAACTACAAGTATAACATAATAATTTATATACCAATGGGTCATATCCTTTTTCTTTGATATCTTTTAATAAATAGACATTTCCCAAGCTTTTAGACATTTTCCCACCATTGATTAATAGATATTCTCCATGTATCCAGTATCTAGCAGGGATTTTTCCACAGCAACCTTTACTTTGTGCAATTTCATTTTCATGATGTGTTGGAATTAAATCAATTCCGCCTGTGTGGATATCAAATTGTTCTCCCAAATGCTTTCTTGACATTGCTGAACATTCAATGTGCCATCCAGGATAACTTGGTCCCCAAGGGCTATCCCATTTCATCAAATGGTTTTCAGGTGCTTTTATCCATAAGGCAAAATCGTATGGATTTTTCTTTTCTGGGTCTACATCCACTCTTGCCCCTGCTTTTTGCTCTTCTACATTTACATTTGATAAAACTGGATATTTATCCAATTTTGATACATCAAAATAAATCGCTGTTGAAGTTTCATAAGCATATCCTTTTTTTACAAGTTCTTCTACATATTCTAGCATTTCAGGGATATAATCTGTTGCTTTACAAATTACTTCTGGCATTTCAATATTTAAGTCTTTTAAATCATCAAAGAATAATTTGGTATAATGTTCTGCAATTTCTAATGGGGTTTTATGTTCTTCTCTTGCTGATTTAATCATTTTGTCTTCCCCTTCATCTCCATCAGAAACAAGGTGTCCTACATCTGTTATATTCATAACTTGTTTCATTTCATACCCATTATATTCTAACATTCGTCTTAATACATCTTGAAATATATTTGTTCTCATATTTCCAATCGTTGCATCTTTATACACTGTTGGACCACATGAATACATTTTTACTTTTTTATCTTCTAATGATTTAAATACATCTTTTTCTTTTGTCAGTGTATTATATAAATATATATCCAATTTACCACATTCCTTTCCTAAAGCACATCTGGTTGAAAATAATCACAATTTTTCAGCCTTTCATTTTTCCAAATAATTATCTCTTTTTAAATTAAGATGTGAATTCATCTCTTCACATCTTAATTTTGTACAAAACATATTGATTATGGTGTTGTATTCCCATCTCCTGTCGTAGTATTTCCGTCTCCTGTCGTAGTGTTTCCATCTCCTGTCGTAGTATTTCCGTCTCCTGCTGACGTATTTCCATCTCCTGTCGTAGTATTTCCATTTCCTGCCCCAGTATTTCCGCCTCCAGTCACAGTATTTCCACTGCCAGCACCAGTATTTCCTCCGCTAGTTGTGTTTCCTCCGCCTGCCGTATTTGTCGTATTGGTTGTATTTTCTGGTTCTTCTTCTTTTGGCTCAGTGTGTAATGTACATGTTCCATTAATTCTCGTTCCTGAAGCACTTGTTCCATTAACTGGTGTCCATAATCCTAATTGTTCTTTTGGAATTACTGCACCATAATAGTTTTGCGTAACTGGACAATATTGTGAACAATATTCTGTTGCCACTAATCCTGATTCAGAACAAATCGTTTGACTTCCATGTCCTTCGCATTCTTCTGGTAGATTGTCTTGTGTAAAGATCTCTGTATACGTATTTATACAGCCTGTTGTTGCTAAACATCCTGTTGTTCTACATACGGTTCTTGTGACAATTCCACTTGGTTGTTCAAATCTTGCACCATCTAATCCTTCATGAATACCTGTCATAACAGCATCCCATATTCTTCCTGCTGGATTACCACCAGAGAAAGAAATTGATTCATTTGTATCATATCCATACCAACATGCTGCTGCATAATATGGTGTAAATCCACATAACCATCTATCATAATTTTCATCTGTTGTTCCTGTTTTTGCTGCAACATCCATTCCAGATATTGCACAATAGGTTGCTGTTCCTCCACTTGCTGTTACAGGTTCCTCAATAATGGTTTTCGCAATATAAGCATTTTGTTCTGAAATAACTCTTGTTTGCTCTTGATTTGGTGTTAAAACTGTATTTCCGCTAGAATCCTCTACTTTTGTGTAGAAAGTTGGTGTGATATGCACACCATCATTTGCAATTGTTGCATAAGCTGATGCCATTTCTAATGGTGTTGCACCATTTGTCGTTCCTCCTAAAGCTAAAGATAAATCTGCATCTTCATCTGTATTAATGTGTTCTAATCCCATTTTATTCAAATATTCTATAGATTTTGCAGGTGTCAATTCTCTCATAATTTTTACCGCTGGTATATTTTGTGAAGTTGAGATAAATTGTCTAATATTGGTTAATCCTGTAAATCTATTATAGTTTTCTGGTGTATATCCACCACCAAAGTCTGTTGCTGAGTCATCATATACGGTTGCTGCTGTAATAACTTTTTCTTCTAGTCCTGGTGCAATAACAGCAATTGGTTTCATAGAAGAACCTGTTTGTCTTACACTTTGTGTTGCTCTGTTTAATCCTCTACTTTCTGTTTTCTCTCCTAAACCTCCAACACATCCTACAACATTTCCTGTTTTATAATCAATCACTACCATCGCTGCTTGTGATTGTTCATTTAATTTTTCTCCTGTTTCTTTATTTGTTGCTCTTCCTGAAATAATATAAGTATCTGCTGTCATAACTTCTTCCATTTGTGCTTGAATGTTGGCATCTACAGTAGAGTAAATCGTAAGTCCACTACTATATACATAATTTTCTGCTAATTGTTGAGACCAACCTCTTTCTTCCATTACTTGATTGATAACTTGATCTAGTACAGCTTCTGTATGATATGAATATGATGAAGAAGAAGCTATTTCTCCTTTTTGGAAATTCAATCCTGCATCTACTTCTGCAATCGCTGCATCATATTCTTCTTGGCTATTGATATAGCCTAATTCATTCATTTTATTTAGAGCCACTTTTGTTTGACTTTTAATTAATTCTGTATTATCTGTTGTTTCATCAAAAGGATTATATCTGTTTGGAGAACTATTAATTCCTGCCATATAAGCACATTCCGCTAAGCTCAAATCTTTTGCACTTTTATTGAAATAGTATTCTGCACCTAATTCAACACCATGTAAGTTTCCTTCTCCACCAACATATAATATATTTAGATATAACTCTAGGATTTGGTCTTTTGATATCATTCTTTCTACCTGATATGCTTTTGCCCATTCTCTTACTTTTCTCATAATACCAGCAATACCAGTTCTTTCATCATCTTGTGTCAAGTTTTTTACTAATTGTTGTGTAATGGTACTTCCACCATAAGAACTATTACCTAATAAAGTTTGTAAGATAGCCCCTGCTGTTCTCTTTATGTCCACACCACTATGCTGATAAAATCTTTCATCTTCCATTGCCACATACGCTTTTGGTAAATAATCTGCCATATCTTCTAGTGTGATAATTTTTCTTTTTTCATCTCCACTTAATTCTGCAATAACCGCTCCATTTTGATCTACAATAACAGAGTTTGCAGCACCAATGGTTAATTCTTCTTTGGTAATTTCAAAATCATCGCCAAATAGTCCAAAGAACACACCTGCTACAACACCTGCACCAATAACACATAACAATAAGAATAATAATATAAAAATTCTTAAAGCCATCATAAGTTTTGGATGTCTTGCTGAAAATTTTCCTTCTTTATTTTTTCCTTTTTTACCTTTTTTCCCTTTACTATTTCTATTTACATTTTGTGTCGGTACTCTTTTTGTTGCTCTTGTATCTTTTTTGTTTGATGGATTTGGTCTTCTTTTTCTTTTAGCATTTTTCATATTATATTTTCTTGTTTTATCTTCATCACTACTTCTTCTATTATTACTTGGCATAATTTCCCTCCTTGCCAGTTTCAGCGAAAAATATTACTAAATACTTCTGTTGAGATTATATTTTCTTATTTTATTTTTCATTTGTAAAAATCGACATTTATATTATATTATATTTTCTGAAAAAAGGAAAGTATTTGATAAAATTTTTAAGATTTTCACAAATTAGACATTACCGCTCAATCCTATGTACACAAATGAGAAGTATTCATAAATTATTTAATTACGAATGTGATAAGACTAAGCCGTTTATAGCATTGTTTTATTTCCTTTTAAATATTTTATTCTAACATTATCTCTTTTTATTCTCCTTAATACTTCATCAATTGGTTGATTCTTATATAACATTGCCTCATAGACATCTTTTGCTTCAAACATTTCTAAATGTGGATTGGCATTCCAAATAATTTCATAATCATTAATATTTAAACCATCAAATCGTTTGTTTTTTATTTTGACATTTCCTCTAAAATTAATAATGGTTGCTGTATTATAAATTGTATATTTATTTATCAACTCTGTTGGAAAATCAAAATTAAAAATAATATTGGTTTTAGATAGTACTTTTCTTTTATTATTTCCTACATTAATAAAAATCCCATATTCTTCTGATATCTTTTCTTCCATATTTTGAAAACGTGCAATATGATTCGTAACAATTTTTACATATTTATATTTTGTAACCAATTCTTTAATTGTATAAATCGCAAAATCTGAGATATCATTTACCAAAATACCTATTTTAATATCTTCGTCTTTTATTTTCATTTTTTTTACTACATAATCTAAAACATCAAATAATAACATTTGAAAAAGCCATTTACCTTCTACAATTTCATAATTGTAAGAATATAAATAATTCACATATATTTCTTGCTCTTTTATCTTTTTACTTAATACTAATTTTTTACTATTGGTCTTATCTAAAATGGTTTTTGTTTTTATAGCTAACTTATATGCTGTTTTTTCTTCTAAACTTGTTTCTGTAATAGGTAACGTAATGGTATCATTTTCTAATTTTACCATATGAAACCATTCAGCAATTTTGCTAGGCTTGTCAGCTTCTTTTATATAATACATAAAATCACCTCATATACTTAAGTATATTAAGGTGATTTTGTTTATAGAACTTTTTACATTTCCTATCCAATAACAATATCTCTTTTTAAAAGTTTGTCTTTTACAATACCAATTCCTATAAATTGTTGATTACTATATATTTTATAAATCCCATCTTTTAAATCAAAACTTAGTTTTACACCATTTAAAAATAATTGTAACTTTCTTTCATTTAATTCGATATTTTCTGACTCTTTAAATAAATCTTCAATTGTTATGATATGTTCTTCAATGGTTTCTTTAGTCAAATCTTCAACTAGAATAGATTGTTCTATAGTAAAAGTTCCAACTTGTGTTCTTTGCAATTCTTTCATATAGCCAATCGTTCCCATTTTCTTTGCAATGTCCTCACATAGGCTTCTAATATATGTCCCTTTTGAACAATTAACCTCAAATTCAATTTCTTTCTTTTCTTTATCTATTTTTAACAATCGTATAGCATATATGGTTATTTTTCTTGGCTTAATTTCTACTTCTTCTCCTTTTCTAGCATATTCATATAATTTTTTTCCATCAACTTTAATAGCAGAATAGATAGGTGGGATTTGCTCTTGTTCTCCTAGAAAACTATTTAATACATTGTTGACATTTTGTTCTTCTAAACTGTTTTTATCCACACTCTTTTCTTGTAGAATCTCTCCTTCTTCGTCTCCTGTACTTTTCTTAATTCCTAGTTTTAAAATAACTTTGTATGTTTTATCATGGTTCATAAGATATTTTGAACATAATGTTCCTTTTCCGATTAATAATGGCAATACGCCTGTTGCTAATGGATCCAAGGTTCCAGTATGTCCCACTTTTTCTCCTGTTATTTTTTTTACTTTTGCCACAATATCATGTGATGTATACCCTTTTGATTTATTAATGATTACGATTCCGTTCATATTGACCTCTTTTCCTGTTGCTATTTGAATAAACTTTATAAAGTTTTTAATTTTTTACTTTTTTAAGTTTTTTTCTAATTATATATACAAAAGGGAGATAAGTCAATCAGAAAATAATTTGTTAAATTCTATCATTAAACAAATATGTTATATCTATTAATCCACTTATATCTAAAATATCAATATTGTTATTCATATTGATATTTTTATTTTTTGTTTGCTTTTCAAAATAATATCGTATATACTTAGGTAAAATAAGAGTTTTGAAAGGAGCATATGTTAGCATTCATAACATATACAAAAAATATGGAAATTAACTACTCAATTACAATATATGATAAAAATACATATGAAAATATACATTCCATTTTACGAAATGAACTACAAATTTCAAATCGTTTATTAAGCAAATTGATTGAAAAAAATTGTATTTTTCTTAATGATTCTCTTTGTGATACCAGAAATTCCTTTGAAGTAAATGATACTTTGATTGTGAATTTTGATTATTCTGAAGATAACACAAATGTAGTTTCTACTAAAATGGATTTAGAAATTATTTATGAAGATGAATGGTTTTTAATTGTGAATAAACCTGCTGGTGTCGCTATACACCCTTCTATTTTACATTATGCAGATTCTTTATCAAATGGTGTAAAATTCTATTTTGATTCTATTGATTTACAAAAGAAAATACGACCTGTTAATCGTTTAGATTTTAACACTTCTCGGATTGGTTATTTTTGCAAAGTGCGAGTATATTCAAGAAGCTTTTAGTAGACAAATGAATGAAAACCTTTTTAAAAAAGAATATCTTTGTTTTGTGGAAGGATTTCTGGATGAAAAATCAGGAAAAATTGATTTGCCTATTGGCAGAAAACCTGGAAGTATTATTGAAAGATGTATTGATGAAAATGGTCAAAATTCTATAACGCTTTATCAGGTTTTGCAAGAGTTTCAAGGTAACCCTCAAAATGATATTCCACCATTTTCTTTGGTAAAATGTATTTTAGAAACAGGTAGAACGCATCAAATTCGTGTACATTTTAGCAGTATTGGACATCCTTTACTTGGAGATACATTATATGGTAAGCCTTCTTCCTTGATTTCTAGGCAAGCATTGCATAGTTATAAAGTGTCTTTTGTGCATCCGATAACAAAAAAAGAACAATGTTTTACTTGTCCTTTACCAAATGATATGGAAGATTTGTTAGACGAAAAATTATAAAATAATTTTTCTGTTTAATTTTTTCTTCTTTTTTAATTCAAATTAAAAAAGAGTAAATCTGTAAGCCGGGTTCTGTCGTTTAAAATAGTCATTTATCTAGGATATATATCACTATATACCTCAAGCCACGCAGGTCGAGAAGGCACCAGAGCTGGCTTAATCTTCTCTTTAAGGTGTTGCTCCTGATGGGGTTTACACAAGCACAATGTGTCACCACATTGCTGGTGAGCTCTTACCTCGCCTTTTCACCCTTACCAAAAAATTGGCGGTTATTTTCTGTTGCACTTTCCTTAGGGTCGCCCCCACTAGACGTTATCTAGCATCATTGCTCTTATGGAGCCCGGACTTTCCTCTCGTAATTCCTTTCGGAGATTTACCAGCGACTATTCAATTTACTCTATTTGTTATTATATCATAGATTATTAATTTCTTCTAGTAAGTTTTTATATTTTATTAAAAATACCGAACTATTTTGAGACGTTACTGCATTTTTTAGTTCGTTTAACATGACATATCCTTTATTAATACCAGATTGCTTATTCGCTTCGATTTCTGCATTTGTTAACAATGAAGAATACGTGGTAATAGCATCTGTAATATTTGTATTCATTCCGTCCCAGTCTCCTGTATCTAATTTAGCATATGCATTAAAGACATTTAATTTTGTTTCTAAAACGGTCTTATATAAAGTATCATCAACCGTTGCTTGTGCAAATTTAGGAATATAGGTATATACATTCACTAAATTATCTAACACAACTTGTTTATTTTCTTCTTCTATACTTGCCGTTAAATTGTCCATTTGTTGATTAAAGTTTAAGATATCTTCTTGTCCAACATTTAAGCCATATAAATCTAATGTAATTGTAGACATTGATGTATAAATTAATTCCAATTCATTTTTACAAGAGGTCCAATCAATATCTCTATTACTTGTTAAAATCCCTGAGGCCTTCATTTCATAACTTTCTCCTGTATTTTCTGTTTGCGTATTATTACTAGAACTGTCTTGTGTTGAACTGCTATCTGAATTGGAACTAGAATCCGAACCAGAGTCCGAGTTAGAATCAGAACTATTTTCCCCACCTTCTGATGAACTACTTCCACTTCCAGAGTTTTCAGCTGCTCTAGACTCTTCTATTTTTGTCGTAGAAATTTGATAATTTCTTGTCTCAATATTATTCATATTATTAAATAAATCTACTAATTTTGTGTCTAGATATCGAATTTCTGAAACTACTTTTTGTTTCTCATCGTCCTCATTATTTGGTGTAGCACTTGTATATACAGTAAGTGCCAATACAACCAATACGATTAACAGAACAATATATGAAATAATTTTAAATTTTTTCAAAAAAATCCCTCCATGTCATAAGCTTCCTAGATTAATGCAATTTTACAAAGTTATTTTCAGCTTATAAATTTTCTTTTGATAGTATTTGCATTTTTTTACTAGTTTATTCTATGTATAATTATTTCATATTTTTTCATACTAAATATGATAAACATTTATTATGGAGAATATTATGTATGTAACTGTTAATTTGTATAGTCAAAAAGAAGGAGAATTGAATAAATTTTTAAGTAAATTTTATAACACGAATCTTGAGATAGATGAAAATTTACATTGGGAAAAACAATATCAAAACCCTATTGAATTAGCTGAAATTGTCGGTGTTTTTTTGGACAACATTGAAGACTATTTCATTCATATGTGGATTTGCATTGATAAAAATGTGTATATCCATATTAATGAAAAAAATGGTAATGATATTATTAAATATCTTTATGAAAGATTTCCATATTAATGATTTCATCATTTTTCTATAATAATGGTTACTGGTCCATCGTTTAATAAATTTACTTTCATGTCTGCACCAAATATACCTTTTTCGACTTTGATATCATTTTTTGCACATTTATCACAAAAATATTCATATAATGCATTGGCTTTATCTGGTTTTGCTGCTTCTATAAAAGAAGGTCTGTTGCCTTGAGAGCAGTCTGCATATAAAGTAAATTGTGAAATAATTAATAATTCCCCATTTACATCTTTTAATCCTAAATTCATTTTGTCATTTTCATCTCTAAAAACTCTTAATTTGCATAGTTTTTTTACAAGATAATCTGCATTTTCTTCTGTGTCACTATGTGTAATTCCTAGTAATACTAAAAATCCTTTGCCGAATTTTTCCAACTGTTTTTCCATCTACTTTGACTTCTGCTTCTTTTACTCTTTGTACAACAATTTTCATAGTTTATTGTTTCCTTTCCTAACACCAAATGGTTGGAAATTCACATTTTTCCAACCATTTATATTTTTAATGTATATCTTCGCCTGTATGAGCCGAAGGATTTGTCTCTAGATTTGTTATTGTCCTATATTTTTTAATTCTTCTTCTGTAATATCTTGTGCGTCTGGATTGATTTCTACTTCTGTTGTTTTTTCTAAATTGGTTTGTGGTTCAGAAGTCGATACTTCATTATCACTTTTTATTTCTATATCAACATTTTCTGTATCTTTAGAAACTGTTTCTCCATTAGTTTCTGGTGTGTTTTCAACAAGTTCTACTTCTTTTGCTTCTTCCTCTTGTCTTGCACCACATTCTGGACAGAATTTCATGTTTTTGTCAATTTCTTTAAAACATTTTGGACATTGCTTTTTGTCTTTTAACTCTAAACATTCCTGTCTTAGATTTTCGATTTCATTACTCATTTCGTCAATATTTTTACATTCTTCTGACAAATCTTTTTCTATTGAAATTTCTTCTTTTTTTACATGTTTTTCATATACTTTTTTTCCAATTTCTTCATATACGTCTTCAATTTTAGATTTTAATTCTCCCATTCTGAATTTTAATTTTGTTTCTTTAGCAATCTTCCCTGTTTTATCTGCTGTAACTTTATATGCTTCTGTTGCTTTTTTTCCTAACTGATTAAAAAAATCCATTCTCTTTCATTCCTTTCAACATTCCTTATTACTTCTTATTATTTCCGTATACTACTATATTATTCACTTTTTTTCTCTTTTGTCATTAATTGATTTACTGCAACTTTTGGGTCAAGTTTTTCATAAATTACTTGATATACCGTTTCTACAATTGGCATATACACATTATGTATTTTTCCTAATTCATAGGCAACTTCAATATTATCAATACTTTCAATGACCATTCCTACTTCTTTTTTAGCTTCTTCTAATGTTTTTCCTTGTCCAATTAATTTTCCTGCTCTTCGATTTCTACTATGCTCACTTAAGCAAGTAACTATCAAATCTCCCAATCCGCTTAAACCATAAAATGTATCTTTTTCTCCACCTAAAGCAACACCTAATCTCGTTAATTCTCCTAATCCTCTTGTAATCAATGCTGCGAATGTGTTGTCCCCTAATCCAATTCCACTTGCAGCACCAGCACAAAATGCGATGATATTTTTTAATGCGCCTCCCAATTCTACACCTTTTACATCACTTGAAGTATAAATTCGCATCTCTGGACACATAAAAGTATCTTGTATTAAACTTAATACACCTTCATCTTTAGAAGCAATAACCAATACGGTCGGAACAGCAATTGAAACCTCTTCTGCATGACTAGGTCCTGACAATACACCTAATCGAATTCCTGGCAATTCTTCTTCTAATACTTCGTCTAATGTTTTTAAAGTCTCTTTTTCAAAACCTTTTGAACAAATGATAACTGGTTTTTCTCCAACATATTGTTTATATTGTTTAAAAACATCTCTTGTAAATTTTGAAGGTGTTACATGAAGTATAAATTCCGCATTTTTTAAAACTTCCTCAAAATCTGTAAAACATTCTATATTTTCTGGTAATTTTACATCTGGTAAGAATTTGCATTTCTTTTCTTTATTTATTAGTTCTTTTTCTTCTTCTGAAAAAGACCATATTTTGATTGCATTTCCACATCTTGCAAGATGAGTAGCTAATGCTACCCCCCAACTTCCACTTCCTATAATTGCTATATTTTTCATTTTTGTTTTTTCCTCCTAAGTTTAATCTATCTATGTACATACTATAACAAACTTTTTAATGTTTTTCAAGTTTTATCTGTATATAAATCTATTTCAAATTGATATACAATAAAGTTAGACTTCCTATATTCCGTCAAAATATATGTAACATAACAAAAACAATTACAAAAATGACTTTTATTTTTGACATTTTGAGCTCCTATTAATTATAAATTTCTTGTAACCAACTTTCTACTTCACTTGGTGCACTTTCCATATTTGTTCTTGATAATGTGAATCCATTTTGAATAACTGTACTATTTGGTAATTTATCTGCAATTGTTCTTGGTGTTCCAGATAATCCTGAACCTCCATGTGTACAGAATGGTACAACTGTTTTTCCATCAAAATTGTATTGCTCTAAACTTCTCATTTCGTCTGCTGCTCTTTGAAGTAAATCTTCATGATTCGTTGGATATGCATCTACTGGTTCTAATCTAAATACATCTCCTCCTGTATTTTCTCCTATTAATTGTGCCACATATTGTGTATTTCCTAATACTTCACCATCTACAATAACTGTACTATTTTCTTCATCTCTTGTCATATTATTAGGATCACTTGTTTCTGGTACTGAAAAATATACGACTAATGTCTTTAATCCTTCATTTGTTGTGTCTCCTGTTTGATTTTCATCATTTGTTGCATTATCACTGTTTCCTGCATTTCCTAAATTAACATTAGAATCATTAATTGTTTGATTTGCATTATTTTCATTACTATTATTTCCTGTTAAAAAATATATTGCTCCTATTATTGCTATGATTATAACAATACAAATAATTCCGATTATTGTTTTTTTATTCATTTTTTATTCTCCTCTCACTATAATTTTTTATTTTATTAAATTGATTTCTTCTAGCCAGCTATCAATCTGGCTGGTAGAACGAATTCTTCTTTCTCCATATACTGCTAAATTTTTACATGAGAATACTTTCCATTTTCTTTTTACTCAATTTTTTCCTCCTTTCTCATAATTTATTATTTTTAATTTTCTTTGTTGACTTACATGCTTTTTTGTATTACAATTGCATTATACATACCGGTTGCTACTGCCGGTCAATACTTTTTATTAAAATTTTTTAATTTTTTAGGAGGTGGCTATATGTATACCATGAAAGAAGTTTGCGAAAAGCTTGATATGACTTATGAAACGCTAAAATATTATTGTAATGAAGGTTTGGTTCCTAACGTAAAAAGAGATAAAAATAATCATAGAATTTTTGATGAAAATACAGTAAATTGGATTAGTAGTTTATCTTGTCTAAAAAAATGTGGTATGAGTATTCAAGATATGAAAAAATACCTTGCCTATTGTTTACAAGGTAAATCTTCTATTCCTCAAAGAAAAGAAATGCTTGCTCTTCAAAGAAAATTTTTAGTCAATAAAATTAATGAATTAAATGAAAGTATTGATTATATTGATTGGAAGCAAAATTTCTATGATGATGTTATGAGTGGTAAAATTCCTTATGAAAGTTATTTGATAGATACTACTGAGGAACAATAGCTACTATTGTTCCTCTTCTAATATAAATTTTTTATACATCTTTCTTTTTATAAAGATAATCACATAACTAATTATCGCTAAAATCACAACAATTCCTATTTGTTGAGTTGCCAATGGTGACAAGCTTAATAAATTCCTAAATAGATATGCTGCTACATAGAATCCAACAGCTGTTGTACTAAATAAAAATGTATGGACTTTATTAAATGGCATACAAACCTCTTGAACGGCTAATATACTTACAAATCCAATTAATAAATACATCATAGTAGTTAATGTATTTTGCTCTATTCCCATACCATTTCCTAAGACTGTTAAAATGACGATATTTAGCATAATGACAATGGCAAATGGAAGTGCATTTGTTAGAGCTGTCTTCAAAAATGTTCCTTTAATTGGTTTTTCATTTCTTTCAAAAGATACAAAGAAAGAAGTATATGCTTCAATTGCCAAATCAATTAATGTAATCTGTATTGGTATAAATGGGAATGCCATATTGGTTAATATGCAAAATACAGATAATAGGATAGAATATATGGTTTTAATAAAAAATATTCTTGCTACATTTGTAATATTATTAACAACTCTTCTTCCTTCCATTAAGATATCTTTTAGCACACTAAAGTCTGAATTTAAAAGTACAATTTGAGATACCTGTTTTGCGCTATCTGTTGCATCTGGAAGTGTAATACTGCAATCAGCTTCACGAAGTGCAATAACATCATTGACACCATCTCCTGTCATAGCTACTTTATGCCCTTTTTCTTGCAATGCTTTTACAATAATACTTTTTTGATGTGGTAATACTCTTGCAAAAATACTATATTTATCCACTATTCCTGCTATTTCTTCATCATTTTTTACTGTTGATAAGTCTATGTAAGAATCATAGTTTTCAAGACCTGCCGTTTTGGCTATATTTGAAACAGTAAGAGGATTATCTCCTGAAATAATCTTTACTTCGACACCCTGCTTTTTAAAATATCCTAACATTTCTTTTGCATTTTTTCTTAAAGGGTCTTCTAGTATGATAGACGCAACCACTTCTAACTCTGGTAATTCTGGTGTATGAATTACTTTATTAGTATATGCTATCCCTAAAACTCTTTTTCCTCTTCTTTGTAAATCTGTAATTCTTTCTGGCATTTGTGCCTTACTTTTTTCAAATAGTCTTTCTGGTGCACCCATGACAATTGTTCCCATATTTTCAAAAGAAATAGCACTCCACTTTCTTTCTGATGAAAATGGTATTTTTTCTATTGCTTTATATGAAATATCTCCTTTAAAATATGCTTCCATTGCTTTAAATGTCGCATTATTATCCTCCATACCATTTACAAATGCTACCATCATTTCATTAAATGGCTTTGGTAATATAGTTTCATCATACATCTTTACTTCTGATACTTTCATTTTTCCAGTTGTAATGGTTCCTGTTTTATCCAGACATATGGTATCTATATGTGCTAGAGATTCTATACTATATAATTCTTGTACAAGTACTTGTTTTTTTGCTAATTTAATAACACCTGATTCTAATGAAATCGTAATTAATAAAACTAATCCTTTTGGTAACATTCCGAAGTAATGCTGCCGCTGTGGCAATAACAGATTGTGTGATATCTGTTTGTCTTGTAATATATGCTTGTATAAATAAGATAATTCCAAATGGAATAATGACAAAGCTTGTAAATCTTGTTACCTTTTTCATAGAATTAATTAGTTCTGAATTGTTAGCTTTTTGTTTTTTGGCTGAACTAATAATTTTATTGGCAAAATTATTCTCTCCTACTTTTTCTATTTTGGCATAACATCTTCCACTAACCACATAACTTCCTGAAAGCAATGTGTCTTTTTCGCTTTTTAAGATTATATCAGATTCTCCTGTTAGCAAAGCTTCATTAACTTCTATTTCTCCACTGATAATTCGTGCATCTGATGGGATTTGGTCTCCCTGTGCTAAAACAATCGTATCTCCTAATACAATTTCTTCTACTTCTATTTTTTTCTCTTTTCCATTTCTAATAACTGTTGCCTTTGATGTGTTTAAAATTGATAATTTTTTGACTAAATTTTTTCCATGTATCTCTTGTATAATCCCAATTAAGACATTTACTGTGATAATTGCAAAAAAGAATACATTTGTATATGCTTTAACACAAATAAGTGCTATTGCAATTATTAAATTATATAGATTAAATAGTGTAAATACATTATCAGCGATAATCTTCCAATTTGATTTTAAATTATCTTTTGGAAGTGTATTCACATTTCCTTTTTGTATTTGTTCTTCTACTTCTTTATTTGATAATCCTTGTATTTTCTCCATCTTTACAACCTTTCCTTTCCTAAGATACAAATCTGGTTGGGAAAGAATTAAATTTTGGCTAGGAAAACGAGTTTGAAATTTATGAGGCGTACTAACTGTACGTTGAATAAATTTTAAATGAAGTTTAACGACGCCAAAATTGTAATTATTTTTCAACCAGTCCTAACATCTATTACACGATTGATATTTATAGAAGGTTGGAAAATTTTTTCAAAAAATTGTGATAATCTTACAAAATAAAATTAAGATAGTATTCAGACCTATCCTATATGTCCAAATACTATCTTAATTCATGCTTTTATATTATTGATTTGGAAATACAATTCCACTAATACATTTATCATAAATAAATTGTTTCAAATCTTCCATATTATTTGTTTCATAATATTTTGTTAATTTTTCTCCAAAAGTAACATCTTCATCAACTGGTATACTTATGATACCTTTTCCATTTTGTATCATTATTTTGTTTGCAAATAGCATTGCTGTTCTTTTATTACCATCTGTAAAGAACTGTGTTCTCATTAAATAACACATAATTGTAATAGCTTTTTCCGTTATACATTCTATTTTATTAAATTCCTCTAAATCTTTACTTGTTTTATCCTCACTTGGTAATTCAGGTTTCCATGTTGTCCCTCCTATTGCAACTTCGTAAACTCTAATTTGTCCAGCTCTATCTACTAAATTACTACCAACTAAACTGTTAATAGATTTTAACATATTTAAGTCATTTTCTGCATCAATAGAATTTAAAATAAACAACCAAGCATGTTTCAAATTATTAATCGTTTGAATTTCGTCTACTCTAAGTCTTGCAATATTCCCACCATCATATATTCTTTGCGTTTCTGGATATGTAACATCTATTCCTTCAATATGGGAACTTTTCCATATACTATCTACTATACATCTCTTAGCTAAAAAAATATTTTGTTCTTTTGTTATATTATATTTATCATTCATTTTTTCAAGTCCTTTCTCAAATTTGTATAATTTCTATTTTATTTTTCAAATCCTTTTTGACTTGTTGGTGTTTCAAAGTTTCTTTTTCTTCTAGTGTTAGATAAAGCTTTTGCTTTTTCATCTTCTATTTCTTTTAAAAAGTTTGCTCTTCTTTCTGCTTGAGAAGCTTGTTTAGAATAGTTTTTTTAATTTTCTTCTTGATTTTTTCTCAATCGTTTAGCCATTTCTTTCCAATCTGGCATATCCATTCCTCCTCATTTTTCTATTATATAAATTTCCTCATTAGACATACAAAATCTCCTAAATTTTTCTTCTAACTACTTTTATATTATACTACAAAACACCTAAATTTACTATACTTTTAGACATTTTTATACACAAATTAATTTTCTTGCTTTTCCCCACATTTAGCACAATACTTATCATTATTATTCATAACAGAGCAACATTTAGAACATGTCTCATTTAATTTTGTACCGCAATATGTACAATATATATGACTTTTATCCTGCGAAGCACCACATTTGAAACATATTTTTTGGTTTTGTTTGTAAATAATATATATGATAACACCTGCTATATTTGTAATTAATGTGATACCTCCCCATAAATATGGATTTAATTTTGATTTTAGTGCATTTTGATAAATATATAAAGCAAGTAATACCCAATATATCATAAAGAAAAACATCATAATGGCAAGTGTAATTTTTATATACATTTCTCCATTTTGAACTGGATGAATTTCATTGATAAAATATATTTTTTCTCCTGTATCATGATTTGCTATATAACTTAATAAATAAACTTGTTTACTATCAAAATCTGACTCATAAAATATTTGATCTTCTGATTCTTTTTGAATTTCTGTATCAAAGTTTGATAATACTGTATTGATAATCAATTCTTTATTAGTTGTTAATCTAAAAATTGCTGTATCATTATTCGGATTTACAAAATAATCATTTGTCATATTATCTGCTTTATTTAATGTGAATTTTTCTTCATTTGCAAATTTAGAATTTTTACTACTATACACAATTTTATTTTCTTTGTCTAATATTAAAACATCTACAACATCTTCTGAATTGTCTGACATATCTTTAATTTCTTCTTTTATATTTTCTAAATTATGATTGCCAGTTTCTAGTGTTTCATGAATCCTATGATAGTCATATATAAATGCTAACTTATCTTGAAAGGCATTTCCTATAAATAGAATCAGACTAATTCCTACTAATATAGCAATAATTATATATATTAAAACAACTTTTTTAAATGGTATTTTTTCTATAAAATTATTCATAACATTCACCTCTTGCATTTTCCTTCAAGGCTATTGGTAACATGATTAGTATTGCAAGTGCTATCACAGCAATTCCTCCTACAATAAATCCCCAAACATTTATATTTAGTATAATTAGCGTACTTGGCATAAATAATAATAGAACAATTGCTAATATAAATAATTTTTGCATTCTTTTTTCCCTTGCCTTTTGTTTTAATTCAAAGCATTTTTTATCTATTGATGGCTCTAAATTGGATAATACATTTTGTAAATTTTTATCCATATAAATTTCCTCCCTTTTTTATTCTTTTTTCTAGTTTCTTCTTTCCTTCATGTATCCTGCTTTTTATAGTTATTGGCTTTGTTCCCATTTTTTTAGCAATTTCCTTTAAAGAATACTCCTCTAAATATTTCAGCTTTATTGCCTGTGCTTGTTCAAATGGTAATGTATCGATTTCTTTTAATACTATATCTAATTCATTTTTTTCCGCAATCTTATCTTCTATTGAAATCGTATCAGATATAGTTTCTATATCAATCTCTGATGCAATCTTCTTATTTTTCTTTAAATAATCTAAATAACAATTTTTAGCTATTTTCATGAGATATGTACTAAACATTGCTTTTCCTTTTACATCAAACTTATCTATATGTATTACCAATTTTAAAAATGTCTCTTGTACTAAGTCTTGTGCAATTTCTTCATCTGCTGTTAATTTGATTAAAAATTTTGATACATATGGATAATATATGCTAATTAATTCATTAAAGGCTTCTTTTTCTCCTTTTTGGCACTTTACAATTAATTTTACCTCATTCAAGCTAGCACCTCTTTTCTGTTTTCCATTTATTACACGATTTTAAAGTAAAAAGGTTGGTGTTTAATCAGTTTATTTTTCTTCATTAAATATTTATGTTTTTATGCTTTAATCAAATTGAACTTGCCAATTTTCATCATTTATAGCCTGAAAACACATCTCTATTTGCTCTTTATTATTTTTTTCTTCTGCTAACAAAGGTAATTCATCTATTGCAAAATATCCTATTTCTGTTGTTTCTATATTCTTTTCAAATTTACCGCCTATAACATCACATAAAACAAATATCTTGCATACACTATAAGCATATACTGGTTTGTTATGTTTATTTCTGTCTTGAATAGCTATTATTTTTTTAGCTAAAACATCTAGACCTGTTTCTTCCTTTACTTCTTTCACCGTATTAGATTTAATTGATTCTAAAACATCAACCCAACCACCAGGTAAAGACCAAGTTCCATTATTTGTATATGTTAAACCATTTTGTGCTATGCTTTGTATTTCTATTGCTAATTTCAACCATTTATCCATTTAAAATTCTCCTCTTACTTGTAAATTTATATTACTATATATCTAGTTTAATATCATACTTGTCATTGATTAAAATATATCTATTTTTATATTTCTCACACATTTTTAAATTATATTTATTTTCTTCTATGAGATTTTCTATATCTATACTCTCTTGTTGCTTTCTTTGTTCTATAATATTTTCATATTTTATAATATCTTGATAATTATTTTTTATATATTCTTCCGTCATGATTAGACAGACATACTGTATTTCTTTTAAATATTCTTCTCCAAAATCCTTTTTCCAATCAAATGGCATATAACATCCTTCGATTATAATATTTTGCTTATTTTCTATATTTGTTTTTATGATTTCTTTTATTATCTTCCATAAATATTTAGTTAATGCTTCATCATCTTCTACTGTTAATGTTGTATTTTTACTTCTAATAAGTCCCATTTTTAAGTGGTCTATTGATAGATATGGATATTTATATTTTTCTAATAATGTTTGTGCTAGTTGTGTTTTTCCAGTATGTGATGCTCCTGTTATTAAAATTACCATGTTTTATCTCCTTTTTTACTAATCCATTACTTTTTTATGACATATCACATTATAAAATTTTATATTTTTCTTGACTTTATTGTTAAAATTAGAGTATAATAAAAATAGGAAATGACAATTCCGTTAGATACGGTTTTGCCAGAGAATGTTTTAATAAACCATTTACCCTGTCAAAAGTAGAATGGTTTATTTTTTTATTTATGTAGTTGCTTATCTACCCAGTTCTTATAAAGAACTGCTGTCAAGGCAACGTTTAATGTTAAAGATAACATCAATGATATTATAAAAAATAGTATTACTTTAACCATAAACCCCACCCGCCTTTCCTACGATAAATCGTATAATATTGGGTGGCAAAACCGTTCTACTAATTATCAATTTCCTATGTTACTTATTCTATAATATTCTTTTAATTTTGTCTACAAATTTCATTAAATTTATAAATATATTTTAACTTTCAGAATAAATTACTATTTTTTTCAATGGTATGATATTAAAAATTATTTTTTATGCTTAAATACTGGGAATATCAAAGCAATTCCAATCCCTAAATATATAAGCGTACTAGAAATTGAAGATATAGATTTATATTTTTTATATTTTATAAATTCAACTATAGAAGAAACTAAAATAATAAAACTGTTCAAAAGCCATACTGGCAAAACTGCAAGTCCACTAAAATCGTTTGCATCACGTGCATCCAGCCATATCAGAAATGTGAGAAAAATTGTTATAATTTCTGCTATTATCACTAATAGTAAATACCACTTCCATGAGAATTCTTTTTTTGTTTCATTCATATAAACCTCCATTCATCGCTTTGCTCGGCACAAAGCGCCACAAAAAATTACTACTTTCCCAAAAACTATTCTACTTTCATTATATCAATTTCCTATAATCTTTAATTATTTTTATAATCTGTTCTTCTGAAATTGGTCCTTGTCTTTGAATTTTTATATCACTACTTGTACAGTCTATTATCGTACTTGCTTGTCCAAATACCACGTCTCCCTCAACCATTCCATCAAGACTAGGACACATCTTTTCTATTTCTTCTAAGTTTTTACATGCAGTTTCTCCACTTTTATTGGCACTCGTTAAAAATAGAGGGCTTCCAACTTCTCTAATTAATGCTTCTAAAAACTTAGAAGGTGCCATTCTCACAGCCAATTCATTTGTTTCTCTCAAGCCTGCATTATTTATATATGAAAAAGCTTCAGGTCTTTTATTTAAAACGATAGTAATAGGACCTGGCATAAAAGCTTTCATTAACTTTTCGCTCCTTTCGTCCACTATTGCAATACTTTTAATTTGTTCTATATCACTACACACAACAGGAAAAGATTTATTAGAAGGACGATTTTTAATATTCACTAATCTATCATAAGCCTTACTTGAATTAATTCTTGCACATATCCCATATAAAGTATCAGTAGGTACACTAACTACCCCATCTTCTTTAAGAACATCTGCAATCGCCTTTATTTCAGTTTGGTTATATCTTTTCATTATATACACCTCTATTTAGAAACTTTGTCTTTTAAACTTTATTTAATTAACGCTAAATTTGCTTGTCTTTTTATCTTATTTGTTGTAGTTTTGATTAATGGCTCTTCTGAAATCATAATGCCTCTTATTGCTTTATATTTTGGCATAATTCTATTTACTTCTTTAATTTTATCAGCCAATACCTTATAAATCTCTTCATCTGTTTCTACTTTATATGCTTCTTTCATAATTTCCCTATCAAATACAATTTTTACATGTATTTTTATATTATCTTTGTCATCTGTTTGTTGTTTACCAAAAATAAAAGATTCTTTTACACCTTCTATTTTATTTACCAAGTTTTCCATTTCTTCTGGAAATATATTTTTTCCATTTTTTAAGACAATAACACTTTTCTTTCTTCCACAAATAAATATATAACCGTCTTCATCTATTTTAGCTAAATCTCCAGTATAGAACCATCCATCTTTCATAACTTCTTTGGTTGCTTCTTCATTTTGGAAATATCCAAGCATAACTGATGGTCCTTTTACCGCCAATTCTCCTATACCTTCTTCATCTACATCTTCCACTTTTGCTTTTACATGAGGAAGTGCTATTCCAATAGAGCCTACTCTAGAATGTTCATTTGTTTCTATTCCAATAACAGGAGATGTTTCTGTTAATCCATAAGCCTGGTATAAGTTAATTCCTAAATTTCTAAATGTTTTAATAACTTCTTTATCTAATGCTGCTGCCCCACTAATGAATAATTTGATGTTTCCTCCAAACATATCATGAATTTCTTGAAAAGCTTTTTTCTTCTCTTCCATAGATTTATCTTTATATTCTTGCATACGTTTCCCTGTTTCTTCAAGTTTTCCTTCTTTTTCAATCATTCTTCTAATATTTTTATACATGCTTTCATATATTGCTGGTACAAATGCTGCATAGGTTATTTTATATTCATTTAAGTTTTCTATAATATGTCTAATCCCATCACAAAAAGCCCTTTCAGCTCCGATATATAGAGAAACTAACATACCGACTGTACATTCATATACATGATGTAATGGTAAAAAAGATAGTCCTCTATCACTAGAATCTATATCTAATACAGATGCTATGTCCATTACATTTGTAACTAAATTTTTATGAGAAAGTGCGACTACTTTTGACTTTGAAGTTGTTCCTGAAGTAAATAACATAATACGCATTTCTTCTGGATTGATTTTGGCATCAATATATTCTCTATTGCCAGCCTCAAATAATTCTCTACCTTTTTCAATTAATTCTTTTTCAGAATATATTCCTTCATCATGAATGTCTATATCCATAGAAATTAAATGTTTTAACTTATTTTTCTCACTATATTTTATCTTCTTGATAATTTCTTCATACTTTTTAGAATAAAATATGGCTTCTACTTCTGACCTTTCTATTACTTCTTCTAATTCATTGGCTGGTAATGATTTATCCATTGGAACGACAATTCCTACACCACAAACCACTGATAAATAGGCAAGTTCCCATTCATATCGATTTTCTCCAATAACACCTATTCTTTTTCCCTTTAGACCTAAACTGATTAATGCTGTTCCTAAATAGTTTATCATATCTCTTATTTCATTATGTGTATATGTTTTATATTGTCCTTTTCCTATTTTTATTTTGTATCCTGGTTTATCTCCATATAATTCTCTTGTCTTATTTAACATATCTTTTAAATCTGTTACCTTTAACATATCTTTTGCCATAGATTTATTTCCTCCGTATATTTATTACTTTTCTTTTTATTTTTTATCGCTTATAATAGATTAATATAGATATCAAAAAATGTCAAATATTATTGTAAATTTTAAGAAAAAAGTTGTAATTATTCAGAGGTCAAGTCGGTTTTGCCTGCTAAGCAATATATAATATAAAAAAATGAAATGATTTAGCTTATACAAAATCATGAAAGACTTTATATTATATATTGCTTAGCAGGCAAAACCGACTTGACCTTTGAATAGTTACAAAAAGTTTATATCATAGTAAAAATATAAATAAAATACACAATGATTAAGATAATACCTCTCTTCCTGTCAACTTCACTTTTTTTATTTAGTGTTGCAAGCAATTGTAAAAATATAGTTACGATTATTAAAAGTATTAATGCACTATTAAAATCTGTAGCAAATGTTAAAGGATTAATGACTGCACCAATTCCCACTAATAAACATAAATTTATGATATTAGAACCTGATATATTTCCTAACAATAAGTCTGTTTCATCTTTTTTAGCAGATATAATACCAGTTATAATTTCTGGAAGTGATGTTCCTATAGCTACAATTGTCATTCCGATTAGTCGCTCAGATAATCCCAAGTTATTGGCTATAATTATCGCATTATCAACAACAAAATCCGCTCCAAATTTTAATCCTAAAATACCTAATATCATATATAGAATAATCATTCCCATAGAATAATTTTCTTTTGATTCTACATCTTTTATCATCTCTTCATCTATTTTTTCGTTATGTATTGTCTTTTCTTCATAGATGGAATAAATGATATAGGCTACCATACATAAAAGTAATATAACACCTTGTCCTCTAGTAATGGTTTGAGCATCTCCGCAATTTTTCCGTGTTTCCTAAAAATAGGAGCAATACCATAGTACCTATTCCAATAGGAAGATGTCTTTTTACAATTCGTTTATCAAACTTTACCGGTCTTACTAAACTGGTAATTCCGATAACAAACAGGAAGTTACAAATACAACTACCAATAGCATTTCCAATAATTAAATCAGAATGACCATCTATTGCAGAAGTTGCTGTAATAAAAATCTCTGGAAGTGATGTTCCAACAGCTACTATTGTCAGTCCTATGAGCATTTCAGATAAACCAAATCTTTTTGCTATGCTGATAGCTGCCCTTACTAAAAAATCTGCTCCCTTTATTAAAAATATAAATCCTATGATAATCAATACTATTTCTAATATCAAAATTCTTCTCCTCTCTTTTGTATGAGGTTATTTTATACTATTTTTTTTTCTTATGTCAAATATAATTTTTTAATATATTGAAATATGTATAGTATATACCATTGCTAGAAAAATTATACTTTTTATTTTCTTATATATAAAATTAATCTTTTTTGTTAATTAATACATTAAATCATAAAAGTTTTCAAACACATATCCTTGTGATTTTAAATAATCAATAGAGTCTTCTAAAACAGCTGAACTATCACTAACATCTTTTGTATCATGCATTAAAATAACTAATGTATTTTTGTTTTTTGAAGATTGTTTTAAATTATCTAATAATTGCTCTTTTGTATATTTTTTCATAGAATCATTATTTAAACAGTTCCAATCAATATACGTATAATTCATTTCTGAAAGCAATATAACCGCTTTTTCCTTTTTGGCTTTATTTTGCGAAGACATATAACCATTAGGAAATCTAAATACATATGAGCAATAATCTTCTTTACCAATTGCCTCCCCTATTGCTTTGTCTGTTTTTTTAATCTCATCTATAAAACTTTCTTCACTTTTATAAAGTGTCATATTATTATGGTCATATCCATGATTAGCTATATAATGACCTTCTTCATAAGCTCGTCTTACAATCTCTGGATGTTCTTCTACATATTTACCGATTACAAAGAAAGTCGCTTTTACATTTTCTGCTCTCAAAATGTCAAGAATTTTAGGTGTAACTGATGTATTTGGACCATCGTCAAAAGTTAAATAAGCAGTTTTTTCTTTTCCATTCACAAGATTACGAATTTTATCCTTAAATTCATCTGATATCACACTATTATAAGACAATTCTACTGCAAATGTTTCAGGAGATTTGATAATTAAATACAAGATATTTATCATAATAATTATTAATGAAATTATACAAGTTACCAATACTTTTTTCTTAGGAATGATAAATATTTTCATGTAATCACCTGCCATTAAACAGTATGATGTAAATCCAGACAATATTCATCTGTTCTACAGCCTGTATTAATAATCATACTGTTCTCTCCTTTAAATCTTTTAAAATTTGATTGATATTTTCATCAAATGAAATTGTTTTATTCTTAATTTCCTGACTAGCCATTGGATAGTCTTTATTCATTCTAATTAAAGTTGTTTTTAAATGCTGATATGTCATTTGTTCAAATGGAAATCGTATAATTCCAGGTGTATTAAATCCAACACCCATTTCTAATAATACCACATTTTTATCTTCTATTCTATCTAAAAACTCATCATATTTTTGAGCTTGTTTATACCAATTTTCATCTTGAACAAAATTGGCGTCTTTTCTTAAATTCATTTCCATATTGCCACCACACACAGGACATTTTGGTACTAATTGTTTTGGTATTTTTAAGTTTTCTGTATGTTTTAGCCATTCTTCTACCATTTCTTTATTGTCATATAATTTATTATGACAAGCATTTTCACATTGTAAGAAACGATAATCTCCTTGAACTGCAAATATCTTTTCTTTATCAAATCCTGCTGTTTCAAATTGTCCATCGACATTGGTTGTAATGACAAAATAGTTTTTATCTTTTACAAATTCTAATAATTTTTGATATAACTTTAATGGCTCTCTAAATCTATTCAATTTGATTAATTTTGCCCAAAATGCCCATTTTTCTTCTTGTGAAGAAAATAGATAAAATGATGCTGTATATAAATCTTCAAAATGGTATTTTTCAATGAATTCTTTATAATTTTTTTGAAAACTTTCTCCACTATATTCTAACCCAGCAGATGTTGAAAGTCCAGCACCTGCTCCAATTAATATATAATCAGCATTGTTAATTGCTTGTTTCGCATTTTGTAATCGAATTTTATATTCTTCCAATTTCATTCCTCTTTTCTATCATAAATATTATTCAATATCTACTTCGAAAGGATATATATTATTATATATTTTTTTCATAAATTCTATAATCTTCCTCTGTAAATACATTAAAAACAACTTTTTCAAATTTATCACTATTATGTTTTAAAAAATCATCTACTGTGGCAATTGCAACTTTACTTGCTTGTTCTTTTGGAAATCGAAATTCTCCAGTTGAAATACATGGAAAAGCAATCGTGCGTATTCCATTATCCATAGCTAATTGCAAACTATTAATATAACAGTCTGCTAATTGTTGTTCCTCTAGTTGCGTAACCTTATCATATATAATTGGTCCAACTGTATGGATTACATATTTGGCAGGTAAATTATATCCCTTTGTAATAATGGCTTCCCCAGTTTTCAACTGATAATCTTTCTTTTTCATAATTTCGTTACATGCCTGCCTTAGTTCCAGACCTGCCATTGTATGGATTTGATTGTCAATACACTTATGGCAAGGCACAAAGCAACCTAGTCCTTGTGAATTTGCGGCATTTACAATTGCTTCAATTTGTAAGGTTGTGATATCTCCTTCCCATAAACATATCTTATTACTATTTTTTAATTCACTCGTTTCATACTTTTCAAATATGGTTTCTATATTTTCTACTTTTATAACATCTTTTTTCTCTAATTTCTCTTGTAAGTATGCATTCTCAACTTCTAAATACTCTTCTGAAATTGGCTTTGGCTCTCTAATATTACAAAGTGAACGATATAAATTCTTTTTTTGGGTTATATCTGTTGGAAGTTTATCTATGTTTACTTCTCTATTTTCTTTTAATAAATATTGAATTAAAAAATCTAATTTTTCCAAAATCATCATCTCCAATTATAAGCTTTTTAAGGACTGCCTTGTAGCAATCCTTTAAACTTTCGGTGAACTTTAGAAACAGACTTTAAAGCTCACCATCTTGTTTTAATTTTCTGGAAAGAAATATCCTGCTGTCATATCTAAATAATTTAGTCTGCTATATGTTGGGAATTTTGCTTTTACTTTAGATTTAAATTCTTCTGCATTTGAAGATTCTTTTGCTAATACTTTCAAGTCCTCAATATAAGCAATTTTTGTGTCTACATCTGCCATTGTTTCTGGTACATAGTGACTAGATAATATTAAGTTATATCCTTTTTCTTTATAGCCCTTCAATTGTGCTATGATTGCATTTGCATGGCCTTCTCCTGCAACAATTGAATGACAATCATGTCCTAACATATGTGTATATATACAATTAATTTGTGGTAATTCAATTTCAATATTTTCATCATGATACGTTATATTTAATTCAAATCCACCAATATTGACTGTATTGTCTTTTAAAACATCTGTTATTTCATGATATTCTTTTGCAAAAGCTCCTCCAAATGAACTTTCAAATCCAGTTACTAAATTGTGAATAGTTCCTTCTTTCATAGATTTTATTGTTCCTTCTGAAGCATAACCTTTTACATCTTTTAGAATTGTTCCTCCATTTGGATGGTCTGAAAATACTTTTCCTACTATATTTTTATTTAATCCTTTTACATATGTTGCAAATTCTTCTAAATTATCATAAAATGCTGGGAATTCTATTAATAATACATTTTTATCATTTTCTAAAATATAGCTTTCATCATTCATTAAATCATTTGTTTGATAGCTATGTAATTTTATCTCTCCAAAATTATATATTTCTACATATCCTTTTTTTAAATTCTTTTTTACACTTTCCATTTTTCTTTCATTTCCTTTCCGAGGCACATATCTAATTTTTTTAACCTTTTCCTCTTGTTTGATTTTTTGAAAATTAGTAGCTACGTTTTTCAATTTCTAAACATATTGTAAATGCCTTTTATCCTTTTGTAAAGTAGGCACTTTAAAGTGGCATAGTTTCCTCAGAGTAACAATTGTGTATTTTAGAAGGTTTGCAAGTTTAATTTTTTTTTATATATTAATACTTACCGCTTGCATATAGGGCTGAGTAATAAGCGAATTTTGTAAAATTATTTAGTTTACTTTTCATTATTTTTTTGTTATTATTATATAGAAAAATACATATTAGCAAAATCAAAAATTCTTAGGAGGTATTTATCAATGACAAAAAAAGATTTACCTGCTTGTCCTGTAGAAATCACGATGGGATTAATTGGAGAAAAATGGAAAGTTTTAATTATTAGAGATTTATTAACAGGAACCAAACGATTTGGAGAATTAAGAAAATCTGTTACTGGTATTACGCAAAAAGTATTAACCAATAATTTAAGACAGATGGAAGCTTCTGGTCTTGTAAAACGAAAAGTATATGCCGAAGTTCCTCCAAGAGTTGAATATTCTCTTACTGAAACAGGGCTTAGCCTAAAACCTATTTTAGATTCTATGGTAAAATGGGGAAATGAATATAGAGAAAAATCTTCTCAAAATTGAATGTTTGTAATTGCTAAAGCAAAGCAAAATTCTCGAATAGGAAAAAATGCTTTTTCCTATTCGAGAACAATCGTATATAATCTTAAACTTGATGGATATTCAATTTATTTCATACTTCTCTTTATATCACTTAATGTTTTGTTTTTCTTTTATATTTAACAAATTTTATAATTAATAAACTGATTATGGTCACTAAAATTCCTGAACACCCAATTACAATTCCATTGCTCATTTTTTCTATTTCTTGATTTGCTAATTGATTTTCTGTTTCTTCTCCTTGGATTTGTGTATTTGAAACTTCTTCTTGCTCATGTGTTTTTTTGTATTCTTCAAATTTTTGTGCAAATTCATCATATCCTTCTGGTGTTTCACGAATATATTCTACTTGATATTCTCCATTTTCCATTTTTATTTTGATATAACATATATTGTTTCTTACATACCAAACAAATGGATGTCCATCCCATAATATGGTTTCTGGTTCTCCATAATTCCATTCTGTATTTTCTATTGAAACAGGTGTCACAGTAAATTCAATAGTTGCTAAAAATTCATTTTCGCTTATATCATGCATGCCAACGCTTCCCATACTATAATCTGTAATTCTTCTATTTTCGGGTACATCTTCATTTTTATATGCTTCTATCCAATCTTCAAAAAACTGTTCTGCTATTGTATTTTTCTCTTGTAATGTAAGGATTTCATCTGCAAATACGATATTAGAAATACTGGTTATTGCAATTATCATTATCACGAAAATACATAATACTTTCTTTTTCATATCATTATTCATCCCCTTTCTTTAGGACTACTTCTTCTATCTGATTATTGTATTCAAAATGAACGATGACAGTTTCTGCTTGATTATATTTTGTTAAATCAAACATACCTTCAAATGTCAAAATTCCTTCCTCGTTTACGCCTACAGAACCATTTTCATTTGGACCTTGTATTAATGTGAATTTTTCTCCATTCTCATTTGTTAAATATACTGTAATATCTGTCAATTCATTTATTTTTTTATGATATTCTTTATACTCGTCTGTTTGTCGCTCTTTCCAACTAATATAGCTCAAAATATCTTTATTTCTTAGTGGGTCATCCTCTGGTAAACTATCATAAAAATCAAATTCCAAAAATTCTGGATGTTGTGGTAATGCTTCTGTTTGTACCTTTGCTGTGATTTCCATTCCCGTATCATATAAAGTTGCAGATTCCACTTGATAGTCTTCATTTGTGGTATCTGTTTGCGTATATACGACAGATTGTCTATTATACATCTTTTCTGGAACTGCTACATCAAAATGCCAATCTCCTGTAAGGGTAATTTCCTCTTCTCCCATACTTGCTTGTTCATTTTGAGAAATGTTAATTTTCGTCATATCTATTGTTAGCGTTTTACTTTTTGGATAATGACTGTCTCCACCTGTATAAATATTGTAAATAACCTTTACATGATTTCCTTCTCTTTGAACAGGAATGATATTCACACCACTTCCAATGTACATTTTTTGCTCCATTGCTTCATTATAATCTAATCCCAAATTTTTCTCTTTGCTAAATTCTTCATATCTAACCCCTGATTGACAATATAATACAATATTTTTTTCATCTGATATCACTAAATCTGGAAAATTAAATTTCCATATTTCATCTGCTGTTACAAGTTCTTTTGCTTTTTCAGAAAGTTCTACATCAAATGTAATACTTAAATTAAAATCATCCATAACAAATTCAGATACTTTGACTTTTGTTTCAACATCTTCTATAATCTCTCCTGTTTCTGTATTTTCCACAGTTGCATTCGCATTTTCATAATCCATGTTTGTATCTTCAATATATCCTTCGTTCATTGCAGTTTCCATTCCCTTGCCTGTCATAAAAAAATTATCATAAAGTTTTGTGGAAATATCTTTTGCAAAAACAATTCCTGTTATAGATAAACAACAAATCATGACTGTTAATGTACTTTGTAATATCCTTTTTGTTCTTTCGTGTTTTTTATGTATTGTTCTAAAATTTTCAATGGCAATATTTTCTTGGATATTTTCAAAAATTTTGTCTTTTTCCATTTTAAAAACCTCCTACTTTTAAAATTTCTTTTATCTTTTTTCTCGTTCTATGTAGTTTTGTTTTTACATTGCTATTACTTAAATTCATCTCTTTTGCAATTTGCTTTACTTTTTTTCCTTCGTAATAAAATTTCTTAAATATTTCATAATCTGTATTTCCTAATGCCTTCAAATTCTTGGTAATGCAATCATTCATTTCTTTTTGCTCTACAATAGTATCTACATTAAAATGACTAATCATCTCGTCTTCATATTGAGAAAATTCCATCATTTTACTAAGTTCTCTATATTTTTTATAGATAAGTCTTTTGGTAATTCCTGCTATATATGGACTAAGAATAGCTTTTCTATCTAATTTATCTTTGTTTTTCCACAAAATTAAAAACACATCTGCTATCATTTCTTCTTCATCTTCTATTTTGATAGTCTGTTTATTTTTTATAATGGTACTTACATAGTGATAATACTCATCAAAAATTCTTGGCATATCTAATTGATTATTTACTACGTAATCTTCTATTGCATTTTCTTTTTTCATTCTTTAAATTCCTTCCTTTAAGACTTCAATTTGCCTTTTTCTTTTATGCTCATACATTTATATATTCCTTATTTTAACAAAAAAGTTACAATTTTTTTACATTTTCTCTAAAATACTCAATTTCTTCTAATGTTTTTGCATAACAATATTTATTTTTTTCATTATGTTTCCATTATTTTATTTTACACAAGTATTATATTTTATTTCTATTGGGAAATACTAATAAATAATTGGAGGATACTTATGAATCAAATTATTAATATTGATTTAAATAAACATATTGAGCAATCAGAAGACGACAAAAACAAAGTTAATAAAACATCTTCTGCACAAAAATTATCCAAAAAAAGGTTGCATATTCAATTTTTTCTTTCTATTACTGCTATTTTCATTATTTCTGCCATTTTTTTCTATTATAAGTTTTCTCTAAATAGTAAAGCAGATTTTTCTAATTTATTAATTAATAATTATAGTATAACCAGATTGTACGCAAATCATAATACTGAAGAAAATTCATCAAATGAAGAAACCCTTGCTCCTGATTCTATTATTGGAATAATTGAAATTCCATCTTTAAATATTTCTTATCCTATTTTTAATGAATTAACTGATGAATTATTAAAAACTTCTCCGTGTAGATTTTATGGAGATTTTCCTTCTGAAGGAAATATAACTGAAAATTTGAATTTATGTATTGCTGGACATAATTATGATAATCATAAATTTTTTAGTGATATAAAAAATTTGAATATTGATGATTCTATTATTATATATGATAATGCTAATCATCCATTTACGTATTCTGTTATCAAACAATATGAAGTAGAACCTGAAGATTTATCTCCAGTTTATGAAACTCTTACAGATTCTTATGAACTAACATTAGTTACTTGTAATAATTACAATGGGAATCGAATCATTATAAAAGCAAAAATTGAAGATGTTTAACATCTTCAATTTATATTTATTAATCAATATCTCTATAATCTTTTATTTTCTTATATGCATATACTGCTGAAATTCCAAATACAACTACTAATAATACAGTTGGTAAAGCATCTTCAATTCCTGTGTTTGGTAAATTTGTGTTTGTTGTATTTGCTCTGTTACTTGTATTATTTCTTAATGCATTTATATTTTGAACATTGCTTGAATTTGAGTTCGTATTTCTATTGGTATTTGTATTTGTGTTAGTATTTCCTGTATTTGTATTGTTTCCAGATGATGTATTATTTCCGTCTGATAATAAATCATTAAATCCTTCATCTGTTGCTGCATATACTGATGTTGCTGTGAATACAAGCATTGCACAAACTAAAATTACTAAAAAACTTTTTAAAATAATTGATTTTTTCATATTACCTCTCCTTACCTCAAATAGTATATTTTTTCTCTTTTTTCCATAAACAATTATTATTATAACATGTTTTTTAAATAATTGCAAGTTTATTAAACACACTATTTTTCATTTGTTTATTTCATAAATATGATATACTTATTTTTTTATATAGTCAATACATTTTTTTATTTTTTTCTTTACAATTATGTTACAAAAAGATGACAATTTTTACTTCATTAATTCTTATACATTAAATTTAAACAATACAATATCTCCATCTTGCATAACATATTCTTTTCCTTCTGACCTAACAAGTCCTTTTTCTCTTGCAGCTGTCATTGACCCTTGTTCTACTAAATCTTTAAAAGAAACGACCTCTGCTTTTATAAATCCTCTTTCTATATCTGAATGTATCTTTCCTGCAGCTTGTGGTGCTTTTGTTCCTTTTTTAATTGTCCATGCTCTTACTTCTGGCTCACCTGCTGTTAAGAATGACATTAATCCTAATAAATCATAACTTTTTTTAATAACTTTATCTAATCCAGATTCCTCTAGCCCTAACATTTCTAGCATTTCTTTTTTATCCTCATCTTCTAGCCCAGATAATTCCTCTTCTACTTTTACACATAATGGTATCACTTCTGCCTTCTCTTTTGATGCATATTCCTTTACTTTTTTGACATTTAAGTCATTTTCTGCATCACTTAGTTGTTCTTCAGATACGTTGGCAATATATAAAATTGGTTTTGTTGTTAATAAAAACATATCTTTTACTAAGGCTTGTTCATCTTCATTAAAATCAATTGCTCTTGCTGATATTCCATTTTCTAAATTTTCTTTGATTTTTTCCAATAAGTCAATTTCTTCTTGATATTTTTTGTCTGCTTTTAAATTTTTCTTTGCTTTATCTAGTCTTTTATTTACTGTTTCAATATCTGCAAAAATCAACTCTAAATTAATGGTTTCAATATCTCTTACTGGGTCAATGCTTCCATCAACATGTACAATATTAGAATCTTCAAAACATCTAACCACTTCACATATCGCATCTGTTTCACGTATGTGTGATAAAAATTTATTTCCTAATCCTTCTCCCTTACTTGCTCCTTTTACCAAACCTGCTATATCCACAAATTCAATAACTGCATGCGTTGTTTTTTGAGGATGATACATTTTCGTTAATACATCTAGTCTTTCATCTGGAACAGGTACAACACCCACATTTGGTTCAATTGTACAAAATGGATAATTGGCACATTCTGCTCCTGCTTTTGTTATACTATTAAATAACGTACTTTTTCCTACATTTGGTAGTCCAACAATTCCTAATTTCATTTTTTCATTCCTTCTTTTTCTATTTTTCAAAAATTGCTACTTAAACATTGCTACCAAATTATTTTATCACACATCATTTTCTTAGTCAATTATTATTGGATATAAATTGTAGGGTCTTCTTGCACAGAATTCTTCAAAATTTCAAAATGTAAGTGTGGTTCATCTGCAATTTCAAATACAGCACTATTACCAACTGTTCCAATAGATTGTCCTTTTTCTACAGTTTCGCCTTCTACGACAAATTCAGATGTTAATAAATTTGAATATACCGTTTGATAAACATCATCATGTTCTATAACGATTGTTAATCCATATCTAGGGTCATTTTTAATAGATTTGATAACCCCTGCCTCTGCTGCTTTTACGACTGTTGTTTTATCAGCCTTTATATCAATTCCATTATGTGTAACCCATTCTTGTAACGTTTCTGAATATACAAGGTTATCTTGTGCAAATTCTTTTATAATTTCTCCCTCTACTGGTCTTTGAAAACTAAGTTCTTTTACTTCTTGTGTAGTTTCTTGGTTGCTCGTTACATTTTGTGTTGTGTTTTGCATTGTATTTTCTGTTGTATTTGCATTACTTTCTACTGTTTGATTACTACTTGTATTTTGTGTTGTTTGAGATTGTGTACTTTCTTCCTCTACTTGATTTTCCGCTTGACTTTCTTCGACTGTCTTTCCAATTTCCGTACTAGCACTTTCCGTTTCTTCTTCATTATTACTTGTGTCTCCAATCATATTGGTCATTTGCTCTAATGTCATTGTCTCATCTTGGACATCTTGATTAATTTGTTGACTGTATAATAATAGTGAAATGATAATAATTGCCACAATAATGGCTCCTACCACAGCATATGATATAATTTTGTCATTTATATTGGTTTCCCCTACTTTTTTTAAATTCATGTTTCTTTTCATATAATCCTCCTTAAATACTTTGTTATTACAAGTATTTCCTTTTTTTAGAAGATTATACATTTATATTAAAATTTTATTATAAAGAGTTTACTTCTTTAATTTCTACACCTACGTAAAAATGCTGGATAATTTCTTCAGCTGTACTGCCACTTTTTGCCATGCTATCAGCACCTGTTTGGCTCATTCCAACACCATGACCATATCCTGTTACAGTAAATTTTATTTTTCCATCTTCTTTTATTATTTCAAAATTTGTAGACCTTAATCCTAAAAGACTTCTTGCTTCTGTGCCTGAAATTTCATAGTTTCCAAATTTCACTGTTTTTACTCTTCCACTACTTGTGTATTCCACGATTTTTATATCTTCATCATTATTAAAATCAATTTGAATATCTGCATAAGTTGTTTTTAATTTTTCAAGTAATTCTTCATTGGTCAATTCCACTTCTGAATTATATTGTGTATATCCATCTTCTCCTGCTGTTTCCACTACTTGGAGATATGGCATATCACTGCCACCACCCCATACATCTACTGGTAGCTCAGTTTTTCCTCCACTATTTGAATGAAAAAAAGCATTGATTGGTTCATTATTATACGTAATAATTTTTCCTTTTGTTGCATTTACACATTCTTCTATTTTGCTCCATTTTGCCTCTTTATCCCCATCCCATCTTGCCAATCTATCTTCTTTGGATATCCAAGCTTGGCAACATGTAGAGTCATCACAAATATCTGCATTATCATGTTTTTTATGATTGATTTTATATATGGTATATGTCCTAGCCACAATTGCTTGTGCCTTTAATGCCTCTGTTTCAAAATCAACTGGCATTTCTGCTGATACCACATTACATAAATACGTATCTAATGCAACTTCTTCCACTTCATTTGTATCTGTATGTAATAATTTGATAGTCCCATACTGATTATATGTATATGTTTCTGAAAGACTTTCTGTATTTTCTTCTGTTATATCCTCATCTGTCCCTGCACTTGTACTTATGTCTAGTTTCGTCAATAATGCTGGTAAAATAAAACATATAAACAAAAAGGAAAAAAAATAGATAATTACTTTTTTCAATTCATCACCTTCATGCAATTTTATTTTTTAATATTATAGAAAATGCAAATTTCTATAATGTTAAAATAATTGCATAGACATATTTCTATGCAATTTAAAAAATTTTAAGATGTTAGCTTCATTTTCATATTGGCTAAAATTTTTCTTTCGATTCTTGAAACTTGTACTTGTGTAATTCCAAGAATTTTGGCTACCTGAGATTGGGTTTTATCTTTATAAAATCTTAAACATATAATTTCTTTTTCTCTTTTATCCAGGTCTTCTATGAGTTGTTTAATTGCTAATTTATTTGTAATCATCTCTTCTTCATTTTTATTTGATGAAATTTTTTCTATGAAATTCAGACTATTTCCATCTTTATTATCTGTATAAAATTTGTTATCAATGGATTCTACTGTATTATTGGCTTCTAATGCTAGGGCAATATCCTCTTTTGAAATTTTTAATTCTGCTTCTAATTCTTCAATTGTTAGTTCTTTTCCTTCTTTATTTATATTTTCTTTTTGTAATTCTCTAATTTTTATTCCTAATTCTTTAATTCCTCTGCTTACTTTTATCGGTCCATCATCGCGTATGTATCGTTTAATTTCCCCTATCATATAAGGTACTGCATATGTAGATAATTTTACATCAAAATTCGTATCAAATCTTTTAATTGATTTTATAAATCCCATACAACCAATTTGGTATAAGTCCTCTATATCATAACCTCTTCCATTAAATCTTTTGACAATGCTCCAGATTAATCCGGTTATTATCACGAATCATTCTTTCCATCTCATATTTATCGCCAGATTGTGCTTTCTTAATGGCTTCAATACTGTTTTCAAACATAGTATACCCCTATTCTTTTGTAAGCATTTCAAACTCATCATCTGATTCTTCATTTTCATTTTTAGGTTTAATTTTTTTAGACATCGTTACTTTTGTTCCTAATCCCACAACAGATTCTACATCCACCTTATCCATGAAGCTTTCCATAATCGTAAATCCCATACCAGACCTCTCCAAATTTGGTTTGGTAGTATATAATGGCTCTTTTGCAATATCGATATTTTCAATACCTTTTCCTTTATCTGATATTTCTAAAATAATTTCATTTTCTTTTAATCTTGCAAAAATCTTTACAATACCTTGCTTTTTGTCATAACCATGAATAATGCAATTTGTAACTGCCTCAGAAACTGCTGTTTTAATATCTGCTAATTCCTCAATAGTTGGGTCTAATTGAGATGCAAATGCTGCCACCGTAATTCTTGCAAATGCCTCATTAGCTGATTTACTAACAAATTCTAACTTCATTTCATTTTCAAATTCACTTTTCATATTTATCTTATTCCTTCCTCAAATGTGAAATTTTTCTTTTAATATATATTTCGTTTCTTTTTAGGTATACCTATAAAATCATGAAACCTCTAAATTGGTAATAGGAATTAATCTTAAAATACCACTCATTTCAAAAATCTTTTTAATACTACTTGTTAAATTGGCAAGTTCCACAGTTACACCTAACATTTTGGCAAATTTGTATCTACCAATAATCAATCCTATCCCTGCGCTATCCATGAATGTAACACTATTAAAATCAAATATAACTTTTTTAGGCATATATCTTTCAATTTCATAATCCGCCCTCCTCCTTATCTTTTGAACACTAAAATCATCAATTTCTTCTGTTATTTTAAAAACTAACAGCTTGTCCTCTTCATAAAACTTTGTTTCCATGATGACCTCCTTTGAATTTCTTTTTGTATTATATTCCTTTTTCCAGTATTTTCCAAGAGCAAAAATTAGGAAGTTTTGTCGTATTATTAGAAGTTTTCGACAAATGAATGAGACAATTCGGGCCAGGTTGGGTTTTGTCCCTTTCGTGTCGAACTATGTCGAAAACAATATATTTTTTTGGATGTATTTAAAATTTAAGCAGAATACTGTATATACTATTTTATTCATTAAATGGCTAATATTCTTCCATTTGCACATTTAATTTCACAAAATAGTATATATAGTATTCTGGTTTTATAATAAATCTAATTTAAAGATGTTCCAAAAAAAAGCATTGTTTTCGACATAGTTCGACACAAAAGGGACAAAACCCAACCTGGCCCAAATTGTCTCTATTCATCATCATCTAATGTTTCATCATATTCGTACTCATACGTTATTTCTTCTTCAACTGGTTTTTTTGTTTTCTCTATCCTTTCTTTTATAATTCTACCTTCCTCTAAATCTTCTTCTATTCTATTTTTATCTGCCTTTACTTTTTCTGATTTTTTCTTTTCCACATTATTTTCTTCTTTCGTTTCTGTTTTGTTTTTTTCTTTTGTTTTCTGCATACATTTATTTATCATATTATTTGTTTTATCTAGCAAATCTGGAATATAATCTAAAAGCTTGTCTATTGATGAACTATAATTTACTGGCATTAGTTTTACATTTTCGCCTTGGATAACTAAAAATGCTATTGGATTGATGGTAACACCTGCTCCTGAGCCACCTCCAAATGGTAATCGATATTGTACCTCTTCTTCTTTTTCTCTTTTTCTGTATTCATCTACAGTTTCTCCTTTAAATTCACTTCCTCCTGCTGCAAATCCAAATGATACTTTTGATATGGGAATAATGACAATATTATTAGAAGTTTCGATTGGTTCTCCTATAATTGTATTGACATCTATCATATCTTGAATGCTATTCATAGCTGTAGTCATAAGACCTTCTATTGGATGTTCGCTCATTGTTTTTCATTCCTCCTTTTTTATTTAATACATATATGATATTTATAATATGTACCATTTTTATTTGAAATATACCAGAAATGGCAATTTTTACAAAATTCTGGCTTGTATATATTGGTTTTATCTCATATAAAACATCTTTTTCTTTTACATTTGTCCTAGAGAAACCAACCGCTATAGCACTAGAAAGAATTGCTACTAACATAGATGTTAAAAAAGCATTTTCTGTTCCCAATTCCATTGCTAATGCTAACTTTTTTATTTCTATATTTTTCCCTATCTCCTTGGCTATTGCTAGCAATCGCACATTTATTTTATCTTTGTTTTGTATAATATCTCTTTCTATCTTTTCTATTTTTTCATTCGTTTTAAATGATTTTTGTAGTCTTTTTAATTTTTGATTCGTTATTGTGAATTTTATAATAGGAATAATTTCAAACAGTTTTAATTTAATAATCACTTTACTTTGGTCATCTACATAATTATGCTTTTTCGAATTTAAGATAAAAGGCATTAACTTGATTTCAATTTTGCTTGTCACAATGCTTAATGTGATAATCAGTAAAATGAGTAATATAAAAAGAAAAACCAATATACTTGCCTCCTTTTCATAAAGCAATTTATATTAGTTTTTCCTCTTTTTTAACTTTTAAACAAATTTTTGAAATTTTTTATTGTATAGGAAACAATATGAAACTTTAAGTCACGCAACTCAAAGTGAAAATAAATTGCCAAATATACAAAAAGCATATATAATGAATATGTCAAGTATAAAGTAATTCGACGATTTAATGGTATGGAACAATCCGTTAGGAAACTGAAACTAAGCATTTACTAAGAGCAAAAAATTGTAGCC
>CASFHP010000007.1 GCA_949294555.1 uncultured Eubacteriales bacterium
AAGAATATGCTATTCAAGAAGTAGTAGCATACTACATTTTAGGTTATAGAAAATATAAAGATGAAAGTGAGCAGAAAGGTTTTGCAGATTTATTAAAAAATATATTAGAAATAGCAAAAGAAAATATTGATACAACTGAAATAAAAGGTGTAGATATTAACTTGCTGAAAAGAATAAATTTTAATTGGGTTTTAAATAATGATGACTTTGTGTCTTATGCAACTTGTATATTTTATGTACTTATGAATAGAGAGGAAAATATCACAGAAGAAAAAATAGTAAGAGAATTTCTGAAAGAATTACATTCACATCATCCTAGAAGAGTAGTAAAAGAGGCAGAAGTAATCTTAACTAATTTATTTCCAGATTTAAAAAATTAGTTATAAATCTGTTTCATTGTTAATAGTTTTTAAGAGAGAAATAGGAGGTGTGTATATTTATGGTACAAGAGGATAAAAAAGAAGAAAATACAACAATTTATGAAATAGATAATAAAAAATATACAGTAATAACAAGATGTGTAGAAGATGTGCAAAGTATAGATAATTTATATAATGTAATATGCAAATATGCAGTTTCACAAATAAATTAAAAATTGCACATTTGTAATTAAATAATAACGAATATAAAATAAATACATCAAATATATACACCTTGCAAAAGAGGTGTTGAGTATGAAAGGAAAATACAGAGTTGCAGGTTATCTAAGGCTCTCACAGGAAGATGGTGATAAAGATGTAAGTGATAGTATAGTTAGTCAAAAGAATATAATTGAAAAAAAATTACAAGAATTAGGCGAAGAATTTTTTTTAGTAGATTATTACATTGATGATGGATATTCAGGACTTAATACAGATAGACCAGACTTTCAAAGAATGATTAAAGATGTTGAAAATGGAGTAATAAATTGCATTATTACAAAAGACTTATCAAGACTTTCAAGAAATAGTTTTGAGGCAAACTATTACATAGAATTATATTTTTTAGAAAGAGATATAAGATATATATCTGTACTAGATAATGTAGACACGGGAACAAAAAATTCAAATAATGATATGATACAATTTAAAACTCTTATAAATGACTGGTATAGTAAGGATATTTCAAGAAAAATAAGATCAAGTGTGTGGGCAAGAAAAGAAAAAGGAATGTATTTAACAGCTACTCCACCTTATGGATATAAAAAATCATTAGAAGATAAACACAAATTAGAAATAGTTGAAAAGCAAGCAAAAATCGTCAGAAGAATATTTGAAGAATACAGTATGGGAAAAAAAATATCAGAAATAGTAAAAGGTTTAAACGAAGATAAAATACAAAGTCCGAATAACAGTCAAAATAATGGAGAGGTAAGATACAAATGGAGAGATGAAACAATAAGAAGAATGTTATCTAATAAAGTATATTTAGGGCATATGGAGTATGGAAAAAGAATAAATTTAAGTTATAAATCAAAAAAAGTAAAATATATACACCCAGAGGACTGGAAAATAGTTTATAACACTCACGAGCCAATAATTACAGAAGAATTATTTTTAAAAGTTCAAAGGGTAAGAAAAATAAATAAAACAACAAAACGAAAAAAACACGAATGGGATTTAAACGGACTTGTAAAATGCAAAGAATGTGGAACAAAAATGACTTTAAAAGTTGAATATAAAAGAAATCATCCAGACGAACTAAAATCTAAAAAAGTATGTTGCTTAAATGGTTTAAAACGATATAAAGGGAAAAATTGTATAAAAGGCAGTAGAGGTTTAGATGAAGATATATTGAATAAAATTGTTCATAAAAATTTAAAAGAAGTAATGCAAGAACTTGTTGATAAGGAAAAAGTGAAAAAACTAATTATAAAAGGAAACAATGAAAATGTAATAAATAATAGTAATAACAACAAAGAATTGCTTGATAAAGAATTAGCAAAAGTTGAAGATGAAATGAAAACACTTTATTTGGACTATAAACAGGAATTATTAGATGAAGATGATTACAAAAAATATTATAAAGAAAAGTCAAATGAAAAGAACAGAATAAAGAAAGAATTAGAAATATTAAAAAAAGAAGAAAATCATAAACCTGTTATAAATGAAGAGGAGATAAACGAGTTAGTAAATAAAATATTAAATGCAGAAGAAATAAATAAAAATATTTTATCAGAACTAATTTATGATATTCAAATAGACAATGACAATAAAGTGTATATAAATTATAGATATGATATTTTTAATACAGTGGGGCAGTCAATATGAAAGAGTATAGAGCAGGAATTTATTTACGATTATCAAGAGAACACGCAGAGGAAAATAACAGCATAGAGGCTCAAAGAGAAATAACTACAAACTATGCTATGAAAAATGGTTATAAAATAGTAAAAGAATATGCAGACAATGGTTATTCTGGTATTTTAGATTCAAGACCAGCACTTGACCAAATGATGATAGATATTTCAATGGGACTTATAAATATGGTAATTGTAAAAGATATAAGTAGATTAACTCGTAATAAAAATAAAACAGGTTGGTACACAGAAATATTTTTTCCAGATAATGATGTTAGATTTATTTCAGTAACAGAATTTATAGATAGTGGAGAAAGATACGAAATAGATGATACAATAATGCTTCGAGGAATTGCTAATCAATATTACATTACAGATATATCTAAAAAAATAAGGGCTAATAAAAGAGCGATGAAAGAGGCAGGACAGTTTGTAGAACATTATGCACCTTATGGATACAAAAAAGACAAAGAAGATAAACACAAAATACTTATAGATGAAGATGTAGCTGATAATATAAGAACTATTTATAATATGTATATAGAGGGAAAAACAAGTACACAAATAGCAGAGTACTTGAATAGCAAAAAGATAAAAAATCCAAGTAGATATATGAAACTAAAAAATTATACAAGAGAGTGGACAGGAGTACAGATAAACAGTATTTTAAATAATCCTTTTTATATAGGTAATACAATAATGAATAAATATGAAACTAATTATTTAACAAAGAAATGTATTGAAAACAAAAATAGAGATAGTTGGATTATAAAAGAAAATACACACGAGCCAATAATAGATAAAGCAATATATGATAAAGTACAAGAAATAAAGAAAAATAAAAAAGGAAGAGAAAGTGTAAAACATCAGTATTTACTTCGAGATTTAGTATATTGTGGGCATTGTAAAAGAAAATATCAATATAAGGTATATAGGTCAAGTGATAAAAAAAGGTTTTTATATGATAGTGCAGGTTTTCTTTGTAGTTATTTATATAGGAAAAAATGCAATAATAAAACTTATATTAGAGAAAAGGACTTAAATGAAATAGTAAAAAATGAAGTTATAAAGAGATTAAGCCTAATTCAAGTAGATGAAACAACAAATAAGATAATTGACTACTATAAGAAAAATAATGAAGAAATACAAAAAACTAAAAATTATGAAAATGAAATAGAAAGACTAGAAAGAAGAAAAAGCGTCTTATATAAGAAAAAATGTGAGAAGTATATAACCGTAGAAGAATTTAAAACAGATTATGAAAGAGCAAAAGAAGAAATATCAAAGTATAAAAAGTTAATAGAAGAATTAAACAAAGATAATAGAAATAAACTAGATGAAAATGAAATAAGAGAAGTTGTGAAAAAATTTAAAAATGGAAATTATATGTCAAATGATTTTTTAAAAGAAATTATAAATAGAATAGATGTTTATTCTAAAAATAGAATAGAGATTATATTTAATTTATAAAATGAAAACTGCAATAAGCAGAGTGCAACTTACAACCTAAAATTTTAAAATATGAAATTTTAGAATTTAATAAAACCATTGAAATTTAGCCATTTAAGTTAAATTTATTTTTTAAAATATTGACTGCAATAAGTGGGGCATAATACAAGGAGGTGGTGTAGCAGCACCAGTTGGAGGACAGATTTTCAGTGAAATATTGCCATATTTAGAAGTTAATAAAGAAGTCCTAGAAGAGGAAAGCGAAGATGTAATTAGCCAAGTTCAAGTACCAGATGTTATGGGGAAAACTTTAAAGGAAGCTGAACAAATATTAAAAGAAAACAATTTAGAGATGTCTATTGATAATGAAGAAATTGACAAAGAAAATACCTATGTAAAAAATCAAATTCCTGGTGGTGGAATAACGGTAAATGAAGAAAGTAAAGTGATTATTGAATATTAAATATTTTTAACAAATCTGAAAAAAAACTATACAAAAAAGTATTTTAGTTATATAATATGAGGGATTAAATGCAATAATTTGCATATAATTAAGTATTAATAATCGAAAGGATTGAAGAAAATGAAACTAAAAGAATTATTAGTAGGATTAGAAAACCTAAAAGTAAAGGGAGATTTAGATATTGAAATATCTGGAATTGAAAACAATTCAAAAAATGTAAAACCAGGTTATGTATTTGTGGCTATCAAAGGATTTTCAACAGATGGTCATCAATATGTGGAAAATGCCATAGAAAATGGTGCAACAGCAATCATGATACAAGAAGGTTGCAACTTAAAAGGAATGAATATACCAGACAATGTAACAGTTGTAATGGCAAAAGATACAAGAGAAGGATTAGCCATTATGTCAGATAATTTTTATGACCATCCTTCAAGAAAGTTTAAATTAATTGGTGTTACAGGAACCAAAGGAAAAACCACAACTACTTTTATGATTAAAGAAATTTTAGAAAAAGCAGGAAAAAAAGTAGGATTAATTGGAACAATTGCAACTTACATTAATGGTAAGAAAATAAAAGATAGTGATAGAACAACACCAGAAAGTTTAGAATTACAACAAACTTTTGCACAAATGGTAAAAGAAGGCGTAGAAGTGGTTGTAATGGAAGTTTCTTCACAAAGCTTAAAACTAAACAGAGTAGAAGGCTGTCAGTTTGATATAGTCTTATTTACCAATTTTTCAGAAGACCATATCAGTCCAAAAGAACACCCAGACATGCAAGATTATTTTGAATCAAAATTAAAGTTATTTAAAATGTGCAAAACAGGGATTGTTAATGCAGATGATTTACATGGAGCAAAAATACCAAGACTATTCCCTGATAGCAATATTACAACATATGGAATTGATAATTATGCAAATGTATTGGCAAAAGATATAACCATTACCAATTCTTATGTAGATTTTAAAGTGAAAATAAAAGATAGAAATGAGAGAGTAAAAACAGGAATACCAGGAAGATTTAGTGTATATAATTCATTAGCAGCTATTTGTGTTGCACAAAAATTTGGAATAGAACCTGAAAAGGTTAAAGAAGCATTATTAGAAGTTAGAGTTCCAGGAAGGTCTGAATTAGTAGATAATAAAAGAGAAATACCAATTATGATAGATTATGCACATTCTCCAGAAAGTCTAGAAAATATTTTACAAGCAACCAAGAGTTATACAAGAGGAAAAGTTATATCTGTATTTGGTTGTGGTGGAGATAGAGACGCAGGTAAAAGACCAATTATGGGAGAAATATCAGGAAGAATTGCTGATTTTACAATTATTACATCTGACAATCCAAGAACAGAAGACCCAGAAAAAATTGTGAAACAAATTGAAGAAGGTATGAAAAAGACAAATGGAAAATATAAAGTAATTGTTGACAGAGTAGAGGCAATAAAAGAAGCAATCAAAATGGCAACAAAGCGTGATATTGTTATTCTAGCAGGAAAAGGACATGAGCCATATCAAGAAATTAATGGAGAAAAATATCCATTTGATGAAAGAATTATTGTTAGAGATATTATAGATGAATTAGAAAATGAAACAAAGAATAAGAAAAAATAAAACGAAAGAAAGGTTGGATGAAATTGATATTTGAGGCAAAAGTATTGATAATCTCATTTATCATCTCTATTATCATGGGATTTATCATAATACCAATACTGAAAAAAAGAAAAGTAGGGCAAATTGAAAGAGATGATGGTCCACAATCACATTTGAAAAAACAAGGAACACCTACGATGGGTGGGATAATCATTATTATTACCATGATATTGGTTGTAACAGGAACCTGTATCTATTTATCTGCAAATGGAGAAAATGCATTAGCAGGGAAAATCCTACCAATCTTATTACTGACAATTGGATTTGGGTTAATTGGATTTATTGATGATTTTAAAAAATTAGTATTAAAAAATACAGAAGGTTTAAAACCAAGTTATAAAATGTTGGGCTTACTGATTATTTCAGTAGCCTATGTAATTTATTTAGTATATGGATTACACATTGATACAGAAACCTATATACCAATTGCAAAAATATATATAGAAATGCCAGTATATATTTATATACCATTTGCAATTGTGGTTATATTAGGTGCTACAAATGCAGTAAATTTAACAGATGGAATTGATGGATTATCATCTAGTGTATGTGCAATTATTATTACTTGTTTAGCAGTTATCGGAATTAGTTTACAAATATATGAAGTATCTATATTTGCAAGTATTGTAATAGGTGCAGTTTTAGGATTTTTAATGTTTAATATTCACCCAGCTAAAGTATTTATGGGAGATACAGGTTCTCTTATGTTAGGTGGTGTAATATCAGGATTAGCACTTTATTTAGAAATGCCATTATTGTTATTGGTTATTGCACTTGTACCAGTATTGGAAACGATTTCTGTTATGATACAAGTGGCTTATTTTAAAAAGACAGGTAAACGATTTTTCAAAATGGCACCATTACATCATCATTTTGAGTTGTCTGGCTGGAAAGAAAATAAAGTGGTGGTTGTGTTTAGTGTGGCAACATTGTTGTTGTGTGTTATTGGACTAAAGATAATATAAGAAAGGAATGATTGTTGAAAAATAATTACAATTTTGGCTGTGCGCAGTGGCGAATTACATTTAAAACGCGGTTACATACAAAAGTATGCGCCCTTGCCTTTTAAATATAATTTTCCAGCTATGCATACTGACCTTGTAACAGGCAAAGCCTTAACAAGCTCAGCATTGCCAAAATTTAATTCTTTTCCAACTAACTATAGAGATTCCTTGGGAAAGGAGAATAAAATGGCAAAAAAGAAAGGTAAGACTTTTTCAAGCTTTCTTAAAAACCCAATTGATTTTACATTATTGATAACGATTTTGTTATTGTTATCATTAGGGTTAATTATGGTGCTTTCAGCAAGTTCTCCATCAGCACTTTCTGAAAGCGGAAATAGTTATACATATTTTTTTAGGCAGGCCATTTTTGCTGTAGCCGGTTTATTTATGATGTGGGTAATCTCAAATATTGATTACCGTTTTTATCAAAAATATTATAAACTAGCTTATGTTGTAGGATTTTTATTACTATTAGCAGTACCACTTATTGGTAGGGAAGTAAATGGTGCTAAAAGATGGATATATGTTACAGAATCTCTTTCATTTCAACCATCTGAAATTGTTAAATTATTAATGATTGTATTTTATGCAGCATTATTAGTAAAAAATAGAGATGAACTAAATAAATATGGAAAAGGATTTTTGAAGCACATTATTATTCTAGCACCAATTATTGGATTGTTATTGATACAACCGCATTTCAGTGCTTCAATCGTTATTATTGGAATTGTAGCAATTATGATGATTGTTGCTGGATGTAAATTTTGGCATTTTCTAGTAACAGGTCTGGTGGTTGGGGTACCAGGAATTATTGCACTAGTTATCCTAGAACCATATAGATTACAAAGAGTTATAACCTTTTTAAATCCATGGAGCGACCCAACAGGAGATGGATGGCAGGTTATACAGAGTTTATATGCGATTGGTTCAGGTGGATTATTTGGAACAGGATTGGGAGAAAGTAGACAAAAATACTTATATATTCCAGAACCACATAATGATTTCATATTTTCTATATTAGGAGAAGAACTAGGATTTATTGGATGTGCTGTTGTAATTATTTTGTTTGGAATTTTTATATGGAGAGGAATTTTAATTGCTATGAAATCTCCAGATATGTTTGGAAGTTTGATAGCAATAGGAATTACTGCACAAGTTGCAATACAAGTAATTATCAATATTGCAGTTGTAACTTCATCAATGCCAGCAACAGGAATGCCACTACCATTCTTTAGCTATGGTGGTACATCATTGTTTATATTATTGTGTGAGATGGGGGTACTCTTAAATATTTCAAAAGCAGGAGCGAAAAGAGAATAGTGGTCCCCAATTGGACAAAGAAAGGAATGATAGCAAAGTGAAAGTCGTTATTGCAGCAGCTGGCACAGCAGGTCATATTAATCCAGGTTTAGCAATTGCTAAGAAAATACAAGAAGAGCAAAAAGATTCTAAAATCATTTTTATTGGTACAACCAGAGGGTTAGAAAATGACTTGGTTCCAAGAGCAGGCTATGAATTAAAAACAATTGATGCTTATGGTTTAAGTAAAAAGATTTCAATTGATAATATAAAAAAAATGATTAAAACATTAAAAGGCTTTGGAGAAGCTAAAAAAATATTAAAAGAAATTAATCCAGATGTCGTAATAGGGACAGGTGGATATATTTGTGGAGCAACAATATCTGCAGCACATAAATTGAATATTCCAACATTATTACATGAAAGCAATGCTTTCCCTGGAAAAGCAGTAAAAATGTTAGCCAAAAAAACAGATACGATTTTGGTTTCTTTTGAAGATGCCATTCCAAGAATAAAACATGCAAAGAAAATTGTTTATACAGGGACACCAGTAAAAACGAAAAAACAAAATTATACGGCAGAACAAAAAAAGGAAATTATACAAAAAGCAGGATTAAAAAATGATAAGCCGATTGCATTAATTTTTGGAGGAAGTCAAGGAGCAAGAAAAATTAATGAAGCTATATTGGAAATCATACATACAGGTAAAAATAAAGATTATCAAATGATTTGGGCAACAGGGCCTAAGCAATATGATATTATAAAGGAAAAATTAGAAGATAATAACCAAAATATTAATTATATTCAAAATACAAAAATCTTACCTTACATATATAATATGGAAGAGATTATGAATGTCGTAGACTTAATTGTAGCAAGAAGTGGTGCTATGACGATTACAGAAATTGCAAAAGTAGGAAAACCATCTATATTAGTACCATTGCCAAATGTAAGTCATGACCATCAATTATATAATGCAAAAGTTTTGCAAAATGTTGGTGCGGCCGATATTATATTAGATAATGAATTAACTGGAGAAAAACTAAATAGCAATATAGAAAGTATAGTATTAGATAAAGAAAAGTGTAAATCTATGGGAGAAAAGGCATTAACAGTTGCAGCAAATGATGTAGAAAACAAAATTTATGCACAAATTATAGAAACGATACAGCAGAAGCACAAATCTTCTTAAACTAAGCTTGTTTTACAAACCATTGTAAATTACATAAGGCAAAATTAACAAGAAGGGAATCATATAAAAAATGATAAAAAGTATTCAGTTTAAAATTATAGTTGTATTCTTTTTAATTGGTATTATTGTCATTACAGGATTAGGTGTGACATATATTCAATCAATTAATCATTTAGAAGCAAATCTTGAAAATAAAGAAATCGGAAATATAGAAGAACTTACTGCATATATCCAAGAAATGAGAGATACCAATATTACGTCTCTTATTATTGCAGGAATATTATTTGCACTAGGAGGAATTGCTATAGCAATCGTTTTGTCTCGATTTGTTATATATCCAATTAATAAATTGATTAAGAGTGCAGAAAAAATAACAGAAGAAGATAAAAAGAAAGAAAAAGATAGTACATCAAAAGAGGAATTGAAAAAAACTAAAAATAAAAAAGAAGTTACCAATATAGAAAATGTATTAGGCATGATGACAACAGAATTAAAAGAAAAGTTAAGTGAAGTTTCTACACAAAAAAATCAAATAGAAACCATTCTGTTACATATGACAGATGGTATTATTGCCTTTAATATGGAAGGAGAAATTATTTTAATTAATCCAGCAGCAAAAAAATTCCTAAGCATCCGACCAGAAGATATCACATTTGATGATATTTTTGGAAAGTTCAAATTGGGAATTAATATGGAAAAAATAATTTACCTAGAAAATTGGACATCCACAGAACAAAGAATTCAAGTAGAAGACAATTATGTAAATGTATTTTTTGCTCCATTTAAAAATGAATCAGATAGGCCAAATGGTGTAATTGCCGTTATTCAAGACATTACAGAACATGTAAGATTAGACAACATGCAAAAAGAATTTGTAGCAGATGTATCACATGAATTAAAAACGCCAATTACTTCCATTATGGGATATGCAGATACTTTGCTAGAAGGAGAATATGACAAAGAAACGCAAGAAAAATTCTTAAATGTTATTGCTTCTGAAGCAAGAAGAATGGCAAGATTGGTTACAGACTTGTTAACATTGTCAAGATATGATAATAATAAAAACAAAACAAAAAAGGAATCCTTTGATTTAGGAGATTTAGTAAAAAAATGTCAAGATAAATTGGCTATAGAAATTAAAAAGAAAAACCATACAGTCAATTCTTTTGTAACAGCTGATGTACCTCCTGTTTATGCGGATAAAGATGATATTGAAAGAGTCATATTAAATATTTTAACAAACAGTATAAAATATACACCAGATGGAGGAGAAATCAAAATATATGTAGGGTTTGTGTATAATGATGCCTATATCAAAGTTTTTGATAATGGTATCGGAATTCCAGAAGAAGATTTATCTAGGATATTTGAAAGATTTTATCGAGTGGACAAGGCTCGTACGAGAGAAATGGGAGGAACAGGTTTAGGGCTTTCTATTGCCAAAGAAATACTAGATAAAAATGGAGGAAGTATTGACATCAAGAGTACAGTAGGACAAGGTACAGAAGTTGTCATTAGAATTCCAACCAAAAATTAGAAAAAAATATATGTTTTGATTGAAAAAACAAAATATATAGGGTATAATATATTAGATTTTAGCAATGAAGGAGAGAGAAAATTGAATCCAAAGATAAAAGAAATACTAGAATGGGTTTATTGCATTATTATTGCAGTTGTATTAGCGTTATTATTTAGGTATTATATAGGAACACCAACCATTGTACAACAAGTATCTATGAAACCAACATTAGAAGAAAATCAAAGATTATGGCTAAACAGATGGACAAGAACGACACATACAATGCCAGAGAGAGGACAAATTATTACATTTGAAGCACCAACCAAAAAGTCTTTTTCAAGTGCAGAAATTGATACTGTAGAACCAATAGCAGTTTATGAAAATGAACCAAGCAACATATTTGGAAAATTTGTCAAATATGTATTAGAAATTGGAAAAGATAGTTATATAAAAAGGGTTATAGCTCTTCCAGGAGAACATGTGGAAATTAAAGAAGGAAAAGTATTTATAAATGGAGAAGAATTGGATGAACCATATTTGCAAAGTGGTGTAGTAACAGATGTAGGAGAAGTGGGTTTTTCAGATTTTGTAGTACCTGAAAATACAGTGTTTGCTATGGGAGATAACAGAACACATAGTACAGATTGTAGAGAGTTTGGTTGTATTCCTTTAGAAAAGATTGAAAGTACGGTTGCCATTAGAATTTGGCCATTAAATTTATGGGGAAAAGTGGATTAAAATAGAGATGGAGGTCTCTATTTTTGTTTTTTATTGTTCTTGAAAAATCAATTGTTTTAGTATATAATAGTAACAGTTCGGAAAAAAGGAGCGAAAACATTGAGGTTTGACGAAATTATTGGAAATGAAAAAACAAAAGAGGAATTAAAAAGAAGTCTTGAAGAAGATAAAGTTTCTCATAGTTATATGTTTATAGGAATAGAAGGGATTGGAAAACAACTAATAGCCAAAGCGTTTGCCCAAATGATATTGTGTACAAATGAAACAGAAAAAGGTTGTGATAAATGTAAATCTTGCATAGAATTTCAATCTCAAAATCATCCAGATTTTTTATATATTGAACCAGATGGCAATAGTATCAAAATTGAACAGATACGATATTTACAAAGAAAAATACAAGAAAAACCAATCATTTCTAATAAAAAAGTATACATCGTCAACGATGCAGATAAGATGACCAAAGAAGCACAAAACTGTCTATTGAAAACATTAGAAGAACCACCAGAATATAGTATAATTATATTAATTGGTAGTAATGAAAACGCATTTTTAAACACAATAAAATCAAGATGTATGAAATTAACATTCCAACCGATTGCGCCAGAAGAAATCAAACAATATATGGAAAAAACATATGGAATGAACAACATAAATGAAAATATGTTAGAGGCATTTCAAGGAAGTATTGGAAAGGCGATTGCACTAAAGGATAAAAAGGAAGAATATGAAAATATAGAAAAAATGATAGAAAAATTGGACAAAACAGATATGACAGAATTAATTGGGCTAGGTTCAGCACTATATCAATCAAAAGAGGAAATCAATGATATATTAGAGTATATGAATATTGTTTTGTTGAAAATGACGAAAGAAAATGTGAAATATGCAAATTGTATTGATATTGTAGAAAATACAAAAAAAAGATTGCATCAAAACGCAAATTATGATATGTGTATAGATAACATGATATTTAATATGTGGGAGGAAGTAAATTGAAAGATATTGTAGGCGTCAGATTTAAGAAACTAGGCAAAATCTACTTTTTTAATCCAAAGAGATGGAGACTAAAAAAAGGCGATAAAGTTATTGTAGAAACAGCTCAAGGAGAAGAATTTGGAGAAGTTATGATTCCAAATAGAGCTGTGCCTGATGATAAAATTGTAGAACCATTAAAATTGGTTATCAGAATAGCAAATGGAAAAGATTATAAACGATTTGAAGAGTGTAGGGCACTTGAAAAAAAAGCATTTGAAGTGTGCAAAAAGAAAATCAAAGAACATAAATTAAATATGACTCTAACAGATGTAGAAGTAAAATTTGATAATAGTAAAATCTTGTTTTATTTCACAGCAGATGGAAGAATTGATTTTAGAGAATTGGTAAAAGATTTAGCAGCTATTTATAAGACAAGAATAGAATTAAGACAAATTGGTGTAAGAGATGAAGTAAGAAAAATTGGTGGAAATGGTGTTTGTGGAAGGGAACTATGTTGTTGTACATTTCTAAACGATTTTGAAGCTGTATCTATCAAAATGGCAAAAGAACAAAATATGTCATTAAATCCATCAAAAATATCTGGAAATTGTGGAAGATTAATGTGTTGCTTAAAATTTGAAAATGATGTATATGAAGAAAAATTGAAAAAATTGCCACATATAGGAGCAATCGTGAAGACAGAAGAGGGAGAGGGCGAAGTAGATTCTATTGAAACCCTAAAAGAAAGAGTAAGAGTTAAAGTTAAAGATGGAGATACATATATTTATAGAAGATATGATGTAAAAGATATTCAAGTGATAAAAGATGAAGAAAAAGAAAGATTAGACGAGGAAGAAATTGAACATCAAAAAGAATTAGAGGAACTTGAAAATTTAGAAAAAGAAGAAGAAGGAATGAGAGAAGAATAACCATAAGAACAATAGAGAAGCAAGAAATTAAAGGAGGTGAATATAATGGCATATAAAATTACTGATAAATGTATATCATGTGGGGCTTGTGCTGCTGAATGTCCTGTAGGATGCATATCACAAGGAGAAGATAGATTTGTTATCGACCAATCTGCTTGTATAAGTTGTGGTACATGTGCAGGTGTTTGCCCAGTAGAAGCACCAGAGGAAGAATAAAATCAAATATATAATAGAAAAAGTCATATCTTAGAAATAAAAAATAGATTATGACTTTTTTTACGCTATAGGAGATTGCGTTTCCTATAATGTAAAAAATAAAAATTAATTGCACAGAAAAATTAAGGAGAAAATTTGGAAAATGGAAACATTAATTATTGCAGGTGGAGAAATCCAAATAGACATATTAGAAAAATATTACAAAAATCATATACGGAGAGAACATCATTGCTGTAGATAAAGGATTAGAGACTTTGTACCAATTACATATTATACCAAATCATGTAGTTGGAGATTTTGATTCAGTTTCTCCTGAAATTCTAGAATTTTATAAAAGTCAGTCACAAATTATTTTTCACAAGTTTAATGCTGAAAAAGATAACACAGATACAGATATTGCTTTAAAGTTAGCAATTAGATTAAAAAGCTCTAAGATTATAATTTTAGGTGCATTAGGAAAAAGGATGGATCATGCGATTGCTAATATTCATATTTTAAAAGATGCTTTAGAAGCAGAAATACCTTGTCAAATTCTAGATGAATATAATCGAATTTATCTAATAAATAAAGAAATGACTTTAAGCAAAGATAAGGTTTATGGAAAATATGTATCTTTAATTCCTTTGACTAGCACAGTGGAAGGAGTAACTTTAACAGGTTTTAAATATCCTTTAAATCATTATACTTTACCGATAGGAACTAGTTTGGGAATTAGCAATGAAATGATAGAGAATATAGCACATATTGAAATGAAAAATGGAATTTTAATTGTAATAGAGAGCAAAGACTAAAAAAATCCAACGATTAAGTTGGATTTTTTTGTATTGATATTATTGTTTTTTGTTAGTGATTTCTTCTAAGTCTAATAATTCTTGCCATCTTTCATCTACAATTCTTTGGAAATCTTCAATCATCCACTCATTTCCAGGTTTAAACATATGTCTAAATCTTTTTTGTGGTTTTAAGAATTCTTCAATTGGTAATTTTTTAGCAGGTTTATATGAAATATGATATACGCCATCAACAACTTCATATAAAGGCCAATAACAAGTTTCAACAGCAAGTTTATTAATTTGCATTAAATCTTCTGTTGGATAACCCCATCCTCTAGGACATGGAGACATTACATTTAAAAATGCAGGTCCTTCTGTGTAGATAGCTTTTTCAGCTTTTTCATATAAATCTTTAAAATTCATATAGGCAATGGTTTGAGCAACATAAGGGATATGATGTCCAACCATGATTTTTGTTAAATCTTTTCTACATTGTGTTTTTCCAGGAATAACCGTTCCTGCAGGAGATGTAGTTGTATCTGCATATTTAGGTGTTGCAGAAGAACGTTGAATACCTGTATTCATGTATGCACCATTATCATAACATACATAAACCAAGTCATGTCCTCTTTCCATAGCTCCTGATAAAGATTGTAAACCAATATCATAGGTTCCACCATCTCCACCAAAAGCGATAAATTTTGTATCTCCATCAGCTGGTAATTTTCCTTGTTTTTTCATAGAAACATAAGCTGCTTCTGCTCCTGCAAGTGTAGCACCAGCACATTCAAAAGCTGTGTGAATAAATGAATCTGTCCAAGCAGTATATGGATATATAAAAGTAGAAACTTCCATACAACCAGTAGCATTGGCAACAACTGCATGGTCTTCTGGTTTCAAAGCTCTCATGATATGTCTTGCAACAGGAGGAGCTCCACAACCAGCACACATTCTATGTCCAGAAGTAAATCTGGAAGGTTTGTTAGCAACGATTTCTTTTACATTATAAGGCATTATTTGTCACCTTCCTTTCTTAATCCTAAATAACGATAAGGATTGTCTATTTTTCCAGTTTTTATGATTTCTGATAAATCTGTGTAAACACTTTCAATGTCATCAGCTTTTGTATCTCTACCACCAATACCATAAACATAGTTTACAGCAGGTACATGAATATTATTTATATACATAGCAGATGTAATATCTTCAAATAAAGCACCACCAGCAGCATTTAAAGAATCTGCTTTATCTAATACAGCAATCGCTTTTAGATGTGATAATGCTTTTGAAATTTCCTCTACTGGGAATGGTCTAAATACACGAAGTTTTAATAGACCTGCTTTTACACCTTGTTCTCTTAATTTATCAACAACAAATTTTGTAGTACCAGCTGTTGAATTCATACAAACAATAGCGATTTCCGCGTCATCTAATTTATATTCTTCAAAAAGACCATATTTTCTACCAGTCAATTTTTCAAAATCTTTTGCTACATCTAAAATAACTTGTTTTGCATTTTTCATAGCTTCTGCTTGTTGTGCTTTATGTTCAAATAAATAAGCTTGTAAATCTAATGGTCCAACAGCGATTGGTTCATTTCTATTTAATAAATAATGTTCTGGTTTATATGTACCAACAAATTCTTTTACTTTGTCATCTTCTTCTAATTCTATGTTTTCGATAGAATGAGAAGTGATAAATCCATCTTGGCAAACCATTAATGGAAGCATTACATTTTTGTTTTCTGCAATTCTATGTGCCATTAAAAGGTTATCATAAGCTTCTTGGTTGTTTTCTGAAAATAACATAATCCAACCAGCATCTCTAACACCCATTGCGTCTGAATGGTCATTATGAATGTTCAAAGGTCCTGATACAGCTCTGTTTACTAATGACATAACAATTGGCAAACGTAAACTAGAAGCAATATATATCATTTCCCACATTAAAGATAATCCATTGGCAGATGTAGCTGTCATAGCTCTTGCACCTGCTGCTTCTGCACCAATACAAGCACTCATAGCACTATGTTCACTTTCAACAGCAACAAATTCTGTATCTACAAGACCATTATCAACAAAAGTTGAAAAGTATTGTGGAATTTCTGTTGAAGGTGTAATAGGGAAGGCTGCAACAACATCAGGATTAATTTGTTTCATAGCAGTTGCTGCTGCTTCATTACCACTTAATCTTTCTCTAATACTCATACTATTCAACACCTTCCTCTCTCATTTCAATGGCACCGAAAGGACAAACTTTGGCACAAACACCACAACCTTTACAGTAATCATAATTGAAATCTTTTCTTTTTAAATCTTCTTTTCCTACTGGAATGGCATCTTCTGGACAAACAGGGAAGCAAAGTCCACATTGTTTGCATTTATCTGACAAAAATACAGGATAAGAACTTCTCCAGTCGCCTGTCTTAAAGTCTCTTGCATTACCAGCAGTATAAATATCTCCACCAGGAGTTAGTTTCTCCATTGGTGTATTGGCATTTATATCTGTCATAATTAAATCCTCCTTATTGAATTTTCTTAACTTCTTTTAAAGCCATCTCTAAAGCTTTCATATTTCCATCTATAACTTCAGGCTTTTTCGCAAATTTATGTTTAAAAGAACCTTTCATATCTTCTAATAATTCATCATCTGTCATAATTTTACTAACCTTAACAATTGCAGCTAGCATAGGGGTATTTGGAAAATATCTTCCTAGAGCTTCTTCTGAAATCTTTCTAGCGTCAATTGTATAAATTTTTCCAGAATATCCTTTTAACGCTTTTTTCAAATAATCAGCAGATTTTGTTGTGTTAATAACAATTGCTCCTGTTTCCTTTAGACCAGAAGTAACATCCACTGATTCTAAAAGTGTGTCATCAACAACTACCACATAATCTGGTTCATAAATATTACTATGAATTGTGATAGGTGTTTCACTAATTCTGTTATAAGCAGTAATAGGGGCACCCATTCTTTCAGGACCATATTCAGGAAATCCTTGAATATATTTACCAGTATTAAATGCAGCATCAGCTAATAATAAAGATGCTGTTTTGGCACCTTGGCCACCTCTACCATGCCATCTAATTTCTATCATGTTATCCATTCTCAAATTGCCTCCTTTTATTAAAATTTTACGACTTTAGTATATGCCTAAATGGTTTCAATGTCAATAGATTTGATGAAAAATGAACCGTTGGGGACGTGCCAGAACGATGATTTTGGGGACGGAGCAAAAAATCATCATTTCTGTAAAGATTTTTATAAAACTTTTTATAGAATAAATGATGATTTTTTGCTCCGTCCCCAAAATCATCGTTCTGGCACGTCCCCAACGGTTCAAAGATTTTTTAACAAAATTACTTGTATAATCAAAAGAATTGTGATATAAATATAGTTATAAAAATAAAGCTAAGGAAGAAAGGCGGAGTTTTTGTGGAAGAAGAAATCGATAGAGACCAAAAAACAATTTTAATTGTTGATGATGAACAACCAATAAGAGATATTTTGGTATATAACTTAAAAAAGGAAGGATACAATACCATTGAAGCAAGTGACGGAATAACAGCATTAAATATAGCTTTAGAGAAATGTCCAGATTTAATTTTGTTAGATATCATGCTCCCAAAAATGGATGGATTGTCTGTATGTAAAAGAATAAAAAATTCCTATAATGTTCCTATTTTAATGTTAACAGCAAAAGATGGCGAAATCGATAAAATATTAGGCTTAGAATTAGGAGCAGATGATTATATCACAAAACCATTTAGTGTAAGGGAATTAGTTGCTAGAGTAAAAGCAAATTTAAGAAAAGTGGAAAATATGTCTATGGCAAGAATGGACAATGACAATACAAATAAAAAGAAAGAAAATAAAATTATCGTCAATGATTTGGAATTGGATTTAGATAAATTTGAAGTAAAGATCAGAGGAGAAATTATAGATTTAACAGTCAGAGAATTTGAGGTTATTAAATTTTTAGCGTCACAGCCAGGACAAGTGGTAACAAGAGAAACTTTATTGGAGAAAGTTTGGGGATATGAATATTACGGAGATATTAGAACTGTAGATGTTACAGTAAGAAGAATTAGAGAAAAGATTGAAAAAGATACATCATCTCCAAAAATTTTAATAACCAAAAGAGGGGTAGGATATTATATAGCTTCTAAATAAGAGAATTTAAGGAAAACAGGGAATATCCGCGTTTTCCTTTTTTGTCCAATTGGGGACGTTTCCTTTTGAGACATTTTTATGTAAAGTTTGTAACCTTTAAAAATATAAAATATAAAAGTAAAGTTTCCATTATTTTTATTATTAAATAGAACTTTACATAAAAATGTCTCAAAAGGAAACGTCCCCAATTGGACAAAAAAGAAAGGAATAGAAATATGGATAGAACAAAAACAAGAAAAATTATGGTAGGAAATGTACAAATCGGCGGACAAAATAAAGTGGTTATACAATCTATGTGTAATACCAAAACAAAAGATGTAGAAGCAACTGTAAAACAAATATTAGCACTAGAAAAAGCAGGGTGTGAAATTATCAGAGTGGCAGCTTTAGATATGGAAGATGCCAAAGCAATAAAAGAAATCAAAAAACAAATTCATATTCCTATTGTTGCAGACATACATTTTGATTATAGAATTGCATTAGAAGCCATAGAAGCAGGTGTGGATAAAGTAAGAATTAATCCTGGAAATATTGGAAGTGAAGATAAAGTAAAGGCTGTGGTAGATAAGTGTAAAGAAAACCATATTCCTATTAGAATAGGGGTTAATGCAGGTTCGCTAGAAAAAGATTTACTTGAAAAATATGGAAAACCAACAGCAAAAGCAATGGTGGAAAGTGCAAGTAGACATATAGCAATTTTAAAAAAATTAGATTTTAATGATTATCTTGTTTCTTTAAAGGCATCAAATTTGGATTTATGTATTGAAAGTTATGTAGAGGCGTCAAAAGCATTTGATTGTCCTTTACATTTAGGAATTACAGAAAGTGGAACAGAATTTAGTGGGACTGTAAAATCTAGTATTGGATTAGGATATATGTTAAGAAATGGCATAGGAGATACGATTAGAGTTTCTCTTTCAGATGACCCAGTAAAAGAAATTAAAGTAGCAAAAGAAATTTTAAAAGATTGTAATTTATATCATAAAGTTCCAACATTAGTAGCATGTCCTACTTGTGGAAGAACACAAATTGACTTAATTCCAATCGCAAAAGAAGTAGAAGAATTTTTAAGTACCATAGAATCAGATATTACAGTAGCTGTAATGGGATGTGCGGTAAATGGACCAGGAGAAGCAAGAGAAGCAGATATTGGAATTGCAGGTGGCATAAAAGAAGGACTTTTATTTAAAAAGGGAGAAATTATAAAAAAAGTGCCACAAGAAAAAATTGTGGAAGTATTAAAACAAGAAATATTAGAAATGGTAAAAGAACAATAGCGAGCGTTAGCAAAAGTAAAGCTTTTGACTTGACAGATGTAAAGACTGATATGCAGTATTTCACGAATGAATACAAGAAACTTAACGTTGTTGAATATGAAAGAATCTAAATAAGTACAGAAAGAAAGTAGATATTTTTTACATTATAGGAAATTGCATTTCCTATAATGTAAAAAATACAAAATTGCACAGAAAAATTGTAAAACAATTTTTCGTGCAACAAATCTTATACGCTTCTGGCTAGACCTTAAATTAATATAGTAAATGTTAAAAAGTAGAGAAAAGGTCTAGCGAAGCTAGATTTGTTCTATAATAAAAAAATAGATTTGAAATGGAGAAAAGAAGAATATGGAAGTAATCATTGGAAAAACAGCTGGATTTTGCTATGGTGTAAAAAGAGCTGTAGAAGGAGCAAAAGAGGAACTAAAAAAAGAACAAAATATTTTTGGATTAGGAGAGATTGTACATAATCAGGATGTTATAAAAGATTTAGAAGAAAAAGGAATGCATTTTATAGATGATATACAGGAAGCAAAAGGAAAAGTCTTAATTCGTGCACACGGTGTTCCAAAAGAAGTTTATGAAAATGCAAAAAAACAACAAGTAGAATTGATAGATTATACATGTCCAAAAGTATTAAACATTCATGAAATTGCACAAAAATATGCAAATGATGGATATTTTATATTTCTTTTAGGAAATAAAAATCATCCAGAAAATATAGGAACATTAAGTTTCTGTGGAGAAAATAAATATGTGATAGATAAAGAAGAAAGCACAATAAAAGCATTAGATATGTTAGAAAAATCAAATGTAAAAAAATTGCTTGTTATATCACAAACAACATTTAGTTTAGAAAAATTCTATATTATAGAAGAAATTATAAAAAATGAAATACCAAGAGATATAGAATTGGTTATCAAAAATACCATTTGTCAAGCAACAGAAATAAGGCAAAAAGAAACAGAAGAAATGGCTAAAAAAGTGGATGGAATGCTTATTATTGGTGGAAAAAATAGTTCAAATACCCAAAAACTATATGATATTGCAAAAAAACATTGTCCAGTAGCCATCTGGATAGAAAATGCAGAAGAATTGCCAATAGAAAAGATAGAAAGGCTTAGTAAAATAGGAATTATGGCAGGGGCATCTACACCGAAAGAAAGTATAGACGAGTTGGAAGAAAAAATAAGAAGAGAATGCATTGAAAGAAATTAATAAATCAATAGGCAAAGATATTTCCTTCCTACAATAATTTAACAAATACATATGGATTTTGTCGAATTTTGCGATGAAAAGTCAGAAAATATTAAAAGAACTTGTTGACAAGTTCTTTTTTTGAAAGTATACTTTAGGAAATTATATAATTTTATTCAATAGAAATTTCTATCTATTATGGCTTAAGTATCAAATTTATTCAAGTCATAAAAATCCATCATTTAAAATTCAATATTTTCTATATCATAAAAATTCCAAAATAAAAGTTAAGAATAATTCATATTTATTAGAATAGAAAGCGTAATTTTTATATATAGAAAAAACAAAAAAAGGAGGTTAATGTAAGTAGCGCTAAAAATCATTTATGAACAGAAAATTTGTAGCAAAAAGCAATTTTGTATTGCGAAGAGTATTAAACACACAAAAGAATGTAGATATTTTAAAAGAATTGATTGAAGTAATATTTCAAATAAAAGTTAAAGAAGCAAAAATAAATCCCTATTTGAAAGAAATAGAAGATAGTTTACCAGCAGAAGAAAATTTCGGAATTGCAGATTTAAGAATTAAGACAGAAGAAAATGAAGAACGAAATATAGGAATACAAATTATTGATGGAGAACATGTTTTAACAAAAATGCTTTTATATTATGCACAAATTCATGGAAATCAACTGGAATATGACGAGAAAAGAGAAATTGTTAAAACAATGACAATCAATATATTAGATTTTATATTTACAAAAGAAATGAATTATCATAGTAGAATGATTTTAAGAGAAGAAAAGATGACAAATGTTATGAGTGACTGCCTAGAAATTCATATTTTGGAATTGCCAAAATTTAAAAGGAGACTAAATAAAGAAATGACTTTGAAAGATGCCTGGATGAGTTATTTGAAAGGAGAAAATATAGAAGAAGCTATTAAAAAAAGTGAAAAAATAAAAAAGCTAGATGACTTACTAAAAAAATATTGGAGGGAGGAGATAATGGAATAGAAAGTCAAATTTTTGAAAGCTAAGGTTAAAAATGACTCTAAAAGCCAAAGTTATACTATTTATATTTTATTCATTAAATATAAAATAGTATAATCTTGGCTTTTAAAGTGTATAAAACTTAGTCGCTAATGTGCGTCTGTTAAAGTTGGTTTTAAAGTAACTGTTATAATTGTTCCTTCTTGTACCAATTCATTTGCTGCATAATCTTGTGTTGTTACAATTCCAGAACCAGAAACACTAATATTTAGGTTTTTAGACCTTAAGGCACTGGTTGCTTGAGAAAGATTCATACCAGATAAATCAGGTACACTAACAGAAGTTCCCACAGTATCGCCTTCTCCGTATAACATAATGATAGAACCACTAGACAATTGTGCACCAGGCTTTGGATTTTGGTCTGCAACCAATGTTGAATTTTCATCTCCAGAAGAAACGACTTTACATTCAAATCCTGCGTCAGTAAGTGTCTTTTTAGCTTCTGTAATTGTTTTATTTCTAATATCAGGTACAGTAATTAAGTTTTCAGAACTATTTTCTGTTTCTGTTGTATCAGAAGGTACATTCAAATATGGTAATATTTCAGATAACATTTGTGAAACAACTGGTGCTGCAACAGAACCACCTTGATATCCATATTCTTCATTTTGAGGGTCATATAATGTAAGTAAGATAACAACTTGTGTATCTTCTACAGGAGAAATGGCTACAAATGAAGAAACATATCCATCTTCTGCATTGGCTTCTGTAGGTTCAGAAGTACCAGATTTACCACCAATAGAATATCCAGAAACTTGCACGTTTTTACCAGTTCCTTCCAAAACAACAGATTCCATCATAGATTTAACTTGTTCAGCAGTTGATTGAGATATTACTTGTCTTACTTCTGTAGGTTGTGTCTCTGTAACAGCTCCTGTATCTGTGTTTGTAATAGATTTTATAATATTTGGTTTCATCAAAACACCATCATTTGCTACACATGAAATAGCGGTTATCATTTGAAGAGGTGTTACTTGAAATCTTTGACCAAATGCGTATGTTGCAAGTTCAACAGGTCCGATTTCATCTAAATCATGGAAAATACTAGATTGTTCTCCATATAATCCAGAATTTGTAGATTCAAACAAACCAAATGCTTGATAATATTTGTATAAGGTAGAAGCACCGATTCTTTGTGCTAATTGTATAAAGGCAGGGTTACAAGAATTACAAAGTGCTTGTCTCAAAGTTTGAGAACCATGTGGATTGTAATATCTCCAACAAGCGATTTGTCTGTCTTCAACTTGTTCATAACCAGAACAGTAAAAATCTCCAGCTTTATTAGTTGTGGTAACCCCTTCTTCTAAGGCAACACTAGCAGTAATAATTTTAAAAGTAGAACCAGGTTCATAACTATCTGAAACAGATTTATTAGCCCACATTCTATATAAAGCTTCGCTTTTTTCTTCAGAACTTAAAGAATCATAGGTTTGTGCTAGAGTTGAATTTGGTGTATAAGGAGAGTTTAAGTCATAATCTGGATAACAAGCCATACCTAAGATATCGCCAGTTTGAGGATCCATTACAATAACATTACCACCATCTTTACAATCATATTTTTCTACAGCTTGTTCTAAATATTTTTCTATGGTAGATTGAATGTTTAAATCGATTGTAAGAGTAATATCACTACCATTCTCAGCAGAAATGTAGGTTTCTTCCGCATTTGGGATTTCTTGCTGACTACTATCTTGGGCACTAACAATTTTTCCAGGGGTACCAGTTAAAACAGAATCCCATTTAGACTCAATACCACTCAATCCTTGGTTATCATCTCCACAAAAACCAATTACATTAGAAGCAAGTTCTCCATAAGGATAGTATCGTTTCGTATCTTCATCAATGTTAATGCCGACAGAAATATCATTTTCATCCATCCAAGCTTCTAATTCATCAACTTTATCTTGTTCGACTTTTTTAATAATTGTTTCAACTTGAGAGGTGCTATTTACTTTTTCTAAAGTTTCGTTATAATCTAATTCAAATATGTCAGAAAGTCCTTTAGCAACGGTTTCTTTCAAAGCTTTAGTTTCCTCATCTGTATCACCAACAATTCTATTAGGATTAATAGTTATTGTATCTACTTGTGCACTAATTGCTAAAGCTTTTCCGGTAGAATCATAGATATTTCCTCTTTTAGGACTAAGAATTTGGTTAATAGCCTGTTGTTGATAAGCCATTTCTGTTAAATAGGCACCATCCACAAACTGCAAAAATCCAATTCTACCTAATAGCAAAACAAAAATAATAATGATAACAATGAAAATATTTCGTAATTTAGGTGTGTAAATAAGATTTTTACCATCAAATTTACGATTTAGACTAATTACGTTAGAAGTTTCGTCCTTTTTTGTTTTTGCCAGTTTTGCATTTGATTTGTTTATATTTTTCTTTTTATTATCTTGTTTATTTGAAGTTTTCTTTTTCATATTTTTTTTATTTGTATCCATAGCTTCGCCTCTTTTGTTAAAAATTTGCAATTATATTGTATATGAAAAATTGTTAAAAAGCAATAAATACACAGAAAATTTACAATTCTTGTGATAAGATATTTTTTGAATTACGAATTTTAAGTAAAAGATTGAAAAATAAAGCTTTATACAATATAATAAGAAAGTAAATAAAAAATAAAGGAATGTGAAAAATGAGTAATATTTTAGAAGATACCCAATTTATCATGAAAAAATATAAAATTAGAGCAAATAAATCATTAGGCCAAAATTTTTTAATTAATCAAAATGTAGTAGATAAAATTGTAGAAAGTAGCAATATATCAAAAGAAGATTTGGTAATTGAAATAGGACCAGGACTAGGAACACTAACAAAAGAATTGCTAGAAAAAGCGGGAAAAGTCATTTGTATTGAATTAGATAAAAAAATGGTAAAAATATTATTAGATAGATTTTCTTTATATGATAATTTTGAAATTATTCATGAAGACGTATTAAAAGTAAGATTAAACAAGATTATAAAAGAAGAAAAAGAAAAAAATGGATTTAAAATTGCGAAGATTGTTGCTAATTTGCCATATTATATAACTACACCAATTATCATGAAATTGTTAGAAGATAGATTAGATTTAGAAAGTATTACAGTAATGGTGCAAAAAGAAGTAGCAGATAGATTAATTGCCATTCCTGGAGAAAAAGAAACAGGAGCAATTACATATTCAGTATATTATTATGCAACATCTGAGGGGATTTTAGAAGTACCAAATGATTCTTTTATTCCAGAGCCAGAAGTCAATTCAAAAGTTATCAAACTAACAATCAGGAAAGAACCACCAGTAGAAGTAAAAAGTAGAGGGGTTATGTTTAAAATTATCAAAAGTGCTTTTATGCAAAGAAGAAAAACATTGCTAAATGCGCTAACCAATACAAAAGTATTTATGAGTAAAGAGGAAGGATTAAGCATTTTAAAAGACTTAAATTTAGATGAGAATGTAAGAGCAGAAAATTTATCATTAGACGATTTTGCAGAGATAACTAATAAGATATTAGTAGATGAGGAGAAGAAAGATGTATAAACTAGTAGCAATTGATTTAGATGGTACACTTGTAACAGATGATAAAAAATTAACAAATAGGACAATAGAGACAATCAAAAAAGCATCTGAAAAAGGTGTAAAAATTATGATATCTAGTGCAAGGGCATTTTATCGATTAGAAAAATATATAGATGCATTAGATTTGAGAAAAGAAGGTCAATATACAATTTGTTTTAATGGTGCAATGATTGTAGAAAATGCAACAGGAAACATAGTGTTTTCTAAAAATTTAGAAGAAGATGAAGTAAAAAAAATAATAGAACTTGGCAAAAAATTAGAAGTTCCAATGATGTTATATGCAAAACAAATGAATTTTGTAGAACAGATTCCAGAAATATTAGCTAACAATAAAGCATATAAAGGTGTAAATTTTAAAATAGAAAAATTTGAGAACAATGACTATAGTAAAGAAGAAAACTATGTCTACAGAATAGCCTTTATTGACAAGTCAGAAAAAATAATGGATATACGAAACAAAATACCTAAAGAAATCATAGAAAAATATGAAATAACAAGTAGTGTACCAGAATATATTGAATTTGTAAAAAAAGGTATCAAGAAATCAGAAGCAATCAAATTTATTATGGAAAAATATCAGATTAAACAAGAAGAAGTGATGGCAATGGGAGATGGAGAAAATGATATAGAAATGTTAAAGTTTGCAGGACTAGGTGTTGCTATGGAAAATGCCAGAGAGGATGTAAAAAAAGTTGCAAATGTTGTAACCACTTCTAATAATGAAGATGGCGTGGCAAAGGCGATTGAGAAATATATATTAAGAGGTGAATGAAATGAATAAAGATTTTCAGATATTAATAGAAGAAGCAAAAAAAATAGCTAAAAAAAGAATTTTGAATGAATATGCATCTTGTGGCCATTGTGGTTGTGCATTAATGACAGCAAAAGGTAATATTTATACAGGTATTTCAATTCGTACTAAGTGTAATCTTGGAAAGTGTGCAGAGTATGCAGCAATTGCAGAAATGCTAAAACATAATGAGAGTGAAATTAAAAAAATTGTTTCTTATTCAGCAAAAGGTGTTATATATTCACCTTGTGGAAGCTGTAGAGAATTGATTCGTATGGTAGATGATAAGAATTTAGAAACTCAAGTAATGGTAAGAGAAGATAAAGTTTGCAAATTAAAAGAATTATTACCAGAAATATTTATAAGTAAACACTAAAAATTTTCTGAAAGGAATGATAAAGATGAAAATACAATTAGACCATGTGTATTTTCTTGTAGAAGATATGGAAAAAGCAGTTAATTTTTATGAAACATTTTTAGAAATAAAAGCAACACATAGAGAAGGAGAGAGGGGCTGATTTTGAAATAGAAGGACAAGAAGATATGTATTTAGAAGACATTAAATAAAATGTAACAAGAATTTTTATGTCAAGTTGACATAGCTTTGAGGTTATTTTTTATATTGTGTGGGTATATCTACATAACATAGATATACCTTTAATTTATCCAACAATACAATGTTCACTATTCATTAAGTATATCATTGCTTTAAAATTTTCCATCTTTTTATATCCTCTTGCTCTAGATTTTATGCTTTGTATCATACTGTTTGTACCTTCTAATACTGCATTAGTTAGTCTTTTTTCAAAATAATTTAATATTCCAACTAATTTACTTCCTATTGTTTTTGCTACACTTTTAAATTCTGGTAATTTGCTTCTTACTGCCCATTGTATCCATTCTTTAAATTCTCCTTCTGCTATTTCTACTGTATAATTCCTATTATATATATCTTGAAATGCCAATTTTAATCTATATGCTCTTCCTGTCTTTAAATTCATTTTTGACATTTTTTCTAAACTCTCTTGTTGACTTTCTTTTAAATTTCTTTTATTTTTTAACCATATATATCTTGTCTTTTTAATATCGGTTGTTCTGTTACTTCTTTTTTTCTTACTTTATCTAGTGCTTCATTTACTGCTTTTATTACATGAAATTTATCATATGTTATTTTACATTTTTTAAATGCTTTCTTTATTCCTGTTGTATATCCCATATTCATATCACACGTTATGTCTGTAACATTATCTGGTATTCCATTATGCTTTTTAAAAAATTCTTTGAATTCTTCTATTGTAGTGGCTTTCTTTCCCTCTGCTATATACATTACTCTTGATGTGTCTAAGTCAATAAATACTGTTATATATTCATGCCCTTTTCTTGATGTTTCATCTAATCCTATTTTGGTTACTTTTGAAAATTCTATATTTTCTATATATTCTTTTGCATTGCGATGTACTATTCTCCATAATTTTCCATCACTTTCACCTACTAACTTGGATATTGAATGTACTGACATCTTCTTTGCTAAATGCATTACAAATTCTTCAAATAACAAGGTGAATCCTGTATTTGCTTTAGCCCATGGTACATCTATTAAATGCACCCCATGTTTATCACATTTTACTCTTGGCACTTTACAATGTATATATGTTTTATGTTCAAAGCAATTTAAATGTCTCCACGTTCTTTCAATCGTATCATGAACTGGACATAATTTTTGACACTGATTGCACCTGAATTTTTCTCCTCTTTTATATTTTACATACATATGCAAGTCTTTATTTATATCAACTTCGATTTTTTCTAATATCCATGGTTCTTCTATCCCTGCCATTAAACTTAATATTTTTATATCATTTTCTTTATTCATAACTATACATCTCCATCAATGTATATGTTATATCTTTTTTTCATTATTGTAAATAGCTTTATTGAAACCTACCCACACAATTTAGAAAAGAACCTACAAATACATTACAACCATTCATGCCATATTTGAATAATGTAGATGAATTCTATGTGGATGTCTCAAAGGCAGGAGGGGTTCATCTAAAGATAGATGATATAATAGAAGTATTGAAAACAATAAAGAAAAAAGGAATTGATATATATGTAATGCATTTAGACGATAAAGCATATATAAAAAAGATTACAAAAGGGGAATTTTTTTTATAAATTTGCGTTAATATGATTGGAAGAAGAAAAACAAAAAGAATATAATTCGGAAAACATATTTATTAATAGAAATTTGGTATATGAAGTAAATAGAAATTGAGATTTAAACTTGATTTCTATTTTTTGTCGATATTCAAGATTATAAACAGGTATTCACCGATATTATTCCTGATAGAATAAAAAAATACAGATAAAAAATAAGAACAAATTTTTGTAAAAGCGTTGAAAAAGTTTTAGAATTATGATATATATAGAAGAAACAAAACAAAAGTTCAATTGTTCGGAATTTCTGAACAGTTGAAAATAGGAGATGATATATATGACAAATAATCTAGTAAATAAAACAGAGAAAGACTTTGAAAGTATTAAACATGTAGATGAGAATGGATTGGAATTTTGGTATGCTAGAGAACTAATGACAATGTTGGAATATAGCAAATGGGGAAATTTTAAAAATGTAATAAATAAAGCAAAAGAAGCTTGTAAAGGTAGTGATATTTCAGAAGAAGAACACTTTGCCGACGTCGGGAAGGTGTTAAAAGTCGGAAATAATGCTGAAATGGAAGTAGATGACTTAAAATTAACCCGATATGCGTGTTATTTAATTGCACAAAATGGAGACAGTAGAAAAAAAGCAATAGCATTAGCACAAACTTATTTTGCAGTGCAAACTAGAAAACAAGAAATAACAAGACAAGAATACGAACAATTAAGTGAAGATGAGAAAAGACTATATACTAGGAGAAATGTAAAAGATAAAAATAAATATTTATTTGATACAGCGAAATTAGCAGGTGTAAAAAATTACGGAAAATTTAATAATTATGGATATAGAGGACTATATAATGGAGAAACAGCCAAAGATATTGCAAATAGAAAAGGAATATCAGAAAAAGAAGATATATTAGATTATATGAGTAGTACAGAACTAGCAGCAAATCTATTTAGAATTACACAAACAGATGAGGTTTTAAAAAATAAGAATATAAATAATGAAGAGGATGCGTGTATTACTCATCATAATGTCGGACAAGCTGTTAGGCAAACTATAAAAAGAATTGGTGGTACTATGCCAGAGGATTTACCAACACCAAGTAAGAGTGCAAAACAAATTGAAAAAGAGAAACAAGAAGAGTTAAAAGAAAGTGATAAAAAGAAGTTAAAATAAATTGTCATATAAAGATTAGATGGTTAGTATTTTTAAGCAATTGAAAAAAGTTCTAAGATTTCAAGAAATGACTTGAATTTTAAAACCTTTAACATAAAAGAATAACTTTCAAATGGTTATGTTTTTGAAACAAATATAGTAGAAATAATTGCATAAAGTATGTGTTTTATGCTAAAATAAATGAGGAGGAGAAAAACTTGAACGAGGATTTATTAAATATTGAAATTATAAGAGAATACATAGCAAAAAGAAAAATAGATTGGACAAAACATTGTTTAAATAGATTAAATCAAAGAAATATTCTAATATCTGATGTAAAAACTGCAATTAATAATGGAAAAATAATAGAATATTATTATGATGATTATCCATATCCAAGTTGCTTGATATTAGGATATAATACAAATAATAAAATAATACATATAGTATGCGGAATAAGTGAAGATACTGTTCATATGATAACTGCATATTATCCGAATACAGAGAAATGGGAAGATGATATGAAAACAAGGAGGGAAAAATAATGAATTGTTTTATGTGTAAAGGGGATTTAGAAGAGAAAAAAGTAAATTATGTAGTAGATTTAGAAGATACAATTATTATTATTAAAGGGGTCCCAGCAAAAGTATGCACTCAATGTGGAGAACAATACTTTGATGATGAAACAGCAGAAAATATTGAAAAGATTGTAAATCAATTAAAGCAATTAGCAACAGAAGTAACAATTGTAAATTATAAAGAAAAGGTTGCATAACATTAAAAATAAAAAATTATTTGATTTTAATTGTATAATATAGTAAACTAATAATAGCTTTAAAGAAAATGTACTGTTTAAGTCAGCACTATCATATAAACTAAGAATTAGGTGCGGTGAACCCTAGTTCTTATTTTTTGTATAAAAATGGATTATATACGCACACCTTTTATGTAAAGAAAACATAAAATATAACAAAAACATAAAAGGAGGAGAAAAAATGTCTAGCTACATAATCAAAGGAGGAAACAAGCTAGAAGGAACGGTAAAAATATCAGGTTCTAAAAATTCTAGTTTACCCATTATAGCAGCAACCATACTAAATGGTGGAGAAACAACATTGTATAATGTGCCGAACATACATGACACACAAATGATGTTTGAAATCTTAAGAAAAATAGGAGGAAAAGTAACCAAAAAGAAGAATAAAGTAATTATTGACACTAAAGATATAAACAAATATGAGATACCAGAAGAATTAATGAGACAAATGCGTTCTTCTGTCATTTTTGCAGGAAGTCTATTAGGAAAGTACAGAAAATGTACATTATCATATCCAGGGGGCTGTGATATTGGAACAAGACCAATCGATTTACATTTAAAAGCATTTGAAAAATTAGGAATAAATATTGACAAAAACTATGGAAAAATAGCATGTAGTTGTGATAAAATAGTTGGAGAAAAAATTGACTTTGAATTTCCAAGTGTGGGAGCAACTGAAAATGCAATACTTGCAAGCTGTCTAGGAGAAGGAACAACAACAATCACTAATGCAGCAAGAGAGCCAGAAATTATCGACTTACAAAATTTCTTAAATCGAATGGGCGCAAAGGTAAAAGGAGCAGGTTCGAATAAAATTGAAGTTGAAGGAGTCAAAAAATTAAAAGATGTTAGCTACAATATTATGCCAGACAGAATTGAAACAGGAACATTTTTATGTATGGCGGCTATGACAAATGGAAATTTAATGTTAGAAAATATTAGCAGTGCACATATTGTACCAATCGTCAATAAACTAGAAGAATGTGGATGTCAAATAGATATTCAAGCAAATCATTTAGAAATTAATGCACCTAAAAGATTGAAAGCTACAGATATAAAAACAATGCCATACCCAGGATTTCCAACAGATATGCAATCTATATTTGCAACAGCATTAACCATTGCAAGAGGAACCTCAGTCATAGTAGAAAATATATTTGAAAATCGATATAAATATACGCAAGAATTAATTCGAATGGGAGCTAAGATTACAGTAGAAGGACGAACAGCAATTATTAAAGGTGTTAGAAGATTATACAGTGCAAATGTAAAAGCTACAGATTTGAGAGGTGGTGCAGCTTTAGTTATGGCAGCTTTGTCCACAAAAGGAGAGTCAAAAGTGGAAAATATAGAATATATTTTACGAGGATATGATAATTTTGAAAATAAAATACGAAATATAAATGGGAATATATATAGGGATTAAGTGTCCATTTTGGGTGATGATTTGGGGACGGAGAAAAAATCATCACCCAATTGGACAAAAACAGAAATAAGCAAAGGAGGAAGCAAATTGTCAAGAAAACAAAAGGTTCAAAACGAAGAAGAAGTGAATTTATATTATTTTGATAATGGACAAGACCAAGAAGAAACCATTGATGACATTATGAGAAGAAAAAAGGCAAAAGAAAGAGAAAAAAGAATAGAACAAAAAAAGCGACAAGAACTTGATGATGAATTTGACTTGGACACAGAAACTGTTATTGGAATGACAAACAAAAATAAAATCAAGCAAGAAGAACAAAAAAAGAAGGAATTCACGAAACAACAAAGAAAAAGAAATAGAACCATAAAAAGAATTAAACGTATTGTAAAAATAATTGTATTATTAGGAATCATTATTGGTGCCATTATTTTTGCAACATGTTCACCAATTTTTAATATAACAGACATAGAAGTATTAAATAATAACAGAGTGTCAAGTGAAACAGTTATCAGTTTATCAGGTATTAATACAAATGAAAATATCTTTCGCTTTATTGCAACAAAAGCTATCAGTAATATCAAGCAAAATGCCTATATTGAGGATGTTAATATAAGAAGAGTTATTCCAAACAAAGTACAGATAGAAGTAACAGAAAGAGAACCAGCATTTAGTATACCTGTGTTAGGCGAATTTGCTTATATGAGTAGCCAAGGATACATATTGGAAATTGCACAAAATGAATTGAATTTGCCAATTATTTATGGATTCAAAACAGCTGAGGAAAATATTACAGCAGGCAATAGAATTGCAGATGAAGATTTAACAACTTTAGAGACTATTTTAAGAATTATGAGTGCTATGAAAGATTCTGAATTGGCTGAAAAGGTCACAAGTATTGACATTAGTAATAAAAATGATTATAGTATATATATGCAAGAAGAGAAGAAAAACATTCATTTAGGAGATGCATCAAATTTAAGTAACAAAATGTTATATGTCATGGCAATTCTTGAGCAAGAAAAAGATGTTGAAGGAGAGATATTTGCCAATGGCGATTTAAATAATGGATTTCGTATATATTTTAGAGAAAAGGTATAGATGTTTAAGATTTAGATAAAAGAGGTAAAAGGCAACCGAATGTGTGCCTTTGAAAGGAATGATGGTAATTTATGACAAACAAAAAAGTAATAGGTATCATTTTAGGTATCATGTGTTTTGCATTAACTTTGGGAATTGTGATACAAGTAAGAACCATTAGAAATACAAATTCTACGCTTAGCCAAAACCAAGAAGCAAACGAATTAAGAGACGAGATTTTACGATATAAAGAACGATATGATAATCGATTTCAAGATTTGGAAGAAGCAGAAAAAGAATTGGAAAAACAAAGAGAAGAAGCAACACAAAATGATTCTGAGTTAGAACAGGCACAACAACAGATTACACAAGGAAACAAATTAACAGGTATGACAGAAGTTACAGGACCAGGGGTTACAATTACATTAACAGATGGAACAGGAATTGCGACATCAACATTAAATCCAAGTCAATTAATCGTACATGATATTGATGTTTTAAGTGTTGTAAATGAATTGATAAATGCAGGAGCAGAAGCAATAGCAATTAATGACCAAAGATGGGTATTAACAACAGCAATTTCTTGTAGAGGAAATACCATAGATATAAATGGAGAAAGAATAGGGGCACCATTTGTTATAAAAGCCATTGGACTTCCAGAATATCTAGCAGGGCTAGAAAGAGCAGGTGGCTATTTAGAATATATGAAACGAGATGGCGTTGGTGTTACTTTAGAAAGGTCAAATAGTATTACGATACCAAAGTATTCAGGTGTAATTAATTTTGAATATTTACAAAATGTTGAAGAATAAACTAAAAAATTAGCCTTGAGAAAGGAATGATAGTAAAGATGAAAAAAGGAAAAATAGCGATGACAATTACAATTGGAATTGCCTGTTTTGCATTAGTAACCGTTATGACAATGCAATTTAAAGTTGTAAATGAAACAGACATCATGGAGATTGAAAATATGCAAGAATCAGAATTAAAAACAGAATTAGCCAACTGGAAAACCAGATATGAAGAAATTGATGCACAATATCAAGAAACAACACAAAGAATTGAAGAATATAAAAATGATGAAGAATCTAATAATGAGGCAAGCAGATTAGTACACGAAGAATTAGAACAAATGAATACATTGTTAGGATTGACAGATGTTCATGGAGAAGGAATTGTGATAACCTTAAAGAGTAAAGAAAATGCGTCAGCAATTTCAGCAGATGATTTATTAATTATCGTAAATGCTTTAAAATTTGCAGGAGCAGAAGCCATATCCATTAATGATGAAAGGATTATCAATACAACTGATATTGTAAACATTTTGGATGGTTCTTTTGTAAAAATAAATGGGCAAAGAATATTAGAACCTTATGTTATAAAAGTCATTGGAAACCAGTCACATATGGAAAGTGCTGTAACAGGTAATGGCGGAAAGGTAGAAGAACTACAAACATTGGGACATACAGCTACCATTGAAAAAGATAATGATATAACCATCGGAAAATATAATGGAGAGATTGAAACAAGATATATAGAATAGCAGTATGGAATTAAATTTATTAGGAGAGGAGAAAAGAGCATGATATTTATTGCCATCTTGATTGGATGTATATTAGGAGCAATTTTAGGGTTAAATGCACCAATGATTTCCTATACATATTCAAGTTATTTAGCAATTGCAATTATAGCAGCGTTAGACTCTGTGTTTGGAGGAATTGCGTCAGTTATCAAAAAGAATTTTGACTTAAAAATTTTTATATCAGGATTTTTTGGAAATGCCATTTTGGCGATATTGTTGACCATTTTAGGACAAAAACTAAATGTAGATATTTATTTAGCTGCCATCGTAGTTTTTGTTTGGAGAATGTTTATGAATTTGGGTACCATTAGAAGATATTATGTAGAAAAATGGTCAGATATGATAAAAGGAAAAGCAGCTAAAAAAAGTGAAAAAGAAACCAATAAAGAGGAAAAAAAGCAAGAAGAACAACAAAAAGCTTAACCTTATTAGGTGCGGAAAATCTTATATTTGGTTAAGATAAAATCTAGCGAAGCTAGATTTGTTTAACGTATAGAAAACAATATGAAACTTTAAATTACTTAAGCTCAAACGATAATAATTTATGAAAAAATATATAAAAAATAGTGTTACAACAGTATTGCAAAAATATTACAAAAATGTTACAATTTCTATTGACATTTTTTTTAAAATGTAATATATATACACTTAGAAAAAATATACTAATAAATGGAGGAATTAACTTGGCAATAGGTGATATCATAGTGGGTATTGACATTGGTACAAGTAAGGTTTGCACCGTTGTAGGGGAAGTAAATAACTTTGGTCAAATCGAGATTATAAGCAATACCTCATATAAATGTAGTGGACTGAAAAAATGTAAAATCATCAATGAAGATGAAATAAGTTTAAGTATAGCCAAAACAATTAAAGATGCTGAAGAAGAAACCAATTTAAAAATCAATTCAGCATATGTAACAATTCCAGGTAAATATGTAACAATTGTCCAAAATTCGATAACCAAAGAAGTAAAAGACAAATATTCTGGAATTTCTGTTAGAGATGTACAAAACGCCATTATGCAAGTAAAAGATATAGAAATACCAGATGGAAAGTCACTAATTGATATTGTTCCAGACAAAATCACATTAGATAATGGAACAGTTGTCACAGACCCAGTTGGAAATTTAAGTTCAAGTTTTACGATAAGTGCACAAATCATATTAGCAGAAAAAGAGTATGTAAGACAATTGCATAATATTTTCAAAAAAGCAGATTTAGAAATTGATGGAATTGTACCAATCACATTGGCAGAAAGAAATTTAATTTTAGATAGTAACGAATTACATGATAATATAATGCTTTTAGATATAGGAGCAGGAAATATTGATATCGGTGTTTTTGAAGGAAGTAGCTTTATCTACACAAATTCAATTCCTTTAGGAGGAGATAATATTACAAATGATATTGCTTTAGTATTAAATATTTCAGAAGAAGAAGCAGACAAATTAAAAAGGCAATATGGACTAGCTTTAAAATCATTTATAGATAATGATAATGATATTATCTTAAATACGTCAAAGGATGAGAATAAAAATAGAATTATAAAAAGTTCAGAATTAATTGAAATCATTGAAGCTAGAATAGAAGAAATGTTTTCAATTATCAATAAAGACATCACAAATAATGGATTAAAACATAAAATTAATAATGTAGTCTTAACAGGACAAGGCATTGTTAATATCAACAAAAGTGATGTAGCAGGAAAAATTATTTTAAATATTCCAGTAAAAATCTCAACAGGAAGGGCTATTAGCACTGTAAAGCCAGCATATAGGACAAGTTATGCATTAGTTAGATATATAGCAGCAAGACCATTTGCGAAAACTGTTTCAAGCAGTATAGATACACAAAATAATGAAAATGTGTTTAAAACAATCTTAGAAAAAATAAAAGAATTTTTTTATACATAAGATATTAATTAAAAATATATAAAGATAAGGGAGGAAAAACTAAATGATGGATTACAATGATGATAACAATATTACAATGATGGATGGAACCGCAACAATAAAGGTTATAGGTGTTGGAGGAGCAGGAAACAATGCTGTTAATAGAATGATTGATGCAGGAATAAAAGGTGTAGACTTTATTGCTGTTAATACAGATAGACAAGCACTTCAAACTTCAAAAGCAAATACAAAAATTCAAATAGGAGAAAAAATCACAAGAGGATTAGGTGCAGGAGCAAACCCTGACATTGGAGCACAATCAGCAGAAGAAAGTAAAGGGGAACTAGCAGAAGTATTAAGAGGAGCAGATATGGTATTTGTTACAGCCGGAATGGGTGGAGGAACAGGTACAGGAGCTGCACCAGTTGTTGCACAAGCTGCAAAAGAAATGGGAATATTAACAATAGGTGTTGTTACAAAACCATTTACATTTGAAGGAAAGAAAAGACTTTCACAAGCAGAAAGAGGAATTGAAAGTTTAAAAGGAAAAGTAGATACATTAGTTGTTATACCAAATGATAAATTATTACAAATTATTGATAGAAAAACATCAATCATAGAAGCATTTAAAATGGCTGATGATGTATTAAGACAAGGTGTACAAGGTATATCAGACTTAATTGCAATTCCAGGACTTGTAAACCTGGACTTTGCAGATGTAAAAACAATCATGTTAAATCAAGGTATGGCACACATGGGTGTTGGTAGAGCTTCAGGAGAAAATAGAGCAGAAGATGCCGCAAAAGAAGCAATCCAAAGTCCATTACTAGAAACTTCAATCGAAGGAGCAAAAGGGGTTATCATCAATATTACAGGTGGAGAAGATTTAGGACTACACGAAGTAAACACAGCAGCAGAACTCGTTCAACGCAGTGTTGACCCAGAAGCAAATATTATCTTTGGTACAGTAACAGACCCTACAATGGAAGATGAAATTCAAATTACAGTTATTGCAACAGGATTTGAAAAATCAGAACCAATTTCAAGTATTGGGGTAGATAATATTGTATCTAAAACTTGGGAAAAGAAAATTAATTCTATTCCAGCAAGTTCAGAAGTTAATAATTCACAAAATGATTTAGATATCCCATCTTTCTTGAGAAAGAACAAAAATAAAAATATGTAGAACATAAAATTTTTAATTAAAAGGTACTATAAATAATATTTTATTTATTACATGGCTATCATTACAGAATATACAAATTCTAACATTATAAAGCAGGCACTTCTCACAGCAAGTCTGAGATTCTCCTACTTGATAATGTAAGAATTTGTAATATTCTTACATTTGCACATGTAATTTCATAAAATATTATTTATAGTACCTTAAAAAACACTTTTTATGTATAAAAAAATAGAATTATATAAAAAATACTTTATAGGAAAAGGAAATAATCGAATTTTACCGATTATTTCTTTTTTTTTACAATAAGAAAGGACAGCTTTTTCATAACTTAGGTAGTAAAATAGGAAAGCAGGTGATTGATAGATGACAATCTACATAGATGTTGTGTTGATAGAAAACTTATTAATGAATTATATTATCCTATTTGCAACAGGCGTAATTTTAAAAATACCCATAAAACATATACGATTAATTTTAGCAAGTTTATTAGGGGCAATCTACACGATTATTGCATATATTTCAGGCTTAAAAATATATTCTAACTTTTTCTTAAAATTAATCTTGTCCCTTGTCATCATATATATAGCATTTAACCCTAAGAGTATAAAGAAATTATTAAAATTCACTTTGATTTTTTATTTAACCTCTTTTATATTTGGTGGTGCAGCATTTGCTTTAATTTACATTGTAAAACCACAGGAAATCTTACAAAATAATGGACTAGTGTTAAATGCCAATTCGTTAAAAGTAATCTTTATTTCAGCCATTATTGCATTTGTCATTATTACAATAGGATTTAAGGTAGTAAAAAATAAAATTTCAGCAAAAGATATGTATTGTGATGTAAAAATAAAATTAAATCATAAAGAAATTGAAACAAAAGCCATGCTAGATACAGGAAATTTTTTAAAAGAACCAATTACCAATACACCTGTTATTGTTGTTGAACACACACTTTTGTATGACTGCATACCAAAAGAAATTTTAAATCATTTAGAAAGTATTTTAGGAGGTGATTTTAGTGAAATACCAGATAATATAAAAGAAGAATATATGCCCAGATTAAAAGTAATTCCATTTTCTTCTTTGGGAAAACAAAATGGAATGTTATTAGGAATAAAAGCAGAAAAGGTCATAATAAAATTTGAAGAAGAAGAAAAAGAAAATCAAAATGTTATTATTGGCATCTATAACAAATCATTGACAAAAAGGGGAGAATATAGGGCTTTATTGGGAATTGAATTAATGTAAAGGAGTTGATGGATTTTGAAAATTATTGATTTTGTAAAAAATAGTATACATACCATATGTGCAAAATACTTAAATGACAATGATGAAATAGAATATTTGCCGATATTTTACATAGCTGGTAGCCAAACTCTCCCACCACCATTACCACCAGAAGAAGAGGAAATATATATAAAAAAACTATCAGAAGAAAACAACCTAGAAGCTAGGCAAGTTTTAGTAGAAAGAAACTTAAGATTAGTGGTATATATAGCCAAAAAATTTGAAAACACAGGAATTGGAATAGAAGATTTAATATCAATAGGTACCATAGGACTTATGAAAGGGGTCAACACTTTTAATAATGAAAAGAAAATAAAACTAGCAACATACGCTTCAAGATGTATTGAAAATGAAATATTAATGCACTTAAGAAAAAGTAATAAAATCAAAGGAGAAATTTCGATAGATGAACCATTAAATAAAGATGGAGACGGAAATGAATTATTACTTTCAGATATATTAGGAACAGAACCAGATGTAACTTCCAGAAACTTGGAAGATGAAGTGGATAAAACCCTACTTCGTGCAGCTGTCTTAAAATTAAATGACAGAGAAAAACATATAATGGAAATGCGATTTGGCTTTAAAACAGGAAAAGAAAAGACACAAAAAGAAGTGGCAGATGAACTTCGGCATTTCGCAAAGTTACATATCTAGGTTGGAAAAGAAAATTATTAATAAAATGAAAAAAGACATTGTGAGTAAAATTGGTTGACAATCGCCATTAAATTAGTTACATGATGGAATGACAGGGAAGTAATCTATTATCCTAACAGTATGTCCAAAAAACTTTATACAGTTGTACGAGTTTTTATGTAGTTACTTCCAACTTGAATTTTAAAAATAAATAAAAATGAAATTTTATTGAGCGAATAGAAATCTCTTTTTAGGAAATACTTATAGTATGAAGTGTTTTTAGAAACTAAAAATACAAACTAAAAGGAGGTTTTCTTTTTGCTAAATAAAGTTGAAATCTGTGGAGTCAATACATCAAATTTACCATTATTAAGTAAAGAAGAAAAAGAAGAACTTTTTGTAAAAATAAAAGCAGGAGATGAAGAAGCAAGAAAAACATTTATCAATGGAAATTTACGATTAGTATTAAGTGTCATACAACGATTTTACGGAAGAGGAGAAAATGCAGACGACTTATTTCAAGTAGGTTGTGTAGGGCTAATCAAAGCAATTGACAACTTTGATTTAAGCCAAAATGTACAATTTAGTACTTATGCAGTACCAATGATTATTGGAGAGGTAAAACGATACTTAAGAGATAACAATAGTATAAGAGTTAGTAGGTCTATAAGAGATTTGGCCTACAAAATCATACAATATAAGGAACGATATACAAAGGAACATGGAAAAGAACCAACGGTAGAAGAAATTGCCAAAGAATTAGAAGTATCAAAAGAAGACATTGCATTTAGTTTGGACGCCATACAAGACCCAGTTTCGCTACAAGAACCAGTATATAATGACGGCTCTGAAAGTATCTATATTATGGACCAAGTAAAAGACAGCAAAAACACAGATGAATTATGGGCAGAAAAAATAACCATAAAAGGAGCTATGGAAAAATTAAATGAAAAAGAAAGAATGATAATCAATAAACGATTTTTTGATGGGAGAACACAAATGGAAGTAGCAGAAGAAATTGGCATATCACAAGCACAAGTATCAAGATTAGAAAAAACCGCCATACAGCATATTAAAAGATTATATAAATGAGATAAAGAAAATAGATAATTTCCTAGAATAAATAAATGAAATTTGAATATGTATTGTAATAAAAGAAAATTTGAAGTGATTAGAATATAGCCACAAAGTGAAAGGGGTAGTTATTAATGCAAGAAAAAGGTTTAGATTTTAAACATAAGGAAGTTATCAACATTAATGATGGAAGAAGATTAGGATATGTGCAAGATGTATGTGCAGATTTGGAAACGGGAAATATTACACATATTATTGTTCCAGGTTCAGGAAATAAATTAATGAATATTTTTAAAACAGATAATGAAATTTCAATTCCCTGGAAGAATGTAAAATGTATAGGGGAAGATTTGATATTAGTGGAATTATAAGGACAGTTAGGGACAGGTAGGGTTTTGTACCACTTTTGTCGAAAAATGGTGAATAAATTATATTCTTCATTTTTCGACAAAAGTGGTACAAAACCCTACCTGTCCCTAACTGTCCCCTCTTGATTTTTTTCCATATTTACAGTATAATGCTAATATCGTATGTATAAAAAGAAGGGAAGAATTTGAATGAAAGCAATCGAGATTAGAAACAAATATTTAGAATTTTTTAAAAAACATGGACATAGCGTAATACCATCAGCTTCATTAATACCAGAAAATGACCCATCTGTACTATTTACAACAGCTGGCATGCAACCATTGGTACCTTATTTATTAGGAGAAAAACATCCAGAAGGGACAAGACTTACAGATTATCAAAAATGTGTGAGAACAAATGATATTGATGAGGTAGGAGATAATAGACATTTAACATATTTTGAAATGCTTGGAAACTGGTCATTAGGAGATTATTTCAAAGAAGAGTCTATTAAAATGAGTTTTGATTTCTTAACAAAAGAATTACAAATACCAGTAGAAAAATTATCTGTTACTTGTTTTGCAGGAGATGAAGATTGTCCAAGGGATGAGGTTTCTGCAAAAGTATGGAAAGATGTTGGTATTTTAGATGGACATATCTATTTTTATGGAAAAGATGACAACTGGTGGATAGCAGGAGAAGAAGGACCATGTGGACCTGATACAGAAATGTTTTATGACACTGGAAAGCCAGCTTGTGGACCAGATTGTCAGCCTAGTTGTGATTGTGGTAAATATGTTGAAGTTTGGAATAATGTGTTTATGGAATATTATAAAGATAAAAATGGATATTCTAAGTTGAAACAAAGAAATGTTGATACTGGTTTAGGATTAGAGAGAATGACAATGTTGTTACAAGGAAAAGAAACACCATTTGATACAGAACTATTCTTACCAGTTATGGAGAAAATCCAAGAACTTCAAAAAATAGATAACATAGAAAGTAGAAGAATTATTGCAGAACATTTACGTTCAAGCATGATGATTATTGCAGATGGTGGAAGACCAAGTAATATTGATAGAGGATATGTTTTAAGAAGATTAATTCGTAGAATGATAAGACATATGAACAAATTACAAATTGATTTATCAGAATTATCAAATTTAATTGATATTAATATTGATAATTTAAAAGAAATGTATCCAGAATTAGAACAAAATAGAGAAACAATAAAAAATGTAATTAATGAAGAAAAAGATAAATTTGTAAAAACCTTAACACATGGAGAAAGAGAATTTGACAAAGAAATGCAAAAGGCAAAACAAGAGGGCAAAACAGAAATTAATGCCAATATTGTATTTAGACTATATGATACTTATGGTTTCCCACCAGAGGTTACAAAAGAATTAGCTGATGAAAATAATATGACAGTAGATTTAAAAGGATTTGAAGAACTATTTAAAGCCCATCAAGAAAAATCAAGACAAGGAAGTACACAAAAATTTAAAGGTGGACTAGCAGACCAAAATGAAAAAACAATTGCATATCACACAGCAACCCATTTATTACATCAAGCACTAAGAACAGTTTTAGGAGACCATGTAAAACAAAGTGGTTCTAACATCACAGAGGAAAGATTACGTTTTGACTTTACACATCCACAAAAAATGACAAAAGAAGAAATTCAAAAAGTAGAAGACTTGGTAAATGAACAAATTCAAAGAGATTTACCAGTAACTTGTGAAGAAATGAGTTATGAAGACGCAAAAAAATCAGGAGCAATTGGATTGTTCACAGATAAATATGGAGACAAAGTAAAAGTATATACAATAGGAGACTTTAGTAAAGAAATTTGTGGTGGACCTCATGTAACACACACAGGAGATATGGGAAGATTTAAAATCAAAAAAGAAGAGTCAAATTCTTCTGGAATTAGAAGAATTAAAGCAGTTTTGATTAAAGATTAGAAAACAAAGAAAAAAGTAAAACAAGTTACAAATAATATGCATAGATCTAGCTATAAGCTAAAATGTCAAAAAATCAAATAAGTTCTTTAGTCATAAGTGAGAAAGGAATGATAGAAAATGGAAGATTGTTTGTTTTGTAAAATTGTAAAAGGAGAAATTCCATCAAATAAAGTGTATGAAGATGAAGACATACTTGCATTTTATGATATAAACCCAGCAACACCAATTCATATATTAGTAATACCAAAAAAACATATAGCAACTCATAATGATTTAACAGACGAAGATAGCGAATTAATGGCAAAAATGCATAGAGTAATTAACCAAATTGCAGAAGAAAAAGGATTTAAGGAAAAAGGATATAGATTGATTATGAATTGTGGAGAAGATAGTGGTCAAGAAGTAAAACATTTACATTTTCATATCCTTGCTGGTAAAAAGATGGGACCAAAAATCATAGGATAAATTTTAAAAGATAGATGTATGCTCTTTTGTTTAAACTAATATATGTTGATTTTATTATATAATAAAAAAATCATAAAAGCCTTGCTAATCAGGACTTTTTGTGTTATAATTACAAGTGTAAGGTTATTTTTAATAAAAGAGGTGAAAAACTTAGAGGTATTCTAAGGTAAAATATGGGAAATAATTTAGGAACACAACCAGATACCAGATTTCAATTTCAATTCAGAAAAATGTTAGAAGTATTTTTTGGCATGGCTTGGAAAACAAAAGAAAGTGCAAAAGAAACAGAAATTGATAAACAGATTAAAATGGTTGAAAATAATGAAGATAAAGAGAGAATGAAAAATTTAAGGAAAATGGTTAGCATTGATGAAAATAATGGTGGTAAAGGAAAGGGAAAATCTAAAAAACAACAATCAAAACAAGTTCAAGAGCAACCATCAGAAGGCAAAGCTCAACAAAATCAAATACAACCATCAGCTACTACAAGATCAACTCAAAATAGAACAAATACAGAACGCCAACCAAGTAGAGATGATGATTATACAAGATAAACATACAAGAAATTTTAAATTTCTTGTATGTTTTACTTGACAAATGGAAAAACTACCAGTATAATAGTACTTGCTTAGAAATATGGCGAAGTAGCTCAGTTGGCTAGAGCATTCGGTTCATACCCGAAGGGTCATGTGTTCGAATCACATCTTCGCTACCAAAAAAACTCGTAAATGTAAGATAAACATTTGCGAGTTTTTTAAGTATTAGAAATTTCTAGTATATACAAAAAATAATTATGATTATAGATTTTAAAAAATTATAATAATAAAGAGAGAAAAGTTTTATTTTCCCTCAAATAGAGTATTTAAAATATTAGGATATATGGTATTCGCATGATTTTTCCAATTTTCCACAATCTTTTTAGCTCTTTCTCTTGAGCCAGCATAGGTCTTAACTTCAAAAATCGTTTCATTATTTTCTACAATTTTTAAAGTAACAGTATAATTATTTTCATCTTTTGGTGTAAATTCAGCAATAACGGAAGAAGCTTCTTCAATATTTGAAAATTCTTCTTTGAAAACACTATCTGCTTTTAATTTTAATATTCCAGGCATTACATCTTTCGTCAAAATGTATGCATTTTTTCCTTCACTAGTAATTCTTAATACTTGTTCATCTTCTTTTGTATAAACACCTACTAGCTTTGAATCTATTAAATCTGTCAAGATTTGTTTAAAATAAAAGTAATTCAAATTATTAATAGAAGAAATAATTTTAAACAATCCATCTTGAACGATATCTCCATCAATTAGATTTAAGATATATAGGATTAACACCTTATTTTCAGCCAAAGTAGTAGTATTATTTGAATTTGAACTCATAAATAGCACTCCTTACTTTGAATATTTGCTAAGATTATATCATAATACAATAAAAAAGTAAAACAAATTATAGAAAAAATCTTTAAATTTCAAGAAAAAAGTAGTATACTATTTAAGGAATTTTAATAAACAGAAAGGAATGGGTTGTATGAAAAAAGGAAAAGTTGTTTTAGTTGGTACAGGATTTGTAGGAATGAGTATGGCATACTCAATGTTAAACAGAGGAGGTATACAAGAACTTATCTTAATTGATATAGATAAAGATAAAACGATTGGAGAAGAAATGGATTTATCACATGGATTACCATATGCACCTCAAAAAATGATAATTAGAGCAGGCGATTATGACGAATGTAAAGACGCACAAGTAGTTGTCATTACAGCAGGTGTTGCACAAAAACCAGGACAAACAAGATTAGAGCTTGCAGAAGTAAACGCTAAAATTATGAAAAGTGTAACACAAAGTATTATGGCAAGTGGATTTAATGGAATTATTGTTGTTGCAAGCAATCCAGTAGATTTAATGACATATGTTGTAGCAAAAGTATCTGGATTACCAAAAAATCAAGTCATTGGTTCAGGAACAGTTTTAGATACAGCAAGATTGAGATATATTGTAGGACAATATTTAAAAATATCAAGTAAGAATGTACATGCATATATCATGGGAGAACATGGAGACTCTTCATTTGTACCATGGGACCATTGTTATATTGGATGTAAAAGAATTAAAGATATTATGAAAGATAATCATCATCCAATGGAAAAATTAAATAAAATTCATGAAGATGTTGTAAATGCAGCATATGAAATTATTGAAAAGAAAAAAGCAACATATTATGGAATTGGAATGGCATTAAATCGATTGGTAAGAGCCATTTTAGATGATGAAAATTCAATATTAACAGTATCTACCTATTTAGATAATCAATATGGACAAGAAGATATCTATATTGGCGTTCCAGCAATTATTAATAAAAATGGTGTTAGAGAATTATTAGAATTAGAGTTAAATGAAGAAGAACAAGCAAAGCTAGATAATAGTTGCAAAGTCATAAAAGATATGAGAAAACAATCAATAGACAAAATTATTGATGAAAAATAACCGTAACCTGGTTGCAATTTAAAAAAATATATGTTAAAATAGCAAAGTAATTTATTTGAGAAAAGACAATAGAATAGTTTGGATAAATGTAATTTTTTAAAACCAGACTAACGCATAGAGAAAGGAATGAGATAAAGCATGGAAATTCTAAAATGGATATTGATTGTTATCTACTTTGTTGTAGCATTAGCAGTAATCATATTAGCATTATTACAATCAAAAGAAGATTCAGGATTGTCTTCAACCATTACAGGTTCATCAACTAACAATTTCTTTGAAAAAAATAAAGGAAGAACAAAAGAAGGAAAACAAAAAAGATGGACAGTTATATTGTCAATTGGATTTGCAATATTGACAATCGTATTAGGAATTGTATATATGGCGTAAAAAGAAAAGGGATTTTTGAGGTAGACTCATTTTTCCCTTTTTTGTGTCCAATTGAACAGGAAAGGAAAATAAATGGAAGAACAGGAACAGAAAGTTTTAAATTTAATTAAAGATAAGGATTATGCACCAATGAAGGCAAAGGAAATTGCCATGATTATGCATGTACCAAAAAGTGAATATAATGAACTTTTACGAATACTAGGAAAATTGGAGATGGAATTAAAAATCCAGAAAAACAGAAAAAACCAATATAGACCAGTAGATACAGTATATTATGACGGTGTTTATAGGAAAAATCAAAAAGGTTTTGGTTTTGTAAAAATTGAAGACCAAGAAGATGAAATCTATATTGCAAAAGAAAATTCGAAAAATGCATTAAATGGAGATAGAGTTTTAGTTGAAATTATCGAAGAAAAAAATAAATTAAAGAAGGCAGAAGGAAAAGTTGTAAAAATCTTAAAACATGAAAAAGATACAATTGTTGGAAGATTTGAAAATAATAAAAGTTTCGGATTTGTGGTTCCAGATGATAAAAATTTTGGAACAGATATCTTTATTTCTAAAAAGAATTTCGGAAAAGCAAGAAATAATCATAAGGTATTGGTAAAAATCATTAAGTATCCCGAAAAAGGAAAAAAGGCAGAAGGAAAAATCATAGAAGTATTAGGAAATGTTAATGAAGCAGGTGTAGATATGTTGTCTTTAATAAAAGAACACAATTTACCATCTACATTTCCAGAGCCAGTTGTGGAAGAAGCAAAAAAATGTGGAAACAAAATTGATGAAAGAGATATTATAGGAAGAAGAGATTTAAAAGAAGATATCATTTTTACCATTGATGGAGAAGATGCAAAAGATTTAGATGATGCTGTAAAGGTAATCAAATTAGAAAATGGAAATTATAAACTAGATGTACACATTGCAGATGTAAGCTACTATGTAAAACCAAATAGTTTGTTAGACCAAGAGGCTTTACTTCGAGGTACAAGTATTTACATGTTGGGAAGAGTTATTCCAATGCTTCCAAGAGAATTATCAAATGGGATTTGTAGTTTAAATGCAGGAGAGGATAGGTTTACACTATCTTGTAGTATGGAAATAAATCCAAAAGGAGAAGTCATTTCTTCAGATGTCTATAAAGCAGTTATCAATGTAACAGAAAGAATGACATATACAAATGTGCAAAAGATACTAGATTATACAAATATAAATCAACAAGAATTAACGAATAATTCAGATAAAGATGAAGTGATAGATGGAATAAAAACAAATAATGTAGATGAGGAAATAATAAACAGATATAGGCCATACATTTCTGAGTTTAAGCTAATGGAAGAATTGGCACATATATTAAAAAATAAACGATTAGAACAAGGTTATCTAAATTTAGACATTCCAGAAAGTAAGATAGAATTGGATATAGATGGAAGAGTGACAAATATCAAAAAATATGAAACCACATTTGCTAACGAAATTATAGAACAATTTATGCTAACAGCAAATGAAACAATTGCAGAAAAATTTTTCTGGTTAGACGCTCCATTTATTTACAGAGTGCATGAAAAACCAGATTATGAAAAAGTTCAAGAACTAAATAAATTTCTATTTAATTTTGGATTAAAAATCAAAGCGAATAAAGACAATATTTATCCAAAAGAATTTGCAAAAATCTTAGAAGAAGTTCAAGGAAAAGAAGAAGAAAAAGTTGTTTCAAATTTGGTATTAAGAACTTTAAAAGTGGCAAGATATGAGGCAGAAAATCAAGGACATTTTGGAATTGCAAGTAAATATTATTGTCATTTTACTTCTCCAATAAGAAGATATCCAGACTTATTTATCCATAGAGTGATTTCAAAATATTTAGAAGAAAATTATGATGTAGGAGAAAAATTTGTAGAAGAATACAAAAAACAAGCAGAGGAGAGGGCAAAACAATCATCAGAAAGAGAAAATATTGCAACAAAAGTAGAAAGAGAAAGTGAAGATATCAAAAAAGCAGAATATATGGAAAGTAGAATTGGAGAAGAATATGAAGGTATCATATCTTCTGTAACATCATTTGGTATTTTTGTAGAGCTTGAAAACACTGTAGAAGGCTTAATTCGTTTTGATGACTTAGGAGATGAGTACTTTATTTATGACGAGGAAAGAAAACGATTGATAGGAGAACATACCAAAACGACATACAAAATTGGCGATAAAATTAAAATCAGAGTAAAAGATGCAAGTAAATTGCTAAGAACAGTTGATTTTGAAAAGGTGTAGACGTCCCCAATTGAACATTAAGAAATGCAAAGTGCCACAACACTTAATATAACAGAGAATAGGGAAAAAACAATCACAGATACCCCACCAAATTTATTCTCATTTTTATATTCATAGATGCCATAACTAATGGCATCTTTTAAAACATATAAACAAAACAAAATAAAAACCACAAATTCTAAAAAATTAATCATAAAAGCCTCCATAAAAGATAAAGATATTCTTAATTAAATAATAATAAATAAAACAACAATATTGGCTAAAACAAGCATAGAACAGTTAACTTTCGGTTAGCATTGAAGAAGAACGAATTGAAGAATCAACTGTAACTTCAAAAAAACTATCTTTATATTTTTCTCCCCAATTGTAATCATAAAAATCATTTAATGTTAAAAAATGTTCTCTAGCCATTTTACCAAATCCATTAATATCAGAATTTAATGCCTTAGCCGTTTTATATAAATATTCTGTAATTATAGCTTCTAAATAACTGTTACAAGAGTTAGAAATCTGATTTAGCATATCATCATTTAAATAGTTTGCACTATCTTCCATTGAGTAAATTCTTCCAGTAAAACGGCAATCAATTGTAATATAAGGTGTTCCGTTTGAAATATTTACATCTATATTAGGAGAAACCAAAGGGGTTACATGTAAGTCTATATAAGAATTTACTTTATTAGGATTAGGAACAGAAATTAAGAAACCATCTACTTGATTTCGTATAATTGAAAAGCAAAGTGTTTCAATGGAATTCAATTCTCCAACAAGTACATCATCTTTAAATACAGCAAGTCCTGTGTTTTCAGCGGTAGACTGTCCTGATAAAGATGAAGAGTTGGATTTTGTGCTAGTATCATTTTCTGAATTTGTAGTTCCTGAATATTCTGTAGAATTACTGGTAACACCACCTAAAATGGCATATGGTTCACAAGAATGACATATTAAACTATCAAAAAAGTCGCCAATGGTAGCATTTGCAGTAAAACCAGTGTAACTACTTGAACCAGAAAAGACTTCATAATATTTGGTAATCAAATTTTCAAATAATGGTTTTGAATTTTCTAAATACTCTCTTGCTGATGTTTTAGAAATTACAATATTTGTAGAAGGACGAATTTGTGTATCATTAATTAATGTATAGATTTCATCTGAAATTCCTCTGCTTGCGATTTCTTCTGAAAATGCAATTACTTTACAATGAGAAAGATTGACAGATTTTCCGATATACGTATTAATTAAATTGATACCAGAACTAATGGAAGAAGCATCTACAGAATAGATGATAGAAGGGGCTTGTTCAGAAGTTCCTGATTCAGAAACAGAAGAGGGATTGGTAAATTGGAAACTAATTTGCAAGTGATTTTTGTCAGAAACATCAATTCCCATAGCAACAACAACACTTAAATTATCAATATTTAAAGTGGAATACGATTTAGAAAAAGCAAGAAGAAGCATGATGATTAAAATAGCAATAAAAATCTTTTTAAATATTTTCTTTGACATCTGTATTCAGCTCCTTTTTCTTTCTTTTTTTCAAATAGGCAAGACCCAAGAGAGCAATACCTAAAAATATGGAAATGATAATTACCATATACTGATAAATGTAATCTTCTATAAATTTTGAAATCGCATAATTTTTTGGCAGTAAACTAATGGCAAAAATTAATAATCCAAAGACAAGAATAAGTGGTTTTTCGTCACGTATATTAGTAATTTTTTTGAAAATGGATAGGGAGATTTTAGCAATAATCGTTAAATAACAAATCATCTGCAAAATCCAAATAAGAAGAAATACGGATTCTAGTCTTTGGAAAAAGTTTCCAAATTCAATATAACGTGCAGCAGAATATAAAGGCATAATTTGGTTGGTATACATTAGGGAGATAAACATAAATAATATAATTGAAACACATAATAAGAAATAAATTGTCCCTAATATGATAGAACTTAGATAAATTTTCTTCATTTTTTGAGGTTCTTTCAAGTAAGGAGGAAGAAAATATAACAAAGTAATACCACCAAAAGCACCTAAATTTCCTAAACCAGTTACAAATGTATTAAATAATCCATCTCCAAAAATTGGAAAGATATTATCCAAAGAGAAGTTTTTGATATTTGCTACAAATAGAAAAATAATACTAATAATTACTAAAGGAATAATTAGCAAATTAACCTTAGCAATAGAAGAAAAACGATGATGTAAGGTAATACAAATAACAATGATAAAAGTCAATATAATAAAAATTAAACTTGTCATTGGATAATATACAATTTTTAAACATTCACAAAAGTTTCTAAGAAGAATACTGCTACTAAACAAAAAATAAAAGATAAATACAATACCAATAAAGGTTTTTAATGTTTTACCACCTAAGTATTCGGCAATATCCACAATATCACTTCCGTGGAAATTTAATAAGTAATTTATAAATTAAAAATGTTATAAATAATGCAATAATTCCAACATAGATAAGATTAATTAGAGTTGCTGTTTTGGTGGTTTCAAGCATTGTTCGAGGAAGAGCAACTAATGTATAGGCAACAAAAATTCCAAGAACAATACTGATTGCTTCAGCAGCAGTTATTTTAGAATTTTCCATAAAATCTCCTTTCGCAAGTTGATTTGTCTCATTGGAAATGATGATTTGGGGACGGAGATAAAATCATCATTTTCTAGAAATTATTTTATTTGATTTTTTAAAACAAAATGATGATTTTATCTCCGTCCCCAAATCATCATTTCCAATGAGACATGTCACGTATTTTTCCATTTCATAGAAATATGCCCCTGTTTATTTTCTTTTTTAGCATTTAAAAATCCAGAACGGTATTCTCGTTTTTCCATAGCAGGCAAATAATAAGAGCTACCTTTTACATGTTCAAGAGGAGAGATTCCTACAGTATAAGGAACACCAAAAGATTTTGTATCAGTCATAGATACCATGTAAACAAATAATCCAAGTGCAATTCCTAAAAAGCCACAAAGATATCCTAAAAAGATAAAGACAAATCGATAAACTCTTAAGTGAAAGCCAAAAGCATAATCTGGAATTGCAAAAGAGGCAGTTCCTGTAATGGCAACTACAATAATTAAGATAGGACTGACAATTCCTGCACTAACAGCTGCTTGTCCCATGACTAGTGCACCAACAATACCGATGGTTGGACCAATAGGGGAAGGAACTCTTAAACCTGCTTCACGAATTAGCTCAAAAGATGTTTCCAAAACCAACAGTTCAAAAATGATTGGAAAAGGAACATTGGCACGAGAAGCTAAAATAGAAAATAACAATTCTGTTGGTAAAATCTCTTGATGAAAGCTGGTAACTGCAATATAAAGCCCTGGTAGTAATAGTGTAATAAAAGCAGCAATTAATCTAATAAATTTTGTGAAATTTGAAAAAAGTGCTTTCTGATTTTTATCATCAGGTGAACTCAAAAAATCAGATAATATCCCTGGTGTAATTAATGCATAAGGAGAACCATTTACTAAAATAATGACTCTACCATCTAACAAATAACTAGCAGCTTTGTCAGGCCTTTCTGTAGAAATGAGTTGCGGTGTATTTAAGTTATTAGAATCTGAAATTAATTGTTCTAATTGTCCAGCAGAAAGCAAAGAATCAACATCTAAATTATTCATTCTAAATTTTACTTCTGCAATTAAATCTTCATTGGCAAGTTCAGAAATATAGCAAATACCACAAGTGGTTTTTGTTATATTGCCAACACTTAAATTTTCAATGACTAAATTTTCATTATTGACAAATCTACGAATAAGAGACGTATTTGTTCTAATATTTTCGACAAAGGCCTCATGAGGACCTTTGATAACAATTTCATTACTAGGTTTTTCAATTCCTCTTTGTTTAAAGCCTTTAACTTCAATATCAAAAGCAATATCTAATGTATCAACAAATAGGGCACAATTACCAGAGTTGATACCAGATATACAATCTTCAAAAGTAGAAACTTGTTTAATAGCATTTTGAGGAACTAAACAACTGGAAATATAATTTGGTAAATTAAATTTTTTTACTTTGCGAACAGTGATATTATTTGCAACAGCTTCAGCTATGACTCTATTTTGACCACCATCAAAACTGTTATTTTTATTTCTCATCATTAAAGGCTCTAAAATGAACTCATTCATGATTTCTGTATTAACCATACCATCAATAAAAATTAGAAGTGCATGATATTGTTTTCCTCTAGCATTTAAAATAAAATCACGAAAAATAATATCTGAGTTAATTAAAAGATTATATTTAGTTTTTAAATAGTCGCTATTAACAGTAACACTTGGAAAGATTTTTGTTTTTTTATTTTCTGTATTTCCTATTGTACTATCAGGATAACTTTTTGTATTAATATCTTCAACTAAATTGAAATTATATGTTTCTTTATTTTCAGGTGTATACGTAAAAAGTGAAGAAAGTAAATCTTTAAAACTCATAATGTGTTCTCCTTTTTTTAAGCTATAATGCTTATTACAATTCACAGTCCTGATTTATTTAATTTGTCTAATGTTATCTTATATATTTTATGAAATTAAATGTGCTAATGGAGAAATATTACAAATTCTTACATTATCAAGTAGGAGAATCTCAGACTTGCTGTGAGAGGTGCCTGCTTTATAAGCAAGGCGAACAATTATTAATTGAGAATTGTAACCAATTATTTATAGTATTCGTAAAATTTTTAAAATTATACTAGTTTTTACATAATAAAAATGCTATAATAAACGTATAGTGAAAAAAATAAAATAAAGTAAAAATAGATGAAAGGAAATAATTATATGAAGAAAGAATTTATTGATAAAATCATTTCTGTCATATTATTTTTAGTTATTATAGGCATTTTTTCTGTTATTATTGTTTTTTTAATGATAGCTCTTCAAGAATGGGGAAAAGAAGAGGATTTAGCATTTGCAGAAACAACACAAACTGTAGCAGACAGTTCTGAAAATGAAAAAACAGTAGAAGATGACATAGAGGTTCCAGCGATTGTTGAAAGTCCACTTAGTTCTATAGAAAAAACAAATACGACTACCAATAATAATTATTCCAATGTGCAAGTTGATAAATATTTTTATAACCAATTAGAAGAAGAATCAAGGATTATTTATCGAGCTTTTGAAAGTAATAAAGAACAAATGAAAACAGGAACTTATCAGATTGAATTAGGAACGAGCTTTTCTGATTTATTATCACAAAGCAATGGTCAAGAACAATTAGGAGAATATTATCAATCAGCCATAGAAGCATATACATATGATAATGCTGAAGTGTTTTATTTAAGCCCTAGAAAAATGTACTTGAATATAGAAACAACTACTAAAGGTGGTGTTTCAACATATAATGTATTTATCAATTCAGGAAATGAAGCGAATTATTTAGCAGATGGATTTCAATCTAAAGAGCAAATTGACCAAGCAGTAGCACAAATCGAACAAGTAAAAAATCAAATATTGCAAAGTAGAACAGGAAATACCTATGAAGATATCAAAATGGTACATGATTATTTAATTGATTCTATTAATTATGACAGTAGTTTGTCAAAACAAAATATATATAATGTATATGGTGCATTAGTAAATAAAGAATGTGTATGCGAGGGATATGCAAGAGCTTTTAAATATTTATTAAATGAATTAGATATACCTTGTGTTATGGTAATTGGAACAGGAACCAATTCACAAGGTGAAACAGAGAATCATGCTTGGAATTATGTACAATTAAATGGAAGTTGGTATGCAGTTGATACTACCTGGGATGACCCAGTTGTAGTAGGTGGAGGAACAGTAAGTGAAGCATCTAGATATAAATATTTTCTAGTAGGAAGAGAAATTATTGACCAAGACCATAGCCCAAGTGGACAATTTACAGAAGGCGGAAAAGTATTTAGTTATCCAAATTTAAGTAATACCAGTTATTCAAATTAAAAATAAAGATAAGAAAGATGTAAGGTCTATAACCAAGGCAAAAAAATGAAAAATTAGAAACCATAGAAAAAATCTAGAATAAGTAAAAAGAGTAAAGAAAGGAGAAAGTTGTTTTATAACAGCAAATCAATATGATATTAGATGAATTATTTGGAAATAAAATAAAAGTATATGCATTTGTTGGTCCCTCTGGAACAGGGAAAAGTTATCGTGCACAAATGGTAGCAAGTGAAAAAAATATAAGCTATATAATAGATGATGGATTATTAATTAAAGAAAACGAAGTTATAGCAGGAGAATCAGCAAAAAAAGCACCAACAAAAGTGGGAACAGTTAAACATGCATTATTTTATGAAAAGGAAGAAAGAGATAAAATCATAAAAGCATTAAAAAAAGAAAAGCCACAAAGTATTTTAATATTAGGAACGTCAGATGGAATGGTACAAAAAATTGCAGCCAATTTGGGCTTACCAGAAATCAGTGAATATATCTATATAACAGATGTAGCAACCAAACAAGAAATGGAAACAGCAAGAAGAATTCGTGTGACAGAAGGAAAACATGTTATTCCCGTACCAACCTTTCAAATTAAAAAAGATTTTTCAGGATATTTATTAGACCCATTGCAAATCTTCAAATCAAAAGGCAAAGGACAAAAACCATATATATCAGAAAAATCTATTATAAGACCAACTTTTAGTTATTTAGGCAAATTTACAATATCTGATTTGGTCTTTAGACAAATACTGGAATATATTGCTGTACAAACACCAGCCATTTATAAAATATCTAGAACAAGGGTAGAAAATTATGGAGAAGGTGCTAAAATCTATGTAGAAGTTACAGTTATGTATGGATATAATGTCATAGAAGGAATTAAAGACTTTAAAGATAGAGCCAAAAAAGAAATTGAAAAATTAACGGCTATGAATGTTGTTGAACTAGATGTTGTAGCTAAAAATATTTATGTGCCAGAAAAACAAGACTAAACATTGGGACATTGGGGACGTGCCAAAATGGACAAAAAATGTCCAAAAGGGACACACCTCCTTAAAAACTATCATATTTATATACATGAAAATCTAATAAAAAATAATAATATTTAAATAAAAGGGAGAAGAAAATATGTCATTTGTAGTAGCAATTGATGGACCTGCTGGAGCAGGAAAAGGAACCATAACCAAAATGGTAGGAGAAAAAATAGGATTAGTCAATATTGATACAGGAGCAACTTTTCGATGTGTTGCCTTAAACATGATTCAAGAACATATTGATATACAAGAAGAGCAGAAAATAGAAGAAATGTTAAGCAAAATCAATATTGAAATGCATCCTGATGGAAAAATATTTTTAAATGGAGAAGAGGTAACACACAGAATTAGAGAAAATGATGTCAATAATTTGGTTTCGCCAGTATCTGTGTTACCAGTTGTAAGAAATAAATTATTAGAAGTACAGAGAAACATTGCAGAAGGAAAAAATGTTATCATGGAGGGAAGAGACATTGGAACTGTGGTATTTCCTAATGCAGATGTAAAAATTTATTTAGACGCAACCCCAGAAGAAAGAGCAAGAAGAAGAGTTTTGCAAAATCAAGAAAAAGGAATAGAATGTTCTTATGAAGAAGTTTTGGCAGGAATAAAAGATAGGGATAGACGAGATTCTAAAAGAGAAATTGCACCTTTAAAAAGAGCAGAGGACGCAATATATGTGGATTCTACTAATTTAAGCATTGAACAAGTAGTAGATAAGATTATAGAAATTATTAAGAATAAGCAATAAAGGATTTGATAAATAGGATAAGTAAAATAGAAAATAAAAGGTCTATCCTTTTCGTAGGATGTCCTTAATATTTAAAAAGGAGACAAAAATGAAAAAAGTATTAAAAGAAATTATTAAAGCAATTGTAAGAGGAGGCTTATATATATGGTTTAAGATTTTTTATCAAGCAGAGATTAAAGGATTAGAAAATGTTCCAAAAGATGGGGCATTAATCTTTTGTGGAAATCATAGAAGCTATTTAGATCCACCATTGATGGTGGTAACAGCAAAAAGAGATATGAAATTTTTAGCCAAAGAAGAATTATACAAAAATAAATTCTTAGCATTTCTAGGATGGGCTTTTGAAGCTATACCAGTAAAAAGAGATGAAAAAGATGTATCAGCCATAAAGAAATCCTTGAAAGATTTGAAAGAAGGAAAATGTATTGCTTTATTCCCAGAAGGAACTAGAAACGGTTTAGAAAAAGGAGAAAAAGTAAAAGACGGTGTTGCCTTTTTTGCCATAAGAAGTGGAGCAAAGGTCGTACCTTGTGGTATAAAAGGTGGAACAAAAGACCATCATAAAATTACAATCACTTATGGAAAACCACTAGATTATAGCAAGTATAAAGGAAGTAAAGACAAAGAAGTTTTAGATAAAGTAACAGAAGAAATTATGAGCAAGATTATAGAACTTGCTAGTTAGGAGAAAAACCATGTATATGTTAGGTTACATAGCCGTTTTGTTAATATTTGCAATAGCAGTTGCACTTTCTAGAAGTAAAAATAAAACCAATAAAACTATTGGATTTGGATTAATAATTTTAGGACTTATTGTATTTGCATACATACGATTTGGTTCAGTTATAGTATTTAATCCTATTTTTATCATTTTATATATAGCAATTTTATTTGGTGTGATTGCATTTATCTATAGAAAATATAGAAATTTAAAATATCAAAAAGAAAGTTATGAAGATATTAATTACTTAAATAGAGAATTATCTACAGAATATCCACCATCAATTGTAGGATATTTGTTCAATCAAAAATTAAGATATAAAGATTTGATTGCAGATATTATGGAATTATATGCCCAAAAAATTATTAATATATCAAAAAGTAATGAGCAAGGTAAGACAAGAATTCACTTCTATTTGCAAGAAGAAGACTATAGAAATAAAATTAGTAGCCAAAGTCAACTATATATTATCAACACTTTAATCAATGACAATTCAAATAGAAAATTTGATTATAGAACATGGAAACAATATGTACTAGAAGAATATAAGATAAGAAAATTTGCAAAAGAAAAGAATGAGGATAAATCCAAAAAAATTATTTTCATTACGATAATCTGTATGGTAATCATAAGTGGTGTCATCGGATGGATAAGTGGAGGCAAAACAGGTTTTGCTGGTATGACAATGCTTGTAGGAATGCTAGGTGGTGCTTTTATAGGAACATTGCTAGGATATCAATTTATCAACTTCATGAAAAGTTCTGAAAATACAAATGTATTTTTAAGTTCATATGGAGAAGAAGAATTAAAAAAATGGATAAAATTCAAAAAATTCATACAAGACTATACATTATTAAAAGAAAGGTCAATAGAAAAAATTACTATTTATGAAAGCTATATCCCATATGCCATTGCATTAGACGTAAATGTGCAATATAAGAATACAAAATTTGATATATTTGATGAAACAGAATTTCAATCAATTGTCAATGAAAGTGACAGTGCAAATTTCTTGGAAAGTATGGGAATAACTGTATGAATTAACATAAAAAATATATTTGACAAAATAGACGAATAGGTGTATAATTTTATAAGCTGATTTTTAGAGAATTAGGCGTTTTTCAAGAAAAACTTTGGAAAACGTCTTAATAAATGTCGCATTGGGACCAGGTCCATTTGGACCCATTGGACAAAATAAAAGAGAGGGAGTAGTAAAATGAACAACAAAAACATTAGAAATATTGCAATAATTGCACACGTAGACCATGGTAAAACAACATTGGTTGATGCCATGTTAAAACAAAGCCATGTATTTAGAGAAAATGAACAAGTAGCAGAAAGAATTATGGACTCTAACGATTTAGAGAAAGAAAGAGGAATTACCATTCTTTCTAAAAATACATCTGTTATGTATCATGATATTAAAATTAATATTGTGGATACACCAGGACACGCAGATTTTGGTGGAGAAGTGGAAAGAGTACTTAAAACTGTTGATGGGGTACTTTTATTAGTTGACGCCTTTGAAGGTGCAATGCCACAAACTAGAGAAGTGTTAAAAAAATCATTAGCTTTAGGATTAAAACCAATTGTAGTGATTAATAAAATTGATAGGCCAGGAGCTACACCAGAAAAAGTTGTAGATCAAGTTATAGAACTATTTATAGAGTTAGATGCAAGTGATGAACAATTAGATTTCCCAGTTGTGTATGCTTCAGCAAAGAATGGAATTGCGAAAATGAACTTAGAAGATGAAGCAACAGATTTACATTGTCTATTTGAAACAATTGTCAATACCATTCAAGCACCAAACTGTGATGAAGAAGGACCAGCACAAATGTTAGTATCTAATATTGATTATGATGATTATGTTGGAAGAATTGCAGTAGGAAGAGTAGAAAGAGGAAGTATCAAAGTTGGAATGCCAGTAGCAATTTGTGGTAAAGAAGATAAAGTTACACAAGGTAGAATTGCAAAAGTATATACACATGTTGGATTAAATAAGGTAGAAGTAGAAGAGGGAAAAGCAGGAGATATTATTGAGCTTGCAGGATTACCAGATATCAATATAGGAGATACTATCTGTGATTTTAATCATCCAGAAAAAATACCATTTGTTGATATTGATGAACCAACTGTATCTATGACATTTAGTGTTAATAATGGACCATTTGCAGGAAAAGAAGGACAATTTATTACATCTCGACACATCAGAGATAGATTATTTAAAGAACTAGAAAGAAATGTATCTTTAAGAGTAAAAGAAACAGATTCACCAGACTCTTTTGAAGTATCAGGAAGAGGAGAATTGCATTTATCAGTATTAATTGAAACCATGAGAAGAGAAGGATTTGAACTATTAGTATCTCGTCCAAAAGTTATTTTTAAAGAAATTGATGGCGTAAAATGTGAACCAATTGAAGATTTAGTAGTAAATGTTCCAGATGACTGTGTAGGAAACGTTATTGAAAAATTAGGAAGAAGAAAAGCAGAAATGGTAAATATGGAACCAGCTGAAGATGGCCATACAAAAATTGAATTTAAGATTCCAGCAAGAGGATTAATTGGATATAGAACAGAATTTTTAACAGACACAAAAGGGGAAGGAACCATGAATCATATATTTGATTCATATCAACCATATAAAGGCGATATCCAAGCACGTATAAGAGGAACGATTGTTGCATTTGAAAATGGAAAATCTGTAACATATGGACTATACAATGCACAAGACAAAGGAGATTTATTCATTGGACCTGGTGTAGAAGTATATGAAGGAATGATTGTTGGTCTAAACTCAAGAGGAGAAGATTTAGCAATTAATGTATGTAAAGAAAAACATTTAACCAATACAAGAGCGTCTGGTTCAGATGATGCATTACGTTTAGTGCCACCAATTCAAATGTCACTAGAAAAAGCCATTGAATTTATTCAAGATGACGAATTGGTAGAAGTAACACCAAAATCAATCAGGATAAGAAAGAAAATTTTAGATACAAAGGAAAGAGAAAGAGCAAATAGAAATAAATAGGAGGGAAATAGCCTATGAACTTAAAAGCTCAGATAGAAAATTTTGTACCATTTAATGAGCAAGAAAAAGCAGACAAAGAAATGATGTTAAAATATATTGAGACTTTTGATGATGTATTAACAAGAGAAAACAAAATGTGTCATTTTACAGCATCTAGTTGGATTGTAAATAAAGAAAGAACAAAGGCATTAATGATATATCATAATATTTATCAATCTTGGGCATGGACAGGGGGACACGCTGATGGAGATGATGACTTATTGCATGTGGCATTAAAAGAAGCCCAAGAAGAATCAGGTTTGAAAAACTTAAAAGTGTTAAGTGATGGTATATTTAGCTTGGAAATTGTAACAGTTGATTGCCATATAAAAAGAGGAAAATTTGTACCATCTCATTTGCATTTGGATTGCTCATATTTGCTAGAAGCAGATGAAAACGAACCACTTAGAATAAAAGAAGATGAAAATAGTGGTGTAAAATGGGTAGATATTGATAAAGCAACAGAAGTAACCAATGAACCTAAAATGGTACCAATTTATCAGAAGTTAAATGATAAATTAGAAATATTAGAATTGCAAGACAAGAATAGTTTATGATAAAATAAATATGGAATAATTACAAAGAAAATAGAAAAAATGAAAGGGGAATGGTTATGGATGTAAATGAAGCAATTGAAGCACAAGAGTTTTTTAAAAAGATGAAAATGGAACAAATTAATTATGTTGTAAAAACGGTAGCTCCAACAATAGCAGAGTATTTCGAACAGTTGAAGTATCAAGATAATGATAAATATAAACAAATGATACTTGAACTTATAGAAGAAATGGAAAGTGCTAAAAATACAGAGGAAATAGCATCTGTTTTAAAAAGATATCAGCTAATTGTCAATGATTACAAAGAAAGAATTGCAAAAATCGAAAGAGGAGATAATGATATTAGACTTGTGGAAGGAGATATAGAAAAGACAAAAGAATTAATAAAACCAGTAGATTTAATATGTGGATTTGTTGATAATTTAATTTATGGCGAATATAGCAAGGAACAAATTCAACAATATCTTACAATTTGGAAGGAAAAAAGTAATATAAATCCTTTAGCACCTGCAGATATTAATATATCTCCTAGTGGTAGACATATAAACTTAGCATATAAAGAAAAAGAACAAGGAGAAAAAGATTATAGATAATTAAGAGGAAAAAATGAATAAGCAAGAATTAGAAAAAATAAAGAAAAGAGCATTAGAAGAACATATACCAATCATCATGGACGAAACACTAGAAGTGATTGAAAAATATTTAAGCAAAAACAAACCAAATAGAATACTAGAAATAGGGACAGCAGTTGGTTATTCTGCTATATGCTTTACAGAATTTTTAGCAGAAAATGGTGTAATTGATACGATTGAAAGAGAAACAGATAGAGTAAAAGAAGCAAGGGAAAATATCAAGATGGCAGAAGTAGAAGATAAAATCAACATTTATGAAGGCGATGCAGTAGAAATATTACCAACTTTAAATAATCAATATGATGTAGTGTTTATAGATGCAGCGAAAGGAAAATATCCATTTTTCCTAAAAGAAGCCTTAAGGATGATAAATGAAGATGGTATTATCTTTGCTGATAATATCTTATATAAAGGTTATGTTATGAGTGATTATAACAAACATAAACAAAGAACAGCGGTTAGAAATTTAAGAGAATATATAAAAGAAGTAAGTGAAAATCCAAATCTTGAAACAGAGATTTTAGAAGTAGGAGATGGATTAGCAATTAGTAGAATAAAAAATAGAGGGAATAAAAAAATTGACTAATAGTTTTAATTATTAGTCAATTTTTTATTGTATAGGAAACAATATGAAACTTTAAGTTACGCAACTCAAAGTGAAAATAAATTGCCAAAAATACAAAAAGCATATATAATAGATATGTC